>NZ_ML133647.1:0-567417 GCF_003985135.1 Rhizobium fabae
CGAAATGAAGCTGACACGCATGAAGAACTTGCCGGTATCGAGATCGTCGAACTGCGAGCTGTCGATGATGTTGCAGCCCTTCTCGGCCAGATAGCTCGAAATCGCCGCCACGATGCCGCGCGTCGATGTGCAGGATACGGTCAGTACGAAGCTCTTCATGCTGTCTCTTCTTTCGCCGATTCTGATGTGGAAAACCCGGTCACGCCGGGAGCTTTCCGCCCCGGCATGTCGGTTGTTGTCGAAGCCATCGGCCCGGCTGCTCAGATATCGAGCGTGCTGTCGCGTTCCCATTGGGTGAAATGCGAGCAGTAGGCGTTCCATTCCCGATGCTTGAGCTTGAGATAGGCGGCGGAAAACTCAGCCCCGATCGCCTCTTTCAAGCCTTCGTCGGCATCATAGGCGCGCAGCGCGTCGAGCAGATTGAGCGGCAGGCGCGGTGCATCCTTCACCAGATGCCCCTCGGCATACATGTCGATATCGTAGTGCCGGCCGGGGTCCGCCTGGCTGTGGATGCCGTCGAGGCCGGCCGCAATGATGATCGCCTGCAGCAGGTAGGGGTTGACCGCACCATCCGGCAGGCGCAGCTCGAAACGGCCCGGTCCCGGCACACGCACCATGTGGGTGCGGTTGTTGCCCGTCCAGGTGACGGTGTTCGGCGACCAGGTCGCGCCCGATGTCGTGCGCGGCGCGTTGATGCGCTTGTAGGAGTTGACCGTCGGATTGGTGATCGCGGCAAGCGCGGAGGCATGCTTCATGATGCCGCCGAGGAAGGTCTTACCCTGAGCGGAGAGCCCGAAGGGCATTTCCTTGTCCGCGAAGGCGTTTACCTTGCCTTCGATGTCCCAGACCGAGATGTGGGCATGGCAACCGTTTCCGGTCAGGCCCTTGAAGGGCTTCGGCATGAAAGTGGCGCGAAGGCCGTGCTTTTCGGCGACCGACTTGACCATGAATTTGAAGAAGGAGTGCTTGTCCGCCGTCTTCAGAACGTCGTCATATTCCCAGTTCATCTCGAACTGGCCGTTCGCATCCTCATGGTCGTTCTGATAGGGCTTCCAGCCGAGCTCAAGCATGTAGTCGCAAATCTCGGCGATCACGTCGTACCGCCGCATCACCGCCTGCTGATCGTAGCAGGGCTTCTCGGCCGTATCGAACTGGTCCGAAATCACCGAACCGTCAGCAGAGATGAGAAAGAACTCGGGCTCGACGCCGGTTTTTACCCGCAGCCCTTCTTTCGCAGCTTCGGCGACCAGTCGTTTCAGCACCACGCGCGGCGCCTGTTCGACAGGCCGGTCGTCCATGACGCAGTCGGCCGCGACCCATGCGACGTCTTTCTTCCAGGGTAGCTGGATGACGGAGGAAGCATCGGGAACCGCAAACAGGTCCGGATGGGCGGGCGTCAGATCGAGCCAGGTCGCGAAGCCCGCAAAGCCTGCGCCATCTTTCTGCATGTCCGCGATGGCTTCTGCCGGGACCAGCTTGGCGCGTTGGCCGCCGAACAGGTCGGTATAGCTGATCATGAAATATTTGATGCCTTTGTCTCTGGCAAAAGCAGCAAGGTCCAGTGTCATTTTCGTTCCCCTTTGGATTTCTTGGAGACACTTTGGTTATGGATATGAAACGGCCGGGACTTTTGCCCGGCCGGTAGAAATCAGAAGCCTCCCTTGCCGGGAATCCAGTTGGTGCCGGCGAGCGGCACCTGCGCCATGGCCGATGCCTCGATCGTCAGTGCGACGAGGTCTTCCGGCTCAAGGTTGTGCAGGTGGTTCTTGCCGCAGGCACGCGCGATCGTCTGTGCCTCGAGCGTCATGACCTTGAGGTAGTTGGCGAGGCGGCGGCCGGCCGCAACCGGATCAAGACGTTTTGCAAGCTCCGGATCCTGGGTAGTGATGCCGGCCGGATCCTTGCCTTCATGCCAATCGTCATAAGCGCCGGCGGTGGTGCCGAGCTTCTGATATTCCTCTTCCCAGTGCGGATCGTTGTCGCCGATCGCGACGAGCGCCGCCGTGCCGATCGCGACCGCGTCGGCGCCGAGCGCAAGCGCCTTGGCAACGTCGGCGCCCGAGCGGATGCCGCCCGAAACGATGAGCTGCACCTTTCGATGCATGCCGAGATCCTGCAGCGCCTGGACGGCCGGACGAATGCAGGCGAGCGTCGGCATGCCGACATTTTCGATGAAGACGTCCTGCGTCGCCGCCGTGCCGCCCTGCATGCCGTCGAGAACGACGACGTCAGCACCTGCTTTCACCGCAAGAGCGGTGTCGTAATATGGACGCGCACCGCCGACCTTGACGTAGATCGGCTTTTCCCAGTCGGTGATCTCGCGCAGTTCCATGATCTTGATTTCCAGATCGTCGGGGCCGGTCCAATCAGGATGGCGGCAGGCTGAGCGTTGGTCGATGCCCTTTGGCAGGTTGCGCATATTGGCAACGCGGTCGGAGATCTTCTGGCCGAGCAGCATGCCGCCGCCGCCGGGCTTGGCGCCCTGGCCGACCACGACTTCGATTGCATCGGCACGGCGCAGGTCTTTCGGATTCATGCCGTAGCGGGAAGGCAGATATTGGTAGACCAGCGTTTGCGAATGGCCGCGTTCCTCATCCGTCATGCCGCCATCGCCTGTCGTGGTCGACGTGCCCGCGATCGTCGCACCCCGGCCGAGCGCTTCCTTGGCATTGCCGGAAAGCGCGCCGAAGCTCATGCCGGCGATGGTGATCGGCGTCTTCAGCGTGATCGGTTTCTTGGCAAAACGTGAGCCGAGCACCACTGTCGTGTCGCACTTCTCGCGGTAGCCTTCGAGCGGATAACGCGAGATCGAGGCGCCGAGAAACAGCAGATCGTCGAAATGCGGAACCTTGCGCTTGGTGCCGGCGCCGCGGATGTCATAGATACCGGTCGCGGCCGCGCGGCGGATTTCGGCGAGCGTATAGTCATCGAACGTCGCGGACTTGCGTGGCGGGGTGTAAGGGTTGTGATAGCTCATGGGTGTCCCTCGCCTCAATACGCGTCGGCGTTGTCGATGTTGAAATTGTAGAGCTTGCGAGCAGAGCCGTAACGCTTGAACTCTTCGGGCCTGACGCCCGTGACCCCAGCGCGCTCGAGCAGCTCGGCAAGCTTGTCCAGATGTTCCGGCCGCATCTCTTTCTCGATGCAGTCGGAGCCGAGGCTCTTCACCTCGCCGCGGACGAACAGCTTGGCCTCGTAGAGCGAATCCCCCAGCGCATCGCCAGCGTCACCCAGCACGACGAGATGGCCGGACTGGCCCATGAAGGCCGACATGTGGCCGATGCTGCCATGAACGACGATGTCGATGCCCTTCATCGAAATGCCGCAGCGCGACGCCGCATTGCCCTTGATGACGAGCAGGCCGCCTCGGCCGGTGGCGCCGGCATACTGGCTGGCGTCGCCCTCGATGACGACGGTACCGGACATCATGTTTTCGGCAACACCCGGACCGGCCGAACCATGAACCGTCACCCTGCCGCCGTCATTCATGCCGGCGCAGTAATAGCCGACCGATCCTCTGACGGCGACCGTAACGGGGCTGTTGATACCAACGGCAACGGCATGGCTGCCGCGCGGGTTGATGACTTCGAATTCAGTGTCGTTGGCGCCTTTGGAAAGGGCATGCAGCGCGCTGTTCAGTTCGCGAAGAGGGGTGTTGGAAAGATCGAATGTGGGCATTTAATCCTCGTTGGTCGGGAGACGGCTGAGCCGCCTCCTGCTTTTCCGGCATCGCTCAGGCGGCCTTGTCGTGATCCCAGAAGTAGACGGTCGCCGGCTCCGGCTCCCAGACGCGGGCATTCTCGATGCCGGGAAGGTTGACCAGCGCGCGGTATTCCGAACCGAAGGCGACATACTGGTCCGTCTCGGCCATGACGGCAGGCTTGCAAGCGATCGGGTCGCGCACCACCCCGAAGCCGGACTTGGTACCGACAACGAAGGTGAAGAAACCGTCGAGATCGTCGAGGGCGCCCGTCAGCGCCTGGCCGAGATCCTTGCCTTTGGCCATTTCGGCCGTGAGATAGGCGGCCGCGACTTCGGAATCGTTCTGCGTTTCGAAGGTCATGCCTTCGCGTATCAGCTCGCGGCGCAGGTTGTTGTGGTTGGACAGCGAGCCATTGTGCACGAGGCACTGGTCGGCGCCGGTCGAAAACGGGTGGGCGCCGAGCGTGGTGACGGCGGATTCGGTTGCCATGCGGGTATGGCCGATGCCGTGGGTGCCGCTCATCGAGCGGACGCCGAACCGTGCCACGACATCCTTTGGAAGGCCGATTTCCTTGTAGATTTCGACGCTTTCGCCCGATCCCATCAGGCGGACTGCCGGACGGATCTCTTCGAGCGCCTTGCGCACATTTTCAAGCTTGGAGGCTTCCAGCTCGATGACCGCGTGCGTGCTCTTGGCCCATACGTGGGCTCTGATGCCGGCCTTCTCGAGGTCAGCCGCGAGGCCTTCGAAATCCACGCCCGGATTGGCGGACTGGATAGTGATCTTTGCCTTGCCCTCGGCAGACCCCCCATAGATTGCGATGCCGGCCGAGTCCGGTCCGCGATCCGTCATGGTTATCAGCATATCCGAGAGCAGGTTTCCCAGCTGGGGCTCAAGGCTCTTGTCCTTGAGGAACAGTCCAACAATGCCGCACATAGCCGCGCTCCTTTCGTGTTGAGAAAGGACTAGCAGGTCTGTTTGTCGACATCAACTGGGAGGAATAAACTTTTCTTCTAAGGCAAGTCAGCCCTTGGAGCTCTGCTGGGGATAACTGATGATCGAGAGGTACTTGCTCGGCAGCTTCATCAGCTGCTCCGGCCCATGTGGCGCATCGGCGTCGAAGAACAGGCTGTCGCCGGGCTGCATCTGGAAAAGCTGGTCGCCGTGGCGGTAAATAACCTCGCCCTCGAGCATGTAGAGAAACTCCATTCCCTCGTGCTGGAAGGTGGGGAAGATGTCGGAATCGGCCGTCAGCGTGATGAGATAGGGCTCGACGATGACGCCGCTGGTATTGTTGTCGATATGACCGAGCAGATTATATTGATGGCCGGCGCGCGTGCCGCGCCGTTCGAGTTCGACCCCCTGCCCCGCCTTGACGAAGACGGCATTGCGCGCTTCCTCAAAGCGGCGGAAGAAGGCCGTCAGCGGCACGCCGAGCGCCCGCGACAGCGATTGCAGCGTCGTCAGCGACGGCGAAATATTGCCGTTCTCGATCTTCGACAGCATGCCGAGCGAAATGCCGGTCGCGGCCGCCAGATCGGTCACCGTGATGCCGAGCTTCTTCCGGTAGGCGCGCACCTCATGGCCGATCGCCATTTCGAGGTTGTTTTCCTTCGGCTCCCGGACGGCGTGCGGATCCTGGGAAAAGGGCGAGCGTCCGCCATGTGGCTGTTCGGCTTGCTCTGCCGCTTGAAGCTTTGATTTCATCGATTCCCCTGCCGCCTTGTCTTGCCCAGCGGCAATCCTATCGTGATAGTGAAATTTCCTCAACCGTGAAGAAAACCTAATCCCGCCGCGCGTCACGCGGAGCGATGCCGTAGATGCTGCGGAACATGCGGGAAAAGTGGCTGAGGCTGGAAAAACCGGTAGCGACCGAGATTTCCGAGACGGAAAGCGGGCTCTGCTTCAGCAGGCGATGGGCGTGCTGCAGCCTGATCCTGCGGTACTGATCGAGATAGGTGGTACCGAGATGCACCGAGAAGAGCCGGTCGAGATGCCGGGTGGTGACGCCCGCGATGCGCGCCATGGCGGCGCGCTCGAGCGGCATCTCGATCGTTTCCTCCATGCGTTCGAGAACGTTGAGCAGGCCGGGATGGTGGACGCCATAACGCTCGGCCAGCGAGGCGCGCTGCGGCGCTGCAGGCTCGTTGACCTCGGTATGAAGGTACCAATCGCTGACCCGGCGGGCGAAGTCCGGTCCCAGGCGCTCGGCGATCAGCACATGCATCATGTCGAGCGGGGCGATGCCGCCGCCGCAGGTGATCCGGTTGCCATCGATCATGAAGCGCGCCTGGCGCGGCGTGAGCTCTGGAAAGGCTTCGAGAAGGGTCGCCGCATGTTCCCAGTGGATGGTGAAGTCGCGGCCGCCAAGCAGTCCGGCGGCGGCCATCAGATAGGGACCGCCCGAGATGCCGCCGATCCTGACACCTTCGCGCGACAGCTGCCGCAAGCAGGCGAGCACGCCGGGATATCGCCAGTCGCGCGGTGAACCGCCGGCGCAGACGAACGCCGTTCCGAGCCCTGAGCCCCTGACGGGGAGAGGTTCGGCGGGGACGCTGACGCCCGAGGAGGAGAGCGCCGGCGCGCCATCCGGCGAGAAGATCTGCAGCCGATAGATCTCGCGGCCGGCCAGAAGATTTGCAGCCCGCAGCGGCTCCGTCGCCGAGGCATAGGACATCAGCGCAAATCCCGGGATAAGGATGAAGCCGATCGTCTGCACATTTTTGCTGTCAATCGATGACATGTCTCTTTCTTAGCTATTTTAGTCCCTGTTGTGCAAGTCCGCTCGCGTCATTCTGGCATCATGGCCCTGTTCATTCCGGGTGACCCATGCGCTATTCCGCTCTTTCGATTTTTTTGAACGGCCTTCGCGGCAATAAAGATTGGGCGCCTGCCTGGCGCGATCCGGCGCCGAAGCCACACTACGACGTCATCATTGTCGGCGGCGGCGGTCACGGTCTTGCCACGGCCTATTATCTTGCCAAGGAATTCGGCATCACCAATGTCGCCGTCCTCGAAAAGGGTTATCTCGGTTCCGGCAATATCGGCCGGAACACGACGATCATCCGCTCGAATTACCTGCTGCCTGGCAACAATCCCTTCTACGAGCTGTCGATGAAGCTCTGGGAGGGGCTGGAGCAGGATTTCAATTTCAACGCCATGGTCTCGCAGCGCGGCGTGCTCAACCTCTTCCATTCCGACGCGCAACGTGACGCCTATACGCGCCGCGGCAACGCCATGCGGCTGCACGGCGTTGATGCCGAGCTTCTCGATCGGCAGGCGGTGCGCCGGAAATTGCCCTTCCTCGATTTCGACAATGCCCGTTTCCCCGTGATGGGCGGCCTGCTCCACCCGCGCGGCGGCACGGTGCGCCACGATGCGGTCGCCTGGGGATATGCCCGCGGCGCAGACAGCCGCGGCGTCGATATCATCACCAATTGCGAAGTCACCGGCATCCGCACCGAAAACGGCGAGGTCACCGGGGTCGAGACCAGCAGGGGCTTCATCGGCTGCGGCAAACTGGCGCTTGCGGCGGCCGGCAACTCCACCGTCGTCGCCGATATGGCCGGCCTGCGGCTGCCGATCGAAAGCCATGTGCTGCAGGCCTTCGTCTCCGAAGGGCTGAAGCCGTTCATCGACACGGTCGTCACTTTCGGCGCCGGGCATTTCTACGTGTCCCAGTCGGACAAGGGCGGCCTCGTCTTTGGCGGCGATATCGATGGCTACAATTCCTATGCCCAGCGCGGCAATCTCGCCTCGGTCGAGCATGTGGCCGAAGCCGGGCTCGCGATGATCCCATCATTGTCGCGCGTTCGTTATCTGCGCTCCTGGGGCGGCGTCATGGACATGAGCATGGACGGCTCGCCGATCATCGACCGAACCCATATCGACAATCTCTATCTTAATACTGGCTGGTGCTACGGCGGCTTCAAGGCGACGCCTGCCTCCGGCTTCTGCTACGCCCATCTGATCGCCCGCAACACGCCGCATCAGACTGCCCGCGCCTTCCGGCTCGACCGCTTCGCGCGCGGCTATCCGATCGACGAAAAGGGCGTCGGCGCCCAGCCCAATCTGCACTGAGGACATTTATCGATGGCAAGCCTGATTTCATGTCCCCATTGCGGCGCCCGGCCCAAAGAAGAATTCTCGATCCGCGGTGATGCGAGTCTTACCCGGCCGGCGCCGGATGCCGGTGCGGATGCCTGGTTCGATTATGTCTATCTGCGCGACAATCCGCGCGGTCGGCATAGAGAATACTGGCACCACTCCTCGGGATGCCGTCGCTGGCTGATCGTCGAACGCGACACCGTCACCCATGCAATCCATGGCGTCAGGGATGCCGCCCTTTCCAAGCTCGGCGGAGAACCGGCATGACGAGCTTCCGTCTTTCCTCCGGCGGCCGCATCGACCGTGCCACGATGCTCGGCTTTACCTTTGACGGCAGGGCGCTCGAAGGCCATCCGGGCGACACACTCGCTTCGGCGCTGCTTGCCAACGGCGTCCAGCTCGTCGGCCGCAGCTTCAAATATCACCGTCCGCGCGGCATCCTGACGGCAGGCGCTGCCGAACCGAATGCGCTGGTGACGACGGGCAGTGGCGGGCGCACCGAACCGAACACACGCGCGACGATGATCGAGCTTTACCAGGGGCTGACGGCAAAAAGCCAGAACCGCTGGCCCTCGCTAGGCTTCGATGTCGGTGCGGTCAACGGGTTACTTTCGCCCTTCCTCAGCGCAGGCTTCTACTACAAGACTTTCATGTGGCCGGCCGGCCTCTGGGAAAAACTCTATGAGCCGATCATCCGCAAGGCGGCGGGCCTCGGCAGGGCCTCCTATGAGGCTGATCCCGATACCTATGAGAAGTGCTGGGCGCATTGCGATCTGCTTGTCATCGGCGCCGGCCCTGCCGGTCTGGCAGCAGCGCTGACCGCCGGCCGCGCCGGCGCCCGCGTCATCCTCGCCGATGAAGGCCCCGAACTCGGCGGTAGCCTGCTGTCCGAGACCGGCACTATCGACGGCAAACCAGCGAGCGCTCTTCTCAGCGAGCTGCTTGCCGGGCTGGAGGGGTTGGAGAATGTGCGTCGCCTGCCGCGTATGACGGTGTTCGGCTGGTACGACGACAATGTCTTAGGCGCGGTCGAACGCGTGCAGAAGCATGTGGCGATGCCCGATCCCGATCGCCCGGTCGAACGGCTGTGGCGCATCGTCGCCCGCCAGGCGATCCTTGCGACGGGCGCCGAAGAGCGGCCGCTCGTCTTCGGCGGCAACGATGTTCCCGGCGTGATGATGGCAGGCGCCATGCGCAGCTATCTCAACCGGCAAGCGGTCGCGCCCGGCGCTCGCACGGTGGTCTTCACCACCAACGATGCCGGTTACCGCACCGCCGCCGATCTCGAAGCCGCAGGCCTCGAAGTCGCTGCGATCGTCGACAGCCGCGCGGATGCGGCTGGGAGCTGGCAGGGCCGCGCCGAAGTGCTGAAGGGCGCCCGCATTATCGATGCGCTTGGCGGCAAGCGCCTGCGCGGCATCAGCGTGGAAATCGCAGGCGGCACCCGTCGGATCGAGGCGGATGCGCTTGCCATGTCGGGCGGCTGGAGCCCGATCATTCATCTTGCCTGCCATCGTGGCGCGAAGCCGCAATGGTCGGACGAGGCCTCGGCATTTCTGGCGCCCGTCCAGCAGGAAGGCCTTATCGTTGCCGGCTCGGCTGCTGGCCTTGCACAAGCCGACGCTTGCCTCGGCGATGGTGCCGCAAAGGCATCAGCCGCATTGAAGGCGATCGGCTTCGCAGCGGAACCAGCCTTTGCATCTGCCGTCGAGACGGCTCAGCGCGCAAAGCCGCTCTGGTCCGTCAAGGGCTCGAAGGGCAAGGCTTTCGTCGATTATCAGAACGATGTGCACCTCAAGGATCTGGGCCTTGCCGTACGCGAAGGCTACGGCCATGTCGAACTCGCCAAGCGTTACACCACATCCGGCATGGCGACTGACCAAGGCAAACTTTCCAACATCAACGCTATCGGCATTCTCGCAGAAGCGCGCGGCGTGTCGCCCGCCGAAGTGGGAACGACGACCTTCCGGCCCTTCTATACGCCGGTTTCCTTCGGCGCTTTGTCCGGGGCATCGCGCGGCAAACATTTCCAGCCGGCACGCAAATCGCCGCTGCATGGCTGGGCTCAGAAGAACGGCGCGGTCTTCGTCGAAACCGGCCTCTGGTACCGCTCCTCCTGGTTCCCGCGCGCCGGCGAGACGACATGGCGCGAAAGTGTCGACCGCGAGGTGCTGAACATCCGGAAGAATGCCGGCCTCTGCGATGTCTCGACGCTCGGCAAGATCGAAATCTTCGGCAGGGATGCCGCGACCTTCCTCGATCGCATCTATTGCAATGGGTTCGCCAAGCTTGCAGTCGGCAAGGCGCGTTACGGCATCATGCTGCGTGAGGACGGCTTCATCTATGATGACGGCACCACCAGCCGGTTCAGTGACGATCATTTCTTCATGACGACGACGACAGCACTCGCCGCCGGCGTGCTCACCCATCTCGAATTCTGCGCCCAGACGCTCTGGCCTGAACTCGATGTCTGCTTCGCCTCCTCGACCGATCAATGGGCCCAGATGGCCGTTGCGGGGCCGAAATCGCGCGCCATCCTCTCTGAGATCGTTGATGAAGATATATCGGATGCCGCCTTCCCCTTTATGAGCGCCCGCAAGGTCTCTCTCTTCGGCGGCAGGCTCGAAGGCCGGCTCTTCCGCATCTCCTTCTCCGGCGAACTCGCCTACGAGCTGGCTGTGCCGGCCGGCTACGGCGAAGGCGTTGCCGACGCCATCATGGCGGCGGGCGAAAAACATGGCATCTGCGCCTATGGCGCCGAAGCGCTCGGCGTCATGCGCATCGAGAAGGGCCATGTCACCCACGCCGAAATCAACGGCACGGTGACACCAGGCGATCTCGGTTTCGGCCGCATGGTTTCATCAATCAAGCCGGATTTCATCGGCAAGGCAATGCTCGCCCGTGAAGGCCTGCAGGATTCCGAACGCCCGCGTCTCGTCGGCGTCAAACCGCTCGATCCGGCAAGAGGCTTCCGCACCGGCTCGCATATTCTTGCCGACGGCGTTGCCGCGACGCTCGAAAACGACCAGGGCTACGTGACATCAAGCGCCTTTTCGCCGGGGCTCGGCCATACGATCGGCTTGGCGCTTGTCAGGCGCGGGCCGGAGCGTATCGGCGAAAAGGTGACGGTCTGGAACGGCCTGCGCAACGAATTCACCGATGCGGTGCTCTGCCATCCCGTCTTCATCGATCCTGAAAACGAGAAGCTCCATGCGTGATCTTCCGCAACACAAGCCGGTTCTGGCCGGGACTAGATATACCGGCATCTCGGAGGCAGGCATCCGGCTGGAAGCCCTGCCGGAGGGCCATCTCCTGCATGTGCTCGGCGCGATCGAGCCATCCGCGCTCGCTGCGGAATTGGCAAAGGCAGGCTTTGCGAAGAGCTCGATCCGCAAGGCGGGCTTCCGCCAATGGTTCGTCGCCGGCGACGAGCGGCTCGTCCCGGCCAGCCTCGACGCTCTCGCAGCGGCGCTGGCGGGAAAGGCCTACGTCATGGACCAGAGCCACGGGCGTGTGCGCATCGGCGTTTCCGGCCGATCCTCGCGGGTGCTTCTCTCGAAAGGCACCGCCGTCGATCTCGATCCGTCCGTCTTCCCGGAAGGCCATTCGGCCATGACGATGGTCGGTCATCTCTCCGTGCAGATCGTCCGCACAGGCGATGACAGCTTCGAGCTCACCGTTCTGCGCAGCTTCGCCGAAAGTCTCTGGGACGATCTCGCCCATATGGCGGCGAGCGCCGAAAAGGACGGCGCATAAAGGCGACCGTACTGGCAACATCGGGAACGACGGTAACGGGACGGAATGACCGCGCTCCCTCGTCAAAATAACCGATGACCTAGTATGTGACCCAGCCCCATCTCTCCTGTCCAAAAGCGGTCAGTTTTGCCTTCCCAAATCCAAGCTCATTTTCTGAGCAAGAGACATCAATTCGCTTTTCAGAATGGTGGCACGTTCGGAGGCCTGTGCAAGGCCACTTTTGATAAAGGTGCGTGCTCGATCTTGATCCGAGAGCTCGACTGCAATGCGAGCCAGATGAAGTGCAGCGCGAGGACTGATCCTTTCTGGAGATTCAGACTCTAGCAATCGTTTAAAGCAGTCCGGATAGTGGGTATAGCGTTGAAAAAACGCCCGCCCGGTTCTTTCCCACTCACTGACTATGAACCTGACATTTTCTTCTGCTTCTTGCGGCGACGAGCAATAAGACCAGCCATGGCCTGGCCCAGGAGGAGGTTGCATTCTATCCCTGAACACGCAATGCGCCTCAGAGATCAAGTTGGGTTCGCCAGAACTCCCACCTTCCCATGGCAAAAATGTCAAATGTGCTCCAAGATTTAGATAGCAGTGACTACCATCGCGCGAGCTTTGCACATTGAAGACGTGAACGACTGGCGCTTGAATTCGCCGCAGCGTCTGGCCGCTTCCTTTGAACCCCTCTGCACGTAGAACCGGATACAGATGCGTGGCCAGAAGCTTTAAAAATGCACTCTTATTCATTAAAAATGGTTCCCGAAGACACTTTTCCAGATATGAAAAATGCCGATTTCATTATGTCAACTACCTTATTGCGGAACTTGCTTTTGCTGCCGGGCCAACGAGGCAACGGTCTCTTCGCGACTGGAATGTTCGCGTCGGCATTGTAAGACTATCTAGGTCGGCTTGTGAACCATTTCCCACCACCTATCCGGGTCTCTTGATGTCTTCGAATCTGAGACTGAAGCGCGCCAGATATTTACTCAGGCGATCGGCGTCGTTGCTGCTCTTTTTCCCTAGTCGCGAGATCGCAAACAAGGCTCTGCCTGCCGCGCTTGCCGTGGCATGTTGACGGCAGGTATGAAGAACAGTGGCAAGCTGCGCTGCGTCAAAGCGATCGAGGCTAGCAGCAGTCTCTGCACCCAGCATTTCTTCGATGATCAGATCTACCCTGCCGTCGTCACTCGAGCTGCGCCAAAATGCATTCAGCCGTCGGACTTCATCATCAACGACGTCGGTCGTGATGCGCCCATGCGGCGCGAGGGTTGCCATGCGGGTAACCGAAGCCGACAGGTCGCGAAAGTTGGCGCTCCAGACGGCTTGCGGACCAGTTGCGAAAGTAAGATAGCGTTCGCGTGCTTCCTTGTTGAACGTAACATTTTCGCCTTCGCGTTCGAGATAGCGCCTGAACTCAAAGTCGAGATTGGGCTCTATGTCCTCCTTGCGCTCGCGCAGGGCCGGCAGCTGGAAAGTCCAGAGGTTCAGGCGGGCATAGAGATCCTCGCGGAACCTTCCTTTTCGGACATCCTCGCCAAGATCGCGATTGGTGCCTGCAAGCAGCTGAAAGTCCGCGGACGCCTCCCGATCAGCGCCCACGGGCAGGAACTTCTTTTCCTCGATCGCGCGCAGGCACATGGCCTGTTCGTCAAGGCCGAGTTCGCCAATCTCGTCGAGGAACAGCACGCCTTTGTCGGCGGACTTGAGCAAGCCGGCACGCTCGCCGGCAGCACCGGTAAAGGCTCCTTTCACATGGCCGAACAGGGTGGACATGGCCTGGTCGCCGCGCAGGGTCGCGCAGTTGACCTCGATGAACGGACCACTGACCTTGCGTTGGCTCTTCTTCAACTCGTAGATCCTGCGGGCGAGTTGCGATTTGCCGGCACCGGTCGGCCCGGTCAGGAGAACAGGCGCCGTTGAGCGGATCACCACCCTCTCGATCTCGCCGATCATTCTGTTGAAGGTGGCGCTGCGGGTCGAAATCCCCGACTTCAGGAAGGAAGCGGCGTCTTCACGCTCGGAGGCGAAGCGCTTGGCGATCTCGTCATAGCGGGAAAGGTCGAGGTCGATAATCCGATGCGTGCCGGCGAAATCCTGCTCCGGTTCCCGGTCGCGCGGCGGCGAGAGCTGCAACAATTGGCCGGGAATGATGCGGGCTTCGGTCAGCAAGAACCAGCAGATCTGTGCCACATGAGTGCCGGTCGTGATGTTGACGAGATAGTCTTCCGTGTCGGGGTCGAAGTTGTAGTTGCGGGCAAAGTCCCTGAGGCTCGTATAGACCTCCGAAAAATCCCAGGGATCTCGAAAGTTGATGACATTGCTCCGCACCTCCGTTGCCGGCGCCACGGTCTCGATGTCGGCAACGATGCGGTGACAGAGAGCTTGCGAGTGGTTGTCGTGGATCAGTTCCAGCCGGTCGATAAATAGGCCCGGTTGCTGGCAGAGCGCAACATTGGGCCGCCAGCGGCTCCAGCGATTTTCCCATTTCCCTGCATCCAGGGTGGTTCCCAATATGCTGATGGCGACGCGGCGCTTCATGTCTTATCCAAAATTATAAGGCACTATAATCTGCGATAATATAATCGGGATGCGGATTTTCGCAATTCATGATTGCCCGTGAAGGCGCGGAAAAATTTCATATTTAAAAACATATAGATAAGAGAAAAACACACACGGGGTGGGCACTTTTCTCCAAACTGGCACGCGTCTTGAAATGTATCTGGCACGAACCAACCAAGAGGTGCTGTCATGGTCAACAAGGCAATCTTCAAAACCTACCTCGGGAAACTGCTTCCGGGAACGGACACAAAAAATCATGAAGCCGCCCCGGCCTATCAGCTGACGCCGCGCGAGGCGCTCGCGCAATATGCCGTCACAGGCACGTTCAACGGCACCTTCTATGCGGATGGGGCCGAGCAGCTCGAAGCGGTAAAGACGCTTGCCCTTCAGGTCGAGCCGGAATTTCTCGCGAAGGTGGCTGTTTACGCCGCTGAAAAGGGTCACATGAAGGATATGCCGGTGACGTTGCTCGCCATGCTCTCCAGCCTTCAGAGTGATGCCTTCGCCCGTGCATTCCCGCGGGTGATTAAGAGTGGCAAGATGCTGCGCGGCTTCGTGCAGGTCATGCGCTCTGGCGCCACGGGTCGCAAGTCGCTCGGTACACGTCCGAAGAAGGCGGTGCAGGCGTGGCTCGAACGGGCCAGCACCGCGCAGATCCTGCGGGCGATGGTCGGAAACGATCCTTCGCTCGCCGACGTCATCCGCATGGTGCATCCGAAGCCGGCTACGGAGGAGCGCAAGGCGCTTTATGCCTGGGCGATCGGCAAGCCGCACGACTACGCGGCACTGCCTGAGCTCATCAAGGCATTGGAAGCGTTCCGACGCGACCAGACGGCACCGGTGCCGGACGTCCCGTTCCAGATGCTGACCTCGCTGCCGCTGACGCGGGAGCATTGGGTCGAGATCGCCCGCAAGGGCGGCTGGCAGATGGTGCGGCAGAACCTTAACACCTTTGCACGCAATGGCGTGTTCGAGGTCGAGGGTTTTGCCGAGGCGCTGGCGGCGCGGCTTGCCGATCCGGAGGAAATCCGCAAGGCAAAGGTCTTCCCCTATCAGCTGATGATGGCGTGGAAGATGGTCGATGGCCAGGTTCCGGATGTCGTTCGGGATGCGCTTCAGGACGCGATGGATATCGCCATCGCCAACGTGCCGTCCCTGATGGGCAATGTTGTGCTCTGCCCCGACGTGTCGGGTTCCATGGGTTCGCCCGTGACCGGTTACCGGAAGGGCGCAACGTCCTCGGTTCGTTGCATCGACGTTGCCGGTCTGATGACCGCGGCGTTCCTGCGGCGCAATCCGAAGGCGCGGGTGCTGCCGTTCGAGAATGACGTGGTGCACGTCAGCCTCAACAAGCGGGATTCGGTGATGACCAATGCCGGTAAGCTGGCGAAAATCGGCGGCGGTGGAACCAACTGCTCCGCGCCGCTGAAGAGGCTGGCAAACGAGAAGGCCAAAGTCGATCTCGTGGTGTTCATCTCGGACAATGAGTCCTGGGTGGATGTGCGCGGGAGCGGCCAGCCGACGGCGGTGATGACGGAATGGGCAAGGATCAAGCGGGTCAACCCGGCTGCGAAGCTGGTCTGCCTCGACATCCAGCCCCATGCCACGACACAGGCGCCGACGCGTGAAGACGTGCTCAACATCGGTGGCTTCTCGGATGCCGTCTATGGAGTGATCACGGCTTTCGCGGCCAATAGCAAAGGAGCGGATGGCTGGGTGAACGCCATCGAGGCGATCGAGCTCTGACGGGCTCACAGGAGGCAATCCCCTCGCGCCGTCGTGAACGGCGCGAGGGCCGTGACGAATGCCGGATGAAACTACAGGCTGTTACCCTCCAGGTCGCGGGTTCGAATCCCGTCGGGTCTTCCAGTTTATGGACCCGTAGCTCAGCGGATAGAGCAGGATGTTTCACCACACCTCGTCGTCACGGACGAATGGAATGACATGGCGAATGCATGGGGAACTACATCTGTGTCGCGAGTTCGATTCTCGCCAGGGCCTGGTCCTGTAGCTCAGTTGGTAGAGCAAGCTGTTTCCCGGACACTTGTCGCCATGGCTGAAATGAACGGCGAATGCAAAAGGAACTACATTGCCGCGGCAGGTTCGAACCCTGCGAGGGATTAAACGTCCCCTTGGTAGCGGGAAGTTTCTTAAACACTTGTCGCCATAGCCAAATGCAGCGGCGAATGCCGGATGGAACTACAGCCGCCAACGTTGGATGGTCTGGCAGGTTCGACTCCTCCTGGGCATACGCTCTCTGGCACGAGCGGGGCCATCCGGTTTCGTCCACCCTCGTCGCCGCTGCATGGCATGCACTATCCCTGTTCCACAGGGGCGGAATAACTCGGCGAATGCCGGCACGACTACAGGTAGAGCGGCCCATCGGATTTCCGGCGGGCAGGTCGGGTGTTCAAATCATCCCGCGCTTCCGAAAGGAGCGCGTAGCTCAGTAAACTGTCCTGCCAAATCTCGTCGCCGGGACGATGGTAAGGCCCTGGGCGAATGCCGCCGGTGACTACAGGGGCCGCATAGCGCCATGACCATGGAATGCGTGCGGTGAGATAGATCTCCGGCAATGCTCGTCGCTCAGGTGGTGTGAAGAAAAGCAACTGAACAAGAAGGACTGCAGACGCAGAAAAGACAATGATAGCGGTAATGAGCGGACAGGATTTGATCGATGCCGGCATGAGCCAGGGGAAGTGGTTTCGCCCGGCTCTCGACGCGGCCAATGCGGTTTTGAGCAAGGGTGGCTCGGTGGCGGATGCCCTGGAGGCGGCAAGGCGCTTCCAGCCGGGTCCGACGCTTGCCTTGAGGGCCGATAACGATATCGAGATCTATTCCAACATCCGTGCCGAGAACGCCTTCGAGCAGGACAATGTCGAGAAGGTCAACGCGACGATGCGGGCGCTGGTGCGTACGCCGGTTGTTCGCTCCGCGGCGATCATGCCTGACGCTTGCCCGGCGGGTCCTGTGGGAACGATCCCGGTCGGCGGCGTAGTGGCGTCCGAAGCGATTCATCCCGGTATGCATTCGGCCGATATCTGCTGCTCGATGGCGATCTCGATCTTTCCTGGCGTGGATCCGAAGTCGCTTCTGGATGCCGTGCATGCCGTAACGCATTTCGGTCCCGGCGGTCGTCCGCGCGGCGCGCAGTTGAAGCCTTCCGTGGCGACGCTTTCGGCCTTCGAGCAGAACCCTTATCTGCGCGACGGTGCGTTGAGCGCTGGCATCGAGCACTTCGCGACCCAGGGCGACGGCAATCATTTCGCCTATGTCGGGACGATGAAGTCGACCGGCGAAACCGCGCTTGTGACCCATCATGGATCGCGGGCACCGGGGGCGCGGCTCTACGACAAGGGTATGAAGGTCGCCAACCAGTTTCGGGAACGCATCTCGCCTGAGACGCATAGGGAAAATGCCTGGATTCCGGCGGATACCGAGGAAGGTGACGTCTACTGGTCGGCGCTGCAGACGATCCGGCAGTGGACCAGGGAAAACCACTATGTCCTTCACGACATGGCGGCGGAAAAACTCTCGGCCAAGGTCGCGGACCGCTTCTGGAACGAGCATAATTTCGTCTTCCGGAAGTCTGACGGGCTGTTCTACCACGGAAAGGGTGCCACCCCTGCCTTCGACAACTGGGCGCATGACGCGACCGATCTGACCATCATTCCGCTCAATATGGCGGAACCGATCCTGATCGTTCGTGGCTCGAACGCTGCCCATGGCCTCGGCTTCTCGCCGCATGGCGCTGGCCGCAACTTTTCGCGCAGCGCGCATATGAGGCAGCTGTCTGCGGACTATGGAGCGGATTCGCGAGGTCTGAGCCCGAACAACATCGCAGCTATTCTGGAGAAGGAAATAAGCGGTCTCGACGCGCGGTTCTTCTCTGGTTTCGCCGATGTGTCGGAACTGCCGAGTGCCTACAAGAGCGCTGCGAACGTGCGGGCGCAGATCGAGCACTACGGTCTCGCCGAAGTGGTCGACGAGGTGATCCCCTACGGGAGCATCATGGCAGGCGACTGGCAGAAGAGCGCGCCCTGGCGCAAGAAGCGCCAGTAAACACCGGGGAAGGCAACTAGGCTTGCCTTCCCTCGAATGCACCATGCGGGGCAGATAGTCCCCAGCTAGCGTTCGCCAACAGGTTTCAAGCCGTTGCCTGCACGCCGGTTTCCGCCTTCATCCACTCCGCGCGCTCGGCGCCTTGCAGTTCTTCCATCGCATCGGTGGCGAAGCTCGGGACGACGCCCGTCCAGAGCAGTGCGCCATCGGAATTGGAATGGCCGTCGCCTTCCAGCCGGTAGATGCTTTCGACGATGTACTGGCCGTCGTTGTTCAGGCCCTTGATCTCGGAAATCTCGATCACCCGGCGCCGGCCGGTGCGCTTGAAGCGGGCGATCTGCACGACGACGTCGACCGCCGAGGCGATCTGGGCGCGCAGCGGCCGGAGCGGCATGTCGATGTCAGACATCAGCGCAAGCGTCTCCAGCCGATGCAGGGCGTCGTAGGGCGTGTTCGCATGCACCGTCGAAAGGCTGCCGCTATGGCCTGAGGTCATCGCCTGGATCATGTCGAGCGCCTCGCCGCCGCGGCATTCGCCGACGATGATCCGGTCGGGCCGCATGCGCAGCGACGAACGGAACAGGTCGCGGATGCTGGCGCCGCCGCGGCCGAAACGGTCGGGCTTCGTCACTTCAAGATAGACCACGTGTTCCTTGCGGATCTGCAGTTCCGACGTGTCCTCGATGACGATGATGCGCTCGTGGTCGGCAAAGGCTTCCGACAGCGCGTTCAGCATCGTCGTCTTGCCGGTGCCGGTGCCGCCGGAGATGATGACGTTCTTCTGCAGGCCGACAGCCGCCTGTAACAGCGACAGCGACTCCTCGGTCAGGCTGCCCTGGGTGACGAGATCGCGGATGCTGCGATGTTCCTTCAGAAAGCGGCGAATGGAGATGCAGAGCCCGGTACGGGCGGCCGGCGGCTGGATCATCTGCACGCGTGAGCCATCCGGCAGACGGGCCTCGATGCTCGGTTCCTCCGGGGTCAGCCGCTTGCCGGAGAATTGCGCGATGCTGCGCGCGGCCGATTCCAGATCCTCGCGGCTGGCGAAACGCGTATCGGCGCGTTCGAGCTTGCCTCGCCTTTCGACGAAGATGTCGGATGTGCCGTTGATCAGGATTTCGGAAACGCTCGGATCTTCGAGGAGGAAACGGATCGGCCCGAGCAGCTTGTCCAGCGCCCGGGTCAGGACCTGGAAGGTTGCCTGTTCGGCAGCGTCGTCGGAAACGGCTTTCATCAGAGCGGCATCCCGACCAGGACCGAGCTCATGCCGAACAGTGTCGCCATCATCTGAACCGCGGTCGGAAAGAACATCATCAGTGGAATGAGGACCAGTGCAAGTATCAAGATGCTGCTCATCGTTTCCATCGTTTTCTCTCCGGATCGACTGGCGGGACCATACCCACGATTTCAGGAAAGCTTAATCCAGATCATCAAACAACGCCATGGCCGCGTCCCGCGCGGACGGCCATTCTGACCGCAATGCGCCGTTTCTTCTATCGCTTTGAAAGAATTGACCAATTATGGAGCAGTAGACGAGGACTCGGGAGGTCGTCCAAAACTTCATATCCGCAGGTAAAACTGTAGACGATTCAGGTGTTTAGTTGAAAAAATCCGGCGTCAACTCGGTTTTGTCAAACGATGCCTCCAAGACAATTGGAACCCTTCGTTTCGTTTGCTTGACGGAGGGCTGGCCTTGGGCGCACTCTTGGGTCTTAATGGTGTTGCTCAACAAACGTTGGCCGCCGGGGAAGTTAAGCTGAAGCAGAAAATATCATTGGAACGAGCAACGTGCTCGTTCGGAGCGATAGCGCATGCTTGGTTCATCTTCACCAGGGATTTGATCCGAAACAAACCTGAGAACGAGGAGTACTCACATGTTCGGCAAACTCAAGACTCTCGCAATTGCACTTCACAAGGACGAGCGCGGCGATATGGCCCAGATCGTTCTTGCCGTCGCCCTGATCGTCATTCCGCTGATGCTGCTTCTGCTGGCATTCGGCAAACAGATCGGCGAATGGTTCAACGAAAAGAACACGGCCCTCTCGGATGCCGAGAGAATTCCTGAGCCGGGCCAATAAGTGGGCCGGGATCATGGATACCACCTATGATCTGACCCTGATGCCTGCAGCGGCGGCTCTTGCCGTCGCCTGCACCATGACCGCGGCGGTGCTCGATCACCGCCATGGTCACATCCCGAACGCCGTGACCTATCCCTGCCTGCTTGCCGGCTTCATGCTGGCAGCCGTCAGCGGCGGTCTGGCAGGGATCGGCCTTGCCTTTGCCGGCCTGCTTGCGGCCGGCATGATCTTCTTCGTCGCCTTCGCAGCCGGAAGCTGCGGCGGCGGCGATGTCAAGCTGATGGCGGCGCTCGGCGCCATTCTCGGCCTCTGGCCCGCCATCGACGTCACCCTCGCATCGCTGATGGTCGGCGGCGTGATCGCCGTTTTCTCCATGGCGCGGCGTGTTCAGTGGGGCGTGTTGTTGCGGACGGTCGGACTGTTCGCGTTGCTCCTGCCCGCAGGTTTCCGCGATGCCGCTTCGGTGCTGAAGCCGCGCGAGACACATCATACTGTCCGCTTCGGCGTTGCCGCTGCCCTCGGTCTTCTCTGGTGCCTTTTCATGCCTGGTTTCACCCCTCTTTCACTCGTGAGGTAACGGCAATGCGCCCCGAACTCGAACGCCCCATCTTCGACGGTGCCTTCTGGAGTTCTATCCTGCACTCCCGCACCTTCTGGATTCCGCAGGATCACGGCGCGCTTCTCGGCACCTTATCGATCGCTATGATATTGCTTGCCTCGATGCTGCTGCTGCCGCGGCTTTCCGCCCGCCGGCGCCGGATATCGGAGCTGCACGGCGATATCTCGGGCAGCACGACGATGATGGATTTCGTGCTCGTCACGCCGGTCTTCGTCTTCTTCATGTTCGTGGTCTTCCAGTTCGCGATCCTCGCAAAAAACCACCTCTTCACCCATTATGCCGCCTATGCGGCGGCCCGCAGCGCCCGCGTCTATTTCTGCCCGGCCCTGCCGATCACCATCCGGAGCATAATCGACGTCAAGACCTGTGACGACGATGCCGCCGCCGGCAAGGCCGATCTCGCCGCCCGCCTGGCGCTGATCCCGGCTGCTCCTTACGACCAGCTGAAATGCGTCGGCGCCTGCCAGCCGCCGGAGGATGCGCTGAAAAACCTTGCCGATGCCTCGGGCCTTTCGAAGAACTGGCGCGCGATGCGCAACCAGGCCCGCTACATGTTCGATCCGCAGAACGTCACCGTGACCGTCGACCGCGCGCCGATGGCGCTCTATGCCGCCATCAATCGCTCGCCGCACGTACCTGTTACCGCCAGGGTGGAAGCGCGCTTCCTGCTGCTCGAATATGCCGGCTGGGTATTTGCCCGCGGCCAGAGGAAGGACGGCCGCTACTACACGATTTCGACGGCGGAGGTGAACCTGCTATGACCCCGACCTTCATCAAACGTTTGCACCGCGACGAACGCGGCTTCCTGTCACCGATCATCCTTTACATGACGATCGCGCTCGCCCTGATGATCGTCTGGATCCTCAACACCGGGCAGGTCATCTACGACAAGCAGCGCACGCAGGATACCGCCGATGCCGCCGCTCTCGTCCACGCCGACTGGGAAGCGCGCTATCTCAACATCATGGCGATGAACAACGTCGCTTCCTCGCAGGCAACCGTCGTCATGGCGACCTCGGTCGCCTTCCAGCTCACGACGGCGGAACTGGCGCTGCGCTCGGGTGTCATTCTGGCGAAACTGGCCGAATACTCCTTCACGGAGGGCTTCGGGCCGGCATCGCTTCTGCCGCCGCTTCCGCCGATGCCCTATTGCCCCGGCTGGCAAAAAGTCCCGATCGTCGGCGGCATCATCTACGGCGCTTGCCTGGCGTTTCAGGGGTTCCGGGCGACTGAAGCCACCAAAGCGATCGCATATACGGTCGCGGCGCAGGTCAAATACGATCCCTGGGGCCTCATCAACAAGTCCAGTGACATCATCGATGCGATGAACGACCTGAACGATTACCTCGTGGAAAGCTTCCCGCAACGCGTCGGCAACGAGGCCCTGCATCTGGTGCGCCTCAACAAATCTGACCATGTCGTGTTTCATCCGCCGTGCGAAAACTGCGGCCAGGCTGGAGAAGGTGCCGGCGGCAACCTGCCGGTGGACCGTGATGGCGTCAATCCAGCCGCTGCCTATACCGAAATGTGCCTTGCCATGTCTTATGGCACCCAGGGGCAGGATCCGCTCCTCATGCGCGGCGAGTTCGCCAATCGCGGCTTCCCCAACGGCAAGGGTCCGCTGACGGCGGGCGGTGTCGACGGCAGCCATATCCGCGACTGGGTCAACCACGAAAGCGGCATCGACAATCAACTGGTGGAATTCTACATCTTCTATGAAGCCTTCGGCCCGGCCTATCTGAGCAAGGTCCCGTTCAAGGCGATTGTCGAGCAATATGCAGGCGATCTCAGCTGGTGGCAGGAACTGGCGCTCGATGCCAGCTTCTGGATCGCCGACAAGGTCTTCGGTGTCGGCTTCGGCATCACCAACCCCTTCCAGCTGCCGATCGACGTGCCGCCGCGCTATTCCGACTCGCAGACGAAGGACGAGAACGACTTCACCCGCAAGTTCGACATGATCTGGAACCAGGTCTGCGGCCCGGCCGGTGGCGCGATCTCCGTGGCTGGTGCGAGCCTGCCGGTCGTCTCCTTCCCGAAGCCTTACTGGCTGAAGGGACGCGCGCCCTTCAACTTCACGCCCTTTGGCGGCGACCAGCTCACCGACTACCAGACGTTGGCGATCGTTTCACGCGCGCCCCGCGCCAGGCTCCAGGTCCGTATCTTCAAGGACAAGACGCCCTCCGCCTATGCCTTGGCGCAGAGCTGGGTGCACAATTACACGGCCTTCGACCTCTACACGCAGGACTGGCTCGCATCACTAGCGCCCGCCACGCTCGCCGACGACATCGGTGAGGTCTCGAACACTATCAAGCAGAGCCCGGCCGCCGACAGTTATACCGGCCTGACGCGCGTCTTCGACAAGGGAGGAGCCAATGCCTGGGCTGCCGTCAACACCCACTGAGCCTACGGGTGGCGGCCTCTTGATGAGGCTGCATCGCGACAGGCGCGGTCTCGCTTCGATCGAATTCGTGCTCGCCGCGCCGGTCATTCTGCTGATCGTGATTTTCATGATTCATGCAAACAGGATTTCCACCAAGAAAGTCGGAACCATGCTCGCCATGCGCAATGCGGCCTTTGCCGAGGCGAACGGGCTGGATTGCACCTCCGATTTCTCGAACGTCTTTCCGATCCCGGCGTTGCCGGCGCTCCCCGGAGGGGACGCCATGAACTGCTCGCGCACGCCGTCTCATGAAGGCGACGGCGATCCTCAGCGCACCTTTGTCTGGGACGACGTGCAGAATACCATCAAGAGCGACGGCCGCGATTTCGGCGATATCGTCGGCGACCTCGCCAATGAAAAGCCGCAGCTCGTCACCGCGACCGCCGACCGCATCTACAAGTTCAGGGATTCCGACGATCTCGATACGATCAGGAGCATCCGCTGGAAGGATGCGTTCACGGTGGACGATTCCACGCTGTTTGCCTCCCACAACAACGATACGACGAGCCGCGGCTACGATCCGACGCTGCGCCGGGAAATCCGCGATGTGGCGAGCGATTCCGGCGATCTCTTCGACGGCGTCTTTCCGGGAGCGAAGTGAGATGAGACAGGGTTCGCGCATCTTCGTTCATTTGACCGGCATGGCGCTCGTCATCGGGCTCGCCGTCGCGGTGGCCACACCGGGCCGCGCCGAGATCTACAAGGATTTCAGGGTGACGCTGAATTCGATGCTGGCAAGCATTCTCGGCGCGCCGGAACGCTCGCCGCGCGATCTCGTCATCAACGGCCAGCCGCTGGAGTTCACGCCCTACCAGAGCGACCGCAGCATCTCCGATATCACCGATGAATGGCTGCGGGTGCTGGCCGCCAATACCCGGCCTGCCCTTCCGAAGAGCAACAGCAAGGAAGAGCTGACAGCCGTCATCGCCGCCAACATGCTGATCGTGCCGAAGACCAGCCGCATCCGCGATGATCTCGCGGTGGTGGTGCGCTTCTTCGACGGCGACGGCGAGGCGGCACTCGACTATCTCAGACGGCAGGACCCGGCAAACCCCTCGGCAAAGCCGCCGATACCTGGTGTCTCGATCTTGATCCGTCGTCCCGCCGATGCTCCGATGACCGAGGTGCTGATGAGCCGCTTCGAGGATGTCGGCTCGACGCTGCCGGCCTTTGCGGCTCCGGCCGATGTCAGCAAGCTGCCTCAGTCGCTGCGTCCGCCGGCCGGTGTCGAGGTGCTGAGCGATATCGGCGATCATGACAAGGGCCACATGTCGCGCACGGTCGTATCGAAAGGCACGCTGTCCGCCGTGCGCTGGTCCGATCAGCGCGCCGATCTTCTTGCCCGTGACGGCTTCACCATCGAGGCACCGCCGGCTGAGCGCGGCGGGGTCACCGCCCTCTACGGCCGGCGCGGCAGCGTCGAGGCCAATGTTCTCTACACCAGGAGCAGGACCGACGGCAGAACCGTCGAGGTCGTTCAAATCAGGCAACCCTTCGTCGAAGGAATAACACCATGAACTGGAAGCTCATCGCGGCTGTCATCGTCGGGCTCATCACGGGCGTTCTGCTGTACTTCTGGACGGAGAGCGTCAAGAATGAGCAGGTGGCCTATGCCTTCATGCGCCTCCAGCCCGACAGGAAGGTGACGAGAGGTCAGGCGATCACGCCCGACATGCTCGCCGAACCGGTCATGCTGCCGGAAAGCTTCGGGCCGCTGGCCAAGCTCGCGGTTCCCGCTGCCAGCGCCTACAGGGAGTGGCTGAAGGACAGGACGGCGGCAGCCGACATTCCGGCCGGCTCGGTGCTGCTCTTCCAGTATTTCGACGATACCGACGGCGGACGCCTGACAACGATGATCGCACCCGGCAAGCGTGCGCTTACCCTTCCCGTCAACGCGACCGCGGCCGTCGGCCACTTCGTCGAGCCCGGCAGCTATGTCGATATCCTCGGCACTGTGGATGAACCGGTCGAGCCCGTGGCGCCGGCCGCCGCGACCCAGCCGGGAGCCCCCGGCCAGGCTCCCGCCGTTCCGGGGCAGCCTGCCGCGACCGCGCAGCCGGCCGCTCCGGCTCAGCCCGCATCGCCGGTCGAGCAGATGCTGAAGAACTATCTCACCCAATATCCCGGCGCCGACGAGAATGACGTCAACGCCTACCGCAAGCAGGCGCAGGACTATAAACTCGGCATCAGCTCACGCACCCGCGTCGTTACCCGCACCTTCCTGCAAAACGTCAAGGTTCTGGCCGTTGGCGCGGCGACGACTGCCGAAGGCGCCGTCACCAAGGCCAATAGCACTTACAACAACGTGACTGTCGAAGTGACGCCCTCGGAAGCCGAAATGCTGATCTTCGCCCTGGGTCAGTCGAACGGCAGCCTGAACCTCGTTCTGCGCAATCCGACAGATAATAGTGTCGAGGAACTGCCGAGCATCAACTGGACGCGCATGTGACCGTCGCGGGGGGAATGAGCCATGCTGTTGAAGATTTCCTATGAGGACGGCAGCGGCCGGGAAGTGATCCCGCTTTCGGCGAACGAGACCTATTTCGTCGGCGAAAGCAGCACGCTGACGCTGCCCGCCGGCGCGGGCGTCGTCCGTCTGCGCGGCAGCCATGTCTCCTCGCCGCAATTCGTGCTGCGGAAGTCTGGCCAGGGCTGGTCGGTGCAGCATCACGGCCGCAATCCGACGCGCGTCGATGATCAGCCGCTTCGAGCCGGCACGCCGGTTGCGGTGTCGGCCGGCATGTCGATCTGGGTGCCGAACGTCACGATCGAGTTGGTCGAGCCCGCCGCGGCCCCGGAAGCGGTCACGCAGTTTCCCGATCAGGAGCGCGTGCTCGCTTTGCAGATGGGAATCCACGAGCGCCTGCTGAAGGACACGCAGTATGACCGGCTGGTAAAATCCTCCGATTTCGGCCGCGAGGAAACGCGAACCCGCATCCGCGAGCGCCTCGACATGTTCATCAAGGAGGCGCTTGACGCGGCCCCCCAGGACCTCGTCGTCCTCGTCATCAAGAACGCCGTCTATCGGTGGCTGGCAAAACGCATCGCCCGCACCGGGCGGCGGGACGCCTCGTCGAATACCGCAAGCCTCGCGCGCGAGGACCAGGACAATCGCCGCCTCTTCGATGTCGGCAAGGCTTTGATTTCAACCTTGCAGCTCAAGTTGAACTTCGAATCCACCCGCTCGGATTTCGCCCAGCTCGACACCCGTTTCAGTGCCGCCTTCCAGGCCAGGCAGGCCCTTTTCAACGCCGGCGACCGTTACGAGATCGCCCATATGCACCTGCGCTCCAATATCGAGGAGCTGATGTATCGCTGGGGTACGATTTCGGAGCTGATGGATCTCGACGTCATCTCGGAAATCATGGTGACGCGCTATGATGAGATCTACGTCGAAAAATTCGGCCTGCTGGAACGCTATCCCTTCGCCTTCGCCAATGAGCGGCAGCTGATGAAGGTGATCGAGCGCATCGCCGTCGATTCCAACCGCTCGATCAACGAGAGCGAGGCGATGGCCGACTTCCGCATGCCGGATGGTTCGCGCGTCAACGCCGTCATTCCGCCGCTTGCGGTTAAGGGCGCCTGCCTCACCATCCGCAAATTCGGCGGTAAGTCGCGGCTCGATATCAGCAAGCTGGTCACCGCTGGTGCGCTGAGCGAGCCGATGCGCGCCTTCCTCGAAGCCGCCGTCCGCGCCCGCAAGAACATCGTCGTCTCAGGCGGCACCGGCTCCGGCAAAACGACGCTGCTGAACAGCCTGTCGCAGTTCATCCCTGTGGGCGAACGCGTCGTCGCTGTCGAAGACACGTCCGAACTCCAGCTCGACGGCATTCATGTCGTCTACCTGCAATCGCGGCCGAAGACGGCGGAGTCCGAAACCAGCGTCACCATCCGCGACCTCGTGCGCAACGCGTTGCGCATGCGCCCTGACCGCATCATCGTCGGTGAGTGCCGCGGCGCCGAGGCGATCGACATGCTGCAGGCGATGAACACAGGCCATGCCGGTTCGATGACGACGGCGCATGCCAATACGCCGCAAGACATGATGACCCGCCTGGAGGTGATGGTGCTGCAGGGCCAGAGCTCGCTGCCGGTCATGGCGATCCGCCAGCAGATCGTTGCTGCCGTCGAGCTCGTCGTGCAGCTGAACCGCCTGGCGAACGGCCGGCGTGCCGTCACCGAGATATCGGAGGTGATCGGCATCGATCCCGACACCGGCCTCATCATCGTCGAACCGATCTTCAATCTCGTCGGCCGCGCCGGCGGGCAGGCCGTGCATGCCTTCACCGGCTATCTGCCGAGCTTCGTCGCCGAACTCGTCGAGTTCAACGACGACGGCGAAATCGAAAAATTGGACATGTTCGTCTGAGGGGAAAACCATGAATATCAGCATTCTGCAGATTTTTACGGTCGCCCTCGGCGCCATAACGGCGGGGCTGCTCGTCTGGGGCGCGCCGGTGCGCTGGCCAGCGCCGCTGCTGCGCGCAACCGAACGCGACATCGCGCTCGCCAGCGAGGCGGCGCAGGTCTTCGGGCGCGACGCCGTTCCGCCCTATACGATGATCCTCGCCTACATCATCACGGCGGTCGTCGTTTTCACAGTGGTTTCGCTGATCTTCGGGCCGATCTTCGGCCTCGTCATCGCGATCCCGGTCGCCTTCTTCCTGCCCAAGGGCGTGATCCGTTATTTCCTCCAGCGTCGCTGGCTGCAGATCGAATCGCAGCTTCCCTACGCCGTCGACCAGATCGTCTCGGCGGTGCGCACCGGCAAGCCGCTCGCCATCGCCGTCAATGCGGTGGCCGATACAGGCCAGATGCCGGCCTCGCGCGAGTTCGAGCGCATCGCCCGCGAACAGAAGCTCGGCATCGGCCTGGTCGAGGCACTCGACCGCCACGGCCGCAATGTGCCGAGCCTGCATTTCAAGATGGTCGATGCGGCGCTCGGCCTCTTTGCCCGCCAGGGCGGCGACATTTCCGAGCCGCTGACGGAAATGTCGAAATCCTTCAAGGAAATCTGGAAGCTCGATCAGAAGATCACGACCTCGTCGTCGCAGGCGCGCATGAATTTCCGCGTCGTCAACGGCGGCGCGCTGTTCATGATCCTGATGATCTTCTTCGGCCAGCCGGAACTGATCGATAAGGTGTTCGGCAACGCGATCGGCATCGTCATCGCCATCGTCGGCGCCATTCTCTATGCCACCGGCTTCTTCTGGATGCGCGCGATGATGAAGGTGTCGGTATGATGTCGCATATACCTCTTGGCCCCATCGTCATCCTCCTTGCCGGCATTACGGCTGCCCTCTTCGTCTGGTGGATCGGCGACATGCTCGGCAGCATCCAGGTCGTGCGCCGCTCCCATGGAGGTGACGGTCCGCCGCCGAATATCGTCGACAGCATCGGCATGCGCACGCCGGTCGAATTCGTGCTGAAGCATTTCGAGCCGCTCCTGGCCGATTACGGCGCGCAGCTCGAGCAGAAGCTGATCTATGGCGGCCGGCCTTTCGGCGGTGTGACCGGGCGGGAATATATCGCGCTTCTCGTCGTTCTCAGCCTGTTCGGCTTCATCGTGCTCGGCCTGCTGTTCGGCATCGCCAGCGGCAGCGTGATCGGTGGTCTGGTGGCCGGCCTGATACTCGGCCTCGTCCCCGCTATCTATTTCTGGGTCGTCGCCGACGACAAGGCGCAGGATCGCAAGGAGCGCATCTCACGCGAATTTCCTTACTTTCTCGATCTCGTCGTGATGACGCAGCAGGCGCAGGCGACCCTGCCGGAAAGCCTTAGGCTCTATGCCGAAGCCGCACCCGGCACGGTCATGAGCGAGGAGATCGAACAGACGCTGAAGGATGTGGCGCTCGGCACCGGCATGATCGAGGCGCTGCAACGGCTGGAGCGCCGCATGACCGCCGAGGAGGTCGTGCGCGTCATCCGCGCCGTCATCCAGGGCGAAGTCGAAGGCAGCAACCGAGTCGAGCTGCTGCGCGAACATGCGCGCGACCTGCGCTTCCGCCGCTGGGAGAAGGCCGACAGGGCCAGTGAAAAGCTGAAAGCCAAGATCGTCATGCCGGCGATGATGATCGTCGTATCGATCCTTCTTCTGGTTCTGGCGCCGGCAATTGTCGAGATGATGTCGAGTGGGATGTTCTGATCATGGCCTTTTCCTTCTTTCGCGGAAACAAACCAAGCCTTTTGCAGACCGGTCCTGGTGGCCAGAGCCGCAGCCATGTGCTCGACCGGCCCGAAATGTCGATCGGGCGGGCGGCCAATGCCGATATCGTCGTCGACGATCCCTTTCTGGCGCCGATCCATGCACGCATCGAAAAGCAGAGCGACGGCGGCTTCATCATCCGCCGCATGGGTCTGAACCCGATTATGCTGCGCGGCGAAGCGCTGTTGCAGACGGCCTCGCTGAAAGCAGGCGACAGCTTCCGTCTCGGCAAGGACGTCGAATTCCAGTTCGTCGAAAAGGCGCCCGCCAAGGAGGCGCCGAAGAAGGTGGTGTCCAAGGCGAGCGACGGCAAGCCGAAAAAGCCACTGCTCAAGCAGCCGGCCTTCCTCGCCGGCATGGGCGTGGCATACCTCGCCATCGTCGGCATCATCGGCTACGTGATCCTCTCCGGTGGCGGTAGCGCTGAGAGCGGTCCGACGGCAGAGCGCATCAATGCGGAAGCCGGCCGCATCCCGACATGCATCAAGAATGCCCGGCGCATGCGCCAAGTCTCGGAAGCCAGTTTCAACGGCGCCGTCGGCGGCCGTGTCGGCAGGGATGGCGATGCAACCTATGCCGCTCTTTCCCTTGCGTCCGAACCCTCCGACGACGCGGCGCTCGCAAAGGCCGCCGAGCCGATTATCGAGGCTTACAAGCGCACGGCGCTCGCAGCCCTCGCCTCGGAAAATCGCGGCAATAACTCATTGGCGCAGAGTCTCTACCAGCAGACCTACGATCTCGTTCCCGACGTCAACTGCTCGGCCGCACGTTTTGCCCTGCAGCGGCGAGCCGCCACGAAGCCCCCCGCCCGTCGTTGATCGCCGCTTTTGCCTGAGCGCCCACCTAACCGCCGCGGAATCAGACCTGAGGTGGGGACAGAGCTCAGGCATCGTCAGCCAAACCGTTCCACCAGGAAATCTATCACCGTCCGCAACATCGCTGTCGGCCGCCGGTTCGGGGCATAGATGAGGGACATCGGTACAGGCTTGTAGGACCATTCCGGCAGCACCTGCTCGAGCCGTCCTTCGGCGATATCGGCGGCGAGCAGCAGTTCCGGCTGAAGCACGATACCCGCGCCGCTGAGCGCTGCCATGCGCAGCGCCGCCCCCTGGTTGGTCGAGAATTTTCCGGAAATCAACACATCGCGCATTTCGCCTCCCGGCCCGACCAGGTGCCAGCGATCCTGCAAGCGCCAATAGGAGTGGCCGAGGCAGAGATGGTTCGCCAGAGCCTCCGGCGAGACCGGCCGGCCATGGCGGGCAAGATAGTCCGGCGAGGCAGCGAGAATCCGCCGGTAGGGCGTGAGCGGGCGGGCGACAAGGCTACTGTCCGAGAGCGGGCCGATGTGGATGCCGAGCTCGAAACCCTCGCCGATGAGGTCATGGACATTGTTATCGAGTGACAACTCGATGCTGACGTCGGGATAGGCGTTCTGATAATCGATCAGCGTCGGCACCAGGACTTGGGTGCCGAAGCTGACGGGTGCCACCAGTCGAAGGCGGCCGCGGGGCGCTGATTGCAGTTCGCTCGCCGAAGCTTCGGCCAGCGCCACTTCGGAAAGCGCGCGCTTGCAGCGCTCGTAATAGAGCTGGCCGACCTCTGTGAGCTGATGGCGTCGCGTCGTGCGATGGATCAGCTTCGCCCCGAGCCGGGTCTCGATCGTCTTGATGTGCTTGGCAACCATGGCCGGCGATACCTGCGCGATCTCTGCGGCGGCCGCGAAACTACCATTGTCGATGACCCTGACGAACATCGCCATGCCGGCCAGCTTGTCCATAATTACCTACCTGCAGGTTTCGAATGACGAAACCCAAAGCTTATTTATCAACCTGAACATTTACAACATAGTCGTCATGCCCGCGCCAAGGCGACGGGCATTGCCAACGTGACCAAGGAGAAAACATGCCCATTCTTCACCTGCAGATGCATCCCGGCCGCACCGACGATCAGAAGCGCGCCTTCGCCCGCGAAGCGACCAAGGCCGCCGTCGAAACCCTGGCGTGCCCGCCCGAGTCGGTGGAAATCCTGATAACGGAGATCGCAAAGGACTCCTGGGCGGTCGGCGGCAAGCTGAAATCCGAGGCTTGAGAGACGAGCCGCAGTGTCGAAGGCTCGAGCTGCGGGACGCCGTCATGGTATTGGGTAGGGAGCCGGCACTCGGCTCCCGTGCTGGCCGGGCAGGCGGCCGGTTGACTTCACTGGCTGTATCACCCTGCGTGCAGGCCTGGGGGCAGCAAACTTCGCGCGGAATTTGCCTTTTCCTGTATCTGAGCCATGGCGGAGTTTGGCCCTAAGCGGTCTTTAAACATACTCAGAACTGGCCGCGCTGAAGGTTCATCGCGCTAATTAGGCTCTTGCAAACCCACAGCGTCTTGATTTGTATGTAAGCAAGCGCCTCAAGGAGAACCTGAATGATCGACCATGGAACCCTACTGACCTATTGCGCAATCGTTCTCGGCTTCGTTTTCATTCCGGGGCCAGCTACGCTCCTGACGGTGGCGCGAGCTACGACTTCGGGAACCAGAGTTGGACTTGCCACCGGAGCGGGTATCACGGCGGGCGACATCATCCATACGGCGTTTGCCGTTGTCGGTATTTCTGCAATCATTGCCGCGTCAGCGACCCTGTTTACTGTGATCAAATTCGTCGGCGCAGGTTATCTGGTGTATCTGGGAACCAAAGCTATTCTGACAAAAGATGCATCTTTGCTTGGTCCGATCGAACGTCGGCTGACTGCCAGCCAAGCTTTCCAGCACGGGGTTCTGGCTGAGGTTCTAAATCCAAAAACCGCGCTGTTTTTTCTTGCGTTTCTTCCGCAATTCGTTCGCCCGGAGAATGGGGCCGTGTTCCTGCAATTGAGCATCCTGGGTGTACTTTTCGCGTTCATCGGGTTCCTGAGCACGATTGTTTTCGCGTGTAGCGCGGGAAGCCTCGGGCGCCTCCTGCGCCGTTACCCGGCAGTGGCGAAGTGGCAAGGTAAAGTCGTAGGGGGCATTTATTGCGCTCTGGGCGTCAGGCTGGCTCTCCAGCAGCGCTGAAGAATCGGATAGCCGTCCGCTATTGGTGCAAACCTGACGTCGAAAAGCGGATGGCCCCTGGAAATAGGCCTATGTTTGCATCATTGGGGGAAGGTCCGGCCGCCGTTCTCCAATTCCCTGCGGGACGAGCGATAGAGCAGCGATACCCGCCTCATCGGCCGCACGCAGGAGCGCTTCCCGGAATTGTTCCGGAGCGATTTTCCCGCTCAACGCGTCGACGCAGGCTTTCACTGCAGCCACATATTCCTCGCCGTCATCGCAAGGCCAATCGTTGATCAGGAGACGCGCCGCGTCGCCCAGCGTCCATACGATCTTGCGAGATGCCGGCCGCCCTCGCAAAGCAAATCCGACCGGCGTGAATGCTGATGATGTATTCCAGCACATTGTCCTCGACCCCTCAAGGCACGGGTACCGCAGTCCCCACGTTCAATATACGCGCGTATTCTGTAATTTGGAATTGAAAACTATCGAGCCGCACCGCTTGAGCGCGAACTGCCGGATGAAGAATAAAGGGTGCTCTAGAACCTTATGTCGAGGCGCCCTGCGCTGCGTCGACAAGTGTTGCACTGATGGACGCATTACGGGTTAGCGACAGATTACCCCGCGCCGGTGTAAGCGGCACACCGCTCCCCTATTCCGTCTCCACACTTCAGATCGCTCAACGCAATTCGGCGGTGACGCGGAAGATGCCGCCGGCCGACGCATCGGAGCAGACGACGAAGGTCGAGCCTTCCTGCGCCATGAAGGCGACGTTGCCGCCGGCTTCGCAGGGGGTGGCGCTCCACTGCAGGATGATATCGCCGTTATCGGGCAATTTTTCCGTGGGGATCTTCGCTGCACTTGCCATCCATTCGGTCGCCGACGGCAGATGGACGGGCGCGTTCAACTGCTTTGACAGCCAGGCCGTATAGTTCTGCGCCACGGCAAGCGGCACGTCGTCGGCCGGCTGCTGCGGATTGTCGGCATAGGTCTGTGCTGCGGCGGGATCGGAATTGGCGGTGTAATATTCCGCCATCTCGGCACGGGTGACGGCCTTCGTCTGCATGCAGAAGGATTTGTCGATCTTCACTGCGCCATTGGCAACGCCGAGCATGCCGCCGAGCTCCTTCATCGAGGAGGTCATCAGTCGGACATTCTCCAGCGAATAGCTTCCCGCCGGGACGGTCTCGAAGGCGAGAGTTTGCGAAACCGGGCAGAAGCCGCGCGCTGACAGCGCCTCGAGATCGGCGAGGATCGGCTGGTAGGCTGCGATCGCAAGCTTGTAGGCCTCCGCGGTGTAGCGGCCATCGGCCTCGCCGAGCTTCGGTTGGATTGCCGCAAGGGTCGGATCGGCGGCGCCGGCGCGAGTCGTAATCGAGGCATAGAGATCGGTGACCTTTTGCTTCAGCGCCGTCGCCTCGCCCTTCGCCGCCATGACATTGGCGATCAGGGCATCGAACAACTTGGTTGCGTCGCCGTAACCCGTCATGGCCGCCGGCATCTGCCATTGCTCGGCCTTGGTTTTGGCATCGGCCATCAGACCGTTCGCCTTGGTGAAGTCGGGGCTGTCGCCGGCGCCGACGCGATTGGCGGTATCGCGCTTCGCCGCCGCGTCCTTTTCGGCTGCGGTCAGCGCGCTCAGAGACTTGGAGAGATCGTCGTAAGCCGCCTTCGCAGCGTCATAGTTTTCGACCGCGCCGTGCATCTGCTGAGCGGCGGCGCTGTCGGCGGCCGCCTTCATCTTCGTGTCAGCTTCGGCAAAACCGGGCGCCTTGTCGCCGCCGGCGGCGGAAGCCGCGGCCTTGGCCTTCTCCGCATTTTCCTTCGAAATGGCGATCAGCGTCTTGCCGAGGCTGATGGCGGCTTTCTGGAAACCTGGAAGAGCCTTTTTATAATCTTCGTCCTTGAGCAGCGCATTGGCCTCGGTCAGCGCCGAGGCGCCGACATCATAGGAAAGCTTCGCCTCGTCGCCGGAAGGGCGCTCCGGTGCCTTGGCGGCGATCGCTTTCTCCCTGCGGCTTTCGGCCTCTTTCTTCCAGACGCCGACGTCGGCGACGAGCTTCGGATCCGGGAGGAGGATTTTCGGGATGGTGACGACGCCCACACCGATGCAGATCAGGACAAGCGCGCCGATCATCGAGAGCCTGGCAAGTGTCCATTTCTTCGGTTTCGGCGGTTCCGGTTGCTGCGGCATGCCGCCGCGCGGATCCCACGACATCGGCTGGATACCCGTCGTCACGCGGGTGAATTCGCCCAGCGCATCGGCGCCCATGCGCGGGCGCTGGGCCGGGTCGCGGCTCAGCATCCTTTCGATCAGGCTTGCAAGCCCTTCGGGAAAACCGGGGATCAGCACGTCGAGCCGCGGGAAGATATTGGAAGGGTCGAGATGAATGTTCTTCCAGCTCTGCTCGCGCTGGTGTTCGTCCTCCCAGACCATGACGCTGTCGAAGACGCTGGCATAGGTCTGTCGCGGCAGGAAAAGCTTGTAAGCGATCATGCCCATCGCATAGATGTCGAGGGCTGAGGAGGCAGAGAAGGTGCCACTGGCATAAATCTCCGGCGCGCCGAATTCCGGCGCATAGGGCGGGATGATGTGCTCGCCGATTTTCGAGATCAGATGCAGGTTGCCGATCCTGACCGAAAGGCCGGAATAGTCCTCCGACACGTAGATGCACTGATCCGTCAGAGCATTGTGGGCGTAACCCGCGCCATGCAGCGTCGCCAGCCCCTCGAGGATGTGGCGGCCGATCTCAACCGCGCGCTCGTAAGCCACCATTTCCGTTTCGTCGAGATATTGGTGCAGCGTTTTCGACGGCCGTTTCTCGACGATATAGAAATTGTCGTCTTCCGGGGACGGCGGGATGAGGTCCTCGATTTCGACGAAACGCCGCGCGGTCAGCGATTTCGCTTCGTTGACAGAGGTCCAGACCCGCTCGAAGCGGGCTTTATCAAGTTTCAGCGCGACATCGGGCGCGACGATGAAGACCGAACGATCCATCCGCTTGTCCTCGGCGGGATAGACGATGAACTCGTTCTCGTAGATCGGCTCGCCGATCGTGTAGCGGGCGATCAGATCACTTCTCATGCACTTATCCCCCTGCGATTGCTGTACTTATAAAAACCGAATTCTATTCGCCCGCCAGAAGCGGATCCCCGATAAGGCCTGCGGCCAAGAGAAGGCCGGTCTTGGTATCCCGGAGCGCGAAGACGAAGCGGGCATCGGCGGTCACACGCACCAGATTGGGATCGATGCTCCGCTCGGTGATAGCAGCCGTTGTTGCCGCCGCTTCCGTGCCGTTTTCATCGATCTTGATCATCGTCTTCTGCAGGACGCGCGACAAGCTGATGTTTTCCCGCGTGAAACCCGGAAAGGCCGCATCCTTGGCCTTTTCAGGCGCCAGCCCCATCGCGTTGAGCACCGGCATCAAATCACGCCCGTCGTTCAGCGAAAAGCGGGGAAGGAAGATTTCGCCCTTGGCGGCTTCGAATTTCTCGCCCTGAAGCCAGGAGGCAAGCGCCTTCAGGTCGGGGGCGCCGATGCCCCCGCTGGAGCGCGCCGCGATCACCACCATGCGGTAGGTCTCGCCGCTATAGGGGAGGTCGACGGCGACGAAATTGTCATCGAAGCGGAATTTCTGCTCGTCGCCGGCGAGATGCATCATCGGCACCGAGATCGTCGAACCATCAGGCCGCCGGAAGGGGGCGGCCGGACTTTCCTTCTCGAACGAGGCCTTCCACCGGGCCTTGAAGGAGAGCGCGCAGAGACTGACGAAGCCGCCGCCGGGCGGTGCGTCGAGGATTGCCGGAATGGCGCCTCTCGTGGCGTCCTTGACCCAGCCGTTGATGTGCTCGACCGATTTCGGTCCGTCCAGATCCTCGATCGTGGGTTTGATGCGGTGGCTGGCGAGCATGGAGAGGGCATCGGGGACAAGCACCAGCTTGTCGTCGAAGACGATCGCCACGCCGGTCGCCAGCGGCGCATCCGCTGCCTGCGGCTTCTCCGGCGTCATCTCGTCGAGCACCTTCTCCGGTCCCTTCGCCGCGTTGCCGAAGCCGAGGCCTTTGGCGATCGTCGCCTTGCGTTCGTCCGACGCGCCGAGGCTTGCCAGACCGAGGGCCGCGGTAAGGCTTGCCGGCGAGACCACGATGTTTGCCGCCCTCTCCGTCGCCAGCGTGCGATCGATGAGGTCGACGGCAAGCCCGGCCTGCGCGGCAAGGATCGCCTTGCTGTCGGCGACATCGCCGGCACGGGCCGGCGCAGCCGCCATCAGGGAAGCGGCAAGGCCCGCCAGCAGAATGGATTTCGACATGGTTCGCTCCTGTTCAGCGGATGCGATAGAATTTGGAATCGAACGACCATTTGCCTTGTGCGCCGGTCTCGTCGTCGCCGACGATCCTGAGGCTTCGGGCTAGGTCGTAGACATAGTTGAAGGCGGCGCGCTGGCCGACGAGTGGCGTAGGGACATCGGGCAAGTCGAGGACTTCGATCGGCTTGTCGCTGAGGATGGCGACGACCATGCCGACGCCGACCGGCCCCTCCACCACATATTCGAAGCCGATATAGGGATTGCGCGCGTCCGGCACGACCACCGGCCTCGCCGGATCGAGCCGGTTGTCGCCGCCCTTGGCTGATGGTTTCAGGCCCATCGAGCGCTTGTTCGGGTAAAGCTGCGTCAGCTTGCCCGAGGCGTCGATATCGACCAGGATCAGGTAGCCGGGCTTCTTGGTGGAGACGCGCATCGCCACCTTGTCGCCGATGCTGACCGAGGTGCCGGGCAGCACGTCGACCGCCACACCCGCTTCGTTGTCGCTCTTCAGCGTGTTCTCGACGGCGGCGGCCGGCGTCTTTGCCTCCTCGCCGGTGACGACGTCACGGCCGAGCGCATCCGGCAGGCCGTAGAATTGCGGCACCGGCGTGAAGCGGCAATCTCCCGCATGCGCCTGGCAATATTCGTCCGATTTGCGCCGGACGTAATCGAGGAGGGCCGCATTGCTGACAACAGGCTTGTCGGCGGCGCGCGCCACCCCTTCCTCTACGCCTTCGATGAAGCGGCGGGTGAAGACGCCGAGCGGCGGTTTGGCTTCCTGGTCGACGAGCGCCCATTGCCCTGAATTGACGGCCGACCAGACCATCGCCGTTTCGCCGCCGAAGGAAAATTTCGCTTCCTTGCCCGATCGGTTCGGCGGCTCAAGCGATGCCAATGCAGGGCCGAGGCAACGCACGGTGCCGCCCGCAGGGGCCGCGACGGCACTGCGGCTGCCGGGGCCGACATGGCAGGCGTCGATCAGCAGCGTGACGCGGCGATCCTTGAGGCTGTTCAGTCGTGCGGCGATTTCGGTTTCACGGATCTGGTTGGTGACGGTCACCTTGCCGCCATCGCGCACCAGCTTGGCATCGGCTGCCACAAGCGTCGGGCTCGTCGTCGCCTCGGCGCCCATTTCTTCCGAGCCTTGGCCGCTGAAATAGAGGAAAACGCGGCTGCCCGATTGCGATTGGCGCACAAGCCAGTCGTCGATTTCGCCAAGAATCGCCTCGCGGGTCGCTCTGCGGTTGGTCAGGGTGTGGATCTGCTCCGGGCGGTAGCCGAGCGTCTTGACGAGGAAGAGCTGCATCGCCTTCACATCGCTGGCGGAGCCGGTCAGTTTCGCCTCGCGCATTTCGTAGTCGTCGATACCAATCAGGAGCGCGCGGTCGCCGGGAGAGCTCTCGACGGCGGGCGTCTGGACGACCGGTGCCTGCACCTCTGGCTGATTGCCGGCGGGCGTGTTGGCGGCCGGCGCCTCCGTGGTGTTTCCGGGCGGCGTGGTGATCGCAAGATTGGCCTCAAGCTGACCGGCCGGCGTCTGTTTCTGCTTCGTCCCCGCCGCGATGTCGCTTCCAGGAGACTTGCGCTTCGTATCAACCGCCGCCACCTGGTCGCCGTCGGCCGATATCGAGGCGTTCGGCACGTCGCCGTCGGTCTTTGCGGCGATCCAGTCGCGGAAGGCGGCGACGCGGGTATAGACGCCGTAATGTTCCGCCTCGGCGCAGCCCGCACCCCAGCTGACGATGCCGAGCTGGATCCATCTCTTGTCGGGGCGCTGGGCGACCAGCGGCCCGCCGCTGTCGCCCTGGCAGGCGTCCTTGCCGCCTTCGGCATAACCGGCGCAGACATTGCGCTCGTCGATCGGGTTCATGCGCATCGAGCTCTCGCGATAGGCGGCGCGGCAATCCTCGCGCGAGACGATCGGCAGCTCGACCTCCTGCAATTCCGTCGGCAGGTACTTGTCGTCCCAACCGTGATCGGCCTTGGTGTAGCCCCAGCCGGTGACGACGGCCGTGTGGCCGGCGGCTTCGACTGCGTCATCCGAGGTAGAGGCGAGGATTACAGGTTTCGAAACCGCGGGTTCTGCAAGCTTGATGAGGGCGATGTCGTTGGCGAAGACCTTGCGGTCAAAATCCTCATGGATAACAACGTCTTCCACCTCAAGGCCCGGCTTGTCGGGCCCGTCGACTGATATCACCTTGTCGATCTTCGACTTGCCCTCGACGATCAGGAGGTCGCGGGCGAAGAGATCCTGTTTGCCTGAGCGGCCGCTGGTGACGCAATGGGCGGCCGTCAATATCCAGCGCGGCGAGATCAGCGAACCGCCGCAATGGCCGCCGAAGCGGCCGCGCTGCTCGGGATCGGGCGCCAGGATCTTCACCTGCCAGGGCCACTCACCCTTTTTCGCCGCTTGGCCGCCGATGACGCGCCCGCCATCCTCGCCGGCAAAATCCGTATCCTGCTGCGCGAGCGCCGGAGAGGCGAGAAGAACCATGACGGCCGCAACGTTGAGGATCCTGCTGATCGACGTGCTCATAGCTTGGCTCCGGCGGAGGTATAGAGGACCGTGAATCCGACACGCGCGCCCTTGGGCAGGACTTCGCCGAGGCGCTTGGCGATGTTGCCGGCGGTGCGGCGCCTGTCGTTCTGCTTCAGGAATTCCACCAGATCAGGCATCGGGGTTTCGGAGGTGACGGCGACGAGCAGGTCCGTGCCGAACGGTGCGACGACGGAAAGATCGAGATCGAAGGCCGCCGGCATCGGCGCATCCGCGTCTTTTTCGCCGGGATAGAGGAACTGCACGGTTCCATCGCCGGTGATGTCGAAAAGCACGAGCTTGCGGCCCGATATATCCGAAACGGTGACGCCGACGCGCTCGCCTTCGCGATGGACGGTGTCGGAAGGCGTTACGCGCACGGTCTGCGGGTTCGTCTCCGACAGCCGCTTCAGCGTGTCGAGCGCGGCCATCCGGTCGACGACGAAAGGCATGTCGCCGGCGCCGATGCTGGAGGCGACGACATCGCCACCGGCAATCGCCTCGTGCTTTTCGGGATCGAAGACGAGTTCGGCATCCGCGCCTCCCGACAGCTTGAACGGCGTGACGGCCGGCTCGATCCCCTGCAGCACGGGATCGGAACCGAGGGCGCCGACGGTGATCGGCGCTGGCTCGGCCGGTGGCGGTGGAGAGCTGGATTTTTCGACGTCCGTCGTCGTGCCCGCTCCGTCGTAGTCATAGACGACGGCACGGTCGAGATCGGTTCCGGGCGGGCTCTGCGTGAAGATATTCTGCCGCTGATCGGTGAACTGATAGACCGACTGGCGCACATATTCGAAGAGTTCGCGGCGGCTGACGGCGCCGTCGCCGTTGCGGTCGGCGGCCCCTTCGAAGGCACGAGCCGTCGCATAGCTCAGCGCGCCGCGCTTCTGCGGAATGCCGGGAATTGATATCTCAGGCGATTTGGTGTTCTCGTCGACGGCGGCGAGGAAGGTCAGCCGTTTGTAATCAAAGCCGGTGGAGAGCGCGTCCGCCGTTGTCGAAATCGGCGCGAGGTCATCCTCCTCGATCGTATAGGAAGGCGCCTGGCGCCAGGTGATCCCGGCGCCGCGCGGATCGACGTCGCGGGTCATGCCGCCGGCATGGCAGGTATCGGCGATGAAGAGAACATCGGCTCCCTTGGCCTCCAGCTTGTGGATCAGCACCTTGAATTCGTCGCCGAAGATGCGCTCGCGCGATCCGGGCAGCCGGGTATCGAAGCCGGCGAGCACATAGACCTCGTCGCGGCCGCTGGGTTTCGAGCCCCTGACGCGTTCCGGCTCGCTCGACCCGTGGCCGGCAATGCCGAGCACGACGAGATCGCCGGAGCCGGCCCTTTCCGTGACGGCCTCGATCGCATGGAAGATGCCTTCGCGGTCGGCCGCGCCGTTTTTCAAGAGCGTCATGTCTTCGACGCCGACCGAGCGCAGCGACAGCGAGAGGTCCTCGGCATCGGCGACGGCGCCGTGCAGCGGCGGAACGTTACGGTAGAGATCGATTCCGATCAGGACCGCCCTCACTGTGCCGCGCTCCGGTGCCTCGATAGTCCTGGCCAGGCAGTCGGTGGTCGCCAGAGCAAGGAAGGCGAGTGTTGCGGCCATGGAAACGGATGCGGACATGGCCAAACCTCCCCTCGCCCAGCTATTCGCGCCGCCATTCGACGCGGCGGTTCAGCGCGTCGATATCGTCTTCGGTAAGGTTTGCGGTTGCGGTGACATCCACCGGCTCGGAAGCCCCGCGGCCTTCGGCGTCGATCGTGGCGTCGATGCCGTTGCTCTTCAGGAAATCGGCGACGGCCCGGGCGCGGCGCTCCGAGAGCTTCTGGTTATAGTCGTCGGCGCCCCGTCGGTCGGTATGACCGATCAGGATGATGCGGCCGGGCTTCTGCTCCTTCAGCGCTTCCAGCAATTCCTGGGCGGCCTCCGTGCCGATCGAGGTGAAGCTCGACTTGTCGAAGTCGAAGGTGATCGGCACCGGGATGGAAACCGGCACGATGCCGCGCACATTCTCAGAATAGATGCCGCCGAGCACGCCGCTGCGGTGATCCTTCTCGGCCGGCACGAAGCTGCCTTGCGGGTTGTCGGTCGTCGGGTTGGCGGCAAGGATACGAGCCTGGGCGGCGCGCTGGATGAGATCGGAAATCGTGTCGGCCGGCGGCGCCTTCGGCGTGCGGGTCTCGTTCTTGATGATCTCGATTGCCTGCTGATAGTCGGCGGCGGCATCGGCGAAGCGGCGGGCGGAGAAATAGATCTCGCCGAGCGTGGCCGAGGCCTGCCAGAGCACCTGCGGGCCGTCGGCGGCGATAAGCAGCGGCTCGTAATCGGCGACCGGCTTGTTGGCGGCCATCATCTCCTGGGCGCTGGCAAGCCTGAGGGCGGCGACACGGCGCTGGGCATTCACCTGGAACTGACCGCAGTCGGCGCTGACGGCGATTGCATCGGCTTCCGTCGCGGCAGCAGGAATATCCTTGGCGGCAACGGCGGTGTTCAGCTTGTCGAGAAGAGCGTTGCAAGCGGGCGTATCGGCATTGGCCGTCTCGATCTCCTCGCCGGCCTGGTCAGGTTCGGCCGAACGGCCGAGGTTCAGCTGCGGCATCTTGATGCTGAAACCGCCGGGGAGCTTGAATTGCGGCATCTTGAGCTGCGGCATCGGCAGTTTCGGCATCTTCGGCTGGGACGCCTGATAGGATTGGGACGACTGCGTCGGCCGGTTGGACGAGGTGCCGGTGGCAGGGCCGATCAACTCCAGCTCATCGGCGGCAAGCTCCTGGCCGGGCGCTAGATTGGTGACGATCTTGTATTTCTTCGGCGGTTGCGACGTCGCCTGCTCGACGGGCTTCGGAGCGGGCTTCTTCGGCTTTTCGATCACCGGTTCCGGCTCCTTGGCGACCTCCTGTTTCACGACAGGCTTCGGCTTCGGAGCGGCCGGAGGTTTCGGCGACGCAACGGGCGGCTTTGCAGCCTGTTCGACCGGTGCGGGTTTTGCCGCAGGGGCGGCAGCGACGGGCGGGACGGCGGAGGGCGGCAGGGCCGCCGGGCTGTCGACCGTCGTCAGCATCACCGTCTTGCTGCTGATCTTGGTGCCGAGGCTGCGGGCTTCTTCGAGACTACGGGAAACGGCCTCCATGCCGCCGTCGATCGAGCGGAACATGCCGCCGCCACTGCTGCCGAGATCGGCGAAGATGGTCAGCGGCTTGGAGGAATAGAAGACCTTGATCTGCTCCTGGCCGACCGGGCCGGAAACCTGCAGCCTGGCGCCGCTTGCCGGGTCCGGCACCTGCACGCGCTTGCCGGCGCTAACGAGCGCATCGGTCTGATATTTGTTCGGAAAAAGCTTCACCACGGAGCCGTTCGGCGAGACGTTCAAGACCGTGACATAGGCGTTCTCGGTCGATTGGATGAAGAGGCCGACGACTTCGCCAATGGCGTATTTGGCCTCCGCGCGATCGAAGGTGATGCTCACGGGTCCGGTCTGCGTCGGCGCTTCGGTCAGTGTGCGTTCGTTCTGCGCCTCGACGACGGGAGCCATCGGGAAAAGCGAAAGGAATGTGGCTGCGGCTAGGATGGCTTTACGGTTTGGCATTGGAAAACCTCCTCTTCGAACAATCTCACACTGTCTTGAAGATGAGAATAGCACTGACCGGCGAAATTGGGATGGCCGCGCCTGTCTTGCCGGAGGGAGGGTTACAAATTATTTGGAGCCACGAAGAAACCACCTAGGCAAAGACGTGAGCAAGACTCAGGCTCGGTAATATCCACCGGCTGATATAGTCCGTTCGACTGCGCGGAGGATGCTGTCAGTTCTTGGGTTTCTGCCCGGCCGATTTCAAAATCGAGATCAGATCGCTCATTCCCTCAGGCGAGGAATTGTAGAGCCAGAGAATATCCGGATTGTCGACCGTGAATTCCTTGCCGGGCGCCGAGCCCATGTCGCGCCCGGGCGAAGTCGTATCGGGAAGCTTGCTCTCGCCTGGTGTCAGACCGTTGGCGCTTTCGTGTTCTGTGATGATCGCGGCTGCGGCGGCAAAGGCCTTTTCATCGTGTTGGCGCAGCGCCGCCAGCGACGGGTTTCGCGCCGCCAGCGCATCCTCGGCCGGGCCGGCATAACCAGGTTCCGCGACCTGCAGCGCCAGCAGAAGGCCGATCGACAGGGATGTGAGCCAGGATTTCGTCATCGTCGTCAAGTCCGTCCTATTGGCACCATTACGCGACAAGCGCCCCGACAATAGGGAGGGGCCGGAAGGAAGGCAACGGCGATCGGCGCCAATCGATTGGGAGGGTTGAAATCGATTGGCAGCGGCGCTTTAGCTCTTTGTTTTATGTATGTCGTTGACCCCCCGCTGCACACTTCCGGGTGACATGCATTAGAGGATCTTCAATTCCTGCAGGCTGAGGCGGAGATTGCGCAGCATTTCACCGAAGATTTCCTCGATCTTGCCGGTCGACCAGACGACCATCGTGCCGTAGGGCGAGCGTGTGCGCTGCATGAAGCCCGCCATCTCGAAATCGATCAGCGTCTTGCGGCAGGTCTCGCTCGACATGACGGCGACAAGGAAACGGGCAAGGTTGGACTGGTCGATCGCGCCGGATTTATCAGCCCAGTTCTGGATCAGCCGCGGCTTGGTGTCGGCGGTGAACATCGAGGCGAGCGCGCGGTCCTGTGAAAGCCCGAGGCGCTGCAGCTTGGCGGGATCGCGGGTAAGCGACACCACATAGTCATTATGCAGATCGGCGAAGCGTTCGATATCCTCGGCGGTGTTGATGCCGAAGACCTTCATCGAATAAAGGAACTCGGCCATCAGATAGGTCGGCTCGGAGCGCAACTGCGCCAGGTGCTTTTCGTCCGCGCTAGCCGAGGCCGCGCAGACACGATCGGAGAAGTTTATCCTCGCTGCGCGAACCTGCTCCAGCAAGCTTATATCAAGCGCCAGTTCATCACCGTTCCATTCCAGCATAAGCATTCCCTGCCCGCAAAGCTTCGAGACGATGATCTTGTACTATTGACCGCGCAGATCTCCAAATCGTTTGGAAAGCAATAGCTTGCTGACAGGGCGCATCTATCCTACCATTTTTAAAGACTTGACGGTCTCTTTGAGGGTCGAGGCAATGCGTGGTTTGGGGTCGCATATTCTGTTTGCCGCGACACTTGCGGTCGCTTCGCCGGTTCTCGCCAAAGACACGACGATCATAGAGCTTCGCGGTGGCGACGGCGCGCGCTCGGTCGGCATCATCTCGTCCAGCGAGGAAGTGGAGGCATCAGGGCCTGCGGCGATCACCGTCGGTGACGACGGCACCATCTACATCCTCGACCAGAACAACGGCCGCGTGCTTGCCGTCGACGCCGAACGCTCGCAGGCCGATCCCGAGGTTCTGCCGCTGCCTGACAATGCCGCGCCGGAGGACCTCGCTGTCGTTCACAACGAACTCTACCTCTGGTCGGACGGTGTTGTGCCGCTCGAACGCTCCACCGACGCCGACGGCCGGTCGCAGACGCTGCGCGCAGTCGACGGCGGCGATGCCGACGACTATACCCGCTCTGTCTTCGCCTCCATGGGCTCGGCACCGCCGGGTCCGCTGAACAGCATCATCGACGAGATCGGCCGCAGCACCAGCCGGCCCGAAGCTCGCCCGCCGGTCGTCCAGTACGTGCCGAGCCGCGGGCTCGGCGACATCGTTGCGGAAGTCTCGGCGACAAACGACAAGGCGGAAATCCTGTTGCGGCGCAGCAGCTCGGAGGAGAATTTCCTCTCTTTGCAGCTGACTTCGGAAGGGCGCATCGGCACCGTCGAACTTCTCGACATCGACACCACGGGCAGGCCCTATGCGCTGGTCGAACTCGTGCCCGCCGACCAACCTGATCGTACCGGCATGCTGGTGGTTCGCTTCACGCCGAACGGGACGGTGGATCGCGTCTACGACCTGCCGATCGACCCTGGCACGGTGTTCTCGAGACGCTTCGTGGCGATCGGTCCGCGCGGCGACGTGCTCTATCTCCGCTCTCAGGAAAGCCGGGCACAGGTGCTGAAACTCGACGGACGGGAGCCCGGCCGCAAGCTCGCCGTCGCCAAGCCCGCCAAGCCGTTGAACATGGGCAAGCCGGGCAAGACGCCGAAGGTCGCGATCGTGCCGAAATCACGCGGTGACGTCATCGAGCGGGCGATCGGCTTCGAGACGCTGAACTGGCTGGTGACGCCGGCCGCCTACGGCAATGATCCCGGACCGGGCTGCGCCAACATGAACCGGCTGCGCCGCCCGATCTACCTGATCGGCAAGCGCGGGCAGACGGTGAAGGGCGTTCCCTATTGCTGGGGCTGCAAGACGCCGCTGGAGGATTTCGTCGGCGGCGTGGAAAAAGGCCAGACCGCCGGCAACGTCTGCACCAAGAGCGCGCCGCAATCCAACATCCTCGGCGTCGACTGCTCCGGTTTCGTCAGCGATGCCTGGGGCCTGAAAATGCATGTATCGACCCGCGCCATTCCCGGCATCGCCAAGCGCCTCTCCGACCCCTGGTCGATGCAACCGGGCGACGCGCTGAACAAGCCGGGCTCGCACGTCCTGCTGTTCATGCGCTTCACCGACGACCGCAAGGTGGAGGTGATGGAGGCCTCGCCGAACGCCTGCAAGGGCCGCGTCTGCCGCAACACCTATTCGCTCGGCAGCCTGTTGATGCGCGGCTACCAGCCGGTGCGTTTCAAGGGGCTCAACGGGTAAGTGGTCTCACGCCACGGGTCGCGAGCCAGCCGCAACCGGCGTGAATATCGAACGTAATGAGCTTCTCCGATCACATTGCCAGCCGGACAAGTTCTCGCGATATCGTCGTCGGAAGTTTTGTCAGAGGTTGTGCTTTTGCAGCATCCACCGCCAATGCAACGACAATGGCGCGTGCTTCTGCGGGAGCCAGCGAGATGTCCTCCGATATGGATATCATTTTGACGTCCAGCATATCGTAGTCCACCTTGTAATATCCAGTTGCGCCCTGAATTACTGCGTCGGGTCTGATCAACAGAAGATCCTGCGCCATTGTGCCGACGAAGAGTGGTCCGCCCCATATGTAACGAAACGCATAAATCGGAATGCCGGTAGGGGAAGTACCAAGACGACAAATATTCGTCTTCAAACGGCGATCTGAGTTCCACCCGGGATCGCTGCCGCCGGGATCACTACCGCCAGTGTCGCCACTGGAACTCCCGCTGCTAGAGCTGCTGCCGCTGGAACTGCCACCCATACCCGAAGAGCTGCCTGAGCCCGAACTTTTATCCGAACGAGCGAACGTCGTCTCATTACTCTTTGCTGCCACCTTTTTAACAGTTGGCGTTTTTTCGCGAGTCGGCTCTTGTTCGGCGAATAAAGTCTTGGCTCCCGGGTTAAAGATGCAGCCCTGCAGGGCTACGCCCGAACCAGCGATGAAAGTCGAGCACAGGAGTATACGGATGAAGAGTTTGCTGGTCATGTAGGGCGCCCCCAGATCGCCGTTTTAGAAGAGATCGTATCTCGGATTTCGCTTCACCCACGTCGCCTTCGCAAGAAGCGTCAGCCTCTCGTTCAGCGATTTGGTCTTCGGAAGGGCCTTGAGTTCTTGCGGAGTCAGTTCGCTCGAAAAAGCCTCTGCTGCCTTCTTCTTTGCAGAATCAGCTAAGGATGCGAGCTCTTTGTCCGACTGTTTCTTAGGGTCGCCGGTGCCAGGTCTGTTGAGCGCGCTTGCAAGAGCAAAATAATGAGCTGCGGTGACTAGGCTCTCTGTGTTTGAACCGTCGCCTTTGGCCATCTTGGCCCGCTCGAACGCACTCCAATAATCACCGCGCTCGGCGCCCATTTCCAACCACGTAATAGAAGTGGCCTCGTCTTTAGGCACTCCTAAGCCGTCTCTGTACATAAGGCCGATATTTCGCGGAGCATAAGGCTGGCCGCCTTCCGCCGCCTTTCTAAAAAGCTCGAGTGCCTTCTCGAGATCCTGCGGCACGGCTTTGCCCGCGCGATAAATCATCCCGAGGCTATTCATTGAATATATGTCGTCTCGCTTGAGACCCGACTCGTAGAAGCGAATACCACGGTCTATGTCGGGAGGAACGTTGACCCCATTGAAGAAGATGTAGCCAAGTTCGTTCATTGCGTAGGTATGGCCCAAATCGGCCGCCTGAAGCATTAGCTTCAGGCCTTCTTGGATATCAGCTTTGGCACCTCTGCCGTAGTAGAGGCTTTTCCCATAGGCATAGAGCGCATAGGGATCCCCCTTCTTCGCGCCCATGGCGGCTATCTCGCTAGATTTTTCGAGGTTCGCCGGTACAGACGCTCCGACGAGATAGAGCGCAGAGACCTCCGAAATCGCCCGCACATGCCCGGCATCCATCGCCTTCTTGATCGTCGCAAAAGCCGTCTTCGTGTCACGGTTGGCAAGCTGGGCGCGGCCGAGCTGGTAGACGAAGCGCGCGACTTCCGGGTAGGCCTTTATCGCCTCCGTGCAAGCCGGCAGCGCAACGTTCGGGTCGATTTCGTTCGGCAGTTTGCCTGCGGTCATGCCCTGCAGGTCGAGGGGGGCTGCGGCTGCTGTGTCGCAGGCGTCGAGCGTCGGTTTGAAAGTGACAGTTGCGGGCGCCAGGTCGTCATTGGCGGCCTGCAGCGTCACGGCGAAGGCCTGGTTTTCCGTGCCGATCTGTGGCTCATAGGAAAGGGCCGGAATATCGGCGGCCTCAAGCACATGTCCGAGGCCGATTACCCGGTCTCCGGCGCGCAGCGTGCCCTTGTCGGGCAGAGCGGCGACCTTGAAGGTCATTTCGGCGGTCGACGCCGGAACGATCGGCAGACCGGCCTTGACGGGGCCGACGCCGATCGTTGCGTCGATATCGCGCGGCAGTTCCTTCAGATAAGCGCCGGCATCGGCGAGCCGCACCTGCTTTTCCTGCTCGAGTTGGGCGAGCTTGACGCCGGCATCGGCCGAGACTGTGATCGCGACCACACCCTGGGTCGCCTGGCCGTAAGGATCGCTGACTGTATAGCCGATCAGACCGATGGTCCCGGCGGCAACGCCCGTGGAATCATAGGTCAGCGCCGTCAGCGCCGCGGCGGGAAGCTTCGCGCCCTGCTCGATCGGCTTGCCGTCGAAGCTGAGCTTGCCCGTCTGCGGGAGCTGGTTGATCGTCACGAGCAGGGCAGAGCCGGTCTCGTCATGCGGCGGGGCGATCGTCAGCTTCGTGGCCGCGGCTCCCTCCGGCACGCTCGCCTGCTGCATCGGCTCGACGCTCGGCGGCGGCGGCGCCGGAATGAAATAGAAGCTGTCCGTCAGCGAGGAATTTTCCCAGGGGATCTGCTTGCCGTCGGTCATGGCGATCACATCGCGACGCACATCGGTCAGGACCTGGCGGATTTCCTTGTTGGGCTCGCTGGCGCGCTTGATAAAGGATTCGGAATAGGGGCTCAGCGCCCCGGTGCCGTCGAGCGCCACCTGGCCCGGTTCTGTGGAAAAGGCGATCAGGCTGCCGAGATCGCTGTCGATGCGCGCAAGCCCTCGCGTGGCGCCGACCGGTTCCAGCTTTTCCGCCATCCAGAATTTCTGCGCGTTGAAGGGATTGTTGCGGCAGGCGTCGAGGAAGATCAGCTGCACGCGCGAATTCTGCTTGAGATGGTTCAGGATCAGGTCGAGCGGCATGGTCTGCGTCTCGACGTCATAGGGCGTCTCCAGCGTCGCATCGACCGGAACGATGAAATTCTGCCCGCCCACCTGGATGCCATGGCCCGAGTAATAAATGAGGCCGGCTTCCGCATTGTTGGTCGAACGCAGGAAGCGGCGCACGGTGTCTTCGAGCCCGATGCGGTCGACATTGACGCCGATCGTCACGTCGAAACCGGCCGCGCGCAGCGTGTTGGCGACCTCTTCGACATCATTGGCCGGATTGGGAAGCGAGGGCAGCGTCTTGTAGACCGAATTGCCGATGACGAGGGCAACGCGGCGTCCGCTCTCCTCGGTCATGGCGGCATGAGCCGTGCCGATCGACAGCAGTATTGCCGCGACGATCAGCAGATAGGCGTGTAGTCTCCTGACGGCGTGAAACTTGGGCATGGCTGGATCGCAAACATTCTATTGTTTCTGCTCAATAAAATTTGCTGGCCCGCTGGTGCCGGACCCCCTCCGCATTCACGTTTCAAAAATATTCCTCGGCGCCCTAAAAAGCAAGCTTCGCCGCCCCCAAGTGAATTGGAGCAGCCCCGTCAGATTGGAAGCCCGCCGGCCGCAGGAAAGACTGTAAAAATCAAGAAATTATCATGCGGCCGGCATTGGATACGTCAGCTCCGATGGCGGTTTCTTAGCCTCGAAACGTATAGTTGCCGATCGACGCCGGTTTCATCTCGATGGAGAAGCCCGGCAGGGTCGGCGGCATATAGGCCGCGTTCTCGATCCGGCAGGGGTCGAGGAAGTGTTCGTGCAGATGATCGACATATTCGATGACGCGGCCGTCCTTGGTGCCCGAGACCGCGATATAGTCGATCATCGACAGGTGTTGCACATATTCGCAGAGGCCGACGCCGCCGGCATGCGGCCAGACCGGTCGGTCGAATTTGGCGGCGATCAGCAGCACGGCGAGCACCTCGTTCAACCCGCCCATACGGCAGGAATCGATCTGCACGATATCGATCGCGCCCTCGGCGATGAACTGCTTGAACATGATGCGGTTCTGGCACATTTCGCCCGTCGCGACCTTCACCGGCGCGATCGCCTGGCGGATCTTGCGGTGACCGGCGACGTCATCGGGGCTAGTGGGTTCCTCGATGAAGAAGGGCTTGGCTGGGGAAAGCGCCTTGACCCAGTCGATCGCCTGGTCGACATCCCAGACCTGGTTGGCGTCGATCATTAGGTAACGGTCGGGACCGATCACCTCGCGGGCGATCCTGAGGCGGCGGATGTCATCTTCCAGGTCGCGGCCGACCTTCATCTTGATATGGTTGAAGCCGGCGTCGATCGCCTCCTGGCAAAGGCGCCGCAGCTTCTCGTCTTCATAACCCAGCCAGCCGGCCGAGGTCGTGTAGCAGGCATAGCCCTCCTTTTCGAGGGTGGCGATGCGTTCCGCCTTGCCCGCCTCCGCCCGCTTCAGGATCTCGATCGCCTCATCGCGCGTCAGCACGTCGGTGAGATAGCGGTAATCGACGATATCGGCGATCTCTTCCGGCGACATCTCGGCGACGAGCCGCCAGACGGGTTTGCCGGCCTGCTTGGCAAGCAGATCCCAGACGGCGTTGACGACCGCGCCGGTCGCCAGATGAATGGCGCCCTTCTCCGGACCGATCCAGCGCAGCTGGCTGTCGCTCGTCAGATGCCGCCAGAACTTGCCGGGATGGGCGAGAATTTCGGCGAGGTCGGCGCCGACGATGAGGTGGCGCATCGCCTCGATCGCCATGCAGCAGATATCGTTGCCGCGGCCGATGGTGAAGGTCAGGCCGTGGCCGGCAAGATCAGGCGCATCCGTATCGAGAATGACATAGGCGGCCGAATAATCCGGATCGGGGTTCATCGCATCGGAGCCATCAAGGCTTTGCGATGTGGGGAAGCGAAGGTCGAAGACGCGAAGGTCGGTGATGCGGGTCATGGTTGTTCCTCCCGATTATAATTATGGAGGGCCGATCATATGGGCCGATGGCCGTGGCCGGCCGGCAGGACTGCCGGCGGCATGATCGGCTGAAATCAGATCGTCCAGCCGCCGTCGATGGCGATCGCCTGGCCCGACGTGTAGGTTGCGCCGGCGAGATAGACAGCGAGATCGGCGATCTCCTCCGGCGTGCCGAGCCGGCCCATCGGCTGGCGGGCGATGAAGGCGGCGCGTGCTGCATCATAATCGCCTTGGGCGCGCATGCGGTCCTGCAGCGACGGGCTTTCCACCGTGCCGGGGCAGATGGCGTTGCAGCGGATGCCTTGAGCGACATAATCGGCGGCGACGGATTTGGTGAGGCCGATGACCGCCGCCTTGGTGACGCCATAGGCGAAGCGGTTCGGCACGCCCTTGATGCTGGAGGCGACGGAGGCCATGTTGATGATCGCCCCGTCCTTGCGCTCGAGCATGCCGGGCAGCACCGCGCGGATCGTGCGGATCATCGCCCTGACGTTGAGGTCGAAGGCGAATTCGAGATCGGAATCCTTCATCTCGAGGATCGAGCCCGCATGGACGAAGCCGGCACAGTTGAACAGCACGTCGACGGCGCCGATCTCGGTAACGAGGGTGTTGACCGCGTCCTCTTCGAGCACGTTGAGCTTGTGGGTGGAAATGCCGGTTTCGGCGGCAAGGGCGGCCAGCGCATCAGTGTTAATGTCGGTCGCGTGGACCTTGGCGCCGACCGCGGCAAAGGCGATTGCCGTCGCCCGGCCGATGCCCTGACCGGCGGCGGTGATGAGAACGGTCTTGCCGGAAAGTCTGTTTGTCATGTCACGGGCCTCTTCTTGGTTTGTCCACGCTGGACGATGGTATGCCAATGCGTCTCAGGCGAAGGCTCAGCCATGAAGCTCGCCCGTCGCCGTCTATCACTAAAGTGTATCGCGATCTTTCAGATTTCGCTTGCCACGCTTCAGGTCCCTGGTTTTGCGCGACATGCTTCAGCTTTCTTTGCGCGCTTCGACCGGATTCTGGCAAGGTCAGCGCAGCACGCCGCCTTGCGTTCGGGCCGGCTCCGGGGCTGATGGTCATTCCCATGCGTTGCATGGTCTTCCTCCCTGTCCACGGCTTGTTCGTGATCTCGCCGTTTGGACGTCTCCAGGCTTTCGCCTTCCCAGCATGTCTTCAGCTATGATTTGTCTGTTTATAGACAAACAGACGATTGGCCAAGGGTCAAGTGCGAAGTTTTCCTTTTCCGGCTGCGGTTCTGCGTATATGCAGGACGATATTCACAGGAGGAAGGAATGGAGATCGACGAGTCGGACCGCTACCGCGCTCCTGCCCTCGACAAGGGCCTCGATATTCTGGAGCTGCTTGCCGGCGTCGACAGCGGCCTCACCCAGGCGGAGATCGCCAAGCGGCTCGACCGCAGCCCCAATGAATTCTACCGCATGCTCGACCGTCTGGTGCGCCGCGGTTACGTCACCCGGCTGGACGGCGACCGTTATTCGCTGACCTTGAAACTCTTCGGTCTTGCCCAGTTGCACGCGCCGGTGCGCCGGCTTGCTTCCTATGCTACGCCGCTGATGCGCGATCTTGCCCAGCGTACGCGCCAGGCCAATCACCTTGCCGTCTTCGACCGCGGCGCGGCTGTTGTCATCGCCCAGCAGGAGGCGCCGGATTACTGGGGATTTTCGATCCGTGTCGGCGCTCATATCAGTCTCTTCGACACCGGCTCTGGCCATGTGCTTCTCGCCTTCCGCAGCGAGGAGGAACGGGAGATGATGATCTTGGAACATGTGCGCAGCCGTTCGGACGTCGAACTCGGCGCGGAATTCTACGACCGTCTCAACCAGATCCGCGAGCGCGGTTACGAGATGATGGCGAGCGCCCAGACATCAGGCGTCTACAATCTTTCCGCTCCCGTTCTCGGGCCGGACCGGCGATGCATCGCCGCCCTCACCTGTCCCTTCATTGCTCTCGTGAATGCGCCTTCGGCACCCGATATCAGCCAGACGATCCTGCTGGTGCAGAAGACCGCAGCCCAGCTTTCGCTGCTGGCCGGCGCCGACGTCGCCAACCCCACCGACAGCTGAGAATTTCTATTTGAACAATCCATTCACCAAAGATAGGTTGCCGGAAGGCCACTCCCCGGAGGAAAAGAGCGTGCTCATCGATACCCATCTGCATATCATCGACCGGTCGGCGCTGCGTTATCCCTGGCTTTCGGGCGAGCCTGACCTCGATCACGATTTCCTCTACGAGACTTATGCGGCCGAGGCCCGGCGCTGTGGCATCACGACGGTGCTGCACATGGAAGTCGACGTCGATCCCGCCGTCATGCAGGCCGAGACCGATCATGTCGCCGGCATTGCTAAACGGGCAGGCAGCATGATTGCCGGCGCCATCGTTTCCTGCCGGCCGGAAGACGAAGGCTTTGCCGCCTATCTCGAGCGGCAAAAGGCCGATCCCTTCGTCAAGGGATTCCGCCGCGTACTGCATGTTGTGCCCGACGATGTGTCCGAAGGGGCGCTGTTTCGCGAAAACATCAGGCGGATCGGCGGCAGCGGCCTGACCTTCGACCTCTGCACGCTGCCGCATCAGGCGGGCCGCGTGGCCGCCCTCGTCGATTTTGCTCCGGATGTGCAGTTCGTTCTCGATCATTGCGGCGTGCCCGATATCCGCTCGGATGCCTTCGAGCCCTGGAAGGCCGGTGTATCGGAGATCGCCCGGCGGCCGAACGTCATCTGCAAGGTCTCGGGCGTCGTCGCCTATGCCGATGCCGAGACATGGACGGCTGAGACGCTGAGGCCTTACATCGAACATGTGATTGCAAGTTTCGGCTGGGATCGCGTCGTCTGGGGCAGCGACTGGCCGGTCTGCACGCGCGGCGGCGGGCTTTCCACCTGGGTGGCCGCGACCCAAGCCGTGCTTTCCTCCAGCAGCGAGGCTGAGCGCTCCAAGCTGCTTTTCGCCAATGCGCAGCGCCTCTGGTCACTCTGATCTAGTTTACGCAATTCCTGACAGGAAGCCGCCGCACAATTTGTCGCGCAAACGCTCCGGCATCGCGAAAAACGTGATGTGCCTTACAAAAGTGCTACTTTGGCATGTTTTTTGCTGGATACTGAATGAAGCATTGCAGTGTTTCGGTTTGAGACGACTTACAACCAAGCAATTGCGAGCTTTATACATCTCGGGTAAAAGTTGTCAGGCAGGGATATGACGAATAACCTCATGTCCGCTGGCCTCAGGAGGGAAAATAAAATGAAAGAAGAACCGCATGCAGTGGACGTTCACGTCGGAAAGACCATCCGTATACAGCGTCTACTGAGGAAAGTTTCCCAGACGGAATTGGGAGATCGTGTTGGCGTGACGTTCCAGCAGATTCAGAAATATGAAAAGGGCTCCAATCGCGTTTCCGCCAGCATGCTGGTTGAAATCGCCGGCGCGTTGAAGGTCGATGTCAGGACGTTTTTCGACGATCTGTCGACGCCGGATACGGCCAACGACAACCCCGCTCCGAGCGAGGAATTCGTCATTTCGCGTGAAGGCGTTCTTCTCAATGCTGCCTTCTTCTCGATCAAGAACGAAGCTCTTCGCAAGAAGATCCTGAAGCTTGTTCAGGCGATCGCCCACACCGAACAGTTGGAAGCTGACGCGGCCGAATAGACCGGCAACCCGTCACGCGATTCCAACGGACCGCATAAGGACCAATAGCGACTGATCGGGATCAATTGTTATCGATCGAGATCAATGACGATCGATCAGGATCAGGTTCTCGCTGGCGTCCTTCATTGCGATCTTGGCCTTGCTGCCGAGCAGCTTCTCGAGATTGACGTCTAGCTCCCTGTCGGGATCTATGCCGTCCCAATCGATGACGACCTGCAGCAGCGCCATGTTCGTCAGGTGCATCAGATTACGCAGCTGAAGCTTTTCAGCCTCCTCCTTGGCTGCCGACAGCAGCCGGAAGATCCTTGCGTATTCACTGCCTGTACCTTCGGCATATTGTTCAAACATCGTTTCCGCCCTCTTGGTCGTGAAACCTACGATTCCATCATCAGTGCATCTTTCCGCTGCGACCGTTATTCTACCGTTACAGGAGTCACGCTGCGCGTGACTTCGGCGTGCAGAAGCTCCCAGTGGGAGGTGGCGGCGAAGCGCCAGTCACGGTTGACGGGGAGGAATTCGTCGCGGCGTAGCCACTCCAGCACCAGCCGCGCGTCGTTGCGCTTACGCTCGACGCGGTACTTGCGGATGGCTGCGAGGATATGGTCGCGGCGTGGTTTGCGGGCGAAGTGGCACTCGTCGACCACCTTCGCATAGGTTCGCTCCGAAAAATGCAGGAAACGGCCGGCAAGCAGCAGTTTCTTGCGTTCGCCGGGCGAAATCTCGCCATGGGCGTGAAGCGCTTCGATCGTCGGCTCGAAATCGACCCAGGGGACGGAAAGCGGCAGCCAGCCGAGCTCCTGCGGCGCATGCACCAGCGCGACGGCCTCGTCGTCGATCAGCCGGCCGGCCTCGTAATCCTCGAAGATCGCGCCGAGGCCGACCATGCCGAAGGGAGCGCATTCGGCCGCCCGCAACGCCCCCATGCTGGCGCCGCCGGCAACCGCGACGTCGCGTTCGAGGGCATAGAGGATTTCCTTGTGCCAGACCGAAGGCAGATCGCCGAAATAACCGTCGACGAGGCCGATCGCGGTCGCGCCATCTTCAACCGCTTTCAGGATGTCGCCGCAGGCGGCCGGCGGCCGGAAATCGATGCGGGGAGACATCGCTCTTGCCGCGGCGAGATCGATGCCAAGGCTCGGACCGACGAACATCACCTTCATGATTGGGCTCCTCTCAACGTGTTGACCGCACGCATCCCGAGCTGGATGTACTGGCCTGAAATATCGACCTCCAGGCCGGGCACGATCACCCTGACGACCGAGACCGGCAGGGTCCGGTGCGCAAATGGCACGACGACGATCTGCTCGATGCCGGTCGCCGTCAGCCGGCCGGCGATATGGCGGATGGTATCCTGGATCGTTGCCGGGCGGCGATCACGGGTCTGGAACGCGCGCATCCGGCCATCGCCCTCGCAGAGTTCGACCACTTCCTGCATGGCTGCACTGCGGTCGAGTCTTTGATAGATCCGGGGCGAGAAATCGTCACGGCTGCCGGCGATCGCGGTCAGCCGGCTCTGCGCCGCTTCGGTGATGGCGCGCAGCGCGGCGCGCACGGGATCGGGATGGCAGCCGCAGCCGCCGCAGACATGCGACCAGCGTGCATCGACACGGTCGGAAAGATTGCCCGGCATGATGACGGCCAGGAAGGCGGGAACGCCGATATCGGTCGTCATGTCGAGCAGCAGCAGCCGCATGCCGGCGCGTGCGATCCGGTCGGTCATGATGTCGATGACCGCATCGCCGAAGGAGGCCGGGTCGATGCGGCTCTCCTTCAGGCGTTCCGGCGATTTGAGCTGGGTCAGAGCCCAGGCGTCGCGCTCCACCAGTTCGCAAAGTCCGTGAAGGACCGCTTCTGCGGGCGTGTTGCCGGAGGCAAGCCCGTCGCTCGACTGCTCGAAGCCCGGCGGCCTTTCGCCGCGATGGTCGAGGCCGACTAGCCACCACGGCACGAAAACGCTGCTGCCCGAAAGGATATCGAGGCCGGAGCACCAGGGAATGGGGTGACTGCCGATCTCGTCGGGCGCGCAGCGGGCGACATTGTCGAGGTCGATCATGGCGGCACGCTCCGCCCGCATGCTCTCGACCGTCGCCTGCGTCAGGTCGGCCGGCGGAATTTCCGCGATCCGCGTCTCGATGGCCTCCATGGCCGCTGAGGTCATGGCGGCGTCGTTGTCGATGCCCTTGCCCTGGAAGACCGAGAGCGTATGGCTGTTCGGCCGCGTCGCGAAGGCGACGGGAATGTTCAGGACATCGAGCGCGGTCAGGAGACCGACGCGCGTGATGCCGAATTCGCGCAGGTGCGGCCTGATCGCCGCGAGCGTCTGGGCCGGTGTGACCGCGCGGTCGTGATAGTCGCTGACACCGGCCGATGATCGTTCCAGGTCACCGGCAAGCGTTTCAAGGTCGGTGAAAGCGGACATGCTGATATGGTCCTCAGCGGAACCTTAGCGCATGCGTCAGGCTCTCGAGTGCATTGGCGGAAACGTTGAGTTCGTCCTGTTTCAGGGCTGCCCTGGCAGCTGCAGAGAAGCGCAGCGACTGTGTCTGAACTGCGGTGGTTTCAGCATTCGTCTTCATGGTCCATCTCCGATTGGTGCTGGCAGCGCCTTGCTGCCGTTAACCATCGGAGGGAAACATTGCCTGCGTCATTTAAGCGTTACAGGCTTCGTTAAAAGGCCATGCAATTAGGGAAGACCAGCAAGTTGCAGGCCTTTTATCAACGGTTCCGTATAGGCGGGATCGCGATCGGGAACGAAATGGCGGATATCCTCGCTGCGGAAATCCGGGAAGTTTTCCAGCACCACCCGGGCGTAGTTCCCAGCCTTGCCGGTATCTCCCGCCATGGCATGCGAGGCGGCGAGCAGGCGGGCGGTCGCCTGCTTCGTCTTTACCGGTTCCAGCGCCTCGATCGCTTTTCCATACTCTTCGCGCATGAAGTGAATGCCGCCGAGGTTCCAGTAATAATAGTCGGGCGGCAGCGGATTGAGCTTGAAGGCCGCGCGGCTGAGTTCCAGCGCCCGATCGAAATCGCCGTCATGAGAAAGCGCGTCGGCGAAATCGGCAAGAATGTCGGCGTCGTTGGGATTGAGATCCTGGGCCTGCTGGAAATGCTCCAGGCTTTCGTCGAACCGGCGACGATAAAGCGCCACGAAGCCGAGCTCGCGATAGGCCCGGCCGCTGTTCGGGTCGGACTGCTGCGCGAGGCGGGCGGCACTGTTCGCCTCGTCGAGCAGTTCCGTGTCCTGCATGCCGCGGATCAGCCATTCCATGCCGAGCGCGCGTGAGACGCCGGCATGGGCGGCCGAGAAGTGTTCATAACGGTTGAGCGAGGATTTGAACCATTTGCGAGCCTGGCGCAGATGCTGCAGGTCGGTCTGGGCGATCAGCCGCTTGCCTTCCAGGTAGAGACGGTAAGCGGATGCCGGCGCCTCGCCGATCGGCATCGCCAGTTCATGGCGCTCGATCGTGTCGGCAAGCGAAGAGACGATCCTCCGCGTCAGATGCGCGAAGGATTCGCTGATCTTCTGCATGACGAGCGGCAGCTCGATGGCCCAGATCACTTCCGATGTCGTCGTCCGCGTTAGGCGGCAAGTGGCATAGACATCCTCGTCGCGGCCCTGGATGCTGACGTAAACAGCGTAGTCGAAGCTGAGGTCGAGCGGGCCGGGCAAGGCGCGCGTAGGATCGACCGCACGGCTGAGGATCTCAAGGCTCGTATGCGCGGCGATCACCTTGAAGCCGCGCTGCTGGCTGAGGCCGATGGTGACGTCTTCGAGAAGCGCCCTGCCGACGCGCTCCATCAGCGGATCGGTGAAGATGCTTTCCGGCGGCAGGATGATGATGCGCGGTTGGCCGACCGGATCGACGAACATGCCGGGCGCTGCCGGGCGCTCCGGTGCGGCGGCCTGCGCTGGGGGTATCAGGCCGAGCTCGCGAGCGAGCGCCGTAGTGCTCTCCTCCGGCTCGGTATCGAAATCGTCTTTCAGCTGGCTCTTGCACTTGAGATAGGCCTGACGCGCCGCCGCAGGATCGTTCATCCCGACGTGGAGGCGCATCAAGGCGCGGTACGCCGTCTCGCTGGCGGAGTCGAGTTCCAGGAGGCGCCTGGCAAGCGCGACCTGCTCTTCGTCAGATCTGTCGTCGGCGGCCTCGACCAGCCGGGTGAGGTGGGTAGAGCGCAGTTCGTCGACACGCTGGCGTTCGTAGGTCAGCCAGTCCTCGGCGCCCTGCGTCGGCGATTTGGCGCCTTCGAGCAACTCGCCGTTGAGGATTTCGCTGTCCCCAGGGGCAAGCGGCCCCTTCTGTTTCAGAATATGGACGTCGACCTCCCAGCCGTCCGCAAGCCCGATATGGGTTCGCGTTGCGGCAAGCAGCGGTGGAAGATCGGCTGGGATGCTCTGCTCGATGCGCGCGAGCAGCTGGCGCAGGCTGCCCGCCCGCTTTTCCGGCAATTCGGATTGCCAGAGCTGCCGCCTGATGGTTTCGCGGTCAAGTTCGAGATTGGCTTCGGCGGCGAGCATGGCGAGGAGAAAATACGACTTCTCTGGCAAGGGAAGTTCCCTCCCCGCTGCCAGCAATCGCGGTCTTCCGAGCAGGCATAGCCTGTTCGTCGACGTTTGCCCGGATGTCCGTTGCATCTCGGTTCTCACCCCTGAAAGCCAAGGCGCGCGAACGCACCTGCGGTCAAAAGCATGTTAGAGCTATAATGCCGCTACGCATAGCCGCTTTGCTTTAAAAAGAAGAATTTTCATCTAATATTTGCATATTCTCAAGCTGCCTTGCGAGGAAATGCTTTGCCGACACTTTCCGTCGAATGCGAATGCGTGCCATTTCGGCACGCTATTTATCTCACCGCGGTCCCCAGGCGGACGTCATCGTTCATATAGAGACGTTAAGTTACTGGCCGTCGATAGAGTGCCAGCCGGGAGGATTGCCGTGAAGCCTGAGGATTGCACCCTCGTCCGGCGAAGAGTGATCAGAGTACCTGCGCAATCCGTCTCGGAACCGCGTCCGTCGCCGCTTTGACGAAATCGAGCCCGATATCGAGCACCGGCGCGCTATGTGTCAGCCAGCCGACAGAAATGAGATCGACGCCGGAAGCCGCGATGGCTGCGGCCGTTGCCGGCGTGACGCGGCCCGATGCCTCGGTGATTGCCTGCCCGTCGACGATGGCGACGGCTTCGCGCAGCTGATCCGGCGTCATGTTGTCGAGCAGAACGGCATCGACGCCGGTCTCCATCGCTTCACGCAGTTGATCGAGCGTATCGACCTCGACCTCTATCTTCACCATATGGCCGACGCCGGCTCGCGCCCGGCGGATCGCCTCGGTGACGCCGCCGGCGATGGCGACGTGATTGTCCTTGATCAGCACCGCGTCATAGAGCGCGAAACGGTGGTTCATGCCGCCGCCCGCCCGCACCGCATATTTCTCCAGCGCTCTCAGCCCCGGCGTCGTCTTGCGCGTGCAGGCGACGGAGGCCTTGCTGTCCTGAATGGCGGCGGCAATCTCGGCCGTGACGGTTGCAATGCCTGAGAGGTGGCCGAGGAAATTCAGCGCGGTGCGCTCACCGCTCAGCAGGCCACGCGACGGGCCTTCGATGGTGGCGATGACGTCGCCCGGTTTGACCGCGTCGCCATCCCGGAGATTTCGCCGCATGACGATCTCGGGATCGACGAGGGTGAAGGCGAGTTCGGCAGCATCGAGGCCGGCGATGACGCCCGGCTGGCGAGCGGCCATCACCACGGTCGAGCGATGATCTTGGGGGATGACCGATGCCGAGGTGATATCGCCGGCAAGACCGAGATCTTCGAGCAGGGCTGTCCGCACCAGCGGCTCGACGATCAGGCGCGGAAGGGGAACGAGGCTCATCTCAGGCACTCCTTGCAAGGGCATAGGGCGGGGTCGCGCGGGCGATCTCCAGAACGTCGAAAAGGCACATGCGGCGCCGGTTGGCGTCGGCGAGCTTCAGCGGAAAATCGGTGCGGGCATGGGCGCCGCGCGATTCCATCCGCAGGCTGGCGAAGACGGCGATCAGCAACGCGACAGTGGCTGGATCGGCGGCCGGGCCATTGCCTTCGGCAAGCGGCAGAAGTGCTGCAATCGCTCCCTGAATGGCGCCGGCATTGCGCAGCACGCCGACATGGCGCGAGACGATCGGCCGGATAAGCGACGCATCGGCGGCCACCGGCAGTTTCTCGGCGAAGATGGTGCCTGCGGCACTTGCGGGCATGCCAGATATGTCGTGTGCTACCCGGATGCCCATGACAACAGCCTCCAGCAGCGAATTGCTGGCGAGCCGGTTGGCGCCATGCAGGCCGGTTGAAGCCGCCTCTCCGGCGACCCAGAGACCGGAAACCGAGCTGCGGCCGTTTGCATCCGTTGCAACGCCGCCCATGTGATAGTGAACGGCCGGGCGCACCGGAATAAGGTCATTGGCCGGATCGATGCCGGCCTCGCCGCAAAGGGCTGCGATGACGGGAAAGCGCGCGGCAAACCGGCTGCCGAGTGCATTGCGGGCATCGAGAAAGACCCTGCCGCCGCGGGCGATTTCGGCGCTGATCGCGCGCGCGACGACATCGCGCGGCGCCAGCTCTGCGCCTGATGTGCGGGCCATGAAACGTTCGCCTTGTTCGTTGACGAGCAAGGCCCCCTCCCCGCGCACCGCCTCGCTGACGAGCGCCAGTGGCCTGCGGCGCGAGTCGAGCGCGGTCGGGTGGAACTGGACGAATTCCATATCGGCGAGCGCGGCGCCTGCTCTTGCCGCAAGCGCGATCCCCTGGCCGAAATTACCCATCGGATTGGTGGTTGCGTCATAAAGCCCGCCGATGCCGCCGGTGGCGAGCACCACCTTGGAGGTCGGCAGGATGGCGGCGCCTTTCGCGGTGGCGCAGAGCAGGCCCGCCACACGCTCGCCGTCCATCAATATCCGCCGAGCCTCGAAGCCCTCGAGCACCGTGATCGCAGGCGTTTGCATCACCGCCCGCACCAGCGCGGCGATGATCGCCGCTCCGGAGCCGTCGCCTTCGGCATGGACGATGCGGCGGCGGCAATGCGCGGCCTCCAGCCCGAGCGAAAGCTCGCCCTCGGCATTCCTGTCGAAGCGCACGCCGGCTTGTTCCAGCGCGGCAATCGCTGCCGGCGCCCCGGCAATAATGCCGCCGGCGACCGCGGGATCGCAGAGGCCGTCGCCGGCGGCAAGCGTATCGGCAAGATGTAGTTCGGCGCTGTCATCCGCGCCCATGCTGGCGGCAATGCCGCCCTGTGCCCAGGCGCTTGACGTCTCGGTACCGAGGGATGCGCGGGTGACGAGGACGGAGGGTTCTGGCGCCAGCGTCAGCGCGGTCATCAAGCCCGCAAGCCCGCTGCCAACGATGACCGTGCGCCCGGCAAGGTGCTCGATGATCTCGGTCATATCGCCAGCATCCTCTCGACAGCACGGCGCGCGGCCACTGCAATCGCCGGATCGACGGTGACTTCGTGACGGTTTTCCTCCAGTGCTGCACGGATATTGCTGAGCGTGATCCGCTTCATATGCGGGCAAAGATTGCAGGGGCGAATGAACTCCACGTCGGGATGGTGCACGGCGACATTGTCGCTCATCGAGCATTCGGTGAGCAGCACGACGCGCGCCGGCTTCTGCCTGCCGACATAATCCGACATCACGGCGGTCGAGCCGGCGAAATCGGCTTCCGCCACCACGTCGGGCGGGCATTCAGGATGTGCGAGCACCGTCACGCCGGGATGGTTTTCACGCAGCTGGCGCACATCCTCGGCGGTGAAGAGTTCATGCACTTCGCAATGCCCGTGCCACGCGATGATCTCGACATCCGTCTCGCGGGCGACGTTGCGCGCCAGATATTCGTCCGGGATCATCAGCACCTTCGGTACGCCGAGCGATTCCACCACTTGTCTTGCATTGCCCGAGGTGCAGCAGATGTCGGAGGCGGCCTTCACCGCGGCCGAGGTGTTGACATAGGTGACGATGGGCACGCCGGGATGGGCATGGCGCAGCAGCGCGATATCCTCGGGCGTGATCGAATCCGCTAGGGAACAGCCGGCACCGAGATCGGGGATCAGCACGGTTTTCTCTGGGTTCAGGAGCTTGGCGGTCTCGGCCATGAAATGCACGCCGGCAAGCACGATGATATCGGCATCGACCTCGATCGCCTTGCGGGCGAGCGCCAGGCTGTCGCCGACGATATCGGCCACGCCGTGGAAGATCTCCGGCGTCTGATAGTTATGCGCGAGGATGACGGCGTTACGGCGGCGCTTGAGCTCGAGGATCGCGTCGACGTCGTTTTCGAACGTCATCCATTCGGCTTTGGGAATGACGCGGCTGACGCGATCGTAGAGCGAGGATGCGGAAACAGGGTGATTCATGACCGGCTCCTAATTATGCTCTCTTTGAGCATATCATAGGCAAAGAGATATTCTCACGGTGAGCATATGTCAATTGCGGGAGAGCGGTAATTTCGTTCCGGCCAGCGCCCGTTCCTCGAGCACCGTGTGGCGGAAGCGGAAAAGCTTGGCCGGCCGGCCGCCGGTTTCGCTTTCCGTCTCGCCGGTTTCCTCGACCAGTTCCTGCTGTTCGATGAGGCGGCGGAAGTTCTGCTTGTGCAGCGTCAGCCCGGCGAGCGCCTCGATGGTGCGCTGGAGCCTCAGCAGTGTGAAACTGTCAGGCATCAGTTCGAAGACGACAGGGCGGTATTTGATCTTGGCGCGCAGCCGGGCGATCCCGGTCGCGAGAATGCGGCGGTGATCGGCAAACATCGCGCGGCCGAGATTAGCGTCAGCCCCGCATCCGGCTTCCGCCACGAGCCTTGCTTCGTAAAGCAGTTCATAGCGCTGCAACGCCAGATCCTCGTTCCAGCCGCCGCCGTCGAGGCCGAAGGTGAAATCCGCCCGGCGATGGCGATGGTCGCGTCTGGCCGGATCGGCATCGGCCCAGATCTTCAGGCGCCCCATGATCTCATCGAGCACCGCCGGCCGTCCGTGCCGATGGTCTTCCCAGGGGAAATATTCGTACCAGCCGTGCCATCCCGGCCGTCCGGCGCCCGACTGCTCGTTGACGAGACCGAGATAGCTGATCGAGATCGTCCGTCCGCCCGGGATGTCGTTGTTCCGGTCGCGATCGGCGAAGGTATAGAGCTGTTCGAGATAGCCGACAGGGTGTGCCGTCTGCTCCTGCACCCATTCGCGCAGGCCGGATTGCAGGGTGCGGTGCCCCATCTCGAAGGGGCCTGAAGGCAGCGCGTCGCCGGAGCGGATGGTCATGACGCGCGGCTCGTCCCCCGTCACCGCGACGAGCACAGCAATCAATTCCGCATGCGCAAAGCCGATCGTCACAGGGGACTGAATACTCCGTTCCGAATGAATCGAACGGATCATTCCTGGCACAGGCTATGGCCGAAGCCAATGGAGGAGAAGCGCCTTGGCGGCGCTTCCCACATCATCCAGGCACGGAACGCGGTTGTGCTTAGCGATTGCCTGTCTTCAACTGGTCCAGAAAAATTTTCAGTTCCGCTTCATCGATGCCAACGAGATGGCGCTTTTCCGGATAGGCGCCGCTTCTGACGTCGTCGGCGAATTCCGTAAAGGCGGCGATGCGCTCGCGCTGCAGCCGGTCGTGTTCGGCGGCGAAGTTGCGATAGACCTTGGCATGGCGGGGATAGTGGTCGCGATTGGCACCGAGCACGTCGTCGGCGAAGAGATATTGGGCGTCGCAGCCGCTGCCTGCTCCCATGGAGATCATCAGCATGGAGGTGCTGGCGCTGATGGCGGCGGCGACCTCTCCCGGCACGACTTCGATTTCGGCGGCGAAGGCGCCGGCCTCTTCCAGCGCCTTGGTCTGGCGCCAGATCTCTGCCGAACTCGCCGCCGTCTTGCCGACGGCGCGGAAGCCGCCCGTCCAGGTCGCCTTCGAAGGGATCAGCCCGAGATGACCGCAGACGGGAATGCCTTCGTCCCGCAGGCGCCGGATCGTCTGCAGGCTTGCGGCGCAATAGACCGCATCGCCACCCGCCTTCAAGGCCGCGAAGGCGGCGCGGAGATAGTCTTCCGCCGAGACATGGTCGCCATATTCGAGCCCTGGAATGGCGAAAGGCGTGGGGGCGACCTCGCGAAAGACCGGCCCAAGCAGCGAGGGCGGCACGGAAACCATGTCGATCCCCGCTTTTTCGGCGGCTTCGGCCTCCTCCAGCGTGGTGACGCGCAACATGGTGAGCTGGCGCTTGCCTTTTTCCGCAAGCAGATCGGCGACCGTCGCGCGTTTATGTTTCTTCATCGTCAAATTCCTTTGAAAAATAGAGGGTGGCTCAGGCGGCCAACAGGGATTTCAGTTTGATATCGCTGGCTGCCAGCGCGGCCGGGTCTGGGTGGGCGCGCGCCGCGATCAGCATTTCGGCGAGCCTGATGTCGCGCGCCACGGCATTGCCCGGACCGATACCGCTTGCGGCGATCAAACGCCCGTCTGCATCGAGATGGAAGAGAATGAAGGCGCCTGCGCCGAGATCACGGCGCAGATGGGTGACGGCGCCTTCGGCAAGGCCTGATATCTGCAGCGTCATGTCGTATTGATCGGACCAGAACCACGGCACTGATGAAGCGGCTTCCTCGAGGCCGAGCATATTGGCCGCGGCCAATGTGCCCTGTTCCTGAGCATTGCGCCAGGATTCGAGCCGCACCCGGCGGCCGCCATAGATCGACAGCGGAAAGGAGCAGCAGTCGCCGGCGGCAAAGACATCAGGTGCGGAGGTCTGCAGATAGGCGTCGACGGCAATGCCATTGTCGATCGTCAGCCCTGCCCTTTCGGCGATCTCGACATTCGGCCGCGCGCCGATGCCGACGAGGGCAAGATCGGCTTCTATGACCTCTTCGCTCGACAATCGGATCCGGGCTTTGTCGTTTTCCTCGGTCAGCGCTTCGATGGAGACTCCGCACCGGATATCGACGCCCTCGGCGCGATGACGCTCCGTGAGCAGATGGGCGATCGCCTCCGGCACGCCGCGCTTCAATACGCGTTCCAGCCCCTCGATGACGGTGACGTCGGCGCCGAGCTGCCGAGCTGTTGCCGCAAGTTCCAGCCCGATAAAGCCGCCGCCGATGATGGCGATATGCCGTCCCGGCTTCATGGCATCGCGCAGCGCCGCCGCATCGTCATGCGTTCTCAGCGCGCGAATACGCGGGCTTCCCAAAGGAGCGCCAGGGAACGAACGCGCGGCTGCGCCCGTTGCGAGCAGGAGCTTGTCGTAGGAGAGCACGGTACCGTCCGAAAGCGTGATGGCCCTGGATACGGTATCGAGATCCCTCGCCTCCAGGCCGGTCAGCAGCCGGATGCCGCTGTCGGCATATTTTTCGAACGCGGCGATGAATTTCGGATCGCCGGCATCGGTGGGACCGGCCTTCGAAAGAGGTGGCCGCTCATAAGGCGGAAGGGGTTCGGCTCCAACAAGCGTTATCTCGCTGGCAAAGCCTTTTTCGCGCAGGGCGAAAGCAGCGCGCGCACCGCATTCGCCCGCACCCAGGATGACGAAATGAACCACCGTCCGCCTCCTTCAGACCGAGATGAAGACGGTGTCGCCTTCGACCTTCACAGGATAGGTCTTGAGATTGACGCAGACCGGTGCACCCTTGGCTTCGCCTGTCTTGTAGTTGAAGCGGCCATTATGCTTCGGACATTCGATGATCTCATCCATGACAAGCCCGTCGGCGAGGTGGATATGTTCATGTGTGCAGAGCCCGTCGGTGGCGAAGAATTCGTCGTCAGGGCTGCGATAGACAGCGAAGGTGCGCCCGTCATGATCGAAGCGGATGACATCCTCTTCGTCGATTTCGTCCTTGCCGCAAACCTCAATCCAATTGCCGCTCATCTTGTCCTCCCTTGATCGTGATTATTGTGCCGCCGGGGCCAGTTCGTTGTGGAATTCCTCGCGATAAGGCCGCGCGGTTGCCGGCAGCTCGCGCTTCAGGAAATAATCCTCGTTGCGCAGCTGGCGCAGGAAGGCCGGAATCATCTCGCGATAGCCCGACCAGATCGACGGGTTCGGTGCCGGCAGGTCATGCTTGATCATCTCGTGCAACTGGGGCAGCGCGTGGTAGGGCACCATCGGAAACATGTGATGTTCGACGTGGTAGTTCATGTTCCAGTAGATGAAGCGGCTGATCGGGTTCATGTAGACGGTGCGGCTGTTCAGCCGGTGGTCGATGACGTTGTCGGCAAGGCCGCCGTGCTGCAGCAGTCCGGTCAGCACATGGTGCCAGGCGCCGTAGAGGCGCGGCAGGCCGATCAGCACCAGCGGCAGGATCGAGCCCATGGCGATCGCCGTGGCAATCGTCGCGACATAGATCGCCAGCCAGATGCGGGCGAAACGGATCGCCTTCGGCTGCTCCATCTCGGGAATGAAGGTCTTTTCCGCCGCGCTGACGCCGCCGAAGGCATTGCGCAGCATGTCGATGACCGCATGCCAGGCGTCGAGGATGCCGAAGAAATTGAGGATCAGGCGGAAGAGATCCGGCGGCCGCATGACGGCGATCTCGGGATCACGGCCGACGATGACGGTATCGGTGTGGTGGCGGGCATGGCTCCAGCGCCAGGTCACCGGATTGCGCATGATCATGAAGCAGGCGATCTGGTAGACGACATCGTTCAACCAGCGCGTCTTGAAGGCGGTGCCGTGACCGCATTCGTGCCAGCGGCTGTCGGAGGCTGAGCCGTAGAGCACGCCATAGGCGAGGAAGAAGGGTATCGCGATCCAAGAGCCCCAGAAATAGATGCCGAGCCCGGCGAGCACCGCCATGCTGCCGAGCCAGATGATCGTGTCCCGGATCGCCGGCGCATCGGAGCGCTGCATCAGTGCCTTCATCTCCTTGCGCGGAATGTCGGTATGATACCATTCGGCTGCCGCCAGCCCCGTCTCGACGGCGGTGCGACCGCTTTCGCCGAGCAGGTCGTAGTCACGTTTCTTTGTCTGGATCGCCATCATCCGCCTCCCGCTATGCCTATTGCCGAGGAGGATAGGTTGACTTTGAAAGGCGCTCAATGCAGGCTTGATATAATCTATCAAAAGCCATCATGAATGGCTTGCATCAATGACTGAATCCATCAGGAACGTCCATGCGCCGCCCCACCATATCCGATCTCGCCCGTGCCTCCGGCGTCAGCGTCGCCACCGTCGACCGCGTTCTCAATGCTCGCCATCGCGTGCGGGAGGAGACGGCGCGACGGGTCTATGATGCGGCGCAGGCGATCGGCTATCATGCCGTCGGCCTCATCAGGCAGCGGGTCTTTGAGGATCTGCCGCAATACCGGCTTGCCTTTTTACTGCAGAAACCGACCCAATCCTTCTACCAGACCTTCGCTCGCGAAATCGAAGCGGCGGCGCGCGCGGTCACCACCGCCCGTCTCCAGATCCAGATCGAGTACCCCTCGGCGACGACGCCTGCCGCCATCAACGAAAAGATCAAGGCACTCGGCGCCCGCAACCAGGCCGTCGCTGTCGTCGGTCCTGATTATCCGGCGGTGACGACCGCGGTCGAGGAGCTGAAGGAGCGCAGCATCCCGGTCTTCTCGCTGCTCTCCGATCTCGCCACAGGGGTGCGCGACGCCTATGTCGGCGTCAACAACCGCAAGGCCGGACGCACCGCCGCATGGACGATTGCGCGGACGGCGAAAAAGCCCGGCAAGGTCGCGTGTTTCGTCGGCAGCCACCGCTTCCACGGCCATGAGCTGCGGGAGATCGGCTTCCGCTCCTATTTTCGCGAGAATGCCCCGGAATTCGATGTCGTCGATACGCTGATCAACCTCGAGACTGCCGAAATCACCCACGAGGCGACGCTGACGCTTCTGCAGAAACATTCCGATCTCGTTGGCCTCTATGTCTGCGGCGGCGGCATGGAGGGGGCGATTTCCGCCTTCCGCGAAGAGGGTGTCGCCGGTCGGATCGTGCTCGTGGTCAACGAGCTGACGCCGGAGAGCAAGGCCGGCCTTGCCGACGATATCGTCACCATGGTGGTCGCCACTCCGCTGCCCGCTCTCTGCAAGGAGCTTTTATCGCTGATGGTCGGTGCGATCGAGCATGGTGAGGCTGCCGTTCCCGGTCAGTCCTTCCTGCCATTCGATATCTATATCTCCGAGAACATCTGAGAATGATAGAATTCCATCATCTCGATTGAAATTCTCTCAGCAATGAAAGCAGGCGCCGGCGATGACGGATGGTTTGCCGGGCGAATTCGGATAGAGATTCGCTTGCCCATTCACGAGGAACCGCTCCGCCGTGGCGCGGAGACGAGGAGGATATTTCCGTCATGACTTCGATCCGCTTTGCGCTCAACCATATGGCCGCCCCGTCGCTTACTATCGATGATTTCTTCAAACTGGCAAAGTCGCTCGGCATCGACGCCGTCGAGATCCGCAACGATCTTTCCGGTAATGCGATTGTCGACGGCACCAAGCCGGAAACGATCAAGGACGCCGCATCCCGTCACGGCCTGACGATCATTTCGATCAACGCCTTGCAGCGTTTCAACGAATGGAATGAAACCCGCGCACGAGAAGCGCAGGAACTGATCGACTATGCCAGCGCATCTGGCGCCAAGGCGCTCGTCCTCGTTCCGAAGAACGATGGCACCGGCCGCGCCGATGGCGAACGGCAGGCTAATCTGCGCCAAGCCCTGTCGGCACTGAAGCCAATGCTGGATGAAGCCGGCATTATCGGTCTCGTCGAGCCTCTCGGTTTCGAAATCTGCTCGCTGCGCTCGAAGACCGAGGCGGCCGAGGCAATCAGGGAGCTCGGCGCGCAATCGACCTTCAAGCTCGTTCACGACACCTTCCACCATCACCTTGCCGGCGAAGCCGCGACCTTCCCTGAGCTGGCCGGCCTCGTGCACATCTCCGGCGTCAGCGATCCTTCCGTCTCCGTTGCCGATATGCGCGATTCCCATCGCGTGCTCGTGGACGGCGACGACCGGCTCGACAATGCTGGACAGATCAGGGCGTTGCTGCAGGCGGGCTATCAGGGTCCGTTCTCCTTCGAACCCTTTGCAGCGGAAGTGCATGCGGTCAAGGACCCTGCCGGTGCGCTTCGTACCAGCATGGATTACCTGTCAGCGCGGGTTTGAGAACCGGGCGGAGCGCCGCTTAGCGATTGTCGCGATGATTGGCCGCCCGCGGCGGCCAATCATCGGAAGTTATTCCCGGCCTCTGAACCGCCGCTGATAGGCCGGATCATAGAGCGAGCTCTCGCGGAAATCCTCCGCAGCGAGCGAAGGGCCGACGAAGATGATTGCCGTGCGTTCGATCGGCTCGGCCGCAACCTTTGCCTCGATATCGGCAAGCGTGGCGCGCAGGACGCGCTCGTCCGGCCAGGAGGCCTTGACGACGATCGCGACGGGGCAGTCAGCGCCGTAAAGGGGCGTCAGTTCCTCGACCACCTGCTTCAGCGCATGGATCGCCAGATGGATTGCCAGCGTGGCCCCCGTCGCACCGAATTTGGCGAGCGTCTCGTCGTTCGGCATCGGTGACGCGCGGCCGGAAACGCGGGTCAGAACCAGGCTCTGTGCTACCGCGGGGATCGTCAGCTCGCGCCCGAGGGCTGAGGCAGCAGCAGCAAAGGCCGGAACGCCCGGCGTCATCGTATAGGCGATGCCGTGTTTCTGAAGACGGCGGACCTGCTCGGCCACGGCACTCCAGACGGAGAGATCGCCGGAATGCAGCCGCGCGACATCCTGGCCGGCTGCAGCGGCGTTCAGATATTCCGCCTCTATCTCGTCAAGCGACATCGATGCGGTATCGACGATGCGCGCGCCCGGCGGGCAATATTGCAGCAGTTCGGGCGAGACGATCGAGCCGGCGTAGAGACAGACCGGGCATTGGGCGATGAGATCGCGGCCGCGCACGGTGATCAGATCCGCAGCACCTGGCCCTGCGCCGATGAAATGCACAGTCATCTCGTTATCCTTTCGTCCAGCGCCACTGCGTCACGGGCATGGCCGGCCGCCAGCCGCTCATGCCGCCGACGGGTTGTGCGCGCGATATTTCGATCCGCGTGAGGAAGCCGCCGCGTTTTGCATGTTCGCCGAGCAGCATTGCTTCCATCTCCAGTGTCACGGCGTTGGCAACGAGCCGCCCTCCCCGCTTCAGCGCGGCAATCGCAGCGTCGATAACACCCGCTTCGCTGCCGCCGCCACCGAGGAAGATCACATCCGGTTCCGGCAGGCCTTTCAGTACATCGGGCGCTGAACCCTCGACGATGGCGAGATGCGGCACGCCGAAGGCGGATGCATTGCGAGCAATCCGCGCGGTCCGTTCCGGCGACTGTTCGATGGCGATTGTCTTCAGGCTGGGATCGGCCAACATCCATTCGATGCCGATCGAGCCCGCGCCCGCGCCGATATCCCAGAGCAGTTCCCCGTGGCGCGGCGCAAGCGCCGAAAGCGTCATCGCCCGGATTTCGCGTTTGGTAATCTGCCCGTCATGCTCGAACAAGTCGTCTTCGAGGCCGGCGGTGAACGTCTGAATACGAGCCCCCTCCCCTGCCGTGATATCGATTGCACAGACGTTCAGGGGATCGATATCCCCAAGATCGAAATTCGCCGCTAGAGCACTTCTCCGCCGTTCCCGAGCACCGCCGAGCGCCTCGAGCACGGTAAGCTCTGACTGACCGAAGCCAGCGCCGGCAAGCAGGGCAGCCAGATCCCCAGGCCCCTTTTCGTCCGAGGTCAGTGCAATGATCCGCCGGCCGGGGTGCAGATGCGGTCGGACGAGGTTAATCGGCCGTCCATGCAGCGAGATCGTCGCGACCTCCTGCAGCGGCCAGCCGAGGCGGGATGCGGCAAGGCTGAAGGCCGAGGGCGCGGGAATGGTGCGGATCTCCTCCGCCGCCACATGGCGGGAGAGCGTTGCCCCGACACCGTAAAGGAAGGGATCGCCGGAGGCGAGGACGACAACCGGCGTGCCGCGCCTCTCGAGAACGGCATCGACCGAGCGCTCGAACGGGCTTTGCCAGGAAAGCCTCTCGCCTGATATCAGCGACGCGGCGAGCGCATGATGCCGCGCTCCGCCGAAGACGGCGGGTGCTGATGTAATCAGCCTCTTCGCCTCCTCGCCCAGCCCTTCTGGACCATCTTCGCCGATGCCGATAATAGTCAGCCAGCGCTGGCCGGATGCAGGAGAAACATCAGACATGGTAAGACCTCGCATCCTGATCCTCGGCGGCACCGGCGAGGCGCGCCTGCTGGCCGAGGCGCTTGCGGCGCGGGGTGATTGCGATGTTCTGCTGTCGCTCGCTGGACGCACTGAAAAACCGGCCGCACAGCCTGTTCCGGTTCGCGTTGGGGGTTTCGGCGGTGCTTCGGCGCTGGCCGATTTCCTGAAAACCGGCGGCTATGGATTGCTGATCGACGCCACGCATCCCTTCGCCGAGCGAATTTCGGCCAATGCCGCCTTTGCCGCGGAGACCACCGGTATCACAGCGATCGCTCTGCGCCGTCCCGAATGGCAACGCGTGGCCGGCGATCGCTGGCAAGAGGTGCAAAGCATTCCGGCTGCCATCGAAGCGCTCGGCCCCTCCCCCCGCCATGTCTTTCTGGCGATCGGCCGACAGGGCGCGCATCATGCGGAAGCGACGCTGCAACATCACTATCTCATCCGCAGCGTCGATCCCGTCGAACCGGCGCTTGCGCTTGCGAATGTCGAATACATCCTCGATCGGGGTCCGTTCTCGCTGGAGGGCGAATGCGAATTGCTGAAGCAGCACCACATCGACGTCATCATTGCCAAGAACAGTGGTGGCGCCGCTACCTATGCGAAAATCGAGGCCGCCCGCCTGCTCGGTATCGAGGTGATGATGGTCGTGCGCGCACCGGCACCCATCGTCACGGCGGTCGAGACAGCTGAGGCGGCACTGGCGGTGATCGATCACCTGTTTCCCCCTGCCATGAACCGTGGCGTGTAGACCAAATCAAGCTTGCCGGGCCGTGCGACGATCCGCGTTTCGGCTGAGCCGATGATGATGCAGGTTGCCATATCGGCAATCGATGCATCCGCTTGCGACAGAGGCTGCACTGCGATGCGCTCGTCGGGCCTTCCCGCCGCACGCCCGAAAATAACTGGCGTTGCAGCCGGCAGATGGTCGCGCAACAGCTTGAAGGCCTCGCCGAGCTGCCATGGTCGCGCCCGGCTGATGGGATTGTAAAGCGCAATCACGAAGCCTGCCTTTGCAGCCAGTTCGAGGCGTTTTTCGATTATATTCCAAGGCTTTAGATTGTCAGACAGCGATATGGTGCAGAAATCGTGGCCAAGCGGGGCGCCTGCTCTTGCCGCTACAGCCAGCATTGCAGTGATGCCGGGCAAGATGGTGAGATCGACCGAGCGCCACGCTGCAGGGCCGTTCTCGATCGCCTCGCAGACGGCAGCCGCCATGGCAAAGATGCCGGGATCGCCGCCGGAGACAACGCAGACCTTGGCGCCGTCAGCCGCCATGGCAAGGGCTGCCCCTGCCCTACCGAGCTCTTCGCGATTGTCCGAGGCGTGCCGCAGCTGATCGTGGCGGAGTTGCAGCCTGTCGAGATAAGGGCCGTAACCGAAGAAATCCGTCGCCGCATCGACGGCCGCCAGGGCTTCCGGCGTCATCTGCTCCGGATTGCCGGGACCGGTGCCGATCACGAAAAGCCTGCCGCTCATCGCTTGTTCTCCCAGCCCGGCACCAGCACCAGCGAAAAATACGGCGCATCGCCATCGCTCCTGTCGGCAAGTTTTTCCATTGCCGCATTCGCCATGGTGCCGCGCTCGACATAGACGGCTTCCGCAAGCCGGCCGGCTGCCGCCAGCGCCCGGCGGATCTTCGGCAGGTTGCGGCCGACCTTCATGATGACGGCGGCTTGCGTATCGGCAAGACGGCGCGTCAGCTCGGTCTCGGCCATCGTACCGGGCAGTACGGAAAGCACGTCGTCGCCTTGGACGATCGGCATGCCCGCCAGCGACCAGCAGCCCGACATGGCGCTGATGCCGGGGATCACTTCGGTGGGGTAGCGATGGGAAAGTCTGACATGCAGGTGCATGTAGGAGCCATAGAAGAGCGGATCGCCTTCGCTGAGAACGGCGACGGTCAATCCGGCATCGAGATGTCCGGCGACAGACTTGGCGGAGTGATCATAGAATTGGGTGATCAGGCTCTGGTAGCGTTCGTCATTCTTGTCGATCTCTGTCGTCACGGGATAGTAAAGCGGCAGTAGCGTCACCCCAGACCTCAGCAGCGGTTCGACGATTGCCTTGCCATTGCCGCCCCTGCCCTGCTTGGCGAAATAAGCGATCACGTCAGCGCCTTCGACGGCGCGCACGGCTTTTAGGGTCAGCAGCTCCGGGTCGCCGGGACCCGTGCCAACGCCGATGAGACGACCGGTCGTCATAGGCCTGGCCTCGCCAGTGCATTGATGGCCGCAGCCGTCATGGCGCTGCCGCCGAGCCGGCCGCGCACGACGGCAAAGGGTACGCCATAGGAATTCTCCGCCAATGCATCCTTTGATTCCGCCGCGCCGACGAAGCCGACAGGCATGCCGAGGATCGCCGCCGGTTTCGGGGCGCCGTCGCGCAGCAGTTCGAGGAGATGGAAGAGCGCCGTCGGTGCATTGCCGATCGCGACAACGCTTCCGCCGAGCCGGTCGAGCCAGAGATGCATGGCGGCTGCCGAGCGCGTGTTGCCGGTCTCACGCGCCAGTTCGGGTGTGGCGGGATCGCGCAACGTGCAGATCACCTCGTTCAGTGCCGGCAGCCGCGCCCGGGTCACACCCTGGGATACCATCTCCGCGTCACAGAAGATCGGTGCGCCGCTCTTCAGTGCATCACGCGCCGCACCGACGAAATCGGCCGAGAACAGGAAATGCTCCGCCGCCTCGACCAGCCCGCAGGCATGGATCATGCGCACGGCGATTTCGGCTTGATCTTCGGTAAAGCGCGAAAGATCGGCCTCGGCGCGGATGATCGCAAAGGAACGCTCGTAGATGGCGTCGCCGCTGCGGATATAATCGTAGTCTGGCATTCCTATTCCTGTCGCAGCGCCTTGGAAACGCCGGTTGTGCCAAGCCGTGTAAGGCAGGCGGCGGACGATTCGCCAGCATCTCTGTTGTCTTCGATGGCTCGGGCGAGCCTCTCTATAGCGAAATCGATCCGACCGCCAGCGATCCGTTCATCCGGCTGATCGGCAGCAAGCCCGTTGAGGATGAGGCCGTAACCCTCAGCCGAGCCCGTCAGGGTCAGGGCGGGCCGAGCATGCGCGCAGCCCTTGGCGCAGCCGGAGAGATGCAGCGTCAACGAACCGTCAAAGAGGGCGGGCGCTGCGGCAATGAGGCGGCGCGCCAGAGTTCTCGTCTCGTAGAAGGCCGAGCCGCAGGCACCGGCGCCTGCGCAGGCGGCGATGTGCTCGGTGTCTTCGCCGGGTTGCGCGCTGAAGCCAAGTCTGGCTGCGGCGATCTGCATAGCCGGCACTGCATCTGCCGGAAGCCCGATAAGGAAGAAACCGCGACCGGGCGCAAGTCGGATGGCTGTTGCGCCATGAACCTTTGCGAGATCGAGCAGAGCGGAAAGATCGGACGCCCTCATTTGTCCGAACTCGGGCCTGAGGCCGAGCACGGTTCTGCCGTCTGCCAGACGATGCAGGCCGGAAAGCGATACCCCCGCCGCCCGGGACGGAGTGAACTGAATGCCATCCATCGCAGGAAAATGCGCCCGCAGAAGCGCCGGATCGATATCGCGTGCCCGCCTGCCCTGCCCCAGGGCTGCCAACAGGCTCAGAATGTCGCCGACGGCTGTTATCGCCGCCTCCGCAGGACCGATTGCGACCGGCGTTGCGGTTTCACCATCGCCATTGATTGCGACAAGCCAATCTGCCGGGGATTGCGCGACGACGCGGATATCGGCGGAAAGTGCTGACAAGCCGAAGGATCCGCCGCCATCGACGACAAGCGAAAGTTTCGGCGCGAGCCGCGGCGAGGCAATGAGATCGTGGAGGGTGCGACGCAATGTCATTTCCATTGCGGACGGATCGCTCAACTCTTCCGGATCGATGCCGTGGAGTGGCGATATCTCGATTGCCGGCCCGTCCGGCACAATGATCCCGGCGGCATCGATATTGGCAGCGAGCTGCCCTGCGGTCTCGGGCCGCAGGCCGCGGATCTGCAGATTGCCGCGCGCGGTGATCTCGAGAATGCCGTTGCCATGCGCTGCGGCGGAGCGGGCAAGGCCTGCAAATTGCGGCAGCGTCAACGCGCCAGCGGCCGGTCGCAGCCGCACCAACAAGCCGTCGCCGGTCGGCATCGGTGCGGCAAGGGCGGGGCAGGCGCCGCGCCTGCGCATCTCCATCGCCGGGCGACCGTGCGTATCCGCCTCGCTTGTTCTGTCGCTCGCCTCAGCGGTCTTAACCCTCATTCTCAATCCTCTGACCATTTCTTACATGATCATGCCCGGCGCGGCAAAGCATGATGGAAGCGGTTCGGACCGGCTATCCCTCGAAATCCCGTCCTTTGCGCAGGAGATAAATGTCCATGATCCAGCCGTGCCGTTGCCTGGCCTCGGCCCTCAACGTCAAAATGTCGGCGGCGATATCACCAAGCCGTCCCGATCTCACGATCTCATCCTTGGTGCCGAGATAGGCGCCCCAGAAGATCTCCGCATCCGGATCGTCGATCTTGGCAAAAGCCTGTTCGCCGTCGAGCATGACGATCGTGCTGTCGGTTAGGAGCCCGTCCCGCGCCAGCCTGCGTCCGGTGGTGATCTCGATCGGTTTGCCGACCAGATTGACCGGGATCTTGTGGCTGGCCGCCAGGACCTGAATGCTGGTGATGCCGGGAATGACGCGACAGTCGAAATCCAGGCTGCCTTCCCGCTGCACGCGTTCGATGATGCGGATCGTGCTATCGTAGAGACTGGGATCGCCCCAGACGAGAAAGGCGCCGCTGCCGTCATCCGGGAGGCTGGAAATCAGCTCTCCGTAGATATGTGCGATCTCGCCGTGCCAGGCGTCGACGCTTTGCGTATAAGTTCGCTCGGCCGTTTGTCTTTGCGGCACCTGGAATTCAGTGATCCTGATGCCCGGCCGCGTGACATAGCGTTCGCAGATCTCTCGCCTGACCTCGGCGAGCTCTTCCTTGCCGGCGCCCTTGACCGGCAGAAAGATTACGTCGGCCGCATTCATCGCGTTGATCGCCTGTATGGTGAGGTGCTCCGGGTTGCCCGTGCCGATGCCGATGATAAGGATGTGCTTCAAGCCGATACTCCCCGTGATTCCTGGCGGTCTTGCCGAAAAAGCAGCGTCATCGCAAGGGTAGGGCAGTGAGTTGGCCGCGGCCAACCGGGCCGGAAGGACCCTCCAGGGCCTATTGTTGCTGCAAATCCCGAATCGTGTCATTTTCGATACGCTTTTTGACGCTATGTTGACAGAAAAGCGCATCGAAAAGGATTGGGTGTTTTGGACAACATTAGCGTATCGACGACAGATGTACGGATCGAGCGGCATGCGAACCAGCTTTCGCGGCAGTTGAAGCTCCTCCGCGACAAGCTGTTTCCGCCGCTTTCGCAGAAGACGCTGCGCACATTTTCCTCAGGCGAGGCCGCTCAGATGATCGGCGTTTCCGACGGCTATCTTCGCCAGCTGTCGCTGGATGGCAAGGGCCCACAGCCGGAGCTTTCCCAGAATGGCCGACGCTCCTATACGCTCGGGCAGATCAATGAATTGCGCCACTATATGGCCAAGCTAAAGCCGAAGGATGCGCTTTCCTATCTGCCATGGCGGCGCCCCGGCGAGAAGCTGCAGACGGTTGCCGTTACCAATTTCAAAGGCGGCTCCGCCAAGACGACGACAACGCTTTATCTGGCCCAGTATCTGGCGCTGGAAGGTTATCGTGTGCTCGCCATTGATCTCGATCCGCAGGCCTCGCTTTCCTCCATGCTGGGCGTCCAGCCTGAATTCGATCTTTCCGATGGCGATACGCTCTATGGCGCGATCCGCTATGATGCCGGTCGCAAGCCGCTGAAAGAGATCGTTCGCAAGACTTATTTCGACGGGCTTGATCTGGTGCCGGGCAATCTCGAATTGATGGAGTTCGAGCATGAAACGCCGCGAGCGCTCAACGATCGCCAGAAGCCGGCCGAGCTGTTTTTCCGCCGCGTCGGCGTCGCCATTGCCGAGGTCGAGGCCGATTATGACGTGGTGGTGATCGACTGCCCGCCGCAGCTTGGCTACCTCACGCTCGGCGCTGTCTGCGCCGCGACATCGCTGTTGATCACCATCCATCCGCAGATGGTCGATGTCGCCTCCATGTCGCAGTTCCTGCTGATGACTTCGGATCTGCTTTCCGTCGTGCGCAAGGCCGGCGGCGATCTACAGCATGACTTCATCAAATATATCGTCACCCGTCACGAGCCCTTCGATGCGCCGCAGTCGCAGATCGTCGCACTGCTGCGCAGCCTGTTCAGCGACGACGTGCTGACGGCGACCATTCTCAAATCGACGGCGATCGCCGATGCCGGCCTGACCAAGCAGACGCTCTACGAAATCGAGAAGGGGCAGGTGCGCCGCTCGACCTATGACCGGGCGCTGGAATCGGTTACCGCCGCCAACAGCGAGGTTCTTGCCGGCATTCACAAAGCCTGGGGCCGCACATGAGCAGACGCGATCGCCTGAAAGGTCTTTTCGACGACACGGCGCAGGAGTTGGCCGCGGCCAACTACGAGGAGACGTCTTCGCGCGGATCGGCTGGTCCGGTCCGGACGATGGCGCTGACCCTCGGCCGGATGGAAGAAGAGAGCAGGGCGATGCAGGAGGCCCTGCTGTCAGGCGAACGCATCGTCGAGCTCGACCCCGATCTGATCGATTCCTCTTTCGTCCGCGACCGCCTTGCCGACCAGCCGCTCGATATGGAAGACGAGCTGGTGCAGTCGATTGCCGAAAATGGCCAGGAAGTGCCGGTCCTCGTCCGGCGCCATCCCGATGATGAGAACCGTTACCAGATCGCCTATGGTCATCGCCGCCTGCAGGCCATCAAGCTGCTTGGGCGCAAGGTGCAGGCGATCGTCCGTAAGCTTGACGATACCGATGTCGTCATCGCGCAGGGCATCGAGAATTCGGCGCGTCGGAACCTTTCTTATATTGAGCGTGCTGTCTTTGCCCTCAATCTCGAGCTCAAGGGTTTTGAGCGTCCCGTCATCATGAAGGCGCTGTCGACCGACAAGACGGAGCTGTCGAAGCTGATATCCGTCGCGAAGGCCATACCGGCCGATATCGTGAGGTCGGTCGGAGCTGCACCCGGCATCGGGCGACGCAAATGGATGGCGCTTGCCCAGGACTGGAATGGGATGACGGCGACGCGGCTTACAAAGCTCATCGCCTCGGAAGGTTTCCTGACGGAAGAGAGCGACCGCCGTTTCGAGCTTCTGGTTGCCGAGCTGGCCAGGAAAGAGGCAAAACCCGAAGCCACGGAATATGACTGGAAGCCGAAGAGCGGCGGCAAGATTGCCGGCCGAATCAAGAGCGTCGGCAATTCCTTCACGATCGCGTTGAAAACAGGCGATGCGCCGGATTTCGGCGCTTACGTTTCACGCCGTCTCGATGAGCTTTACGAAGCCTATCGGGCCGGCAAGTTGCAAGCAGGAGAGTAGGCCGCAAAAGAAAAAAGCCTCCGAACGTTGCCGCCGCGGAAGCCTTTCTCATATCTGGACAATCTGAGAATCGCACTTCCTCGAATCACTGTCAAGCGTCTTCGGCATCCTTTTGGGTGGTAGGTTTCTTTTGCCTTGAAAAAAGGTGAGGGACATGGAGCCTCAATATGTATCGACGCCCTTTGGGCGGCGATCGATGACGCTTGGCATGCTGGCAAGTCAGGAAAACGCCAGCAAGGTCGATCCGGACGCATCGATCGACAAGTGGAAAATCTTTCGCGCGCTCTGCGAAGCAAAGGACATGATCGGCGTATCCGATCGTGCTCTGGCTGTTCTCAATGCGCTCTTGACGTTCTATCCGAAGAACGAGATTGCTGAGGTCAACGGCTTCGTCGTCTTTCCCTCAAACGAGCAGCTTTCGCTGCGCACGCACGGTATGGCCGGCACGACGCTGCGGCGGAACCTGGCGATGCTCGTGGAGGCCGGCCTGATCATCCGCAGGGATAGCCCGAACGGAAAACGGTTTGCCCGCCGGAACGGCGGAGGCGGATTGGGAGAGGCCTTCGGCTTCAGCATCGCGCCGCTCCTCGTGCGTGCCCGCGAGATCGAGGCACAAGCGGCTCGGGTGATGGCCGACAGGCTTGAATGGAAGCGCCTGAGAGAGCGGCTGACGCTTTGCCGGCGTGACATAGCCAAACTGATCGAGATCGCACTGGAAGAGGAAATTGCCGGCGAATGGATCGAGATGCAGAAGCATTTCAATCTGCTTTCTGCAAGCCTGCCACGCCGTCCGTCCGCCGCCGAGATGGAAAGCCTGCTAGGGGATCTCGAAGCGTTCCGTGAGACGATCGTCAAGACGCTGGAATTGAAGACGAAAACAGAAAAAACAGACGCCAATGACGGCCAAAACGGTTGGCACATACATAATTCAAACCCACACCCCATATCTGAACTTGAACCAAGCTTCGAACCGAAGCAGGGCGCAAAGCCGGAGGAAGAAGCGCGACCGTGGCGGGAGCCGCCGAAATCCTTCCCCCTTGCCATGGTGCTGCAGGCCTGCCCAGAGATTATCGCTTATGGGCCGGGTGGCGGGATCGGCAGCTGGCGGGATCTGATGGCCGCGGCCGTGATTGTTCGTTCCACGCTTGGCGTCAGCCCCAGCGCCTATCAGGAGGCCTGCGATATCATGGGGCCTGAAATTGCCGCCACGGTGATCGCCTGCATCCTGGAAAGAGGCGGACATATCAACTCGGCCGGCGGCTACCTGCGCGACCTGTCGCGGCGGGCGGAGCGCGGTGAGTTCTCGCTCGGGCCGATGCTGATGGCGCTGATGCGGGCAAATGGTCCGGCGGCGAGGAAAACCGGATGAACAAAGAGGGAAAGCTCCGCGCCAGTTGCGGCGGGTAGAAGATATGCGGCCGGGCAATCAGACATCTTGACGGCCTCTCCCTTCCTCGCAGTTTTCTTGAATTACGCCGTTAACCATGTCATACATGACGGAAGAAAACCTGCGTTTTGCTTCCATTTGTGAAAAACCGTAAAGCTTAACAATGCGCTACGTTATCGACGGTGTGATGCTTCAGACCCTGCTTCCATCCCTTACTGCGGCGGAGGATGCGATGGCGCGGTTGGACGAGCGGGTATTGCGCTCGGTGGTCGGTGAGGGGTTTGCCGAACGCAGCCATTTCTTCGATGCCGCCGGCGCACTCTGGGTGGCAGGCGAACTCGTGCATGTCGAGGATCTCGTTTTGCACGATGTGCATATGGATAGTCGCGCTCCCAGTCACGAGCTGACGATCGCTCATTCCGTGCTGCGGGCACGCCGGCGCATCTGGACCGGTGAACCCTCCTGGGCACTCGGCATGTCGGGGCTTGCGACCTTGACCGCTACGCTCGGGGAGGGGAAAGCGCAGGAAGGAAAGAGCCTCCCAGTACCAGTGGACGCCGACGAGGAGAGCGACGATGAGGGCGGGCCGCTTGCCGCCGAGATGGCGGAGATCGATGCGCTTCTTGCCCGCTCGCAAAAGCTGCTCGATATCCATACGGGGAAAACATCGGCAGGCGAGGCGGTTGCCGTTACTCCAGCCAAGCGCAATGAAGATCCTCTTGGTTTGCTCGGGGATGACGAATGGGACGAGGAACAACGGCTTGCAGAGTGGCGAAGCGTGCAGCCATTGGCCGATAGCCTTCCACCGGTTCTCGGAGCGGCCATCCTCTTCGAAGCCTGGGAAAGGATCGAGCCGTTGCGGCGTCAGCACTGGCTTGGGGGGCTTCTGGTCGCAAGCCATCTGCGCGCCCGCGGCAAGGTCGCTTCGCATCTCTTTTCCTTTTATGGCGGGCTGAAGCTGGTGCGCCATGAGCGCCGCCGGGCGCGCGACCGAGCGACACGGCTGCAAGCCTTTCTGGAGGCGATGCATCTGGGTGCCGTGGCCGGCCTCAAGGAAATAGACCGGTTGTCGCTAGCGCGCACGCAAATGGAGCTGCGCTTTCGCGGCCGCCGTTCGAACAGCAGTCTGCCGGAGCTTGCCGATTTCATCCTGTCGCGGCCGATGGTCTCGGCGGCGATGATCGCCCGCCATCTTCGCATCACGCCGCGCGGCGCGTTGAACCTTGTCAACGAGATCGGTATCCGCGAAATCACCGGCCGTGGCCGCTATCGCGCCTGGGGCATCATCTGAAACGAAAACGGCCGGGCGTTGACCCGGCCGTTTCCTTTTAGGTGAGCACCCGATCCGCCATCCTGTCACGGATTGCAGACCAGGCGCTCTTGCGCTTCCATTGCCCCCAGAAGCGCAGTCCCTATTCCCGCTCGCCCGTGAAGTTGAGCAGAAGCTGGAAGATGTTGACGAAGTTCAGATAGAGCGAGAGCGCACCGAAGACGGCGAGCTTCTGGTTCGATTCCTGATCGTAGTTTTCCGAATACTGTTCCTTGATGTTCTGCGTGTCGTAGGCGGTGAGGCCGACGAAGACGACGATGCCGATCACGGAGATGGCGAACTGCAGCGCGCTCGAACCCAGGAAGATGTTGACGATGCCGGCGATGATGATGCCGAAAAGGCCCATCATCAGGAACGAGCCCATCTTCGAGAGATCACGCTTCGTCGCATAGCCGTAGAGGCTGATGGCACCGAACATCGTCGCGGTGATGAAAAAGGTCTGTGCGATGCTCGTCTTGGTGAAGACCAGGAAGACAGAGGCGAGCGACAGGCCCATCACGGCGCAGAAGGCCCAGAAGGTGATCTGCGCGGTGCTGGCGGACATCGTCTGGATACGAAACGAGAAGAAGAAGACGAAGGCGAGCGGCGCCAGCATCACCACCCATTTCAGCGGCGAGTTGAAGATCGGCACATAGAGCGCCGGCGTCGAGCCGACGATGAAGGCAACGATGCCTGTTATGACGAGGCCAAGCGCCATATAATTGTAGACGCGCAGCATGTGCTGGCGCAGGCCCTCGTCGAAGAGGGCCTGGGAGCCGGCAACAGCGCCGTAGCGGGGGTTGATCGGGTTCATACTGATCTCCTCGGTTTGAACTAGTAAAGCGAGCGGGCGAGCCGTTCGGCCGCCTGGTCGAGATTGACGCTCCTATCGTCGGCGATCAGCGCATAGGCGACCTCGCCGATCTGCCAATAGGCAGCTTCCGTTTTTTCGAGTGCGAGATGGCTGACCGGCTGGACCTCGAAGGCGCCCGGCCGGACGGCGAAAAGCGAAAGCCGCTTTCCATTTGTTTCCTCGATCGCCATCTCGACACTGGGGCCGAATTCGGAAGGGAAGATCTGCACGTCGGCCACCTTCCAGTCCTTCGGCAGCTCGGGCATCACAATGGCGGTGGCGGCGCGAATATCGTCAGCGTTGTAGATGGTTGATGTTTGCGAAGGCATTGATTGGCGCAGCGCCGCGGTCTGATAGGCGCGCACGGCATCCTCGACATAGGCGGGCGCCGGAACGGAAGCCGCGACCTCCGTCGCCGAGAAGGCGCCGAAAGAATTGTGCGCCACCCAGCCGGCGGCGATCAGAATGCCGATTGCGGCGATGCGCTGCATGGAATGGAAGATGCGGCCGTAGGAAAGGCCACGTTCCAGCCGGCGAGCGGCATCGCGCGTTTCGGGACGGCCGAAAGCGCTTTCACCGGCGAGCGCCAGACGCAGCTCGCCCTTCATGCTGAGATCGGCCATGACCTTGGCGGCAATCGCCGGATGCTCGGAAAGATAGGATTCCACTTGGATGCGGCGGGCGACATCGAGCTCGCCATCCACATAGGCGTCGAGATCGGTGTCGATGATCGGATCAATTGCCTTCATTGCTGTTTCCTCCGATCAATCTCAGATGCGAAACGCGCGGCATCGTCTCCTCAAATTCGCGCAGCTGGGCGCGGGCACGCGAGATGCGCGACATCAGCGTCCCCACAGGAATGCCGAGAGCATTGGCGGCTTCCTGGTAGGAAAGATCCTCGATCGCCACGAGATGCAGCGCCTCGCGCTGTTCCTCCGGCAGATCGAAGAAGGCGTCGCGCACCTGCTGCAGGCGCACGGCATGTTCCTGACCGGCCGGCAGGGACTGCTCGGCCTCGACCGCCGCCTCGTCGTGCCGGCGCGTCAGTGACCGGTTCCGCCGAAGACGGTCGATATGGGCGTTGTGCATAATGGAAAGAAGCCAGGTGCGCAGGTTGCCGCCGCTGCGGAAGCTCTTCCGCTTCTCATAGGCGCGCACCAGTGCATCATGCACCAGATCCTCCGCCTCGTCCGAATTGCGCACCAGCGAGCGAGCATAGCGCCTCAGCGCTGCAAGCTGTCCGATGACGTCGAAGGGGCGTTCTTTGCGTTCCATGACTGAGTATACGCGCGTGCGGCGGATTTTATTCCCGGCTGAGGGCAAAAAAGTCGATGAGGCGAAAAAAATGCTGCCCTGATCGTCATCAGCATTCTTCTTCAGTGGACAGGCGCCGTAAATCGGCGATTGTTTATGACGATTGCATGACAGATCATGGCGCCGCTGATTTGCAGGGGAAAATAAAGCATGAAGGAAAAGAAGCGGGTCTACGAAGCTCTCGTGGACGGCGCCATGGAAGGACTGACGGATCAGGCGCTCTACGATTTCGTCAAGGCGCGTTGTCCGAAAGCCACCAGCAAAAAGATTGTCCGGGCCTCGCTTCTCGCCCTGACCGATCCTCATCTCAGGGACCGCAATATTCTCGACGTGATCTATGCACTGGCGATCAAGCATCGGCTGGATGACGGTGTGCTGGATGATGGCGAAGACGAGGAGCCCGAAGAGCGAGCTCAATCTTCGCAGGCGGCGAACCAGAACATGCCGCAGCTGTCCTGATGCAGGTCGTCTGAAACGCGACGACTGCTCTTTTGAAATGATCAGCTGCCGTCCGAAAGCTCTTCGAGGATCGGACAGTCCGGCCTGTCGTTGCCGTGGCAGGCATGCACCAGGTGTTCCAGCGTCCGGCGCAGGTCCGTCAGCTCGCGGATCTTGCGGTCGATCTCGGCAAGCTTGGTCTGGGCGATATCCCGGACGTCGGCGCTCGCCCGATCCTTGTCCTCATAGAGCGCCAGCAATTGCCGGCATTCCTCGACGGAAAAGCCGAGGCCGCGCGAGCGCTGCAGAAAGCGCAGCTTATGGACGTCGGTCGCGGCATAGTCGCGATAGCCGTTTCCACCTCTTTCGGGGCGAATGAGGCCGACATCCTCGTAGTAGCGGATGGTCTTCGAAGGCAGGCCCGATCGTTCCGATGCTTCGCCTATATTCATCGCCATCTCCTACAGCTTTGCAAAACGCAGTCTCAGCGCATTTGAAATTACCGAGACGGACGAGAGGCTCATCGCTGCCGCCGCGATCATCGGCGAAAGCAGCAGCCCGAAGACCGGGTAGAGTACGCCGGCTGCGACCGGCACGCCGAGCGCATTATAGCCGAAGGCGAAGCCGAGATTCTGCCGGATATTGCGCATCGTCGCCTCCGCCAGCCGCCGCGCCCTGACGATGCCGTTGAGGTCGCCTTTCACCAAGGTAATGCCGGCGCTTTCCATCGCGACGTCGGCGCCGGTGCCCATGGCGATGCCGACATCGGCCGCGGCAAGTGCAGGCGCGTCATTGACGCCGTCGCCGGCCATGGCGATGATGGCGCCTCTTGCCCGCAGCTCATCGATCAGCGCCTTTTTGCCTTCCGGAAGCACGTCGGCGCGGACCTCGTCGATGCCGAGGCTTTTTGCCACCGCCCGCGCCGTGCGTTCATTGTCGCCCGTTGCCATGATGATCTTCAGCCCGCTTTCATGCAGCGCCTTGATGGCGGCAGCCGTCGTCGGCTTGATCCGGTCGGCGACGGCAACGAGGCCGGCAAGCGCGCCGTCGAACACCACGAACATCACCGTCTTGCCGTCGCCGCGCAAGGCTTCTGTCTTCTCGGCAAGTACCGCTGGATCGATACCGAGATCGGCGAGCATCGCCGCATTGCCGAGCACCACCTGCGTGCCGCCGGCAAGGCCCTGGACGCCCTTGCCGGTCTTTGCCTCGAAGCCGGTGACCTCGACGAAGGCGACACCGCGCTCCTCGGCGCCGGAAACGATCGCTTCGGCCAGCGGATGTTCGGAACCGCGCTCCAGGCTTGCCGCCAGCGACAGCAGGCGGCTTTCCTCGAGGCTGCCCAAGGCGATGACGTCGGTAAGCCTCGGCTTGCCCTCGGTCAGCGTGCCCGTCTTGTCGACGATCAGCGTATCGACCTTGGAAAAGCGTTCCAGCGCCTCGGCATCCTTGATCAGCACGCCTTCCCGAGCGCCGCGTCCCGTCGCGATCATGATCGACATCGGCGTTGCAAGGCCGAGTGCGCAGGGGCAGGCGATGATCAGGACGGCGACGGCGGCAAGCAGCGCATTTGCCATGCGCGGCTCCGGTCCGATCGCGGCCCAGGCGAGGAAGGCAAGGATCGCGACGACCACCACGGCAGGCACGAAGAACGCGGATACGCGGTCGACAACACCCTGAATCGGCGCACGCGAGCGCTGCGCCTTGGCGACCATGTCGACGATGCGAGACAGGACCGTGTCGGCGCCAACCTTCTCGGCTGACATGACGAGGGTGCCGTTCTTGTTGATCGTGCCGCCGGTCAGCGCATCGCCCTTCGACTTCTCGATGGGTAGCGGCTCGCCTGAAATCATCGATTCATCGATCGTCGACTGGCCCTCGAGGACGGAACCATCCACCGGCACCCGTTCGCCAGGACGCACGCGCAGCCGATCGCCAGTCTGGATCTCGTCCACCGGCACGTCGTTTTCGCTGCCATCGGCATCGATGCGCCGCGCCGTCTTTGGCGCAAGATCGAGCAGGGCGCGGATTGCCGAACCGGTGCGCTCGCGCGCCTTCAATTCCAGGACCTGGCCGACGAAGACGAGCGCGACGATGACGGCTGCCGCCTCGAAATAGACGGGCACGGTCGCGCCATGGCCGCGAAAGCTCATTGGGAAGATGCCGGGCGCAAGCGTGGCGATCGCGCTATAGACATAGGCGGTGCCGACGCCGAGGCCGATCAGGGTCCACATATTGGGACTGCGATTGACGACAGACGCCCAGGCGCGGCGGAAGAAGGGGAGGGCGGCCCAGAGCACCACAGGGCTTGCCAGCAGGAGTTCGAGATACGTCGCCAACGGTTCGCCGACCGCTTCCCGAAGCGGCAGCCCAAGCATCGGCCCCATGCCGAGTGCGAGCAGCGGCAGGGCAAGGAGAGCGCTCACCCAGAGCCGCCTGCTGAAATCAACGAGTTCCGGGTTCGGGCCTTCATCGGCAGGAGGAACGCCCATCGGCTCCAGCGCCATGCCGCATTTCGGGCAGTCGCCAGGACGGTCGCTTATCACCTCCGGGTGCATCGGGCAGGTATAGAGCGTGCCTTTCGGCGCGGGCTTTGCCGCCGGGCGCTTACCGTCGCGATAGGCCGCAGGATCGGCTTCGAACTTCGCTTGGCAGGCGGCCGAGCAGAAGTAGAATTTCTCACCCTCGAATTTCAGGAAGTGTTTCGCCGTCGAGCGATCGACGGCCATACCGCAGACCGGGTCCTTCGCGGTGGTATAATCCTGCGGCGCCGCCGCAAATTTCGTCCGGCAGCCCTCCGAGCAGAAATGATAGGTCCGGCCCGCATGATCGAGTGATGGCTTGCCGGCCTGCGGTTCGACGGTCATGCCGCAGACAGGGTCACGAGTTACGGCATCGGCAGCCTTCTCCTGATGATCATGGCCGCAATGGCAATGATCGTCGCCGGGGGCGTGGTTGTGATGATGATCGTGATCGTGCTTGATATCCATGACTATCTCCTGTGCCCGGAGGGCATTTGGATAGCTTATCCACCTTCCAGCAACTGGAAGGTCAAGCACTAATTCGGCGAGATCGAATTTTTGAGCCGCATGCGAAGTCCGACACTCAGATCGGGCTGATCAATCCGACCGGCTGGCTCCCGAGCAGGGCGGCGACGGAGATGCTGCCTCCGGGCTCGATCGTCTTTCCCGTCACCAGATCCGCCTTCAGCCCGTGAAGGGGGGAGGGGACGGCGATCGCGGTATCCTCCCAGAATTCCGGGCCGGCAAAGAGCACGCCGGGGTCGAGCCAGCCGAACATCAGCCGCGGCGTGGCGACGAGTGTGAAATCGCCTTGATGCACGCGGGCAAAGGCGAGGACATGATCGCGCCGGCTGCCCGTCGCCTTCAGCGGCAGATAATCGCCTTTGGCAAAGAGGGCTGGCTGCCGCCGGCGCAATTGCAGGCCGATTGCGACGATGCGCTGCTTCAATGCCGCCGCCTGCAGCTTCGCGATCGGTCCGACTTCAGAAAGCCACGCCATCAGCTGTTCATGATCGACCGGCCGGCGGTTGTCGGGATCTACGAGGCTGAAGTCGAAAGCCTCCGCGCCTTGATAGATGTCGGGAATGCCGGGGGCCGTCAGCTTGAGGAGCGTCTGCGACAGGCTGTTGAGGTAACCTGCGGCGATGAAGGGTTGCAGCACCCTTTCGAAATCCTCGAGGAAGGCGTCGTTGTCAGGCGAGACCAGCGCCGCCGCATAGGCTGTGACCGCTTCCTCATAAGCAGCATTCTGTTCCGTCCAGTCGCTGCGCAGTTTCGCCTCGCGCACTGCCTTCCGCGCATAATCGATGAAGCGTTCGCGAAGCTCTTCCGTCCGCCCTCTGTCGAAATCCTCCGGCCAGGCGCCGGCGAGCGCCTGATAGAGCATCCATTCGACATTCGGCTCCGGGGCGGGACCATCCGGCAGATCCTTGAGCCAGGGCCGGTTCATTTCACGCCAACGCGCCACTGCCTGCACGAAAACATCAGCGCCCTCGCTCAGCGCATAGAGCCTGGCGCGCCCATCCTCGCCGCGTTTGGTGTCGTGGGTGGCGCTTGCCGACAGTCCATGGGGCTGCAGCCGCGCCCGCTCCGCCATGCGACGATGAAATTCCTCGGGACCGCCCGGCGCCCTTCCGGGCTCACCGCCCACCTCGTTTGCGGCAAGCAGCCTGTTATAGCGGTAGAACAGCGTATCTTCCGTCGCCTTTGCCATCACCGGACCGCTCAGTTGCTGGAAGCGGATGCGGAACTCGCGGGCAGCGTTGCCTTCAATCTTGCCTTCGAGAAGCTTCAGCACATGGTCGAGCGCACGCCGCTCATCGAGCCGCGCCATGGCTTGCGATGCGGTTGTAGCGAGCACTGCCTTATCCTGCCATGAGAGCGGGCCGCCGTCGCCATAGGTGCGGTAGACGGGAAAGGCGATCAGCAATTCGCGCAATGCGCCGGCGATCTCGTCTCTTTTCTCCTCGGGAAAGATGCTGGCCGCCATCGCCGTCAGCCTGCCGGTCTCGCCGGCGAAATTGCGTTCCACCATCAGTCGCTTGGCAATCCGCCGGCCCTCGTCGAGATCACCCGCTTCGCCGGCGAGGCCGCGATAGGCATCGTCCAATATGCGCAGGCCGGCGCCGTCAATGAAGAGCTCGCTCAGCGCGGCGATGAATTCATATCCCGTGGTGCCGGCGACCGGCCAGTTGTCCGGAAGGATCTCACCAACTCCGAGGATCTTTTCGACGACGATATAGGTGTCCTGTCCGGCCGCCGCCCGCAGCATGTCGAGATAGGCCTTGGGTTCGGCGAGGCCATCGACATGGTCGATGCGCAGGCCCTGTACTTTGCCATGGTGCACCAGCTCGATTACCAGCCGGTGCATATCGTCGAAGACATCAGAATCTTCGACGCGGGTGCCGACCAGTCCGGTCACCTCGAAAAAACGGCGATAGCTCAGACGTTGCGCCGCCTCCTTCCAATGGGTCAGCCGCCAATGCTGTCCCTCATGCAGGCTCCCGAGGAAATCGCGATCGGAGGAGATGTCATCAAGCTTTTGCCGCAGGACTGCCCGATCGCCGCCTTCGAAGAGGATGTCGCGCATCGCGCGGTGGAAGTCCTCGCCTGATGTCACGGCCGCAGCTTCCGCCATTCTCGTTGCAACAGGATCGTCGAGCCGGTTTGCGATTGCCCCGTAGCTCTTGGGGTTCAGCGGCAACAATGTCTCGAAATAACCGAAGGAAAAATTGCCATGCGTTTCGTCGAGTGTGATCCGCAACTCGCCTGCCGCGAGCGCCTCATCGAGATCCTGGCCGAGCTGCGGCAGGGTCAGCGGCTCGCTCCAGTCGATGTCGAAATGGTGTGCATAGGCGCTGTGCCGGCCGAATGCCAGCACGTCGCGCCACCAGCCGTTCTCCGGCGAGGCGGCCATATGGTTCGGGACGATGTCGAGGATCAACCCCATGCCCGCCGAGGCAAGACTTTCCGTCAGACGCTCGAATCCCGCCCGGCCGCCGAGCGCGGGGTCGATTTCGTTGGCATCGGTGACGTCATAACCGTGGTTCGAGCCATTGACGGCGGTAAAGATCGGCGAGGCGTAGAGATGGCTGATGCCGAGGGTCTTGAGATAGGGGAGGAGGCCGCGGGCGCGATCGAAGGTCATGCCGTTGCGGAATTGTATCCGGTAGGTCGCTGTCGGAAGGGTCATGGGCCGTCTGACGTTGGAGGGAGACTTTCCTCAACGGTTGTGGCCGGTTTTTTGTTCCCTTACAGCGCCGCGCCTCTTTTTCAGACGTGCAAAGGACGATGCGCTAGTCGATGAAAACGCCCACACTTGCGGCGCGTCCGGCCGAATCGATGACGGTCAGTTTCGAGTAGCCGCCACCGTCGGGCAGCCATTGCTGAGTGCGCCGGCGGGAGAGGTCGGGCAGCGGCTTGCCATTGGCGAGCCAGCGGAAGGGCGCGCGACCGCCCTGGAGCTTCAGCATCAGCGGCGAGAGGTCGCCCCCGCTGGCGCCGAGATCGATATGCGCACCCTCGGGCGGATAGACGATTGCAGGCGCGGGCTCGCGGCCGGAGGCGACCAGCAGGCCACTGGCATTGACAGCGAAACGGCGCTGGCTGATCGGCAGGTCGGACTGGGCTATGCGCACGGCGCTCGCCGGCGGCCGGGGTAGTGGCGTCGTTGCGATGCCTGACTTGGCAAAACCCTCGAACAGGATGGGCGCTGCGGTGCCATAGCCGGTCAGGCCGGGTACGGCGCTGTTGTCCGGTCGTCCGACCCAGACGCCGAGCACATAGCGCCCGTCATAGCCGACCGACCAAGCGTCGCGATAGCCGTAGCTCGTGCCGGTCTTGTAGGCGATGCCGCGCTGCGGCGCGCCGGCCGGCGGAATGACGCCCGAGAGAATGTCGGCGACATTCCAGACCGCGACCGGTTCCAGCAGTGGCTCCCCATCGATCTTGCCGGGTGTGCCGGTGACACCGTCGCCGAGCCTTGCCGGCTGGCCGCGATTGGCAAGCGCCGTATAAAGCTGCACCAGATCTTTCAAAGTCATGCCGACGCCGCCAAGACCGATCGCCAGCCCCGGCGTCTCATTCGGTGGCAGCACCGGGCGCACTTCGGCGCGGCGGAAGCGCACCATCAGCCGCGACGGACCGACGGCGTCAAGCAGCTTGACAGCAGGCACGTTCAGCGAAAGCTGCAGCGCCTCGCGCACGGTGACGTCGCCCTGATAGCTCATGTCGAAATTGCGCGGCCGATAACCGAAGAAATCGGCGGGCCGGTCTTCGATGATCGTCTCCTGGGATACGAGACCCTGCTCAAAGGCGAGGCCGTAGATGAAGGGCTTCAGCGTCGAGCCCGGTGAGCGGTTGACGCGCGTCATGTCGATCCAGCCAGAGCGGCTGGCATCGAAATAGTCAGCCGAGCCGACCTCGCCGACGATCGCACCCGTTTGCGCATCGGCCATGACCATGGCGAGCGAAAGCTTCGGCCCGAGCTTCATGGCCGCCGCCCGCGCGACCGATTCCAAGCCTTGCTGCACCTGCTTTTTCAACGTTGTCTGGTGCTTGATGACATCAGGCTCCTTGCGAAGCGCGGCTTCGGCGACATGGGCGGCAAGGGCTGGCAATTGCATGCGCCGCGGCGGAACCGGAACAGCCTCGGCCCGCTCCGCCTCGCCGTCGCCGACGGCTTCAGCCACCGCGACGCGATCGAGCACGCGCTTGCGCGCCTCCTGCGCCGCCTTGAGATTGCGGTCCGGCCGGCGCCGTTCCGGCAATTGCGGCAGGGCGACGAGCAGGGCGGCCTCGGCGACCGTCAGGCGCCGCGGCTCCTTGCCGAAATAGGCAAGGCTTGCGGCGCGCACGCCTTCCAGATTGCCGCCATAAGGCGCATGGGTCAGATAAAGGTCGAGGATTTGCTCCTTCGAGAGCCGCCGCTCGATCTGCAAGGCGCGGGCGAGCTGCCGCAGCTTCGCCGAGAGCGTGCGTTCCGCACGCGGCTCGATCAGCCGCGCCACCTGCATCGAAAGCGTCGAAGCGCCGGAGACGATGCGGCCGTTGCTGATGAATTGGAGGCTCGCGCGACCGAGCGCCCAGGGATCGATCCCGCCATGGTCATAGAAGCGCTGGTCCTCATAGGCGATCAGCATGCGCACGAATTGCGGATCGACGTCGGCAACCGTCGTCTTCAGCCGCCAGCGGCCTTCCGACGTCGCGAAGGCACGCAGCAATTGCCCGTCGGCATCGAGCACTTCGGCGGAGACGAGATCCGCCTTCTCGAGTGGTGGCGGAAAGGCCCGGTCGGCGGCATCGAGCGCAAAGAGACCCGCACCGGCGAGAATGACGCCGGCGGCGGATCCGATCGCAAACTTACGCCACAGCCTCATTATTGCGCCGTTACGACCTCCATCTTGCCGGTCGCCGTGCGAGCCGAAAGCTCGGGCCGGTACATGTCCTCGACGCTTGCGGCCGGATGGTCGTAGGTGCCGGGGGTGACGGCGCGCACGACATAGGCGACATTGAGTTCACGGTCGTCGCCTTCGGAACGGTTGAAGGCGGCGACGAAGCGGTCGTAGCGGAATTCGGTATGGGCAGCCGAGATCTCGCCGATCCAGTCGAAATTCGTCATCTGGGCGCTGTCGACGAGGTTCGGATTGTCGATCTCGAAGCCGGCCGGCAGAAGGTCGGTGATAACGATGCGCGACGGCCAGGTGTTGCTTTCCCGCACATGGATGACGACGACGTAGCGTTCGTTCTGCTTCGCCTCGCTGACATTCGCCTCCTCGCCGTCGAGCGTGTAATAGCTGCGCTCGATGGTGAAGCCGTCACCGCCGGCCGGCAACGGCACGGTGGGCGCGGCAACCGTGGTGACAACGGCGGAAACCGCGTCGTTCGTCTGGTTGGTCAGCGTCAGCGGATGATCGCTCAGCGCATCGCCCATCATCTTTGCCATGTAGGCGCCGGTGTGGGGCGCGCCGTTGACGTCGACCTTGAGGCCGTCGTCACCGCCCTGGATGGCGCGGGCGGCGAGTAGCATCCAGGCCTCTTCCTGGGTGCTCTTATATTTGCTGCGGCCCCATTCCTTGGTGACGGCCTTAGCAAGCTCCGGGATGACAGGCGGTACCGGCCGGCTTTCGGCGGCGAGCGCCAGGATCGCCGCGCCGTCACGCAGGATCGTGCCGTAGTCGGTGCGGGAGAGGTTTACGCGGGATACCATCGACTGCTGCGACATCTGCAGTGCGTCGAGGAAGATGTTCTTTGAACGCTGCGCGTCGCCGTAGAGCGCCAGTGCGGCGGCGATATGCGCCTTGGCGAGCGGCGTCGGGAAGTCGTTGATCATCGTATCGGCATAGTAACGCAGATCGCTGATCGCGGCCTTCTTGTTGCGGGCGAGCACATAGACGGCATAGGCGATCTGGTCGCCCTGGCCCTTGATGTCTGTCGTATAGGACAGCGTGTTCTGCAGGTTTTCCAGCGCCTGCACGAAGGCTCTTTCCGGCACGTCGTATTTCATCTCGCGGGCTCGCGTCAGGAAATCGGTGACGTAGGAATCGAGCCAGACATCGCCCGAATCCGGTCCCCAGAGGCCGAAGCTGCCGGCCGAAGCCTGATAGGAGAGCACGCGGTAGATCGCATCCTGCACGCGCTTGTGCACGTCGTCGTCGTTTTCGATGCCCGCCTGCTTCGCCACTTCAGCGAGGTAGAGCAACGGCAGCGCCCGGCTGGTCGTCTGCTCGGCGCAGCCGAAGGGATAGCGGTCGAGCGTCATCAGCAGTGCGGGAATGTCGAACGCCGCCGAGCGGGTGACGTTGACGCTGATCGAGGCGCCGGGCAGCACGCTGTCGGCCAGCAGGTTCTTGTCGATGGTAAGCTTTGCTCCCGGCTTCAGCGCCAGTACCCGCCGTTCGGTGATCGGCAGCGATGACGGACGCACCGGCACGTCGACGGTCTGGTCGAGCGAAAGGCCTGAGGCGTCGGAGAGGTTGATCGAGACGCTGCCGCTACCCGGCTGTTTGCCGATGAGCGAAAGCGTCAGCTCGGATTTCGCGCCGGCTTCGAGGCGGATCGTCTGCGAGGCGGAAGCCTGCTCGATGCCAACGGCGTCATTGCCGGTCAGTTGCAGCTTGTAATCGCCGGCCGGTGCATCGGTGTTGGCGATGTCGAGGCGTAGATTGGCCTTGTCGCCAGGAGCCAGGAATTTCGGCAGGCTCGCGGTCACTACCACAGGATCGCGGATGATGACGTCCTTCACGCCGTGGCCGACACCGCTCTTCGACCAGGCGACCGCCATGACGCGCGCCGTGCCGTTGAACTGCGGAATGTCGAAGGAGACCTTGGCCTTGCCTTCGGCGTCGAGCTTCACCGGACCGGAGAAGAAGGCGACGAGCTTCTGGGTCGGCGGGCTTGCCTGCAGCGCCACAGCACCCCCGTCACCGCCGGTCCTGAGCTTGCCGGTCGCACCCAGCGAGCCGTCGATCAGGCGGCCATAGAGGTCGCGGATTTCAAGACCGAGCTGGCGCTGGCCGAAATACCAGTCCTCCGGATTCGCAGGCTCGTAGCGCGTCAGGTTGAGAATGCCGACATCGACGGCAGCGACCGTCACATAGGCGTCCTCATTGGCGCCGGCGCCGGCCACCTGCAGGCTGATGTCGAGCGATCCGCGCGGGAGCATCTTTTCCGGCGTGTCGAGCTTTACCTGCAGCGCGCGCTGCTCGGGATCGACCTTCAGCCATTTGATGCCGATCGAGCGCATCGGCATGTGGCTGTCCTGCGCGTCGCCGGGGCGGAAGAGCGTCGCGGTCACGTAGGCGCCCGCACCCCAATCTGATGTGACGGGAATGTCGACCTCGCCACCGGTCTCGCCGATTGTGGCGTTCTGCACGGCGACCAGCTTTTCGGTTCCGGCCGTGACCATCAGTTCACCGCCATAACGCGAAGTAACCTTCAGCTTCGCCGTCTCGCCGATCTTGTAGCTGTCCTTGTCGAGGGCGATCTCCAGCCCGTCGGGTGTCTCGGTCGAGGTCGAGGTGACGAACCAGCCGGCGTCGAATTCGACGCTGGAGGTCGGGCCGTCGGCATCCGGGCTTTCGACTTCGAGGCGATAGCGGCCCCAGGTCACCGGCACGGAGATCTTGCCGCCATCCGTCGTCGCATCAACGCTGCCGGTTGATACCTGCTCGGCGGTGTAAACAGGCTCGTATTTCCAGGCCGTTCCCTCGCGATACCACTGGTATTCGCGGTTGAGGCTGTAGAATTTCCAGCGAAGGCCCTTCGTCTCCTGCTTCTGGCCGTTGGCATCGACGCCGATCACCGTGAAGTTGGCAATCGCGTTCTCAGGCAGGTCGTCGGAAAATTCGGGCTTGATGCCGATCGAAGGTCCCTGGTTCTTCACCGGGATGGTCAAAGAGCGCTCGATGGCGCGGCCACCCGCCTCCTGCATCCTGATATAGACGGTGGCGTTGAGCAGCTGGGTCGTTGCCGGCAGGTCGCCGACCGTGAGGTCGGTCGAGGCTTCGCCGTTCTCGTCGAGTTCCGGCAGGCCGTCGATCGGCAGGCGCGAATCCTCGCTCGCCTCTTCGTCGGCAAGCCCGAAAAGGAAGCCCTTGTAGGCGGCGCTTTCGCGCGTCGGCTTGACGACGACGTCGCCTTCGAGCGTCAGGCCTGCGGCCGGGGCGCCGTAGAGATACTTGCCCGAGATGGTGATGGTCGCCGGCGTATCCGGACCGATTTCCTTGGCCTCGGTCTTGATCTCCATGTCGGTGCGATCCGGCACGAAATCGTCGACGAGGAAACTCTTGGTGGCAATCGCGCTGCCCTTGGGATCGGTATAGATGTTCATCGTCCAGGTGCCGCGCATGGCGTTTTCCTGGGTCGGGAAATCGACGGTGTAACCGCCGAGATTGCTGGTCTGGCTGACGATCCGCCGGTCTTCGACGCCGTCGGGGCGGCTGAAGATGAAGGTGAGCGGCAGGTTCTCGATCGCATTGCCGTCGGTGTCACGGGCGAGCGCTTGCGCATACACCGTTTCACCGGCGCGGTAGATGCCGCGTTCGGTGAAGGGCAGCACATCGATCGCGCCGGGTGCGGCGCGGCCGGTCACGCCGCGGTCGGACAGGTCGAAACCGGCGCGCGTCATATCGAGGAAGACATAGTCCGACGTGCCGTTCCTGGCGGTGATGACGGCGGGTGTGAGCGCCGCCGTGCCGCGGATGAGGCCGGCGGTGAAGGTGGCGCGGCCGTTTTCGTCGGTCGTCGCGGTGCCGAGCACTTCATTGTTCTTGGCGAGCAGCTGCAGCTCGACGCCTGCGATCGGCTTTGCCGAGGCGAGCGAACGGGTGAAGACGTTGAGGCCATCCGTGCCGGCATAGGTGGTGATACCGATATCGGAAACGAGGAACCATTGTGTCGCCTGCGAATCCCACTCCTGCGCCGGGCCGCTTGCTGGCGTTGCGACCATCACATAGATGCCCGGCTTGCGCTCGGGCAGCGCTTCATCGACCGGGAAGCTGGTGACGATATCCTTGTTCAGCTCGTTGGCGATGTCGATCGAACCCTGCCAGACGAGTTCGCCGCTCTGATCCTCAATATTCTGGGCGCTGTAGCCGTCGAGCTGGCTGAGGAATTGGGAGTTGGTGAGCAGCGGCGCGATGCCCCGGTCGCCAATGCGGTAGAGTTTGAGATTGGCCGAGGTCAGGTTGACCGAGACAAGCGGAATGCCGCGGCGCGCCGTCGAGGGCAGTACGAAGCTGTCGCCGGTGAAACGCACCATCTGGGTGCGGTCCTTGATGTAGACGTCGATGCTGACGGGGGCTTCGAGTACTTCGTCGACTGATGACGGCAGGCCGGTGCGGAACGCGATCTTGTAGGTCTCGCCATGCGTCAGGCCCTCGACGCAAATCTGCTTGTCCTTGGTTTCGAGCGCCTTGGGGGCTGCGCCGTTCAGCGTCACGAAAGGCGTGTAGTCGGTGGTCTTGACGAGTGCCTCGGAGAAGGTGACGCAGGCGCGCGGGTTAGCGCTGTCGGCATCGACCGTGTGTTCGGTGATGCGGAAACCCTGCGTCGACTTCAGCTGCAGGTAGGCCGCCTGCACGTCCTTGGCGCTGACGAGTGCCAGGCTCGCCTTGTAAGCGTCGAGCGCCGGGCGGTAATTGGCGTTTCGCTCCAGAGCGTTGGCGAGGACGGCGAGCGCCTCGGCGCGCTTGGCCGTGGTGCGCGTCAGCTCGTAGCCGTTCAGGGCGTCGAGCACGGCCTGTCCCGTCGTGCTGTTCTCGGTGCTGCCGAGCGATGCTGCGGCACGCGCGGTTTCGAGCCAGAGATCGGCATCGCCGGGCGTGATCGACAGCGCGCCATGGAAGGACTTCAGCGCGTCGGCAAGATTATTGCCGGTGAGATCGATGCGGGCATTGGCCGTCAGGCTGTCGACGCCCTGGCCCTGCTGGTCGTCGGCGAGTTCGAGATTGTCCTTGAAATCATGGGCCTGCTGGATGAGGTCGTTCGTCAGGAAGGTCAGGCGCGGCGCGGCGCCGATATCCGGCTCCTGCTGGGCTGATGTCTCGACGATCTTGCCGGCGATGGCGCCGGGGAAGGCGTTCATCGTCTTGAAATCGGATTTCAGGAAGCACCACTTCACCTTGGGATTGTAGGTGAAGGCCTTGCAGCTCTTGTCGCCGATGCAGGAGGTCTTGCACTGATCGAGAGAAACATTCTGCTCGGTGCGAAGATCGAAGCCGAAGAAATCGGCGTCCTTGATCGTCTGGATGTCGCGCTTGGTGTCCGCAGCGGCTGCGGGAAAACTGACGGCGATCGTGGAAAATGCGATGACGGCAAAGGCAAAGAACGAGCGCACGGACATAGGTTCCCCCCACAGGATACTGGCTCTGACCGGCGGGCACTCTCCTCACTCCTCGCGACATTGTCAACTCAACTCAAGCGTTGTTTCATCTCCGTACAAAACCTTTCGTATAGTTGTCACATCGGCGTGAGTGATCGCCTTGTGATTTGCGGCTTTTGCGAGGATGAGCAAGGATTTGGGCGATCGCAGGAGGTAGCGCAATGTCCATATCTTTCAGCCGCGGGAGCCTTGTCGCACTCCTTGCAGCCACCGTTCTCTCGTTCGGCCCGGGTACCGTAAGTGCCGCCGAGGATGCCGTCGTCATTCCGCCGCCGGCCGTTGACGAGGCCGCAAGCTCGGGCACGGAGACTGCCATTTTCGCCGGAGGCTGTTTCTGGGGCGTCCAGGGCGTTTTCCAGCATGTAAAAGGTGTGGAGAGCGCCGTCTCCGGTTATGCCGGCGGCGACGCCGGAACGGCGCAATACGAAACCGTCAGTACCGGTTCGACAGGTCACGCCGAGTCCGTCCAGGTTCGGTTCGATCCGAAACAGGTGAGCTACGGCAGGTTGCTGCAGATCTTCTTCTCGGTGGCGCACAACCCGACGCAACTGAATTTCCAGGGGCCGGACCAAGGAACGCAGTACCGTTCGGCGCTGTTCGTCTCCGATCCGGAGCAGCGCAAAGTTGCTGAAAGCTATATAAGCCAACTCGACAAGGCGCATGTCTTCCCGCAGCCGATCGTCACCAAGGTGACCGAAACGACCGGCTTCTATCCCGCCGAAGCCTATCATCAGAATTTCCTGACGCTCAATCCGAACTATCCCTATATCGTCTACAACGACCTGCCGAAGATCGAGAACCTGAAGTCGCTTTTCCCCGCCGACTACCGCAGCCAGCCGGTTCTCGTCAGGAAGGCTAAGGGCTGATTAATCCTTATCGATCCTGGCATTTTAGGGCGGTCACGGTGCCGCCTTTTTTCGCTCAGCTTCTTCATGATTAAGAATTCGTCAATGTTAACAATATCTTAAATTGGTAAAATCACGTTTCAGCGCGGAACATATCGTCAAGTTGCCCGTTACAACAATGAGTTTCGAGCAGGGACAGCTGCCGGAGCGGATCCCTCTTTCGAAGTATGCGCGTAACAAGGGGACGTATCATGGCCACCAATGTCGTGCGGCGCTGGCAACGAGATGAACTCATGAAGCAGAGAGTATTGATCGTCGAAGATGAATTCCTGATCGCACTGGATCTCGAAGCGACGGTGGAAGGCATGGGCATGCAGGTCGCCGGCCTTGCGCACAATCGCGAGCAGGCGCTGCGGCTGGCGCCGCTTGCCGATATCGCCTTCGTCGATGTCAACCTCGCCGATGGTCCGACCGGGCCTGACATCGGCCGGCAATTGGCCGCACAGCATGGCATTGCCGTCGTCTTCATGACCGCCAATCCGGAGGTTGTCGCACATGGTGTCAAGGGTGCGGTCGGCGTGGTTCAGAAGCCGGTCATGCCTGCGGTCGTCGAACAGCTGGTGAAATATCTTGCCGCGCGCCGTGTCGGCTTGTTCGCGGTCGTTCCCAAGCAGATGACGGTTTTTGCCTGATTGGACGGGCTTGGATCAGCCCGAAATGACGGCAAGTTGCGATTGAGGGCCGGCCTTTTCCGCCGCCGGCCTGCCATAAGCCTTGAGAAAGGTGCGGACGGCGTTTCGCGCCGCCTTTTCCAGTTCCTCGTCGGTGGGCACCCCGCCGAAAAGGACGGTCATCTGCAGATCGGCATTGCCGAGCGCCACGAACTGCCGGGCGGCGACGTCGAAATCGTCGATGACGAGTGCTCCCTTGTGGGCAAGCCGCGCGAAAAGTGCCGATAGCGCCGTCGTCAGCTTGCCCGGTCCATGCAGGCGCCAGCTCTCGAAGAGATGCGGATAGCGCTCGCCCTCGGTCTGCACGAGCTTGCGCAGGAATTTTCCGTCGTGGTTGCAGATGCAGTTCTTGTTGAGGCGCACGACGAAGGCCGTCAGGTCGTCCTCCAGATTGTCGGCGCTGTCGGGGAAGGTCGACAACATGGAGAAGAGCATGGTGTTGGCGCGGTTCATGACGTCTTCGACGACGGCGACGAACAGCGTCTCTTTCTCGCGGTAGTGATTGTAGATCGTCTGGCGGGAAACGCAGGCGGCGGCGGCGATCTCGTCGATGCTGGCCCCGGCAAAACCCTGGCTGCAGAAGACGTCGGCGGCGGCATCTAGGATCGACATGCGCTTGGCGCATTGCCCGCGCTGCGTATGCCCCGTCATTCTGGCTGCGGGTGTCATGCGATCTTTCATGAGAACGAAGATAAGACGTCTTGACGTTTTAGACAATGGCGTCTAATTTTACAAGCGTGTCCAAATTTATTGACACTCTTGGTTCGCCGTTGGAGATATGAGCTCCCAACTTCGTCTTCGCGCGAATGATCATCATTCAACCCGAGAGCAATGCGGCGGAGCGATCATCCGACGCCTCCGCTGCGCTTTTATGAAAGATCACCCTTATGACGGCTCCCTTCTTTCGCATTGCCCTCATTCTCGGCCTTCTCTCGGCCATAGGGCCTTTCGCCATCGACATGTATCTGCCTGCGTTGCCATCCATCGGCCAGGATCTGCATGCCGATAACAGCGTCACCCAGCTGACCCTTCTCGCCTTCTTCATCTCCTTTGCGCTCGCCCAGCTGGTCTACGGTCCGCTGTCGGATATGTGGGGTCGCAAGCTGCCGCTCTATCTCGGCATCGGCCTCTTCGCCGTCGCTTCGATCGGCTGCGCGCTTTCGACCGACATCGAAACGCTGATCGCCTTCCGTTTTGTCCAGGGTATCGGCGGTGCCGCCGGCATGGTCATTCCGCGCGCCATCGTCCGCGATATGCACACCGGCGTGCAGGCCGCGCGCCTGATGTCGCTGCTGATGCTGGTCTTTTCGATCTCTCCGATCCTGGCCCCGCTGACGGGCAGTGCCGTCATCGAGTTCTACGGCTGGCGTGGCGTCTTCTGGGCCGTGATGATCGCCGCCTTTATCGGCCTCGTCCTGCTTGCCACCCAGCTCGAAGAAACCCGCTCGACCAAGGAGCGCAGCGGCAGCGGTCTGAGGAGCGCCATGGCGGCCTACCGCCTGCTGCTGACCGACCGCAATTTCCTGACGCTGACCTTCATCGGCGGCCTGGGCATTTCGAGCTTCCTCGTCTACCTCGCCAACTCGCCCTTCGTGCTGATCCAGCATTATGGGCTGACGCCGACCCAATACAGCTTCGCCTTCTCGATCAACGCCGTGTCCTTCTTCACGGTGTCGCAGGCGACGGGCTGGCTCGGCGAGCGTTTCGGCCTCGTGCGCGTCATGCGCATTGCGGTCAGCGCCTTTGCGCTTGCCATGGTCGTCATGGCGGTGGTGATGGCCTCGGGCTTCAACCATCTGCCTGTTCTGGCGACTTTCCTGTTCATCGGCTACGGCTTCCTCGGCCTCGTCATCCCGACGAGCGCGGTGCTCGCCCTCGAGGACCATGGTGAGATCGCCGGCACAGCTTCGTCGCTAATGGGAACGCTGCACTTCGTGATCGCCGCCGTCGCCATGGTCATATCGAGCATCTTCTTCGATGGTACCGCGGTTCCGATGGCCGCCGGCATCGCACTCTGCGCCTTCTCAGCCTTCGTGCTGACGCAGGCAACGATCGGCCGCCGCGCCGCCGTCGCTGCCGCCGAATGATCGAGACAGGCCGCACCCGGTCTCCGGGTGCGGTCGTGCGCCACAGCCCTTAGATCTAGACTTTAATCGTGAGAGCGTCGCTTTCGCCGGGGACGAGTTCCATTGGCCAGATCCTGTTGCGGGCGCCCTGCGGGTAGTGCTCGGCATAGGCCGGCATGGTGGCGAGCAGGGTTTCGCCGAGCTGGGCACCGAGATCGCGCAGCGACATGCGGAAGGATGTCAGCGTCGGTTGCAGGAAATGGGTGCGCGGCTCGTCGCGGAAACCGACGACGGCGAGGTCGCGGCCAGGCACGATGCCTCCTTCCGCAAGCCGCCGGTAAAGCCCGATCGCCATCAGTTCGTGGATCAGGATGATCGCCGTCGGCCGCTGTTCGATCATCAGAAGTTCGTGGCCGGCCTGATAACCGCCCTGTTCGCTCGACTTGACACGGATGACGAGAGCCGGATCGAAGGGAATATCGTGGCGCTTCAGCGCCTGGCGGTAACTGTCGAGGAAGATATAGCCGAGATTGATGTCGGAGGAGGGGGCGGCCACCGCGATCCGCCGGTGGCCTTTTGCGACCAGCCGGTCGACACCGCGCGCCGCCACGCCCTCGAAATCGAGATCCATCCAGGTGTAGCTGCCGCCGGATGCGCTGCGGCCGAGCGCCACGAAGGGAATGCGGGCCTTTTCCAGAAGCTCGATACGCCGGTCGGTGCGTCGTGTCGCCGAGATGATCAGCGCATCGACGAGCCGACGCGCCACCATGCGCTTCAGATATTCGTGCGGATCCTCGTCATCGGGGCAGGGCAGCATGACCAGATCGAGCTTGTGGCGGGAAAAGACGCTCTGCAGGCCGTCGATAACGCCAAGGAAGAAGTCGTCGCTGTTTTCGACCGTCTCGCGGCTCACTTCGAGCATCAGTCCGATGACGTTGGTCATGCCCTGGCGAAGGCTGCGGCCCGACTGGTTGGCGACATAGCCGAGCTCTTCGGCGGCGGCGAGCACGCGCCGGCGGGTTTCGTCGTTGACGTCGGGCTTGCCGTTCAGCGCACGGGACACCGTCCCGATCGAGATGTCGAGATGCTCTGCAAGCTGGCGGATCCCCTTCATCTGCGACGATTTTCCTCCCTGTCGGTTCGCATTTGCTCTTTCTTGCCACAGGATTGCGCCTGCGAAAAGCCGTGGGGGAGGTTAGGGCCTGAAGCTCTGGCGGATGACGAGTTCCGGAATGACGCGTTCGTAACCCGCAGGCGCGTCCGGATTTTCAAGCCGTCGCTCCATCAGCTCGACGGCGCGCAGCGCCATGGTCAGCGGATCCTGGCGGAAAGTGGTCAGCTGGTAGCTCAGCCAGGAGGATTCCGGAACGTCGTCGAAGCCGATGACGGCAACATCCTCGGGGATGCGCAGCCGCGCCTCTTGGCGCACGACATCCATCAGCCCGAAGGCGATCTGGTCGTTGGCACAGAAGACCGCGTCGGGCTTTGTCTTCCCCGAAAACAGCGCGCGCCCGGCGGTAACGCCGCCGTCGTAGTCGGAATCTCCGCCGCGTCCGACGACGACGGATGCGCCGAGCGCCTCTGCCGCAGAAAGGAAAGCCCTTTCACGCTCGACGATGCTCGGCGTTCCCGTGTTGGAGCCGATGACCGCCAGCCGTCGTCTGCCGCTTTCGTAAAAGGCCGTCGCTGCCTTGCGCGAAGCCTCGGAGTTGCCGACGCGGACATGGTCGGCGTCGGGTTCCGAACGGCCGATGACGACGAGCGGCTGGCCGTTTCGCTGCGCGAGTTCGAAGAAACTCGCCGGCGGCGAGCCGGACAGGATGATGATGGCCTCGGCCCGGTGGCCGATCAGCATCTTCTGGGCGGCGAGCAGCTCGTCTTCCGTCTGGCCGGTGTTGATGAGGATCGGAATGCTGCCGCGCCGGATCAGTAATTTGGCAAGTGCGGCCGCCAGATGTGCGCGAAAACCCACTTCCGGCCGCGTCGCGACGATGCCGACAAGGCGGCTTTGATTGGCAAGCACGCCGCGCGCCAGGTCGTTGACGTGGTAACCGAGGTCTTGCGCCGCCCGCAGCACCTTTTCGCGCGTCGCCGGGGCAACGCTTGCGCCCGGGGTGAAGGTGCGCGAAACGGCCGAGCGCGAAACGCCCGCCAATTGCGCCACCTGCTCGGCGCTGACGAAGCGCATGCGTTCTTTCTTCGGCGCCTTGCCGTCCTTCACCGGACCATCGTTCATCGACTTTCCCTCAATGCTCCACGCGCGACAGAATACCTGCCCTCAGGAATGCTCGACGATCAGCATGAAAAGCGTGCCGGAACAAGCATGGAAGAACTGTGATTGACGCGATTTGGCAATTCTGCACGCTCCAGCTCCATGGCGGAGCGATGGCAGCAAGTTGACATCCGGTGCGGACAATAATTCAGTGCAAGAGAAGACCGAGGCTGCCGGAGGCAACCTCGGTCGGGAGACGAAAATCAGCCGCGAGACGAGGTGGTCTTCTGACCCGCTACTCGCAGACGCGAACCGTTTCGGTGTGATAACCGCCGTCATAGCGGTTGCGGACGTCGCGGTCCTCATACCAGCATCTCGGCGCGGGTTCGACATAGCGAGGGCTTTCAACATAGCGCGGACCATCAACATAGCGAGGGCCGCTGTTGGCGAGGGCGCCTCCAATCAGACCGCCGACGACACCTGCCGCAACGCCGCCTGCGATAATGCGGCCGGTGTTGTTATGGTGGTGATGGTCACGCGCGGCAGCGGGCTGAATGGCCGATCCCATAAGGGCCGTTGCGATCAACAGGCTGCTAATAATTCTCTTCATAACATTCTCCTCAGTGGCTGGCACATCGCCCCCTATAAAGGAGAAATGCCGCAGCACGGCGTTTGTTCGTTCAAATTTTGCGCCTTTTAAGGCAAATCGACCGCCGCTGTTGCAGAGAATACATAAAACGGCGCAGGAGACATCAGTTTTGGCGTTTGGCATCAAACACCTCGGATCGGCCTCGCCGAGCCCAGGCACCCAAAATCAGGTCGCCGATTCGGTTACCGTCGTCTCTTCGAGTACGTTTTCGGGAATATCGTCGAAGGATGCGTAATTGAGGTTATAGAGCTTCGAATAGAGCTTGCCGTTTTTCATGAGCTGCTGGTGATTGCCGCTCTCGACGATCTCGCCATTCTGCAGCACGATGATGCGGTCGGCTTCGCGGATTGTCGCAAGCCGGTGGGCGATGACGAGGCCGGTGCGGTTTTCGAGCAGCTTCACCAGCGCCCGCTGGATCAGCATCTCCGTATAGCTGTCGATATTGGCCGTCGCCTCGTCGAGCACGAGGATCTTGGCGTCGGCCACCAGCGCGCGGGCAAAGGAGAGGAGTTGGCGCTGGCCGAGCGAAAGATTGCCGCCGCGCTCGCCGAGCATGCCGTCATAGCCTTCCGGCAGGCGCATGATGAAGTCATGCGCGCCAACGGCCTTGGCGGCTTCGATCACCTGCTCGCGCGTCGCTTCCGTCTTGTGATAGCGGATGTTTTCGAAGACGGTGCCCGTGAAGAGGAAGGGTTCCTGCAGCACCATGGCGATCTGTGCCCCGAGCGAATCCTGCGTCAGTTCGCGCACGTCATGCCCGCCGACCACAACCTGCCCCTGCTGCACCTCGTAGAAGCGGTGGATCAGTGACATGCAGCTCGACTTGCCCGATCCCGTCGGGCCGACGAGGGCGACCGTCTCGCCGGGGTTGACCCTGAAGCTCACATGCTTGAGCACTGGATGCTTCGGATTATAGCCGAAGACGACATCGCGGAATTCCACCGAGCCGTCCATCTCGGCCGACAGCACCTCGGCGTCGGGCGCATCCTTGATATCGACCGGCACGTCGAGCACATCGGTCAGACGCTGGCCCGACGCCATGGCACGCTGCATGACCGAATATTGCAGGGTCAGCGAACGGATCGGGTCGAAGAAGCGCTGGATGTAGAAGAGGAAGGCGACGAGCACGCCGACGTCGAGCGCCTGGTTCAACACGCGCGCGCCGCCGACGACGATGACGAGCGCCATGGCGATGCCGGTCAGTGAATCGACGATCGGCACCATGATCTGGGCGTAACGCGCCGCCGTCAGGTGCGTCAGCAGGTTGGCATGCGCCTTGTCATCGTAGAGCGTGAAGTTGACGTCCTGCCGATCCATGCTCTGGACGGCGCGGACGCCATGGATCGCTTCGGCAAGCGCACCGTTCGCAACCGAGTTCGTCTCATGCGCGGCCATGAAGGACTTGCGGGCGAGCGGCAGCCAGAACAGGCGCACGACAAAGAGCACCGGCAGCACGGACAGCGTCAGCAGGCCGAGCTTGAAGTCGAGATAGAGCATCACGAAAACGATGCCGAAGAGCAGGAAGATATCGCCGACCGAGAGTACGCAGGTTTCGAGAAATTCCTGCATCGAATTGACGTCGCCCTGCAGGCGCGACATCAGCCGGCCGACCTCGGTCTTGTCCATGAAGGAGAGCGAAACGCGCTGGAGATGCGAGAACATCGCCTTGCGGATATCGAAGAGCACGTTTTCCGCCACGCCGCCGACCAGCGTTTCCTGAAAATAGCTGGCGCCGTAATTGATAAGGATGGCGATTAGGAAGGCGACGATCGCCAGGGTCAGCGCCGAATGGCTGCCGCCCGGCTGCATACCGTGGTCGATGGCATAGCGGATGATCAGCGGAATGAGGAGCTGCATGCCGGTGAAAACAAGCACCGAAATGACCGACAGGACGACATCGCGCCGGTAGGGATGCACGAAGGCCCAGATGCGCTTGACGATGTTGGAATCGAAGACCTTGCCGAAGATCTCCTCTTCGACGCGCTGCGAGCCGACGACCGCCCGTGGCGGGCGCCTGCCATCCTCGCGAACGTCAGCACGCTCGGCTTCCAGTTCCTCGGCCATGTTGTTTCCTCCAGCGCCGGTTTCTCACGCGCTCAAAGCGTCGTCGCCCGGTCGCACCTGCAAATCGTAAAGCGCCTTGTATCGTCCGCCGAGGGCCAGGAGCTCGTCATGCGTGCCCTGTTCGACGATGCGGCCGTCCTCGATGAAGAAGATCTTGTCGGCATGCATCAGCGAGCTCAGGCGATGGGCGACGATGATCGTCACCCGGTCGGCGGCATAGCGGCGCATCGCGCTACGGATGCGCTGCTCGGTTGCCGCATCGATTGCTGCAGTCGAATCGTCGAACACCATCACGGCGGGTTTGAGCATCAGCGCGCGGGCGATCGAAAGCCTCTGTCGCTGGCCGCCCGAAAGCGAAACGCCGCGTTCGCCGACGACCGTGCCGTAGCCTGTGGGCAGGCCGAGCACGTAATTGTGCAACTGCGCGCTTTCGCTGGCGCGTTCGATGCGGCCTTCCTTGGCCCAGGGATCGCCATAGGCGATGTTGTTTTCGATCGTCGTCGTGAAGAGGAAGGAATCCTGCTGCACGACGGCAACCGAGCGGCGCAGCGACTGCAGCGTCGCCTTGCGAATATCCTGCCCGTCGATGGTGATCTTGCCGCCGGTCGCGTCATAGAAGCGGGGGATCAGATGCGCGAGCGTCGTCTTGCCGCTGCCGGGCGGGCCGACGATGCCGATCGTTTCGCCACGCCTAGCCTCGAAGCTGACATCGCGCAGCACCTCGCGCATCGGCGAGCTCGGATAGGCGAAGCTGACATTTTCGAAGCGCAGCGTGCCGTCGGTCACCTTCAATGCCTTGGCATCGGGCGCATCGCGCACGGCGATTTCGAGGTCCAGCAGCTCGAAGAGGCGCGTGCCGCAGGTCGAGGCGCGGGCAAAGGCGTTCACCATCAGGCCGAGCTGACGCACCGGCATCTGCAGGATGGTCATGAAGGTGAGGAAAGAGGCGAGCGTGCCGACGGTGATCTCGCCGGACATCACCTTGCCGCCGCCGACCCACAGCACCAGGCCCATGGCGATGAAGAAGGAGAAGGTCATGGCGCTGGTATTGACGACGCGGATGCCGACGCGCTGATGGGCGAGTTCCAGCGCGCTCTTCGACGCCTTCTCGAATTTCGAAAGCTCGTGCTCCTGCGCCGCGAAGGCGCGCACGACACGGATGCCGCCGAGATTTTCTTCCATGATGCGGGTCAGCACTGAAAGCCGCTGCTGAAGATCGAGCCAGGTGGCGCGCAGGCGAAGCTGGGTGACGGACGAGCGCCAACCGACGAAGGGCACGAAGGAGAGCGCCAGCAGGCCGAGCACGACGTCGGTCGAAAGCAGCATATAGGCGCCGATGCCGATCAGCATGGAAAGCAGGAAGACGCGCACGAGGGCCGTCGAGAAATACATGCGCACGCCTTCAAGGTCGAGCAGGCCGACGGTGATCAGGTCGCCGGAATGCACGGTGTCATGAAAGCTGAAGGAGAGGCGCTGGATCTTCTCGTAGCAGGCTAGTCGCAGCTCATATCCCATATGGTGGCCGACGGATTCGCTGAAGTAGTTCTGCACCATGGTGAAGATGCCGCGCAGCACGCTGGCGCCGAGCAGAAGCAGCGCCGTCGTCAGCAGCGCATCCTGCGCCTGTTGTCCGATCGTGCCGCCATGAAGCGCCACCTGGGTATGGTCGACGGCCTGGCCGAGAAGGCGGGGGATCAGAAGCTGGAAGGTGGAGGCGATCAAGGTAGCGCCGATGGCAAGGCCCGCCTGCCAGGGGTGTCGGAAGGCCATCACGGTGATGCGCACCAGTGTGTAGAGGCCTTGGCCCCAGCCTGCCGCAGTTGCAAGCGCCATCGAAGCCGAAGGCTTCGTCGCGCGTGTTAACGCTTCGCTGCTCACGGTATTTTTCCAATAGATGTGGTGCTCGGACGCTGGCCCGAAAAGACGGCAAATCCATGAAGGGATTGATAGCACCGTCACTTTTGCCGATTCGACCGGGGGGTTCAAGTAAACAATTCACCATCTGGTTATTTTTACGTGAGGCCGCCTCGCATCCCTTCGGGAACAACCGGTACACGGGTGGGTTGCAGCGTGGGGAGACCCTGTCAGGCAACCATTACCGGAGGGATCCATGCCGCTGGAAGCCTCTCTCGCGGAAAATCCATTGCTATCCCAATGGCTTACCAACCGAAGCAACAAACCCTCTTGCCACATCAGGCTTTTAGCGCTTTCATACACGACTAGTTTAATAGACTATGGACGAGCGTGATCGCTCGCCGAGTTTCCTTGCGGGACCGCTGGTACGGACCCCGATGCAGCGGCAGTGTTTGTGAATGGCCGCATGAACCTCAACAACGCGTGATCGGCTTTTATGCGTTGAAACCTCGATCGACACACGGTGCGGATGAACCCGCAAAGGAGTTGCGATGACGGTTCAGGGACTTTTTTCCGCAAGAGCCAGTGCGGCGGCGCAGATTTCTGCCGTGCCGCGCATTGCGATCGTCGGGCGCGGTTTTTCCGGCATGATGACGGCGATCGCGCTGATGAAGACGGTGCGCGCACCCTTCCACCTGCAACTGTTCGATCCGAATTCGTCGGTCAGCGGCGGCCAGGCGCTGGCCTCAGTCCGCTCCTCGACGATCCTCAATACCCGTGTGCGTGATCTCTCGGTCTCGCTCGGCGACAATGACGATTTCAACGACTGGCTCTGTAGCAACGCCGCCTTCCGCGCCGCCGTGCCGGCCGCCATTCCCGGTTTCCGGCAGATCTTCGTGCCGAAGGAAATCTTCAGCGACTATGTCTATCAGCGCTTTTCGGAAGCGCTCGCCGCCCGCCGGGACATCACCGTCCAAGTCTGCAACGATCCTGTCGTGGCGATCCGCAGGAGCCACGGTAACCGTTTCCTGCTCGAAAGCGCCAATCCCGCCAATCCGCTGTTCGATACCGTCATCCTTGCCACCGGCTATGGTCTGACCGAGCCGGACGCCGGCGGGCCGGACGTTTCGCCGGTCAGGGCCCAGCGCCTCGTCGCCCGGCCGCATGCCGTGCTGCTCGGCAGCGGCATCCGCGTGGTCGACCAGTTGCTGCGGCTGCGCGATTCCGGTTATGCTGGCCAGATTACGATCATTTCCCGGCGTGGCTTCCTGCCTCAGAGCCATACGCCGAATTCCGCCGATCCGGTCTTCCCGGCCGAAGCGCTGCCGCAGAGCCTGCCTGACATCGTGCGCTTTATCCGCCAGGCCTGTCGCGAGGCGGAAGATGAGGGCCGAAGCTGGCAATCGGTGATGAACGGCCTGAGGAAACATGCGCGCCTGCTTTGGCGCTCGCTGCCGGCGCGCGACAAACATCAGTTCAACCGGCACCTCAGGGCAATCTACGACAGCCACCGCAACCGCCTGCCCGAGGCGATGCATTTGCGGCTGAAACGCGAGCTTGCCGAAGGCCGCACCGTGCTGCGCCGCGGCCGGGCCGGCCGCCGGGGCCTGAGCGGTCTGTTCTTCACGCCGGCCGGCTCCTCTGTCGAGGAGGTCATGCATGCCGAGCGCATCATCGATTGCCGCTGTCAGGCGCCCGATCTTTCAGCCCCGCTGATGCAGAGCCTGATTTCCGCCGGCCTTGCCATGCCGGATGAGCTCTCGCTCGGGCTTGCGGTCAACGCGCGGGGCGAGCCTTTCCTGGAGGACGGCTCGACCGTCGCCGGGCTCTTTGCCGTCGGCCCGCTCGGCCTTGGCAGCCTGCCCGATATCGATCTCGTGCCCGAAATCGTCTCGCAGGCCTATGCCGCCGCCGAGCGGGTGGGGGAACGGTTTTATCCGCAGGTGAAAGCCGTCTGAAATCGGCGGCCATTTCGGAACCATCTGCCCGTCGTCGCGTTATAAAGCGCTGGTGGTTAAGAGGGGCCGATGGAAGCGCTGAATCGACATGATACGTCTCTTACCGGAGAGGGACGCTTTCGCCTTCTGGTCGATGCCATCACCGACTACGCTATCTATATGCTGAGCCCCGACGGCATCATAATCAGCTGGAATACCGGCGCTCAGCGGTTCAAGGGTTACAAGCCTTCCGAAATTCTGGGTGAGCATTTTTCCCGTTTCTATCTGCAAGAGGACCGCGACGCGGGAATTCCCGAGCGGGCTCTCGCCACGGCGGCGGAGACCGGCCGCTTCGAGGGTGAGGGCTGGCGCCAGCGCAAGGATGGCAGCCGCTTTTGGGCTCATGTGATCATCGACCCGATCCGCCATCCCTTTGGCGAACTCATCGGCTTTGCCAAGATCACCCGCGACCTGACCGAGCGCAGGGCGGCTGAAAACGCGATCCGCCAGAGCGAAGAGCAGTTCCGCCGGCTCATCCAGGGCGTTTCGGACTATGCGATCTATATGCTCGACCCCGAGGGCAATGTCAGCAGCTGGAATTTCGGCGCCGAGCGCATCAAAGGCTATCGGCCGCAGGAAATCATCGGCCGGCATTTCTCGACCTTCTATACGCCGGAGGACCGGGAAGCCGGCGTGCCTGATACCGCGCTCAAGGTCGCGCGCGCCGAGGGCCGGTTCGAGAGGGAGGGTTGGCGCGTCCGCAAGGACGGCAGCCGTTTCTGGGCCAGCGTCGTCATCGACGTCATCCGGGACGACGACGGCCAAGTGCTTGGTTTTGCGAAGATTACCCGTGATATTACCGAGAAGATGGAGACCCAGAGGGCGCTGGAGCAGGCTCGCGAAGAACTCTTCCAGTCACAGAAGATGGAGGCGATCGGTCAATTGACCGGCGGCATCGCGCATGATTTCAACAACCTGCTGATGGCCGTGCTCGGCAGCCTCGAAATCCTGAAGAAACGCATGCCGCAGGATCTCTCGCTGACGTCGCTGGTCGATAACGCCATGCAGGGCGCCCAGCGTGGCGCAGCCTTGACGCAGCGCATGCTTGCCTTTTCCCGAAGGCAGGAACTGCATGTGGAGCCTATCGACGTCTCCGGTCTGGTCCGCGGCATGATGGATATGCTGAGCCGTTCGCTCGGCCCCCTCACCGTAATCGATACGTCTTTTCCGGTCAGGCTGCCGACGATCCTCACCGATCCGAACCAATTGGAGATGGCCATCCTGAACCTCGTCGTCAACGCTCGCGATGCCATGCCATCAGGCGGCCGGATCGTGCTGCGCGCTTCCGAGGAGCCGGCGCCGCCAAGCAAGAGTCCGCTGTCACCCGGCCGCTACGTCCGCATCGCGATAACGGACGAAGGCGAGGGCATGGATGCAAAGACACTCGATCAGGCGGTCACCCCGTTCTTCACCACCAAGGGTGTCGGCAAGGGCACCGGCCTCGGCCTTTCCATGGTGCAGGGGCTGACGACCCAGTCCGGCGGCCGTCTTTTCCTAAAGAGCAAGCCAGGCGAAGGCACGACGGTCGAATTGTGGTTTCCGGTCGCCATTGTCGAACGGCGGACCCGAACAACTGTCGAGCTGCCGCAGCGTGAGCAAAGCGCGCCGGACAGCCTGCGTGTCCTCGCTGTCGATGATGACGGCCTGGTCCTGATGAATACGACGCTGATGCTCGAGGATCTCGGCCACACCGTATTCGAGGCGATGGCGGGTTCGGAGGCGCTCGACATTCTGCATAAGCAACCGGTCGATCTGGTGATTTGCGACCACGCCATGCCGCGCATGACGGGCGCGCAACTCGCCCAGGCGATCCGCGACGAATGGCCTGAAATGCCGATCATCCTCGCAACCGGTTACGCGGAGCTTCCAGAGGGCGCCGGTGTGACAAACCTGCCTCGTCTCGGCAAGCCCTTTTCGCAGGCACAACTCGCCGAGGCGATCAGCCGGGTCGCCTCATAAGCGGTTCGGTGAGCGTTCCGCCGGATCTCGGCTACCCCTCTCGGCGCGAAGAATGAACACCAGCAATATCAGCACCATCGCCGCCAGCCCGTACCAGGTGATGGCATAGAGGAGATGGTTGTTCGGAAAATGGATCACGGTCAGGCCGCCGACCGGCAGGCCGCCCGGGTTGGGAGTGGCATCCGCGTCGATGAAATAAGGCGCGATCGCACTGACGCCGCGCTTTTCAGCGATCGCGGCGACATCGCGAGAATACCACCGGTCGGCGGCGAGGTTGTTGGACTGCAGCAGCGAGCCCTTCGGCTCCGTGATCCGCATCAGCCCGGTGATTTCGACCGGGCCTGACGGCTGGCCCTCGCGACGCGAGGCCGGATCACGCCGGTCGGTCGGCACGAAGCCGCGATTGACGAGGATTGAAGTACCGTCGGCAAGCCTCAGCGGCGTCATCACCCAATAACCCGGGCCGAGCGCGGTCGAGGCATAGACCAGCGTCTCCTTGTCGTTCGCCAGCATCCCCACAGCGGTCACCCGCCGATATTCGTCGTCGGCGGTATTGACCTTATCCCAGTCGGCCGGCGCCGGCACGGGTGCTGCATGCACGCGCTGATCGACGCGGGCAATGAGATCGCGTTTCCAGGCGAGGCGCTGCACCTGCCAGCTGCCGAGCACGGCAAGTGCCGCGGCAAGCAGTAGCAGGCAGACGGCGAAGATCGCGCGTTTTACCTGGTGACGCCGCCTTTCCGATTTTTCCGAGGGAGCCTCGCTCATGGTGAACCGGTGTTTGGCTGAACCGCTACGGGCGGCGCTGCCGCCGCTCTTTCGTCACGGTCACGGCATGTTCTTCATCATCTCAGGGCTCATCGGCATCATGTTGGTGTTGAGATGATGCATGACCCAGAGCGAGCCGGAGAGCGCAATGGCGACGATAACGATGGTGAAGATCAGCGCCATCATTGTCCAGCCGCCCTCGCTCCTCGGGTTCATGTGCAGGAAGAAGACCATATGAACGACGATCTGGATCGCGCCGAGGCCCATCACCAGCACCGCCGTCAATGTCGGGCTCGCGATTACGCCTGACATGACCAGCCAGAAGGGGATTGCGGTCAGGATGACGGAGAGCGCGAAGCCCGTCACATAGCTGCGGAAGGTGCCGTGGCCGGCCTGATGACCATGGCTGTGGCCGTGATGAGCCTCGTGGGCATCCTCATGTGCAGGTGCTTGCGAACTCATCCGAGAACTCCCAGCAGATAGACGAAGGAAAAGACGCCGATCCAGACGACGTCAAGGAAATGCCAGAACATCGAAAGGCACATCAGCCGGCGGCGGTTGGCCTCGATCAGCCCGTGCATCGAGACCTGCACCATCAGCGTGATCAGCCAGATGATGCCGAAGGTGACGTGCAGCCCGTGCGTACCGACGAGCGTGAAGAAGGAGGAAAGGAAGGCGCTGCGCGTCGGCCCGGCGCCTTCATGGATCAGGTGGATGAACTCGTAGAGCTCGAGCCCGATGAAGGCTGCGCCGAACAGGCCGGTGACGGCGAGCCAGAACAGCGTTTCCGCCTTTGCGTTCCGCTCCATCTGCAGCATGGCGAAGCCGTAGGTGATCGAGGAGAAGAGCAGCATCGAGGTGTTGAGGGCAACGATCGGCAGATCGAAGAGAACGGCCGGCGACGGACCGGCGGCATAATTGCGGCCGAGCACGCCGTGCGTCGCAAACAGCACCGCGAAGATCAGGCAGTCGCTCATCAGGTAGAGCCAGAAGCCGAGATTGGTGCTGTTCTCCGGATGATGATCTTCCGTGAGGTAGAATTCAGGCTTTTCGGCCGTGTCGATAGTTTGATCGCTCATGGTCATTACACCTGCTCGGCAAGCAGCGCGGTGCGCTTGCCTTCCGTTTCGGTCACTTCTTCGGCGGGAATGTAGAAGTCGCGTCCGTAGTTGAAGGTATGGCCGATCGCGACGACGAGCAGGGCGACGACGGAGACGACGACCAGCCACCACATGTACCAGATCATGCCGAAGGCGAGCGCGACGCTGATGGCGGACAGGATCGCACCGGTGCCGGTGTTTTTCGGCATATGGATCGGCTTGAAGCCGCCGAGCGGACGCTCGTAGCCACGGTTCTTCATGTCGTACCAGCTGTCATGGTCGTGCACGACAGGCGTGAGGGCGAAATTGTAGTCCGGTGGCGGCGAGGAAGTCGACCATTCCAGCGTACGGCCGTCCCACGGATCGCCGCTGTCATCGCGCAATTCCTCGCGCTTCATGAAGCTGACGACGATCTGGATCAGGAAGCTGGCAATGCCAAGCGCGATCAGGCCGACGCCGAAGGCGGCGATGATGAACCAGATCTGCAGCGACGGATCCTCGAACTGGCTCATGCGGCGGGTGACGCCCATCAGGCCGAGCACGTAGAGCGGCATGAAGGCGAACCAGAAACCGATCTGCCAGAACCAGAAGCTCATCTTGCCCCAGAAGGGATCGAGCTTGAAGCCGAAAGCCTTGGGGAACCAGTAATTCACGCCGGCGAACATGCCGAAGAGAACGCCGCCGATGATGACGTTGTGGAAGTGGGCGATGAGGAACAGCGAATTGTGCAGCACGAAGTCGGCCGGCGGCACGGCCAGCATGACGCCGGTCATGCCACCGATGACGAAGGTTACCATGAAGCCGACCGTCCACAGCATCGGCACCTCAAAGCGGATACGGCCGCGATACATGGTGAAGAGCCAGTTGAATATCTTCGCCCCCGTCGGGATGGAGATGATCATCGTGGTGATGCCGAAGAAGGAGTTGACGCTGGCGCCCGAGCCCATCGTGAAGAAGTGGTGCAGCCAGACGATGTAGGACAGGATCATGATCACGCAGGTGGCGTAGACCATGGAAGCATAACCGAACAGGCGCTTGCCGGAAAAGGTGGCGACCACTTCCGAGAAGATGCCGAAGGCCGGCAGCACGAGAATGTAGACCTCCGGATGACCCCAGATCCAGATGAGGTTGATGTACATCATCGGATTGCCGCCGAGGTCGTTGGTGAAGAAGTTCGTTCCCGCATAACGGTCGAGCGACAGCAACGCGAGCGTAGCCGTCAGGATCGGGAAGGAGGCGACGATCAGCACGTTGGTGCAGAGTGCCGTCCAGGTAAAGACCGGCATCTTCATGAAGGTCATGCCCGGAGCGCGCATCTTGACGATTGTGGCGATCAGGTTGATGCCCGAAAGCGTCGTTCCGACGCCGGCCACCTGCAGGCCCCAGATATAATAGTCGACGCCGACACCAGGACTGTAGGCAGCGCCCGACAATGGCGGGTAGGCAAGCCAGCCGGTCTGGGCGAATTCGCCGATGAAGAGCGACAGCATGATGATGATCGCGCCGGCGGTCGTCATCCAGAAAGAGAAGTTGTTGAGGAAGGGGAAGGAGACGTCGCGCGCGCCGATCTGCAGCGGCACCACGAAGTTCATCAAGCCGGTGACGAAGGGCATCGCCACGAAGAAGATCATGATGACGCCGTGGGCGGTGAAGACCTGGTCGTAATGGTGCGGCGGCAGGTAGCCCTCCGAACCGTTGAAGGCGATCGCCTGCTGGATGCGCATCAGGATCGCGTCGGAAAAGCCGCGCAACAGCATGATAACGGCCAGGATCACATACATGATGCCGATCTTCTTGTGATCGACGCTGCAGATCCAGTCGTGCCAGAGCGGACCCCAGAACTTGAAATAGGTGATGGCGCCAAGCACGGCGAGGCCGCCAATGACGACGCCGATGAAAGTCACGACCAGGATCGGCTCGTGATAGGGGATGGCATCGAGGTTCAACCGGCCGAAGATCAACTTCAGGAGGTCAGGATTGGAAAACATGGAACAACCCGTTCATTATGTCTTGCGACGCAAAGCGCCAGGTTAATTGTTGTTGTTGAGCTGCGCCGGCGCGGGATCGGCGCCATTGCTCATGCCGGGCATGGAATGGCCCTCATGCTGCATGTCCATTCCAGCCGTGCTAGGCATGCCGGGCATATCATGCTGCATGCTGCCGGTGGCCGCAGGCGCCGTCTCGCCTTCGCCGACATGGCGGTTGTCGTATTGCAGCTTCTCGCGGTTCTCAGCGCTTTCCTTGCCGCCGCCGCCCATCATGTCGATGTGCATCATCTCGTTCATGCACATCTTGCCCGGCGTGGCGCACATGTTGAGGATGGCGTTGTAAAGATCGGCATCGGCGCCGGCATAGTAGCGCACCGGTTCCTTCTCGCTCGGCTTCTCGAGCTTCAGATAGGCGTCGCGGTTGAGCATCGTGCCCTGCTGCTTGACCTGCGCCACCCAGGCGTCAAATCCCTGCTGATTCAGGCCGTGGAACTTGAAGCGCATGTGCGAGAAGCCTGCGCCGCTGTAATTGGCGGAGAAGCCCTCATACTCGCCCTCCCGGTTGATGACGGCATGCAGCTTCGTTTCCATACCTGGCATGGCGTAGATCTGGCCGGCAAGGGCGGGGATGTAGAAGGAGTTCATCACCGAGGAGGCGGTGATCTTGAAATTGATCGGCATGTCGACCGGTGCTGCCAGTTCGTTGACTGTGGCAATACCGAGCTCGGGATAGAAGAACAGCCACTTCCAGTCGAGCGCCACGACCTCGACGGTCAGCGGCTTGGTATCTGCGGGAATGGCGCGCTCCGCATCGAGACGGTCGAGCGGACGATAGGGATCGAGCTTATGCGTGGAAATCCAGGTGACGGCGCCGAGCGCGATGATGATCGCAAGGGGGGCTGCCCAGATCACGATTTCAAGGCGGGTCGAATGGTGCCATTCCGGGTCGTAGGTCGCGGCCGTGTTGGAGCGGCGGTAACGCCAGGCAAAAAACAGCGTCAGGAAGATTACCGGAATGATGATCAGCAGCATCAGCACCGTCGAGACGACGATGAGATCGCGCTGTTGCATGGCGATGTCGCCGGAAGGCGCCATGACCACCATGTTGCATCCTGCCAGGAAAAGCAGCGGCAAGACGGATAGAAGGCGGGAAAACTTCACGAGTTTTGGCACGTCTCTAAGCTCTTGTTGTTTCGTTCGTTCCGCGACTAAAGCACTGAACCTGATAGCGACATGAGGTGTTTGGTCGCAGTGCAGCAAGTGTGCCGCACTGCGGCACAAATCGTGTTGCGCTACAGCTATGAAATCCTGATGAAATCAAGAAGGATTCCTTTGCGAGTGCAAGTTTCAACCAATATATCCGTAAGACCCGGGCAGGCCAGCATTCCCACGGGAAAATTGCGATCCCGATCACGCTATTTTCCCGTCCACGCCTCATTTTGAGCCGGGATGATGAACTATTTACGTCTTACGGACTTGATAAGCCTGCAGGTTTGATCAAGATCAAGCTGAGGCGCCTTGCCGAAAGCGCTTCAACGAGGGAGGCGTTTTATGGCAACAGCATCGCATTATGGACCGTCGTCGTCATCGCTGGAACGCGACGCACGACGTATTCACGACGATAAGCCGGTTTCGCCGGGCAGCATCGCTGTCGGCGTGGTAATCGGCCGCATGTCGGAATTCTTCGATTTCTTCGTCTATGGCCTCGCCTCGGTCCTGGTCTTTCCACAGCTGATCTTTCCCTTCGCGCCTGACAGGCTGACGGCGACGCTCTATTCCTTCGCCATCTTTTCACTCGCCTTCCTGGCCCGCCCGGTCGGCTCCGTCGTCTTCATGACGATCGACCGGATGTACGGCCGCGGCACCAAGCTGACGATCGCGCTCTTCCTGCTCGGCGGCTCCACAGCTTCGATCGCCTTCCTGCCGGGTTACGAGGAGATCGGCGTCTGGTCGATCGCGTTGCTGGCGCTCTTCCGTCTCGGCCAAGGCTTTGCGCTCGGCGGAGCCTGGGACGGTCTTGCTTCGCTGCTCGCGCTCAACGCACCGGCCAAGCATCGCGGCTGGTACGCGATGATCCCGCAGCTCGGCGCGCCGATCGGCTTTGCGCTGGCAAGCATCCTGTTCGGGTATTTCGTCGCCAATCTTTCCAGTGAGGATTTCCTCTCCTGGGGCTGGCGCTATCCCTTCTTCGTCGCCTTCGCGATCAACGTCGTGGCGCTGTTTGCGCGTTTGCGCCTCGTCATGACCAAGGAATTCGGGACGCTGCTGGAGCAGCACGAACTGGAAGCAGCGCCCATCCTCGACGTGCTGCGCGTTCACGGCCGCGACATCCTGATCGGCGCCTTCGTGCCGCTCGCGAGCTTTGCCATGTTCCACCTCGTCACCATCTTCCCGCTCGGCTGGATGAGCCTTTACGGCAATCAGCCGATCGGCGCCTTCATGGTGGTGCAGGTGGTCGGCGCCATGGTCGGTGTCGTCACCATCATCGCCTCGGGCTTGATCGCCGACCGCATCGGCCGACGCGCTCAGCTCGCCATCTGCGCCGTCATTATCGCCGTCTTCAGCTTCGTTGGACCGATCCTGATCGCGTCGGGCAACAGCGGGCATGACGCCTTTGTCATCATCGGCTTCGGCGTGCTCGGTCTTTCCTTCGGCCAGGCGACGGGCTCGATCTCGTCGCGTTTCGGCCGTGGCTATCGCTACACTGGCGCTGCCTTCACCTCGGATCTTGCCTGGCTCGTCGGCGCCGGCTTTGCGCCGCTGGTGGCGCTCAGCCTCTCCAGCCGATTCGGCCTGACCTTCGTCGGCTACTATCTGCTGTCCGGCGCGATCTGCACGCTGGCAGCACTCGCTTTCAGCAGGGCATTGGAACAGCGCGAGTAGGCGAACCTGAACACACGGGCCTGCATGGGAAACCATGCAGGCTTTTTTTGTTTCCAGATTGCGATTCTAATTATTGAATGCATTGCGATCTATAATTAAATGCATATGATTGTCGGCCTGAACGAGGATATGCCTTGACCGCGGAAACCATCGATCATTCGACCCTTTCCCGCCTTGTCGAAGCAGGAGCGGTCAACGCCGCTCATGTCGTCGGCAAAACCGGCGGCTGGTCCGTCGTCATCCGTTACGGCAAGGCCGAGCGCCCGCTCGCCGCCCAACGCAGCCGGCAGGTGCGCGTATTCAAGCGCATGGATACCCTGGTTTCCTATCTGAAGGATGTCGGCATCTTGCAGTTCGATGTCGATGCCGCCGATTACGTTCCTGAAACGGCATCACGGCCCGATCGAGCCGAGGCTCTGCGGCGGACCCATGAGGCGGCGGAATACGACAAGTGGTTCCGTGAACAGGTCGAGGAAGCGATCCGGGAAGCAGACGATCCGAAAACGGTCTGGATCCCGCACGAAGTCGTCAAGGAGGAGATGGCGCGCGAACGGACAGAGCTTCTGGCGCGGCTTAAGGGCGAGGCCAAGTGAAGCTCGTCTGGCGTGCGAAAGCTGAAGCAGATCGCAAGAAAGCAATTCAGTTTATCGCCGACCAGAATGTCGGCGCCGCGATAAGCCAGTTGGATGAGATCGAGCGTCAGACCGATTTGCTCATCGATCAGCCGGAGATCGGCCGGCCGGGACGAATTGATGGAACGCGCGAACTGGTCATTTCACGCACATCTTTTATCGTGATCTATCGTGTTCGCCAAGAAATCAAACAGGTGGAAATTTTGCGCCTCGTCCACGGTGCGCAGAAATGGCCGCCAAAATCCTGAAGTAAAGTCCTACTGCGCCATCTGCGGCTGTTTCGCCGCGCGGGCTGCGGTCAGTTCCGCCGTCGTGTGGTTCAGGCGGTCGGCGAGCACCCGCATGATTTCCACGGCCATCTCCGGAAAGTCGCTGAGCAGCTTCAGGAAGTGCTCCTTGCTGATGCGCAGGACCTCGAGCGGTGAGGTGGCGCGCACGGTTGCCGTGCGCGAGACATCGCAGAGAATGGCGATCTCGCCGACGATGGAATTGAGCTCGACATCGGCGACCTTGATCTCGCCCGCCGGCGAGGAGACGATGATATCGGCAGTGCCTGAAAGAATGACATAGGCGGCGTCGCCGACATCACCCTGATGGAAAAGGTTCTGCCCGGCCTTGTAGGTCATACGATCGGAGGTGAAGGCCAAAAGCTTGAGCTTTGCTGGTGCAATCCTCGAAAAGATCGGCACCCGTCGCAGCATTTCGACTTCGTCTCTCAACAGCATGAGCGCTTTAACCCCCTGCCGCATGGTCCCTGGGACCAGGCGTCTTCAAAACTCCGGGGCGTCCCACCGGGAACGCCTCCTTTGCCGCCCCAATAGAATATTACGATAACAGTTCCTTGAACATACCGTTTTTCTCGGAAAGTTCCGGATAGTTTCCTGCCTCCGCCAATCCGCCGCGGTCGAAGAGCAGGATTCGGTCGAACACTTCGGCCAGCCGGGCGTTGGTGAGCACCCAGACGATGGCCGGCCGGTGGCCCTCCTCGTGCAGGTCCTCGATGATGTTGCGGGTGATCTGATCCTGAACACGCTGGTCGAGCGCCGACAGCGGCCGGTTGAAGATGAAATAGTCCGAGCGCTTCAGGAGCGCCCGGGCAAGACTCAGCTTCTGGCGCTGCACCATGGTCAGCCGCTTGCCGCCGGAACCGACGTCGAATTCCAGGCCGATCGACAGCACGTCGTCATAAAGGTCGAGCGCATCGAAGAGCTCGCCCATGATGGCGCGGATGCGGTCGGAGGCGTCGGCCTGTTGATAGGCGATGCGGCCGAAGAGCACGTTGTCCATCAGGCTTGCCGAAGGGGTGAAACGCTCGGCGTCGTAGCGCTCGATCAACTCGGCGAGGTCGGCCGGAATATGCTCATGGAATTGCTTGCGGGCGCTGACGATCTTGTCCATCAACTCGTTCGTCAGCAAGCCGAAGCGGTGGCGGGGTTCGATATAGGCGAAGCTCAGCCGGATGATGGCCGAGCGTTCCTCCGGCGTGGCATCCTCGAAGCGGCGGCTTTGCAGCTTCTGCAGCAGCGCCTGGTAGGTCGGAATGTCGTCCGCCGTCATGAAGGTCAGCTGCTGGAAGAAGGGATGGTCCGGCGGCAGGTCGTGGAAGAGTTCCACCGCGTTCTCGGCGATCTCGAGGCCCATGGCATAGAGGTCCGTGCTGAGGCCGGTCTGGCGGAAGAGCTGCTGGAAGTAGGGGTGGGCGGCAAGCCTGCGATTGGTCATCAAAGGCCGCTTCATCGTGCCGAAGAGCAGGTTTTCGCCAACCGTCGCCTGAGCGTTGTAGGCGTCGAAATCGAAAGGCACGACGATCGTGTCGAGCCCTTCGTCGCGCAGCCGGTTCCTGAGCGCGGAGCGCAATGCGACGACATGGTCGCTGACGGCCACATGCACGTCGGTGTTGACGGTCGAGCGCAGCGCCAGATCGAGAATATCCTGCGAGATCAGCACGGCGTCGAGCACCGGCCGGATCGCCTTCAGCAGGTCCTCGGGCCCGTTGGCGCCGGCGGCCTTGTAGTCCACCCAGTCGCTGTTGAGGTCGAGCGTCGGATTGCCGGCCTTCGTCGCCTCGACGGAATGCCACTTATATTCCAGCGCTTCCCTCTCGTCGTAGACGGGGTCGGTCATCGGCGCGTGCTTGAGGCCGTAGAGCAGGTTGCTCGCCAGCGTGCCATGGAAGAAGAAAGTGTCGGCAGAGGCATAGGAAATGCGCCGGCCGGTGATCGATTCCGGCAGATCCAGGAGATCGCGACCGTCGATGGTGATGCGGCCGGAATCCGGCCAGATCATGCGTCCAAGCGCCTCGGCGAAGGCTTCGGCGCCGCTGCCGTTCGGACCGACGATCGCCACCGTCTCGTTCGGCTTGATTTCGACGGAGACGTGGTCGACGAGGCGGGCGCCGCTGTCGTCGGACAGCGTCAGGTTGGTGACGACTAGGGCGCTCGTCAGCGCACCGACCGGGGCGATCGCCAATTCCTGGATGCGGCTGTCGATCAGCGGCTCGACGTTGAACTGCTCGTAGACCTGCTGGTACTTCACCTGCACGTCCTGGCGCATCTGGTCCCAGTCGATCAGTTCCTTCAGCGGACCGGGCAGGTCCTTGTAGGCAGATATGACGGCGACGAGCTGGCCGATGTCGAGCCTGCCTTGCAGCGCGAGGTAGCCGCCGATCGCGTAGAACAGGAAAGGCGTGACCTGGGCGAGGAAGTTGTTGATGAACTTTACCAGGAACTTCCACTGGTACAGGTCGTAGCGGATCGAGAAGATGCGGCCGAGCCGCGAGGCGATGTCGGCGCGTTCGAGGTTTGATGTGTCGTTGCCGTGGATCGTGCCGATGCCGTCGACGATTTCGCCGACGCGGCCGGAAAGCTCGCGCGCCGTCAGCTGCCGCTGGCGGCCGAGGTCGAGCAGGCGCTTGCGCATGCGGGGAATGACGACAGCCTGCACGCCGACGATGCCGGCGGCGATCATGCCGAGCCAGAAATTCTGGATGATGATGAAGGCGAGCGCCGTGATCGCCTGGCCGCCGAGAAGGGCAGGCGAGACGAAAGCGTCGCCTGTGAAGCCGCCCATCGGCTCCACCTCATCCTTGATCATGGTGGCAATCTCGGCCGATTTCACCCGCTTGAAATGAGCGGGCGGGAACCGCAGCACCCGGTCGATGAGCTCGAAGCGGATGCGCCGCAGCATGCGTTCGCCGAGCCGCCCCTTATAGGTGTTGATATAGAATTTGAAGAGACCATTCAGCACCACAAGCGTCAGAAACACCAGGCTGAGGGCCATCAGCATCTGGAAGCGGTTGAGCTGCAGGCCTTGAAAGAATTCGACATGGCCGATCAGCGGTATGTCATAGCGGATGTGCATGAACGTCTGCGTTGCGCCGGGACCTTCGAAGCCGTCGCCTTGAATCGGTCCGTTGACGATCTGCTTCGGCAGGTCGAAGGACAGGAAATAGGGGATCATCGAGGCGGCTACGACGGCCAGTATCCACAGCTGCTGCAGCCGCGTGTTCTTCCAGATGTAGCGGGCGAGGCTTTTTTCCATGGCTAACCGTCAGCTTGCTGGGAAATTCCGGGGGTGCGATCCGGGCGCCGGGGTGGGAGGAGTTCTGGGAACTGGACCATGCAGCGAACCGCCGATATCGCAATGAAAACAAGGCGAAACGACCGGCTGCAAAAATGCCGATTCTCGCCGGAACATTGCTTATATCACAGGAATTTTGGATTAGGCGAGCGATTCGGCAATCATGGAGCGAATGATGGCGGCCGTTTTCTCCGCCCCGTCGAGATCGAGCAATACCGGCCCCCGTCGCGGCGCTGCGAGCGCCGTTTCGACAGCTTCTTTCACATGGTCAGGCGTCAGCCCTTTTTCCGGCAGGATGTCGGCGAGGCCGAGCGCCTGCAGCCGTTCGGCGCGCACTGTCTGCTCTGTCTCGCCGCCGGCGACGAAGGGGATGAGGATTGCCCGGCATTCTGTGCGCAGCAGGTCGCCGACCGTGTTGTAGCCCGCCTGCGAGATCGAAACTTTTGCACCGCGCAGCAGCGAGGGAAAATCCTTGCGAAAGCGCACCAGAGTCACGTTCCGGGCGACATCGCGCGACAGCGCGGCAAAATCGGCCTCCGGCAGGTTCGGTCCCGATATCAGCAGCCAGCGAAGATCGGCGGGCAGCATCGCCGCCGCCGCCTTTGCCGCGCCAATCAGTTCGGCGCCGACAGCGCCGCCACCCGCCGAGGCGATGATATCGAATGTCTCGGTCGGTTCCGGCGCCGGCGGAGCTGCGACGAGGCCAGTATAACGCAGCCTGTCGGCAATCCCGGGTGCCAGCGGGAAAGTATCTTCGAGCCTGATGAAACCGGGATCGCCGTGGACGAGCACGGCATCGAAATGATCCCTGACCAGCGCGACGGTCTCCGCGTCGCGGCCGGCCTTGCGGTTTTCCTGCAGGATGTCGCGCACCGAACTCAAGAGTTTCGGCCGCGGCTCGGCCTTGCCGATCGCTTCGAGCAGCGGCAGCAGTTCGAAGCGCATCTGCCGCCGGCCGAAGGGGAAGGCTTCGATGATGACGACATCCGGCCTTGCGGCATGGAAGGCGTCAAGCAGCAGCTGGCGGCGGGCATTGAGGAAAGCTTCGTCCGCCGGCCGGCCATCGGCATCGGCGAGGCCGGAGAAGCCGGCATCGTTGGCAACGACCGCCGGCAAGGCCACGGTCTTTATGCCCTCGGCGGGAAAACCCGGCACCGGCAGGCCGCCGGTCACGACGGTCACGTCGAAACCGTCCTTGACAAGTGCATTGGCGATGCGGCTGGCGCGGGCGATGTGACCGATGCCGAGCAGGTGCTGGACATAGAAAAAGATACGCGGTGCCGTCATGAGGCTTTCTGCCATTCGGCCTCGAACAGGCCGGCGAGCTGTCTGATGCTGGAATGATAGTCGAAATGTTCGCGCACCTGGCTTTCGGCGGCATCGCCGAGGCGCTTGCGCAGTGCCGGATCGCGGATTGCAGCCTCCAGCGCCCGGGCAAGCAGCACCGGGTCCTCCGGCGGCACGACAAGGCCGTTTTCGCCGTTTTTCAGCAGTTCCGGCACGCCGGATACCTCGGTGGAAAGGCAGACGAGCCGCTGGCTTGACGCTTCGACCAGCACGTTCGGCAGGCCGTCGCGGTCGCCATTGGCGGCGATCCGGCAGGCAAGCGCGAAGAGGTCGGCACGGCGGTAGTGATCGAGCACGTCTTCCTGCGCCATGGCGCCCTTCCAGACGATGCGATGGGAAAGGCCGAGTTCGGCGGCAAGCGCCTTCAGTTTTGCAAGCTCCTCGCCGCCGCCGATATGGTCCATGCGCCAGTGGAGTTCCGCGGGCAGAAGTGCCAGCGCACGCAGCAGCACGTCATAGCCTTTTTTCTCGACTGCGCGGCCGACACTGAGGATGAAGGCGGGATCGTCGGGATTGCCACCGGTCCGGTCCGAGCGCTCTCCGGCAAAATGGCCGAAACGGGCAAGATCGAGGCCGTGATAACTCAGGTGCACGGCCTCCTTGCGTGGTGTCAGCGTCCGCATATGCTCGTAGCCGGTCCTGGTGCAGGTCACGGTCCAGCGGGCACTGCCGAGCTTTTCGTGCAGCTCCCAGTCGGGCGACGTCCAGATATCCTTGGCGTGGGCCGAACAGGTCCAGGGCGTTCCGGTCAGGATGCTCGCATATTCCGTCACCGAGGCCGGTGTGTGGATGAAATGGGCATGCAGCCATTCACCTCCATCAGGCCATTCGCGCGCGAGCACCAGCGCCTGGCCAAGGCGGCGGAAGCGGTTGCGGGAGATGTCGCGCTTGAGGTCGGTGAGAAAACGCTTCATCAGCGCCTTGAAGCCGGGTTTCGAAAAGCCGGCGAACAGGCCTTTCAGCACGCGGATCGGCTCCTCGTGCAGATATTCCGGGAGGTAGACGACGCGCGCCCTGATCTCGTCATGCACGGGATGGCGCTTCTTGTCGGTCGGCCGGCGCATCGAAATCAGAGTCAGGTCGAAGCCGGCCTTTTCGAGGCCGAGCAGCTCCTGGGCGATGAAGGTTTCCGAAAGGCGGGGGTAGCCTTTCAGCACGACGAGGATCTTGCGGCGTGGCGGCAAGGCCTTGCCCTATTCTGCGCCGACGAGGGAAAGATGGCTGCCGCGGCCGTCGATCCATCGGCCGACGGTCTGCGAGATATGGTCCAGCCCTTCGAGATGCATATTGCTGCCGCTCTTCGACGGCGGCAGCCGGGAGGGTAGGCGCTTCAGAGCCTCGGCCATGATCGTCGGATCGACCGATTGTTCCGGCAGCAGCATGTCGACGAGGCCGAGTTCGCTCGCGCGCTGGGCGCGCAGCAGCTGTTCCTCGCGCGGCTTGACGCGCGGCACGATGAGGGCCGGCTTGTCGAAGGAGAGGATCTCGCAATAGGTGTTGTAGCCGCCCATGGCGACGACGCCGGTGGCACCATCGATCAGCTCTTCCATGTGGTTGTCGAACTCGATCACCTCGATATAGGAGATGGCTTCCCCTTTCTGCACCAGCTTGGCGCGCTCGGCGGCCGGCATATAAGGCCCGAGCACCACGAGCGCCTTCTGCGTCAGCGTCGGATCGGCCTCGTAGGCGTTCATCACGTCGTGGACGAGATCGGAGCCGTCGCCGCCGCCGCCTGTCGTGACCAGCAGGTAATTGTCCTTGCGGGCGTTGATCGAAGTCTTGCCCTTGGAGACGCTGCGCTGCAGGAAACCGACGAAATCCATCTTCCGGCGCAGGCTCGCTGGCACGTCGAGACCGACAAGCGGGTCGTAAAAGTCAGGCGGCCCATAGACCCAGACGCTGTCGTAATATTGGTCGATCTTCTGCATGATGCCGTTCTTTTTCCACTCGGCCTCGAGCAGATGCGGCGCGTCCATGATCTCGCGCAGGCCGAGCACCAGGACAGTGCCGCGGGCCTTGAGATAGGCGAGCGTATCCTCGACCTCGCCCTTCAGTCCCATCGGCTCCTTGTCGACGATGAAAATATCGGGCTGGAAGGTCTCGGCCGTGTGGCGAATGCTCGATTCGCGCATCTTCAGCGTCTCGTGCAGGTCGATGTGGCTGGCGAGCGACGTATATTCGCCGTTGCGAAGCTTGATGACGCTCGGGATCTTCACGAAGTCGACGCGGGCGCGGTAGTCGAAGGCGCCGGCGATCGTCGCACCCGAAATGATCAGGATGTTGAGGCCGCGATAATCCTCGACCAGCGCATGGGCGATGGCGCGACAGCGGCGCAGGTGGCCGAGACCGAAGGTGTCGTGGCTGTACATGAGGATGCGCGCATCTTCGAGACGTCTGGACATGGGCATTCCCTCTGGGGTGAACGACATACTTAGCACCCCCACCGTCCGGATGCCACGAGGCGGCGGTGCCGGGAAGCTCCACCGTGCTTGCTGCTATTTGTAGGGATCTGCCGCGTCACGCAAGCCGTCTCCCAGAAAGTTGAACGCCAAAATGACAAGAACAACAGGAATGATCGGATAGAGCAGCCAGGGATAGAATGCGATGACGCTGACGCTTTTGGCCTCGGTCAGCAATATGCCCCAGCTGGTGATCGGCGGACGAAGACCTAGGCCCAGGAAGGAGAGCGCGGTTTCGCCGAGGATCATACCGGGGATCGAAATCGTCGCCGAGGCAATGAGATGCGACATGAAACCAGGCACCAGATGCCGGCCGATGACGCGCGGCGTGCTGGCGCCCATCAGCTGTGCGGCCTGCACGTAATCCTCCTCGCGCAGCGCGAGCAGCTTGGAGCGCACGGCGCGCGCAAGCCCGGTCCAGTCGATAATGCCGAGGATCACCGTTATGCCGAAATAGATGACGATCGGGCTCCACGTCACCGGCATGATGGCCGCCAGCGCCATCCATAGCGGCAGGCTCGGCAGCGATTGCAGCACCTCGATCAGGCGCTGGACGATGAGATCGAAAAAGCCGCCCCAATAACCGGCAAGACCGCCGATGACGATGCCGAGCACGAAGCTGATCGAAATGCCGATCAGGCCGATCGTGAGCGAAATCCGCGCGCCGTAGAGGATGCGCGAGAGAACGTCGCGGCCGAGCCTGTCGGTGCCGAGCAGGAACATCTGGCCGCCGATCGCCGGGCAGACGAGATGATAGTCCGACGCGGCAAAGCCCCAGAACTTGTAGTAATCGCCGCGGCAGAAGAAACGGATCGGCTGCACGTCATTCGGCTTGTCGGTGTAGACGCGGTGCAGCGTGTCGATGTCGAGCGTCATGCTGCGGCCGTAGACGAAGGGTCCGACGAAGCTGCCCTTGTCGAAGAAGTGGATGCTCTGCGGCGGCGCATGGATGAAATCGACATTGCGCGTGTGCAGACCGTAGGGCGCCAGGAACTCGACGATCAGGATCATCAGGTAGGTGACGGCGAGAAAGATGCCGGAGATCAAGGCCAGCTTGTGCTGCTTGAACTTCCACCACATCAGCTGCTTTTGCGAGGCGAGATGGATGCGCGATTGCGCCGCCGTCATCGTCTCGGTCGCGTGCGGATCGAAAGGCGCGGTCGAGACGTAATGGGGAAGCGGTGCGCCGGGTGCGGGAAGGGGCGACATTATTTGGTGCTCCTGCCTTGCAGACGGATGCGGGGATCGAGGAAGCCCAGCGCGATGTCCGAGATCAGCACGCCGATGACGTTGAGGAAGGCCAGGAACATCAGGAAGGAACCGGCGAGATACATGTCCTGGCTCTGCAGCGCCTTGATGAGCATCGGTCCTGTCGTTTCCAGCGACAGCACGATCGCGACGATCTCGGCGCCCGAGATGATCGACGGCAGGATCGAGCCGATATCGGCAATGAAGAAGTTGAGCGCCATGCGCAGCGGATATTTGACCAGCGCCTTGAGCGGCTGCATGCCCTTGGCGCGGGCGGTCATGACATATTGCTTCTGCATCTCGTCGAGCAGATTGGCGCGCAACCGCCGGATCATGCCGGCCGTTCCTGCCGTGCCGACAATGATGACCGGAATCCAGAGGTGGGCGAGGATCGACTTTGCCTTTTCCCAGCTCATTGGCGCGTTGAGATATTGCTGGTCCATCAGATGGCCGATCGACAGCCCGAACCAGACATTGGCAAAATACATCAGGATCAGCGCCAGCATGAAGTTCGGGATGGCGATGCCGAGCAGGCCGAAGAAGGTCAGCCCATAGTCGCCCCAGCTATATTGATGGGTGGCCGAATAGATGCCGATCGGAAAGGCGATCAGCCAGGTCAGCAGGATCGTGGTGAAGGAGACGAGGATCGTCAGCCACAGGCGGTCGCCGACCACGTCGGAGACCGGCAGCTGATATTCGAAGGAATAGCCGAAATCGCCGTGCAGCATGCCGCCGACCCAGTAGAAATAGCGCACGATCTCCGGCTTGTCGAAGCCGTATTGCTGGCGCATCTCCTCGATTTCCTGGAGATTGGCGGTCTCGCCCGAGGCGCGCAACTCGGCGATCTGGCTCTCGAAGAAATCGCCCGGCGGCAGTTCGATGATGGTGAACACCAGCGCCGATATGACGAAGAGCGTCGGGACCATGGCGGCGATGCGCCAGAGAATGTATCTGAGCACGCCTCAGGCCTCCTTGTACCAGAATGTATCCGGCATGTAGACGCCGAGATAGGAGGTGGGATCGAAGCCGTAGAGCGCGCGCTCAGGCAGGTTCTGCAGCTTGGCGGCTCGAAGGATCGGTTGCAGCGTGCTGTTGATGAGGCCGATCGAGAAGACCTGTTGCGTATAGAGCGACAGCATCTTGTGCCAGATCACCTCACGCTCCTCGAATTTCGCCGTCGAGCCCCATTGGCCGAGCAGGTCGACCAGTTCGGCCGCCTCCGGCAGGTCGGGCGCGGTGCCTTCCTGGCCGGCCGAGAGATAGTGCATGCCCCAGAGTGGCCATTGCAGCTGATCGTCGAGCGTCGGCGCAAGACCGGAGGGCGACATGTCGGCCGTCGGCACGCCGTTGTCGAGGCCGTACCAGATCGACATCATGATCGTGCCGCTCATGGCACGGTTTCGGAACACGTCGCGCTGCGAGGTGCGGGTATAGAGCGCGAGGCCGATATTGGCCCAGTGGTCGTGCACCAGCTCCAGCACGTCGGTGTCGAGGTTGCTCTCGCCGGCGGTCTCGACGGTGATCTCGGCGCGTCGTCCGTCCGGCAGCAGCCGGATGCCGTCATCGCCGCGTTTGGCGAGCCCAAGCTCGTCGAGAAGGCGGTTGGCCTCGTCGGGATCGAATTTCACATAGGCGTCGGCATATTCCTGCTTGAAGAGCGGGCTGTCGGGCAGGACGGTATCGGCGCTTGGCGTGCCGAGGCCGTAGAAGGCGACCATGTTGACCTCGTGCCGGTCGATCGCCAAGGAGAGTGCCCGGCGCAGGCGCACATCGCGGAAGAGGCCGCGCCACAGCTCGTCGGCGCAGTTGAGGTTGGGCAGCAGCGTGATGCGCGAGCCGCGCGCGACCTTCCAGAGATCGACCTTTACGGGGAAGCGCTTCTCGGCCTCCTTCAGGAAGGTGTAGTCGTTGAAATCGATGCCGGTCGCCTGCAGGTCGGCTTCGCCGGCACCCGCCTTGGCGGCAATGATCGACGAGGAGGAGACATTGAGGATGAAGCGGTCGAGATAGGGAAGCTGCCTGCCGGTCTCGTCGACGCGGTGGAAGAACGGGTTTCGATCGAAGACGAACTGCTCGGCCGGCAGCGCCGTCGTATTGCGCCAGGGATCGAGCGTCGGCAGGTTCGGGTTTTCCGGGCGGTAGGAACGCGCCATCTTGATATGCAGGTCTTGCCACTTCTTGACGCGGTTGGCCTGCATCATCTGTTCCATCTTCGCCTGGTCCGGCTGGAACTTCTTGTGGAACTGCTTGAGGTAATGCGCCGGCCCGAAGATGATGAGCGGTATAGGACCTGCCAAGGTCGGCAGGAACATCGGGTTGGGTTTTTCCCAGGTGTAGCGCACGGTCAACGGATCGAGCATCTCGAAATGCGGCAGGTTGCCGTGCGGGCGGAGCTCCAGCGCGCCGCCGCCAGGCGTGAGCTTGTCGTTCAGGATGACGTCTTCCCACCAATAGCGGAAATCGTCGGCCGTGAACGGCTCACCGTCGGACCATTTATGGCCCTCGCGCAGCGTGAAGGTGAAGACCGTGTCGTCCTCGGACTGGAAATTGGCCAGGATATCCGGCTGGAACTGCAGGTGCTTGTTATAGCCGACCAAGCGGGCATAGCCGTAGATCGTCATGAAGCGGATGTCGCGCTGGCCGCCGATGATGGTGCGCACCGTGCCGCCATAGGCGCCGGGTTCGAGCCCCATCTCTTTCAGGTTAACGATGCGCGGGCGAGCGGGAATGCGCTCGGCCATCGGCGGCAGGCTGCCGGCGGCGAGCCGCTCCTTGAGGAATTCCGGTTCGCCGAGTGGGTCGGCCCGCAGCACCGCGGGCGCGATCGCCGCGCCGACGAGGCCGCCGAGGAAGATGCGACGCGTCACCATCCGCGTAACTCCTTGGCATCGGCGCCCTTGCGGGCGCGCACCAGATGGCCGTCGCCGAGGTCGGCATAGGCAAGCTCGGAGGCGTCGTCATGCTCGGCGGTGAAGGTCGCGCCCCAGTTCTGCTTGTCGGCGGCGCCGTTTTCCCTGAGCGCCTTGAAGTCGAGCGGTCGGTCGAGATCGGGGAAGGGAACGGCGGCGAGCAGCGATTTCGTATAGGGGTGCACCGGATCGCGCAGGATGATCTCGCGCGGTGCGATCTCGACGATGCGGCCCTTGCACATCACCGCGATACGATCGGCCACGTAATCGACGACGGCGAGATTGTGCGAGATGAAGAGATAGGTGAGCCCCAGCTCCTTCTGCAGGTCTTTCAACAGGTTGAGAATTTGCGCCTGGACGGAGACGTCGAGGGCCGAGACCGGCTCGTCGAGGATGACGAGCTTCGGGCCGAGGGCGAGTGCGCGTGCAATGCCGATGCGCTGGCGCTGGCCGCCGGAGAAGCTGTGCGGGTAGCGGCTGAGGTATCGCTTGTCGAGGCCGATGGCACCCATCAGCCCCTCGACCTTGCGCTTGCGCTCGGCGCTGTCGCCGCGGTCGTGAATCTCCAGAGGCTCGCTCAGGATGTTGCGCACCGTCATGCGCGGCGAAAGCGAGGAGACAGGATCCTGGAACACCATCTGGATCTTGGTGCGCATGTCCTGCAACGCGTCGCCGCGCACGGAGAGCACGTCGATCACATCCTTGCCGTCGTTGAACACCACCGCGCCGCTATCCGGCGTGATGGCGCGCATCAGGATCTTGCTGACCGTGGTCTTGCCGCAGCCGGACTCCCCGACGAGGCCGAGACACTCGCCGCGGCGAATGTCGAAGCTGACGTCGTCGACGGCGCGCACAACGCCGGCTTCCTGCTTTCCGAAGAAGCCGCGCCTTCGCGTCTTGTAGGTCTTCGAGAGGTTGGTGACGGAAAGCAGCACGCCCGGCGCTTCCGCCTGTACCGGTTTCTTCTTGCCGACGAGGGCTTCGAGATTGACCGGTACGTCGCGCAAGGCCTTCAGCCGTTCGCCGGGCTTCATGTCGAAATGCGGGACGGCGGCCATGAGGCCCTTGAGATAGGGATGCTGCGGATTGCGGAAGATCGCCTCGACCGGACCCGCCTCCATGATCTCGCCGTGATAGATAACGACAACCTCGTCGGCCATGTTGGCGACGATGCCGAGATCGTGGGTGATGAGCAGCATCGCCATGCCGAGCTTGGCCTGCAGGTCACGGAGCAATTCCAGGATCTGCGCTTGGATCGTCACGTCGAGCGCCGTCGTCGGCTCGTCGGCGATCAAAAGCGCCGGCTTGCAGATCAGCGCCATGGCGATCATCGCACGCTGGCGCATGCCGCCTGACAGTTCGAACGGGTACATGTCGTAGGTGCGGCGCGGATTGGAAAAGCCGACCAGACCGAGCATCTCCTCGGTTTTATCACGTGCCTGCTGCTTGTCGGCGTCGGTATGGATCAGCAGCACTTCGCTGATCTGGTTGCCGATCGTATGCAGCGGCGAGAGCGAGGTCATCGGCTCCTGGAAGATTGTCGCCATGCGCCGGCCGCGCAGATCGCGCATCTCCTCGCTGTCGCGGGGCAGCGACAGGATATCGGTCGCGCTGCCGTCGAGCGGATCGGTGAAGAGAATACGGCCGGAGGCCTTGGCGGGATTGGGCAGGATGCCCATGACGGCCTGGCTGATCACCGATTTGCCGGAGCCGGATTCACCGACGAGAGCGGTGACTTTGCCGGGAAGAATACGGAGATTGGCTTCCTTTACGACGCGCAGCCGGTCGCCGAAAACCGAGAAGGAGACGTCGAGATTCTCAATACGCAACAAATCGGCCGCAGACGCCATACCAATGAAATTCCCCAGTCTTCTATGTTCCCGTTAAGGCACACTATCGTACCGCAAACGGGGTGTCCAGTTGATGACAATCGCAGGGGAAATCCCCGCGTCCCGCCCGAAATTTCCCGGGCGAAACACGCAGATTGATGGCGGAAGCTTGGGATTTACTGGATGAATTTCTCCATGCTCGTCTGCTTGACCTGTTTCTTGGCGTCGCGATGCAGGAGAATAACCTGCTCGGCCTCGGAGATCCCGTTCTGCGCGGCGTCGCGGAAGCTTTCGTCGACATGGATCTCAGGCGTTGGCGCGCGCGGCTGCAGCACCGTCACCTTCTGGCGGATGCCGCGCAGCTTCTCCTCGCCGAGCCTCGTCCATTCGCCGCCGCAATAACCGGCGAAGGCCTGGCTGGCGACGACCTCGCGACCGTATTTCTTGGTGAGGATCTGCAGTCGCTGCACCTCGTTGACCGCCGATCCGAAGGCGGAGAAGGTCAGGCGGTCCTTGAGGCCGACATTGCCGAACATGACGTTGCCGACATGCAGGCCGATGCCGTAGCCGATCTTGCTGAGGCGCTTCTGCTCGCGGTCGTTGTTGAGCTCAGCAACCCGCGCCTGCGCCTGATGGACCGCCGAAAGAGCGGCTTCGCAGGCGATTTTCGACGGGTCCTTGTGGCGCCCGCAGGGATAGACCGCGAGGAAGCCGTCGCCGAGGAAGCTCAGGATCTCGCCGCCATTGCGGTTGAAAGGCGCGGCGATCGCGTCGAAGAACTCGTTCAGCGTGTCGATATAGGCCTGCCGGCCTTCCTTTTCGGCATACATGGTGGATTCGCGCATGTCGCCCATGACGAGCGCTGCGCGGATCGTTTCGCCGTCGCCACGGCGGATCTGGCCGTTCAAGACCCGCTTGCCGGCATCGCCGCCGAGATAGGTGGTCAGCATGTTGTTGGCGAGCTTGCCGAGCACCGCCATCTTGGCGGCGACCGCCAGATGGTCCTGCATCCTGAGCAACGCATCGATCATGTCGTCGGAAAAGCCGTTGTGATGGTCCGTCGACCAGGAGCCCATCATGCCCTGCACGGAGCCGTCGCCGAAGGGCTGCACGAAGGCGAGATAATCGGTGATACTGTCCTTGCGCAGGTCCTCGAAGATCGGGAATTCATTCGGGCCCTCCTGCATCAGCCGGCGGCGGATGTGCTGGAGGTTGTTGTCGAGCAGATAATAATAAGGGCTCTGCAAGAAGCGGTCCGGCTTCTGTCCAGCGGGCATGCGAAAGCCTTCGATGGTGACGCCGCTGGCGCGCCGCCAGGTGAAGCTCAGCGCATCATAGAGCGGATGCAGCATCGAAAAACTAAGATGCACGCGCGCGATCGGCAGGCCTGCTGCGGCAATTCTTTCACAGAAACCGCGCACGATGTTTTCAAGATCGTCACCTGCCAGCGAAGAGTTCGTCAGCCATTCGGCGACCCGGTCCAAAAGGATAGAGGACACGCTGGATTCGATCGTGCTCATTCTCGGTATGATCCTCATAAAGCACGCCATCCCCAAGAACCAAAAATCCTTCCGCCGGCACATTTTCATGCGCAGGACACAAGGAAATCAGGATGTACGAGCGGTATTATTGTGTCAACGATCTGCCGAAAGCCCGGCAGGGGCACCCCTCAGCTCTCCGGTCGGAGATCGGACGGGCAGTCCTTCCATGGTGGTTTATTATCAAAAGTCAAAATAGGGATGCTGCAATTGCGAAACAATGGGATCGGCATTTTTTTGTGGCCCGAAGTTGCAGCGAAGGCCGTCACCGAGTCATTTCCGCCACACCCGGCTAAACATCATAAGACTGCTGTTCGCGACGCCTTCGGCTCTTCCGCGCGCAGAGGACCGAGCCCGGGTTTAATTTGTCGCGATCATGCACTAGATCAGCTTCCTGAAATTTCCATCTTTTGAAAGATCCCGTCTTGGCCAGCCCCTCCTTCGATACGCTCTCTAGGAAGATCGAAACCCGCACGGCGCGCGCCGGCATCATCGGGCTCGGCTATGTTGGCCTGCCGCTGGCGATGGCGGTGGCGCGCAGCGGCTTTGCGGTCACCGGCTTCGATATCGATCCCGGCAAGATGGTGGCGCTCGACGCGCGCCGCTCCTATATCGACGCGGTGAGCGACGAAGCGCTTGCCGCCGAGATCGATGCCGGCCGCTTCAAGGCGACGACCGATTTCGCCGGCCTTGCCGATTGCGACGTCATTATCATCTGCGTGCCGACGCCGCTCACCAAGCACCGCGATCCCGACCTTTCCTTCGTCGAGGCGACATCGCGCTCAATCGCCGCGCATCTGCGCCCCGGCCAGCTCGTCGTGCTGGAATCGACCACCTATCCCGGCACGACCGACGACGTGGTCAAGGTCATTCTCGAAGGCACCGGGCTGAAGTCCGGCTCGGATTTCTTCGTCGGCTTCTCGCCGGAGCGCGAGGATCCCGGCAACCAGCATTATCATACCGCCACCATCCCGAAGGTCGTCGCCGGCGACGGCGCCGAGGCGCTGTCGCTGATGAAGGCCTTCTACGGCGCGGCGGTGTCATCGGTCGTTCCGGTCTCCTCCAATGCGACGGCCGAAGCGGTGAAGCTTACCGAAAATATCTTCCGTTCGGTCAATATCGCCCTCGTCAACGAGCTGAAGACCGTCTATGCGGCTATGGGCATCGACGTCTGGGAAGTGATCGATGCGGCCAAGACCAAGCCCTTCGGCTATATGCCCTTTTATCCCGGCCCCGGCCTCGGCGGCCACTGCATCCCGATCGATCCTTTCTACCTCACCTGGAAATCGCGCGAATACGAACTGCCCACCCGCTTCATCGAGCTTGCGGGCGAGATCAATTCGGCGATGCCGCGTTACGTCGTCGGCAAACTTGCCGAAGCACTCGACATTCGCGCCGGCAAGGCGCTTAGCCGCAGCAGGGTGCTCGTGCTCGGGCTCGCCTATAAGAAGAATGTCGCCGATATCCGCGAGAGCCCGTCGCTGCGGCTGATCGAGATCATCGAGGAACGAGGCGGGCGGGCGGACTACCATGATCCCTTCGTCGCCGAGATCCCGCCGACACGCGAATACCAGGCGTTGAAGGGCCGCAGATCGGTGACGCCGACGCCGGAGACCGTCGCCGGCTACGATGCGGTGTTGGTCGCGACCGACCACGACAGTGTGGATTATGCGGCGCTCGTAAAAAGCGCCTCGCTAATCGTCGACACCCGCAACGTTTTCAACCGGCTCGGCCTTTCGGCCGATCATGTCATCAAGGCGTAATGGAAACAGCCGAAAGGGACTTGCCGGTCATGTGGCTTGCGGCCACCGCGTAACCGCCGGCTGCACCGTCGATGAAATGCATGTGGTCGCGCGAAATCGGCGTCGGCACGAAGCAGGTCATCAGCGCCGAGGCCTGCCGGTGCAGGCCGTAGCGGGCAATACCCTTGGTCCGCGCCTCTTCCAGCAGTGTTTCGATCCGTTTCAGGTGATCGGCATCGACGTCGACCGTCATTTTCAGCCCGTCGTCGAACTTGCGGAAATCCGAATTGCCGGCGACGTCGCGTTTGTAGCGGCGGGCGTCGAACTTGCCGAGCGGAATGCCGAGCTTGTGGAGCAGGACCGTAATGCCGAGCTGCAGGAAGATGATGAACTTCTGCCGCAATCGCCGGCCTGCCGGCGCCGTGGCTTTCGCTTCTCGGTTGATGCCGTGTAGCGAGAAGGCAAGGTCCGGACCATCAGCCGGCACGGGATGGCTGTCGCGGTTCTGCTCGGTGGTGATGGCGACGATGCCGTTGACGAGATCGCGGAATTCCTGGCCCGGCCGGCCTTCGCCGGGTACGGCGATAATCGAGACGATCTCGCCGTTGCGCGCCCCGATCGGGCTCCAGCGGCAGGAGAGGCCCGTGAGATCAGGGCGCGTTCCCTTAGGCGCGTGCGCAACGCCGTAGCGGCCGAGCTTCATCTGTCTTTCGGCCCAGCTGGTGCCGCCGCCCCAGAACATCGCATAGGTGACGTAAGGACTTGCGGAGTAGCGCGCGACGCGGACGTCGAGGCCTTCAGCCCGCGTGTCGGCGACCGGAACGATTGCGATGCGCAGCATCAGCTTCAGATCTTCCTCGACCCAGACCTGGACGGCCGCAAGCGCGTCACGCGCTGCCTTCTCCAGCGAACCGGGAAGCGCGATCAGCGCGCCGTCGCCGCCGAAGACGAAGGGATAGTCGCCCTTGCCGACGGAATTCAAGACCGCTGATATGACGCTGGCGCCCGCCATGTTGACGTCCTTGTAGCGGCCGCCGGCGATTGCCTGCGTCGAGCCGACGATGTCGGCGAGCGCCAGCACCCACCCGTCTGGTAGCGGCCGGTAGTTGGCGGCATCGGTCACGCCTTCGAATTCGCTGAAGAGCGGCACGTCGGCAAAGAAGTCTTCGTCGGTCACGGTTTCCATGTCACCCAGCTTAGCACAGACCCATGTTGCTACTGCAACGCCATTTCCCATTTACGGCAATCGACTTGGCAAGGTTTCATGTGTTAGCACGCCTCACGATTTTCATGACGGATACGGATTAGATGAGCCGCCTCGACAGCTTCATTCGCCGGTTGACGGCCCAACGCGACATTCTGAACTCGATCACCGATCTGGTTGCAGAAATCGAAGGCCCGGTGCTGGAGTTCGGCCTCGGCAACGGCCGCACCTATGATCATCTGCGCGAAATTTTTCCCGGCCGGCGCATCGTCGCCTTCGACTGGGAAGTCCGCTCCTATTCGGCCTCGACGCCAGAGGCGCAAGACATGGTGACCGGCAATATCCGCGAATCCGGCCAGGCCTTCGTCGGCATCGGCGCAGCACTGGCCCATGCCGATATCGGCACCGGCCATGACGAGATCGACGCGGTGACGCTGACCTGGCTGCCGCAGCTGATGGCCGGCGTGCTTGCCCGCAACGGCATCGCCGTCTGCGGCCTGCCGCTGGAGCATGCCGAGCTGGTGGCGCTGCCGCTGCCTGAAGGGATCAAGGAAGGGCGTTATTTCCTCTATCAGAGGAAATGATCAGTATTGCAGGCAACTTCCACGTCGGTCGTTTTTAGCCCTTGCGGGCGCACTATAATCTCGACTGGATGCCGGGGCGTAATGGCGAAAAGTCTCGACGCACAAGCACTGCTTTTAAATTCTGAGCTTCGATAACCGCTTATTGCAATTTCTGCGCTTGAATTGTAGCTGTTTTTCATCCGAGACGACTGTCGTGGCAAGACGATGGTGAGTCGTCGCCGTGTTTACAGCAAGCATAAATGGGGGCATGGAAATGGGGTTTACTGAAGCTGTACGGACAGTTCTAACGCAGAAATACGTCACCTTCTCCGGCAGGGCATCTCGCTCGGAATATTGGTGGTTTCAGTTGTTCAATTGGGGACTGGGCGTCGCACTCTGGTTTGTGAGCTTCTTGCTTACGCCGAATAGTGCTTCGTCATTGTCCAACCCTTTCTCGGTAATCGGGGGATTGATTTCACTCGCATTGATCCTGCCGCAGATAGCCCTTCAGGTTCGCCGCTTTCATGATCGCAACATTTCCGGTTGGTGGTATCTCGGACTCATCGTCGCGTGCTTCATTCCGTTTGTTATCTTCATTTCGGTTCTTGTGATTTTCGTGATCAGCGTACTTCCGGGCACCGAAGGTCCGAACAAGTTCGGGCAGGATCCGCTGCGTCCCGAAGCGAGAGCAGAGGTCTTTGCCTAGAGCATGACCATCCGCAACCTCGGTCTGTTGGTGGCTCTGTTGCTCGCCGCCTCGGCTCAGTTTTCGCCTGCGCGGGCGCAGGATAGTACCGGTCAGCAGGTTGAGGGTGGCGATCATCAAAGGAGCGCCGCGGGAGCAGAATATGCCGCGCAGTGCTCGCAGAATGGCCTTCGGTGCACGCTCGTCTATGGCGATGCCTCTGTAAACACCGAGCCGGCATCGAATACCACATCTTCGTCACCGCAAAGCAGGCCGCCGTTGATGATCCCGCGGGAGCCGGTTGTCGCTGGTCCTCTAGCGGTTGCGGTCGTGCTTGTCGGTCTCGTCGCAGTCATCGGCTTGTGGATCTGCTTCGGAAACGGCGGTGTCCTGCTCTCGTCTGCTCCACGCGACATCAAGCGGCAGGGAGAGGCGCCGCAAAGCTGGCGGACGTCAGCAGCGGAGGCCGAGGAAAGGCCTGGTGATTTCCTGCAGCGCATTGCGGCTATGGCGGATCGACGGCAGGCGCTTGTCCTCCTGCTCAGGCATTGCCTGCTTCACGCCGCTGACATCACGGGAACGCGTCTTTTCCGCTCGGATACGGAACGGGCCGTTTTCGCCCGTCTGCCGGAAAATATGCCCGACCGCGATCGCCTCGAAAATCTGCTCACGGCGGTAGAACTTGTTCACTACGGCGGCCGCCCGCTGACGGAGAGCCATTTCGGCGTCATTCTCGGGGCGGCGCGCAGCGTGCTGTCGATAGGCAGATTGGCCAATGCGTAATTCGGCGCCGCTTCTGTTTCTGGGGCTGTTGCTTGCGCTGGCGGCGTTGGCAGTCTTTGCGCTGTCACGCGGCAGCGATTACGACCGCTCGCCCCTCGGCAACAAGGGGTTGGAGTTGTGGCTGCAAGCCAAGGGAATACCTGTCCTCCGATCTGACTCTCATATCGCCCGAGCGCGTTCAGAAATTTCGCTGCGCATCGTTCCCTTGTCGATACGCCAAAACGGGGTTGCCGCACCTCAGGCCGACGAGAAAACGAATGATTTGGGTCCGGAAAACCCGGCCGAGGAGGCGAGCCACTACGCGCTGCCGACACTGATCATCATGCCGAAATGGCGCGGCAACGTGTCGATCGACGGTGTTGCCAGCGAATCGGGACTGATTGATCTCACCGATATTCGCAGTGAACTCGACAGGATCGGTTATTCGGATCTGGGTCTCAATCGAAGCGAGAACGGATTTGAAGAGGCGCATCCTTACCTGAAACCGGACCAGCCAATCCGGATCGCCTTGTATCATGCACAAACCTTCGATCTGGCGAGTCTGCCGTCCAATTGTAAGGAGCTCGCGGGCACGCTGACGGGTGCGCTTCTCGTCCGATGCGAGAACTACCCCCGCGTCTATCTGCTGTCGGATCCCGATCTGTTGAACAATCATGGGTTGGCTCTGGCCGATAATGCCTCTTTTGCCGTGTCGCTCGTCACGCTGTTGCGTAAGGCGGGCGAAACCCGGCCGGTCTATCTGGATACATCAGGCCAACCGCTGGACAGCAAGAAACCGGTTGATGAGGGCCGTACCTATGAGCGCTCAGCGAGCGACCTGAAGCGGTTCTTCGCCTATCCCTTGTCCGTCATCTGGGGAACGCTCATCCTTGTCGCGGCGATATGCTTCTGGCGCGGCGCCTATCGCTTCGGCCCGCCTTTGCGCGAGGCATCCGCAAACATCGAAATGTCGAAGACCGCTGCGATCGAAGCCACGGCGCGTCTGCTGCGCCTGTCGGGCAATGATGGCCGGATGACGGGGCAGTTCGTGCTCCATCTGCTCGCCGACAAAGCGCAACTTTTTTTCGGCCCCGGAGCCGGAAACGAGGCTGGTATAGAGCGGCTGTTTCAGCGCCTGGCGCGCCGCGATCAGGCGACGGCGAAGGCATTGCATTCGTCAGCGCAGGCGCTGATCGATCGTGGACATGTAATGACGCGGGCAGATTTGCACCGCAATCTCGAAATATTCAGAAAGTCGCTGGGGAGCATAGACCTTGGATCTAGGTGAATTTCGCAATCTTATTGCCACGGTTCGTGGCGAGATCGGCAAAGTGGTACAGGGGCAGGATGCGATTATCGACCTCGTCCTGATCTCGATCTTTGCCGGCGGGCACTGCCTTGTGGAAGGTCCTCCCGGCACGGCAAAAACCTTGCTCGCCCGTTCCGTTTCCGCTGCCATGGCGCTGGACTATCGTCGCATCCAGTTCACGCCCGACTTGATGCCGGGCGATGTTCTGGGTGTCAATCTTTTCAATTTTCAGACAAACCAGTTCCACCTGACCAAGGGCCCGGTCTTTACCGACATTCTTCTTGCCGACGAGATCAACCGAGCGCCGCCAAAGACGCAGTCCGCCCTGCTTCAGGCCATGAACGAGCGGATGGTCACGCTTGACGGGACCGATTATTCCCTCGGGTCCAATTTCTTCGTGCTCGCCACGCAGAACCCGATCGAGCAGCAGGGCACCTATCCTCTGCCGGAAGCACAGCTCGATCGTTTTCTGTTCAAGCTCGTCGTCGATTTTCCCGACTGGGATACGGAAATCGCCATTCTATCCAGACACGCCAGCCAGGCGCTGAAATCGGATGCGCGCAATGCCGGCATCCGTCCGCTCGTCACCAGCGCCGCGCTTGCTGCGGGACGCGCCTTGATAGACGCAATCCATCTGGACGAAACGATACTGACATACATCGTCGACCTTGTGCGCGCCACACGCTCCGATCCCGACATTCTCTATGGGGCATCCACGCGCGCGGCCGATGCTCTTGCCTCGGCAGTACGCGTGCGTGCGGCGTTCGAGGGCCGGGATTACGGCTTGCCTGACGATGTCCAGGTTTTGCTGGTACCCGCCCTGCGCCATCGCATCATTCTTTCGCCTTCGGCCGAAATCGATGGCCGCACGCCGGACGAGGTGCTTCGCAACATCAAGAACCGCGTGGATGCACCCCGTTAAATGCGGCCATCGTCATATCTGATCGCGCTCGTTCTGATTTCTGCTGCGGTGACGGTCTTCGCCAGCGTGTGGTGGCGCGACGTCGGCTACCTCTTGCTTGTCATGTGGCTTGTGCTCGCGGTAGTGACGGTCGCCGATCTTGTTATCTCAAACCTGTCGGGCAGGATGACGATCGATTTCGATCTGCCGCCGCAAGGCTTTGTCGGCCACACCGCCGAATTCATTGTCGGCATCAGGCCGCAGAAGAAAGCGCTGTCTCGTAAAATCGAAATCCGGCTTGATCTCGCTCCCGAGCTCGTCGTCTCCGAAATCAGATGGCTCAACCCTGCATCGGGTGCTGGAGAAGGAGAGGTTAAGGCCTCTCTGGATCTTCAGCTGACGCGACGGGGACAATTTGCGGTCAAAGAACTGTGGCTGAAATGGCCATCGCGATTGAAGCTGCTCGACATCATCGCGCGGATGCCTGTGGGAAAAGAGATTGCCGTTCTGCCCGACATATCGCCGGTCCTTTCAGGAGCGATAAAAACCCAGATCCTGCCGCTCGAAGGCGGCCAGAAGGATCTGCGGCTGCGCGGCGAGGGATCGGAATTCCATCAGCTGCGGGAATTTGCAAGCGGCATGGATCCGCGCAGCATCGACTGGAAACGCTCCGCCCGAATGCGTAGTCTCGTCGTGCGCGAGATGAGGGCCGAACGAAACCATCAGGTCATCTTGTGCATCGATTCCGGAAGGCTGATGGCCGAGCAGCTCGCCGGATTCACCAAGCTCGATCGCGCCATCAATGCGGCGCTCGCCATGTGCTGGGGCGCAGGGCTCGCCGGCGATCTCGTGGGCTTCTACAGCTTCGACAGCCGCCCGCGCCTGTTCGTGCCGGCCCTGCCCGGCAGATCGGCCTTTCCGCGATTGCAGACGGTGTGCGCCGGGTTGCGCTATGAAACCCAGGAGACCAACCATACGCTGGGACTGACGCATCTGTCAGGACGTCTGAAGCGACGCTCGCTAATCGTGATATTCTCCGATTTTGTCGACACCATCACGGCGGAGTTGATGATCGAGAACATACAGGTGCTCGCCCGGCATCATTTCATCGTCTACGTCGCCTTGCGCGATCCCATGCTGGCAAAGTTTGTGGAACCCGAAGAGACGACCCTGGACGCCGTAGCCCGCTCCGTCGCAGCGCGCCAGATCCTTCACGAGAGGCGCGCCGTCATGGAAAAGCTCGTGCGTCTCGGCGTACTTTGTCTTGATAGCACACCGGAAGCACTGACCTCGGATCTCATTGCACGCTACATCGAAATCAAATCCCGTGAGATGATATGATGGATATCGGTATCGACGGCAGGATAGATCAGGGCGCGACGGTCAACGCCGGCGCTGTCCAGAACGATATGCTGCGCTCGGCGCGTTTTCGGGTGGAACGCGAGGCGCACTGGCGTCAGCTGGACGATCTTGTGAAGCGTGCCGAGCAAGGCGGTGCAGCTGCGCTCGGCTATGACGAGGTCCGCAATCTCGCTAGCGGCTACAGGCAGGCAATGAACTCGCTAAGCGTGGCGCGCGACATCTCCCTCGACCGCGCCCTGATCGCGTACCTGGAAAGCCTCTGCGCCCGGGCCTATCTCGTCGTCTACGCTCCGCAGGAAAGCCTCGGCGGGCTGATCACTCGCCTGCTGACGCAGGGTATTCCGCAGGCGGTGCGTCGCTCGGCCCTGCCTCTGTTCATCGGCTTCCTGGCGCTCATTCTCGGCGCGCTGGCCGGATACAGGCTCTACGAAAACGACCCGAGCTGGTTCTACACCTTCGTGCCCCCCGAGATGGCCGATCAGCGCACGCCCGATGCATCGGGCGATTATCTCAGATCGACGATCTATGGCGACGAAGGGCAGCACGACAGCGACCGGCTGGCCGCATTTTCCGCGTTCCTGTTTTCCCACAATACGAGCATCGTCGTCCTGATCTTCACGCTCGGCGTTTTCGTTTCGGTGCCAAGCTTTGTCCTGACCTTTTACAATGGCCTGATCCTTGGCGCTTTTTTCGCGATGTTTGCGCGGAAGGGGCTCGGCTACGACGTGTTTGCCTGGCTCTCGATCCACGGCGTAACCGAACTCGCGGCAATCGCCATTGCCTGTGCGGGCGGTGCAAGACTTGGACTTGCCGTTCTCCTTCCGGGTGCGAGAACGCGAAAGGAAGAGTTGCGCCACCAGGCCCATGATGCCGTCAAACTCGCGATCCTTGCCGCACTCATGCTCGTCGTGGCAGCCTTCATCGAAGGATTTCTGCGCCAGCTGATACAGGATCCGACCTTGCGCCTCGTCATCGGCTGGGGGATGGGTCTCTTCTGGATCGGCTGGCTGCTGCTTGGCGGCCGGGAAAGCAAAGCTTCGCGCGAGGCCGCGCGATGAACCAGTCGGTCAAGGACGGCAAGCGCGCCGGACAGTTCATCCCGCCGGAGGGCGTCCCGATCACTTTCGCCATTGCCTCGCTCGGAACGCGTTTCGGGGCGCAATTCCTCGACATCCTCTTCACCACGATCGTCATCTTCATCTGTGCTTTTGCGATCGTCTTCACAGGCGTTTTGCCTGCGAGCGCCCAGGGAATGCTGATGGTGTTGCTCGGTTTTCTGGTGCAGACCCCCTATTACATTCTCTCCGAGCTCATCTGGAACGGACGCACGCTCGGAAAGAGAATAACCGGCATCCGCGTCATCAACGTGGACGGACGCCGGCTGACCCCGCACCAGGTCACCGCGCGCAACCTGATGAAGGAGGTCGAGATCTTCGCCCCGATGGGCCTTCTGGCCTCGGTTGGCACTCAATCGGCATGGGAAAACGGTCTGACGACCCTCTGGTTTCTTGTGGTCGTAGTCGTTCCCTTTGCCAACCGACGGCGGCAAAGGATCGGCGACATCATCGCTGGCACGCTTGTCGTCGACAATCCGCGCTCCGTGCTGCTGTCCGACCTCGTTTTGTCTGCCCCCGCCGCCGCATCCTCACAGCAGGCCTTCGAATTCTTGGCAGAGCATCTCGACGTCTACGGCAAATATGAGCTGCAGACGCTGGAAGACGTGCTCCGCGATTCCAGCAAGACATCCAACCATCAGGAAATCGTCCAGATCGTCAAAACCATCACCCGAAGGATCCGCTATCCAGACACGGTGAAATCAGGCCAGGAGCGGCTATTCCTCAACGAGTTCTACCGCGCCCAGCGCGAGCATCTGGAGAGCCTGAAGCTTTTCGGAACGCTGCGCGAGAACAAGTATCATGAGCATACGAAAACAGAGGCGAAGAAGCTGGTTTGAGGCGGGTGAGGGAGCCTCACCGGCTGTCTTGCGCTCAGAAATTATATTGGAGGATGTTGTAATGAATCTGCGTATTTTAGGCGCTTTTGCGCTTGTTCTTTCCGCCGCGAGCCACGTCGAGGCTGACGATCGCACAGCCTCAGCGGCAAGGTACTTTCATATTTTTACGAAATCGACATGCGGCTTCAACATGACCGCAGAATCGGCAGAAAGAGCTGCGGCCGCTCTTGGAATGAGTGATCTTCATGACCCATTGTTTCCGGCGGTGTCCGCAGTGTGTACTGAGGTGAAAAAAGGAAACAAAGGCAAGGTCATCGAGATCCGGATTCGCGACAGCCACAATGTGCTGCGCAAGGTCACACTTGAAAAAGCCAAGTGGTGGCAAGAATGATGAGGGAGGCTTGGCAGCCTAGCCACCACTCTCCCCAACCAACTCCCATATATCGACCTTCTCGGCGCGCCCCTTGACCTGTACGAGGCCCAGCGAGCGAAGGTTGAAGCAATCTCCCACCGCGTCGTAAATGGCCGCACTCACCAGGATCGACGTCCCAAACTCCTTGTTCAACCCTTCCAGCCGTGACGCGACATTGATGGTATCGCCCATGGCCGTGTACTGCTGGCGCGAAATCGCTCCGAAACTGCCGACGACCGCCGGGCCGGTGTGCAGGCCAAATCGCGTGACGAGCTCCGGACGGCCATTCCCTCTGTTTTCTTCGTTGAGGTTGTCGATTGCCGCTTTCATGGCAAGCGCACATCGGCAGCCGTGTTCGACATGCTGGATATCCGGGACGGGAGCGTTCCACATGACGAAAATGGAGTCGCCGAGATATTGCACGACCGTGCCGCCATTCTGCTCGGCGATGGTGTTCAGCCGTTCGAAATAGGCCGACAGCGTATCGACCACGTCCTCGGGCGAATTGAGCTCGGATATGGTCGTGAAGTCTCTGATATCGGTGAACAGCACCGTCACATCCTGCCGCTTCGCCTTGACGACCGCTCGCCCTTCGGGGCTGACGATCCGCCGCACCACCTCACGCGGAACGTAAAGGGCAAACTGGCCAATCGCATGACGGCTTGCCGAGAGCGCGCTCGCCAGCGTGTTGATCTCCGTTATCCAGGAATGCGACGGGGCCTTCTCGCCGACGTCGAGATCGCCGATCCTGCGCGCCTCGTCGGCGAGCCGATAGAGAGAGCGGCTGACCATGCGGGAAAGCACCACGGATGCACCGACACCCGCGATCAACAGGGCGCTGGCGATCAGGAGATTGCGCACGAGCAGCCGATTGGCTTCGGCCACGAGGTCCTCGAGCGGCACGACGATTGCGGCCGTGCTTCCCCGGAACAGGCCAGACACGCTGATAGGGGCCATCTGCACCAGATAACTTGCGCCATCGAGATCGAACCGTGCGGCGCCACCGCTTGCGAATGCGCGATCCCGCCGCAGCCTAGCCACGGTTTCAAGACTCTTGTCGAAACTGTTTGCCGTCGCGGCGAATGCGCCTGATGTTCTCGCCCATAATCCGATGATCCTGCTCATGATCTGAGGGTCGGAATGGGCGACGAGATTGCCGTCTTCATCGATGATGTAGGCGCGGGCATGCGGCGAAATCCCCTGCGCGTCCAGCAGGCGGCCGATCGTCTGCAGGTGAATGTTGATGCCGACGACCACCTGGCGATCAGCCTTCATCGGACCTGCAATGGTCAGCGTAGGAACATTGAGCGTTCCGGTCACATAGGGTCCGACAGAGACCGGGACGCCATCCTGAACGACGGATTGGTACCAGGGGCGTTGTCGCGGATCGAAGGATGCGTATTCGACGTTCCGCTCGCCGATCGGTCTTGCCCGGCTGTCGAGAAAGCGAAGCGTCGATATGACGTCCGCGCTTTGCCTCTCTGCGATCGTTCTGATCGCGTAAGCCGCGTCGTCAGGCGCTGCAAGGGTCTGGCGAACATCCTCCCTTGCGATATTGATGACCTGCAGGTACGAGCCATCAGGGTATCCGGTGTAGATGCTCGTTGCCTCTGGGACGTTTCGCAGAGCTTCGAGAAAGAATTCCTCTTTTGCCTCGATATCGTGAGGCGGCGCAGAAACGAGCTGCGGCAGGGTCGATGCCAGCGCGACCGCCTCGGTGCCTCCTTGCAGCGTGTTGCGGTATCCCTCGATCAGCCGCAGGCTCATCCCGCGCATCTGCTGCGCGCCGGCATTCACCGCGGCATCGCTTCCCTGCCTGAACGCCATCCAGATGATCGGCATCGACGTGCAGAGCAGCGATGCGACGACCAGGACACCGAGATGCACTCTAAGCGGTTTAGACCAACGCACGAGATTTCACCTCGAAATGCGGACACGTCTCAGTGCTTGTCTAACTGTGCAGAAATGAGCGTCCCCAGCGATGGCAGCTAACCGCTTTTTGCGGACTTGCACAAGGCGTTGATGTGAGCCTTCCGCCCGGCACAGACAGCTTGGCTGCAGCTGCTGAAGATGTCGGTTCGTGGCCCATCTCCCGCCGGCGTTCACCTTGTTGGGCGCGAATGAGGAGTCCGCGATTAAATGGCCTCCAATCCTCTCGAAAATCGTGGGCGTCTTTCTATTTGCGTCAAGGCCGGTATTTCACCGGTCGCCATCGAGAGCGAAGAGCGATGATTTCGAATGGAGCCGTTTCATTGATGGATAACACCCCTCTGCCTTCCAGCAAGGTCGAATGGACGCTGGCCGATTTCCTCAGCACTTATCGTTGTTGGGCGCTGTTCCTTGCCTCGCTGCTTCTGGCCGTCGGCGGGCAGGGGCTAACCACGGTTTTTCCGGTGATTGCGCGGGAGACCAGGAGCGACTATCAGACTGTCGCAATCTTCTATCTCGGCTCCAATGCCGGCTGGATCCTCGGCGCCTTCCTGGCCTTCGTCGTTGCCAGCCGCTATGGACGGCCGGCGCTGATAGTACCGCTTATCGTCTGCGCCCTTGTCGCCGTCAGCGTCGTGCCGGCGCCGGCGCTCTGGGCGTCGCCGGTCTTTCTCTTTCTGTTCGGACTGTTGTTCGGCACAGTCCGGGCTGTTTTTCCGCTTGCGATCGCCATATTCTTGGTCGGCGGGCGGCCTGGTAAGATCGATTTCGGCTGCGCGCTCACGCTGCTGTCGACAACGATCCTGAGCTCGGCCTTCGCTCCCGGCGGCGCCTCCTGGTTATATCAGGCAGACCAACGCGGTCTGCCTGTCATCCTGGGTTTTCTTTCCTGTCTGGTGATTGCCATCATCCTGCTGCTGCCGGCACAGCATCTGGCTTTCGACGACACGCCGCGCAGGCGCCACAGGCCGATCGCGCCGCAAAAGCGATCGCCGCTAATCGTCGCCGCGATCCTGACCACGCCACTCGTGCTGATCTTCCTCCTCACTCTTGGCGTCTATGGCTTTCAGGTCGATGATCTCGAGGCGAGCGGCTACTTCGAGATCACGCTGCTTCTGGCCTTCCTGGTGCTCGTCATCACGATCGCCGCCTTCATCTATTTTGCCTATTGGTCCTACCGCATCCATGGCGAACTTGCGGGAGCTGCACCCTCGCAGCGCCTGCTCACACCACTTGCCGCCATGCTGGTCGCGATCCTCGTGCCGCTCGGCCTGCCGGTTCTGCTGGTGACGCTCGCCGATCTCCTCAACGATCGCGGGAGCGAAAGCGGCAAGGGGCGCCTGATCTCTATCCCCTGGCTCGCCTTCTGGAGCTTTCTCTTCCCACCGATCGCCATCGCCTTGGTGCAGAATGCGGCGAACAAGAGCTATGACGGGAGTTCGGCAGAGGTCGCGTAGACAGGAGAGAGGGGCGATCGGCACAAACGGGGCAATGGCTATCGAATCTGAAAGATCGCGACGCGCCTTAGGGTAGGAAGAGCACGTTGTATTGATCGAAATCGCCCGGCAGGTCGCGAACCTTTATTTCCTCTTCGCGGTCCTCGAAGATGATGAGACAATCCTCGTAGAACCCGGAAAGCATGCTCTTGAAGGCTTTCGTTCCTTCTGGTCCGTAAAAGAGCGGCGTGAACTCCATGTAGAGCGGTACGCGGCGCTCAAGCAGCAACTGCATCGACCGGCAGGCGACCGGCTCATAGCCCTCGATATCCATCCAGACGAGGCCGATGGACGCCGGATCGACCGAAAGCGCGGCGAGGATCTCGGAAACCGGTTTCACCGGCACGCTGATCTTCTTGTCTCTCGGGCCCTGGCGGATGGCGCTGCTCTTGCCGTGATTGTCGAGGTTGAGGAAAAAGTCGATCTCGCCTTCGCTCTCGCCGGCGGCGCAATTGACGAGCCGGACCTTTTCCTCCAGCCGGTTCTGGCGGATGTTGAGCTGAAGCAGCGGGAAATTGCGCGGGTCGGGCTCGATGCTAACGATCTTGGTATAGGTGTCGCTGAGGGCAAAATAGACGGTCTGGGTGCCGATATTGCCGCCGATCTCGAGCAGCGTCGCATCCTTTCTGAGCAGGCCGCGCTCGCGCAGGATGATAATCAGCCGGTCGACGGCCTCACGCTCGAAATGCCCCTTCCGGAAGACCTTGCGGCCGATATAGTCCGAGGGCGAGAAGGTCATCAGATGGTCGCCGGCGTCAACCGTCATGGAGATGACGCGGGGGCCGATATTCTCGATCAGCAGGCGGCGGCCAAAGCGGGTGTTGAAGAAGCGCGAAGCGGCGGCATTGCGCGCCTTGCGTAGGCGGCGCTTCCAGTATTTGGTGGTCAGCCAGGGCCTGCCGGACATCAGCCTTTTCCTTCGAGCGGTTCTGCCGCTTTCTCTCTCGGAATGACATAGACTTTCAAGGGCAGGGCCCGGCCGCGCACGCTGATTTCACGGCTTTCGATGCCGGAAAGATCGGCGCCGGAAAGACTTGCCACCGGTTCGGAAATCACGATCGCCGCTTCGAATTCCTTGGCGGCACTCTCGAGCCGGCTCGCAACGTTGACGGTATCGCCGATGGCCGTCATGCTGCGCACCCGGCCATATCCCATCGTGCCGACGACGGCGGGGCCGGTGTGAATGCCGATGGCGATGCGCAGCGGCAGCGCCAGTTCATCAGCGAGTTCCGCGGCGAGTTTCTCGATTTCGGCGACGATCGTAGCTGCTGCGCTGAGCGCCTGGCGACACGCCTCCTCCGGCGTGGTGCCGAGGCCGAAAAGCGCCATGGCGCCGTCGCCGATGAACTTGTCGAGCCGCCCGCCCGCCTGCTCCACAGCCTTGCCGATGATGGCGAAATAGCGGTTCAGCAGGAAGACGACGTCGAAGGGCAGGCGGGTTTCCGTCAGCGTGGTGAAATGGCGGATATCAACGAAGAGCACGGCGATCTCGCGCTCGCGGCCCGGGCTCGTCTCCTGGCTGTTGGCAGGCAGCGCCGCTTCGACCGCCGGCACCAGAAGCGGCGCGACCGCAACGTCGCTGTTCGGGCGAAGCTGGCAGGCGAGCCGGACATCCGGGCCGGCATTGATGCGCCTCAGCGTCGTCTGCTCCATCTTGTCGGGGGGCGGTAGATTTTCGTAGTCGCCGAGGATCTGTACCCGGCATGTCGAGCACTGGCCCTTGCCACCACAGACGGAATAATGCGGCAGGCCGCCGAGCCGGCTTGCTTCCAGCACCGAGAAGCCGCGCGGCACGCGGATCACCTCGCCGCCCGGATAATGCACAGCAACCTGGTTGAGCCGCTCCTTCAGCTTGCGCCGGGCGCGGGCGACGACGACGATGAGCAGCGAGGCCGAAAAGGCGCCGTAGAGCCCAGCGCGGATCATGGCGACCTGGCGGTGAACCTCCGGATTCGAGGTGTAGTGGGTGTTGACGCCCTCCTTGTAGGCGCTGATCGTCATTGCCTGCCGGTAGGAGGGGTCGGCGAGCGTGCGGCCCATCTCGACGAAGCCGAGCAGCGAGAGCACCGGCACGAGGATCGCAAGCGCCAGCAGGAGGGGCGCGTAGTTCGGGTACCAGGGGCGGTAGCGCAGCCAGAAATGGATGCCGATGCAGCCGTGGATCCAGACGGCGACGACACCGAGCGCCTGCCGCATACCGTTTGTCGGATTCCTGATCCAGAGCATGCTGACGACCGCGTCGTAGTCATCGATGTAGCCGTAGAACGCGTGGGCGATACGCGTGCCGATGACATGATCGATCAGAAGCAGCGGGATCATCAAGCCGAGCACGATCTGCGCCATTTCCCCCTTCGGCATGACGAGGCTGCGGCGCATGTAGATGGCGCGCAGCACCAGCGCGATATGGATGAGGACCGACGAATAGAAGATGGCGGTCCCGACAGGATTGCGCCAGATCATGAGGAAGAGATGGGCGCCTTTATCGGCGGCGGCGACAGAAATCAGGCCAATTGCATGGTTTGACAAATGCAGCAGGACGAAGATGAAAATGACGAGGCCGGAACCGAGCCTTGCCCTTCTGATCGTGCGTTCCGAAAAAATCCCTGTGGCCGAGACCGTCGTCATTCATTCCCGTTCTTGTCGATGTAACCGCAGGCCCATAGAGATTGAGAAAGAGGCGGAATTGCTTCGATCGCGATCACATTCCATATGCTTATGCGCAAGTTTTAGGGAAAGGGACAATAGCGGAAATTTTCGCCGCAGGCGCGAGTGCCTGAGGTAAACAGTGTGTCTTGTGAGAGGTGTCAATGCGGGTGGCTTTCTACGCACCGATGAAATCGCCGAACCACCCGGTGCCGTCAGGCGACCGGCTGATGGCGCGGCTGCTGATCCGGGCGCTGGAGCTTGCCGGGCATGAGGTCGACGTGGCCTCCGAATTCCGCACCTATACGGCGACGCCGGAGGCGGCCGCGGCGCTCGAACCCGCCATTCGTGCCGAACTGGAGCGGCTGCGGTGGAAATGGAAATCCGCGCCGCAACCCGAGCTCTGGTTCTGCTACCACCCCTATTACAAATCACCCGACCCTTTCGGGCCGGCGATATCCGCCGAATTCGCCATTCCTTATGTCACCGCCGAAGCCTCCTATGCGGCAAAGCGCGACAGGACCGGCTGGGCGGCTGTCCAAAAGCCGGTCGGCGAGGCGATCATGCGGGCGGCGGTTAACATCAGTTTCACGGAGCGCGATCAGGCAGGTCTTGCAGCCGCCTTTCCAGAGGCGCGACTTGCCCATCTGAAACCCTTCATCGACACGGCATTGTTCGAAGCTGTGTCGCCGACGCCCGATCCGCACCGGCTGATGACGGTCGCGATGATGCGGGCCGGAGACAAGATGGAGAGCTACGTGATGCTCGCAAAGGCATTGCGGCTGATCGAAGATCGGCCCTGGACGCTCGCGGTCATCGGCGATGGTCCGATGCGACAAGAGGTGCAGGCGCTGTTTGCCGGCCTTTCCAACCGCGTCGAGTGGCTTGGCGAGCGGAATGCCGTCGAGATTGCCGAACTGCTCGGGCGCGGCGGCATCTATGTCTGGCCGGGCTGCGGCGAGGCTTACGGCCTTGCCTATCTGGAGGCCCAGGCCGCCGGCCTGCCCGTCGTCGCGCAGGAAACGGCGGGAGTGCCGGCGGTGGTCGAGGCCGAGGTCACCGGGCTATTGACGCCGGATGGCAACGTGGCCGCCTATGCCAGTGCCGTGGCTGCCTTGCTCGACGACAGGGAAAGGCGCGACGCAATGGGGCAGGCGGCGCGGCGCTTCGTGCTCGAGGAGCGTTCACTTGCGATGGCGGCACGCATCCTGGACGGGATATTGCAAGACAATGCGGGAAGGGAGTGATGTGATGACCGACAGCATGGCATGGGAGCCCCTGCGGCGAGAACTCGACCGCTGGCAGGCCGCCGGCCGCGTCGCGCGGTTCTGGCTGCGGGACGACGATGCCGTCGAGCCGACGCAAGCGCTGGAGACGCTGATTGGATTAGCCGGCGAGCACGAGATTCCGCTGACGCTCGCCGTCATTCCCGGCTTGACCGGGGAGGAGTTAGCCGCGCGACTCGCAAGGGAAACCGCCGTTGCCGTCGCCGTGCATGGCTGGTCGCATACGAATTATGGAGGACCGGGGGGAAAAAAACAGGAACTCGGCGGCGAGCGGCCGGCGGAAACCGTGCTCGGCGAATTGCATGAAGGGTTCCGCTTGCTGCAGCGGCTGCATCCGGCCGGCTTCCTGCCGATGCTGGTGCCGCCGTGGAATCGCATCGATGCCGCCCTCATCCCGGCACTGCCAGGGCTGGGATTTGCAGCCCTTTCGGTCTACGGGCGGGCAAAACAGGAGAGCCCGGTGCCACTTCTCAACACCCATGTCGACATCATCGACTGGCACGGCACACGCGGCGGACGGGGAGAAGCGGAATTGGTGGCCGAACTGGTGGCGGAGCTCCGTGACCGGTTTGCCGGCAGCGACGAGCCTATCGGCGTGCTTGCCCACCATCTGGTGCATGACGCGGCTGCGTGGAATTTCCTGTCGGCATTGTTCGCCATGACAGGCCGGCATCCCGCCGTCCTGTGGTCGCCGTCGTCGGCGCTTCTGAAGCTTTAGATCACCACGATCTGATTGTCGCGGGCGGCAAAGGATTCGGGGAAGGCGGCTTGCGCCTGTGCTTCCATCTGGGCCAGCTGTTCGTCGGTGCGGGAGGGCGCGTGGTGGAACAGGGCGAAGCGCTTGGCGCCTGCCATCTTCGCAAGCTCGGTGCCGTGCTGCCAGGTCGAATGGCCGAAACCCTTGAAGCGCTGCATCTCGTCTTCATTGTAGGTGCAGTCGTAAACGACGAGATCGGCGTCCTGCATCATCTCTAGCGAGACCGGATCGTAAGCGCCGGGAATATGCTCGATATCATAAATGAGAGCTATCGATCGGCCCTGCCATTCGATGCGGTAGCCGATGGCGCCGCCCGGATGGTTCAGCATGAAGGTCTTGATGACGACGCCCTCGTGGGGATTGAGCACCTGACCGGGATGGAAATCGCGAAAGTTCATCGTCGCCTGGCAGATGTCGGTCTTGACCGGAAACCAGGGCGGGCTGATGAACTGTTCGACCATTTCCCGCGTGCTCATCTTGCCGTCGAGATGGCCGGACCAGATGTTGACGTTGATCGAGGGATAGTAGATCGCCTTGAAGAAGGGCAGGCCGATGATGTGGTCGTAATGGCAGTGGCTGAAGAAAAGGTCGACGTCACTGACGCCTTCGGCGATCAGCGACAGTCCGGCCTCGCGCAGGCCCGAACCCGCATCAAAGATCATCCGGCGGTTTCCACAGCGGATTTCGATGCAGGAAGTGTTACCGCCGTAGCGGTCGAACTCGGGGCCTGATACGGGAATACTGCCGCGGACACCCCAAAATTTAACTTGAAACAGTTCTGTCGTCATCGTTCTTCAAACCGGCCTTCCCGCATCGCCATCGTAATCGTAGTTTATCCCGATGCGAAGCAGCAGAAATCCACGGGTTTGCCTATGCCCCCTTTCATTCTCCTAACCGCTAGCGGAAGAAGAAGTAGATTTTCCTAAGCAATCGGCTTTCGCCTCGGAAAGCAACCCAGTATGGTTGGTTTTCGGTAAATGGGCTGCTGGGGGTGAGGACATTTTCCCGCAAGTCATGCCTATTAGATGGTTGCGCGCGATCGAAAAAGCAAATTGCCGCCATCTTGACCTTGGATCCCACCGGCAAGCACGACATTTGCGATAGAGAGCTTCTTCTACCAAAAATCGGGCACGCAGCCGAACCGATGCCGATCGGCTGGCCTAAAGCGAGGCGGTGATGCCGCCATCCACCATCAGCATGTGGCCGTTGACGAAGGACGACGCGTCTGACGCCAGGAAGACGACAGCCCCCACCAATTCCTTCACATCACCCCAGCGGCCGGCCGGCGTGCGGTTCTCAAGCCAGGCGGAAAATTTCGGATCGTCGACGAGCGCCTGATTGAGCGGTGTCTTGAAATAGCCCGGCGCGATGGCATTGACCTGCAATCCGTGTTTCGCCCAGTCTGTCGCCATCCCGCGGGTAAGATTGCGCACAGCGCCCTTGGTCGCGGTGTAGGGAGCAATGTTAGGACGGGCGAGCTCGGCCTGAACCGAGGCGATGTTGATGATCTTGCCGCGGCCGCGGCCGATCATTGCCTGTGCGACTGGCTGGCTGACATAGAAGATGCTGGAGACATTGGTGCGGAAAAGCTCGTCCCATTTTTCGACCGGGAAAGTTTCGAGCGGCATGCGAAACTGCATGCCGGCATTGTTGATCAGGATGTCGATCGGGCCGATTTCCGCCTCGATATAGTCAATCGCCGAACGGCAGGCCCCGGCATCGGTCACATCGAAGGCGGCGCTGACCGCATGGCCCTTGTGTTCGCGGATCGCCTTGGCAGCGGCTTCAGCCTTTTGCGCGTTTCGGCCGTTGATGATGACGGAAGCGCCATGCTCGGCAAGCCCGAGTGCCATGGCATGGCCGATACCCTGGCTGGAACCGGTGACGAGGGCGCGGCGGCCGGAAAGATCGAAGAGGGGAAAGGTCACGGGGGACTGCTCCTGATTTTATCACATCATGCATAGCCGGTTTCCGACCATGCATGAAGGTCTTGCGTCACGCGGTTCCTAGCCTTTTGATATTTCCTGCAAGTTCGCCGGCGAGGCGAAGGCTAGCCGCAGTCGCCATCGTCATCTGCGGCAGGAGCAGCCATTCGAGCGTCCAGGCAGCGCCCGAACGTTCTTGTTCATGGACGAGCGACTGGTGGATGCCCGAAAGCGCTGTGGCATTGAAACGGGCGAGCGAGACCAGGACTTCGGCGGAAACCGGATTCTGCTTATGCGCCATGGCCGAAGAGGTGCCGCCGCCCGAGATTTCGATCTCATCGCCGGCTTGGGCGAGCAATGCGATATCCTGCCCCATTTTTCCGAGGCTGCCCGATATCGACGCGAACAGGCCGGCAATATCGGCGATCGGCAGACGACCGCTCTGCCATTGCGGTGCGTCGGCGAGGCCGAGTTCCTGGGCGAGCGAGGCGCGGATGGTGGCGGCCTGTGGTCCGAGTTTGTCCAGCGTGCCGGCCGCGCCCCCGAACTGGACTGGAAAACTTAGCTCCGTCAGCCGGTCGCGATAGGTTGTTAGCGGCGCGCGCCATGCGTTGAGGCGGTCGGAAACGGTGATCGGGATCGCCGCCTGCATGCGGGTATGACCCATCAGGCGGTTGCGGCCGAACTGGCGGTCCAGCGCATCGAGCCCTGCGGTAATTGTGGAAAGCCGGCCGGCAAACAGGAAAGCGACGGCCTTCAGGCGGATCATCAGGCTTGTGTCGATGACATCCTGGCTGGTGGCCCCCAGATGCAGGCTTTTTGCCGCCTCCTCGCTGACGGCAGTGCGGAGCTGCTTGATGAAATCGGGGACGACGACACCGTCCCTCGCCGTTGCCGAGCGAAGAGAGGGCACATCAGGTGAGAAGACGGCGCAGGTGTCAGCTATGCGCCTTGCCGCGTCGGCAGGGATTAGCTCATGCGCGGCTTCGGCTCTTGCGAGCGCGGCCTCGAAGGAAAGCATCGCGCGGATATCGGCTTCGATGGAAAAATAGGACGCGATCTCATCGTCGCCGAGCAGGCCGGAAAGGAAAGGATGGTCGAAGGGCGATATGGTCATGATGGTCTCGGTTTGTGGTGGCGGCCCCCTCATCCGGCTGCCGCCACCTTCTCCCCGCTGGGGAGAAGAGACTCGAAGCGGCGCCGGCGCCTTCTGGGCAAGTGATCTCGTGTGGCACATCCCCTCTCCCCTCGGGGAGAGGGTAGGGTGAGGGGGACGCTACTTGCGCAGAGCCCCGTGAACAAGCGACTTGCGAGCCCTGCCTTCAAATATCCAGAAACACCGTCTCCTTCGAACCCTGCAGATGGATGTCGAAATGACAGGTCGCGCCGTCGCGGGTAGCGACCATCGTTGCGACGCGGTCGCGATGTTCGATGCGGGACAGCAGCGGATCGGCGGCGTTGGCCTCGGTCTCCTCAGGGAAATACATGCGCGTGTGCAGGCCGATATTGATGCCGCGGGCGACGATCCAGAAAGTGATGTGCGGGGCCATATTGCGGCCGTCCTTGAAGGGAACGTGGCCGGGCTTGATGGTCTCGAAACTGTAGACGCCGTCCTCGGCGCGGGTCGGGCAGCGACCCCAGCCGCTGAAATTCGGGTCGGCGGTGCCGCGCATTTCCGAGGGACTGTTGTAGAGGCCGGCGCTGTCGGCCTGCCAGATCTCGACGACGGCATCGCGCACCAATGCACCGGCGCCATCGAAGATGCGGCCGGTGACGGTGATGCGTTCGCCTGATGTCTTCTCGTTGATCATCGCGGTGCCGAGATCGGTGTCGTAGACGCCCGATATGTCGCAGAAATTCGGCGTCAGGCCGATATGGACGTAGGGACCTGCCGTCTGCGACGGTGTTTCCTTGAGATAGCCGAGCTGCTGCATGGTCAGTTGCCCTCCGGCCTGTTTTCGAACATCGTCGAGCGGCGGCCGCGCAGCACGATATCGAATTTATAGGCGCGTGAATCCATCGGAATGGTATTTCCCCAGTCGAGCGGCGCGATCAGCTGCTCGATCGCCGCCTTGTCTGGGATCGTGCCGACGATCGGACATTTCCAGATCATCGGATCGCCCTCGAAATACATCTGAGTGATGAGGCGCTGGGCAAAGCCGTGGCCGAAAATCGAGAAATGGATATGGGCGGGGCGCCAGTCGTTGACGCCGTTCGGCCAGGGATAGGCGCCGGGGCGGACAGTGCGGAAATGATAACGGCCTTCCTCGTCGGTGATGGCGCGGCCGCAGCCACCGAAATTCGGGTCGATCGCCGCGAGATAGGTTTCCTTCTTGTGGCGATAGCGACCGCCTGCATTGGCCTGCCAAAACTCGACCAGGGCGCCGACGACGGGCTTGCCGCGCTCATCGAGCACGCGGCCATGGACGATGATGCGCTCGCCGATGGCGCTTTCGCCGGGCCGCGCATAGTTCAGGATTAGGTCGTTGTCGAGTTCGCCGATCATCGAATGGCCGAAGACGGGGCCGGTGATTTCGGAGATCGTGCCGTCGAGCGAAAGCAGCGCGCGCTGCGGCGAACGCAGTAGGGAGGTCTTGTAGCCCGGGGTCAGCGCCGGCGCATGCCAGGCGCGATCCCTGGCGAAGAAGGCGCCGGTTTCGGGCTTGCGGTTCGGTAATTCGGACATCTCTCCCCCTCAGGCCGCCTGTTCGGCGTCCATTTGTTCAAAGGCCTGCTTTGCGATCTTGATCGCGTGGTTGGCGGCGGGAACGCCGGCATAGATCGCAACATGCAGCAGTGCCTCGCAGATATCCTCGCGAGAGGCGCCCGTATTGGCGGTGGCGCGCACATGCATGGCGACTTCGTCATCCTGGCCGAGGGCTGCAAGCAGGGCGATGGTGACGATCGAGCGCTCGCGCTTTGTCAGCCCCGGTCGCGACCAGACATGGCCCCAGGCGGCTTCGGTGATCAGTTCCTGGAAGGGGCGGTCGAACTCCGTCGTAGATGCTGCGGCACGGTCGACATGGGCGTCGCCGAGCACGGCGCGGCGGGTCGCCATGCCCTGCCTATAGCGCTCGGATGAGGGCGCGGTTTCGTTCATGGACTGACTTCTCCAGGTGGAATGGATGCGAGAAAGGCACGGATGATCGTCGTCAGCGCTTCCGGCTGCTCGACGCAGGGAATGTGGGCGCAATCGCGGATGACCTCGTAACGAGCGCCTGATATCAGGCGCGCGGTCGAGAGCACGAGATCGGGCGGCGTCGAGCCGTCCTGGTCGCCGACGACGCAGATCGTCGGGACGGTGATCGTTTTGGCCGCCTCGGTGAAATCAGCATCGCGGATCGCCGCGCAGGCGGCCAGGTATCCCTCGACCGGCTGGCGCACCAGCATGTTGCAATAACCTGAATAGGCGGTGTTCTCCGGTCGGCGGAAAGCGGGCGTGAACCAGCGCTCCATGACGGCGTCGACGATGCTGCCGATGCCGTTCTTCTCGACGGCGGCGATACGGGCGTTCCAGCTCTCTGCTGTGCCGATCTTGTGGGCGGTGTCGCAGAGGATCAGCGCGCTCACCAGGTCCGGCCGGCGCTGATAGAGTGACTGGGTGATGAGGCCGCCGACCGAGAGCCCTGAGATGACGGCATTCTTCACCGACAGAAGATCCAACAGGCCGGCGAGATCCGTTGCATGGTCCTCGATCGATGAGGGGAGCTGGCCGACATCGGAAAGGCCGTGGCCACGCTTGTCGTAAAGCACGATGGCGAATTCGCCGGCAAGCCGCACCACGACGTCGCGCCAGATGCGGAAATCCGTTCCGAGCGAATTGATGAAGACGATCACTGGCCTGTCGGCGGGTGCACCGATGACCTGATAGTGGATCGTTACGTCGTTTATGCGGGCGAATTGCACGTCACTTCCTCCTGAACGGCAAATTGAATGTTTGGTCCGGTTAAGTAAAATGATATTTTTGGGCCTTCCAATAACCCCGGAGTTATGTGAGCGATGATCGACAGCCGCGTCAAGTTTCGCCATCTGCAGACCTTTGTCGAGGTGGCGCGGCAGAAGAGCGTCATGAAGGCAGCTGAGCTCTTGCATGTCAGCCAGCCGGCGGTGACGAAGACGATCCGCGAGCTGGAACAGGTGCTGGGTGTCGGCGTCTTCGAGCGCGACGGCCGGGGCATCAAGATCACCCGCTACGGCGAGGTTTTCCTGCGCCACGCTGGCGCCGCGTTGACGGCGCTGCGCCAGGGGCTCGATTCCGTCTCCCAGGAGCAGTTCGCCGATGCGCCGCCGATCCGCGTCGGCGCGCTGCCGACGGTTTCCTCGCGGATCATGCCGCGGGCCATGGAACTCTTCCTCAAGGAGAGGACATGGAGCCGGGTGAAGATCGTCACCGGCGAGAACGCCGTGCTCTTGGAGCAGCTTCGCGTCGGCGATCTCGACCTTGTCGTTGGGCGCCTGGCGGGGGCGGAGAAGATGGCGGGTTTTTCCTTCGAGCATCTCTATTCCGAGCAGGTGGTGTTTGCCGTGCGCGCCGGTCATCCGCTGCTCGATGGCCGGCAATCGCCCTTTGCCGGTTTTGCCAACTACACGGTGCTGATGCCGACGCGGGGTTCGATCATCCGGCCGGTGGTCGAAAATTTCCTCATCGCCAACGGCGTCTCCAGCCTGCCGAACCAAATCGAGACGGTGTCGGACTCCTTCGGCCGCGCTTTCCTCAGGACAAGCGATGCGATCTGGATCATTTCCAACGGCGTCATCGCCGACGATGTCGCCGATGGGCGGCTGGCGCTTCTGCCGGTCGATACCGGTGAGACCAAGGGGCCGGTCGGGTTGACGATGCGCGCCGACGCCGTGCCGTCGGCGCCGCAATCGATCCTGATGCAGACCATACGCGAGGCGGCAGGCGAGGTTTCCGGGAAACCGTGACCGGGCCAGTGCACTCGTCTGGCCTACTTTTCGCGGGATATCGTGGCAGCGTCGGCAGAACCCAATCTTTAAATTTGCTTGATGTTTGCCCATATTTGGACTAAGTCTAATTCAGGACAGGAGTTGCTTTCATGCAGCATGCGCGACATCAGCAGCAACGGGAAGGTCAGGGGCCGCAACGGCTGGATGCCGAACGCTTCGCCCCGGCAAACCGCAGGAGGCTGAGTGCGCCGGCCTTGCGAACCTTCCTGGCGATCGCCGACCTCTGGGGGTTGAGAGAGGAACAGCGTCTGCTCGTCCTCGGCTATCCCTCACGTTCGACCTACCATAATTGGGCCAAACAGGCGCGCGAGCACGGCGCTTTTACCCTCGATGTCGATACGCTGACCCGCATCTCGGCCGTACTCGGCATTCATCAGGCACTCGGGGTGCTTTTTGCCGATGAACGCGCCGGCGTCGAGTGGCTGCGCATGCCACATCAGGCGCCCGTTTTCGGCGGGCATCCGCCGCTCGATGTCGTGACCAACGGAACCCAGGACGGATTGATGACGGTAAGGCGGTTTCTCGACGGCGCTCGAGGCGGCGTCTACATGCAGCCGAACGTGCTCGACGAAGCTTTCACGCCTTACGAAGATGCGGACATCGTCTTCCGGTGAGCGAGCGTTTTGCCCAGGCGCCGCGCCCATCGTACCGGCTGATCCCGTCGCAATTTCCGCCGATCGGACTTTTCGAGACGGTGGCGAGGGCAGCCGATCTCGAAGCGGTGATGGAACTCGTCGGATGGACCAATGACCGTCTCGTTACTGACCGCATCCAGCGGCTGCCGGAGAAGGAATGGGTTTATGGCACGCCGAATGCCAGTATCGTCATGGCGTCCTTCCTGCATGTCGCGCCGGGTGGCATGCGGTTCAACGGTCCCGATCTCGGCGCCTGGTACGCCGCCGACGATCTCAAGACAGCGGCCGCCGAGGTTGGCCACCATCTCCGGCGCGAGGCTGTCGCGCGCGGGATGGCGACGATGGCGCGCACCTACAGAAGTTACGCGGCCACCCTGCTTGGCGATTACCTCGACATTCGCGGAGAACAGACGCTGCGGCCCGATATCTATGACGGCACCAGCTACGCGGCGTCGCAGGTGCTTGGCGAGCAGGTGCGTTCGAAAGGCCGGGCCGGCATCCTCTATGACAGTGTCCGGCTTCGAGGCGGCGTGAACGTCGTCGCCCACCGGCCGCGCAACATTCAAGATGTGGTGCAGGCCGATCACTTCGAAATCACTGTTTCCGCCACCGACCGCCGCATCGACATCAGAAAGCTCGCGGCCTGATGTCGACAGCCGCGAGGCTCTAAACCGGCAGGCGTTCGGCCCATGCTTTTGCCGCCTTCGCCATTGTGGCGAGGTGATCGGCGCTGGAGAAGCCTGAGATCTTCTTGCGCGGCTTGAGATCGTGGTCGCCGTCCTCGAGCCAGAGGATCTCGATCCTGTCGGACAGATCGTAGCCTGGCACTTCGTCCCGCGTGCCGAATTCGTCGCGCGTGCCCTGGCAGATCAGCGCGGGAGTCGTCAGCCCCGCGAGATGACCGGTGCGCAGCTTCTCCGGCTGGCCGGGCGGATGGAAGGGATAACCGAGGCAGAGCAGGCCGGCGATCTTTCCCCTGTCATGCAAATCGTCGGCGATCATGCTGGCAACCCGTCCGCCCATCGATTTGCCGCCGATGATCAGAGGGCCGCTGGCGCTAAGTTCGGCAACGGCCGCCTCATATTCCGGATTGAGCGTTTCTGCGCGCGGCGGCGGCTTGCGTCCTTCCTCGGTGCGGCGGGCCGCCATATAGGCGAATTCGAAACGGGCGACACGGAAACCGACGCCGGCAAGCGCGTCTGCCGCCGATGTCATCGATGCCGAATCCATGGGCGCGCCGGCGCCGTGGGCAAGAAGGATCGTGAAGCGTGCGTCCTGAGGCCCCTGCAGCAGAAATCTGTCAAGCATCGGAAATCCTATATTTCACCGCGGGAACCATATCAGTGGCCATGACTTTTCTCGAAGAAGATGGCCATGATGCAGAATCGCCCTTGAAACAGTGAAGCAGAAGGTACATATACCGGCCCTGCCTGAAAAATGGATGCGTACGGTATCGACGTCGTCGAACGGTCCGCTGTCCGACAGGATAAGGGCGCTCCCCGAAAGGGTCGAGCGCCCTTTTTGCTTTCCGGCTTTGTGAAAGCGGTTTTTTCGCATCGGCACAGTCGATTTTCGCATCCGTCGTTCGTCATTCTCACGATGTGCTGGAATTCCACCTGCGGCTTCCGCGCGTCTGGCAAAACAGAAAGAGGATATCGTCATGGATAATCGACATCTGGTACCCGCCGCCGTGCTTGCGGCGAAGAACGGCGCCCGCTTCCCCAATGAGAGCGAGGCGTATCGCAGCGCCCGCGATGCACTGCTGGCCGAAGAGATCGAATTGCGCCGCCATATCGAGCGCGTGGCGAGACAGCGCCGGGCGCTGCCGCCGGGCGGCGAGGTGAAGAAAGAATACCGCTTCGAAGGCAGCAATAGGCCCGTGTCCCTCACCGAGCTCTTCGCCGACAAAGACACGCTGATCATCTACAGCTACATGTTCGGCCCAGAGCGCGAGCGCCCATGCCCAATGTGCACCTCGCTGCTGTCGGCCTGGGACGGCGAAGTGCCCGACATCCAGCAGCGTGTCGCCCTTGCCGTCGTCGCCCGCTCGCCGATCGAAAAATTGCTTGACTTCAAGAAGGAGCGCGGCTGGCATCACCTGCCGCTCTATTCCGATCTGACGGACGACTATAGCCGTGACTATCGCGCGATCGGCAAAGGTGGCAGCGATGACCCCGCCTTCAATGTCTTCACGCGGCGCGACGGCACTATCCGCCATTTCTGGAGCGAGGAGATGGGCCAGGCGACGGCCGATCCCGGCGAGGACCCGCGCGGTGCGCCTGACCTGATGCCGCTCTGGACCGTGCTCGATACGACGCCGGAGGGCCGGGCGGCGGACTGGTATCCCAAGCTGTCTTATTGAAGCCAACTGCCGTCAGCCGGTGGAGCGGCTCCTCGCGCCTTCCACCCATTCGATGTTGGTGACCGCTGTCTCCGGCAGCGGCGGCGGATCGATGTCATAGACATAGCCGGTGAGCATGTCGGCGGCGCGTTCCGTCGCCTTGATCTTCGCTTCGGTTTCCGCGACCGCCTTGGCGATCGCCTCGATGCGGGCGCGGAACATGTGGGCGAGCACATCGCGGCCGGACTGTTTTTCGAGCCGCTCCAGATGCAGGCCGATGCGCGAGGCGTGGCGCTCCAGCTCGCTCTTGCTGAACCGCGCCTTGCGCAGTTCTTCGGAGAGACTGTCCTGCATGACGGCGACGGGATCGAAACTTCCGGGCGCGCGCTCGTCGAGCACCGCGTCGGTGACGAGCTTCTCGATCATGACGAGCGCCTGCAACTCGGCGGCGTCGGCGAGTTCGACGTCGTAGCCGGTATCGTCGTAAACCTTGCGGCGGACAGGATCGAGAAGCAGCCCATAGGCTTTCTGCAAATTGTCGAAGGCTTCGGTATCACCGCCCGAATCGGGATGGGCGACTTTGGCCAGGCGCCGATAGGCGGCCTTCAGCTGCGCCTCGTTCGCATCGCGTTCAACGCCGAGAATTTCGTAAGGATCCGTCACGCCTTCTCCCTTGCTGCCCTCAATGTCGCGGGCAGTCTAGGTCTTCTTCTGCATCAGAAGGGCAAAGTTTAGACCGAAAGCAGGAATGGCGTCCATGGTCCGATATTGGAATGGTCGGGGAAATGCCCCGACCATTCTTGGATTGTTTAATATTTTCAAATTGTTGTCGAAAGATCAGCCTGCGGTGATCGAGGCGAGGTAACATTGAGCTTCGCCGTCGATTTCCAGCACCTTTCCGACCGAATCTTCGATCAGCAGTGCATCGCCGGCGGTAAGCGCGTGCGTATCATCATCCCACCGGAACGACAGCGTGCCAAGGTGGCAGAGGAACAGGCACGTCGACGACGGGAGGGCCACGATTCTGTTGCCGTCAACGTCGACCCGGCTGAGCGTGTGACCGAGCCCCGCGCGGCGCGTCATGACGTTGAGATCGGTGATCGCGCCGTCCTGGAGCCTGGCCCCGACGGGGATATCCGCCGGGAAAGCCAAGGGATCGCTTGCCATCGTCAGCAGCACCGGTGTGCTGCCTTCGATATCGAGCACCATGCCGTTGCCGTCGAGGATCGCCAGCGTGCGATCGATGCCGGGAAAGATCGAAAACGGACCATCCGTCGCGACCGTTGCCATACTGACGCGCCAGTCGAAGCCGGCAAGGCCGGCGCCTTCCGGCGAAACGGCGATCTCCACCGTTTCGCCGCCGCCGTTTTTCCACGGCATGCGTTTGTGATCGCCGGCGCGCAGGATCCTCACGAGGCTCAGTTCCCGAGAATGCCGGGCAGGCGCAGGCCCTTTTCCCGGGCGCAGTCGAGGGCGATCTCGTAGCCGGCATCGGCGTGGCGCATGACGCCGGTCGCCGGGTCGTTCCAGAGCACGCGTTCGAGACGCTTTGCCGCATCGTCCGTGCCGTCGGCGCAGATGACGACGCCGGAGTGCTGGGAGAAGCCCATGCCGACGCCACCGCCGTGATGCAGCGACACCCAGGTGGCGCCCGACGCCGTGTTGAGCAGGGCGTTCAGCAGCGGCCAGTCGGAGACGGCATCGGACCCATCCTTCATCGCTTCGGTTTCGCGGTTCGGCGAGGCAACGGAGCCCGAGTCGAGGTGGTCGCGACCGATGACGATCGGCGCGGAAAGCTCGCCGTTCTTGACCATTTCATTGAAGGCCAGTGCCAGGCGATGGCGGTCGCCGAGGCCTACCCAGCAGATGCGTGCCGGTAGACCCTGGAAGGCGATGCGCTCCCTGGCCATGTCGAGCCAGTTGTGCAGGTGGGTATTCCCAGGAGTCAGCTCCCGTACCTTGGCGTCGGTCTTGTAGATATCCTCCGGATCGCCTGACAGGGCAGCCCAGCGGAAGGGGCCGATGCCGCGGCAGAACAGCGGGCGGATATAGGCCGGCACGAAGCCCGGGAAAGCAAAGGCGTTTTCGAGGCCTTCTTCCTTGGCGACCTGGCGGATGTTGTTGCCGTAGTCGAGCGTCGGAATACCGGCGTTCCAGAAGGCGATCATCGCTTCGACATGTTCGCGCATCGAAGCGCGTGCGGCTTTTTCCACAGCCTTCGGGTCGCTCTCGCGCTTGGCCTTCCATTCGGCCATCGTCCAGCCCTTCGGCAGGTAGCCGTTGATCGGGTCGTGCGCTGAGGTCTGGTCGGTGACCATATCGGGGCGGATGCCGCGGCGAACCATTTCCGGCAGGATTTCGGCGGCATTGCCGAGCAGGCCGACGGATTTGGCTTCGCCGGCCTTGGTCCAGCGGTCGATCATATCAAGCGCTTCGTCGAGCGTCTCGGCCTTGGCGTCGAGATAGCGGGTGCGCAGGCGGAAATCGATCGAATCGGGATTGCATTCGACGGCGAGGCAGCAGGCGCCGGCCATGACGGCGGCGAGCGGCTGGGCGCCGCCCATGCCGCCGAGGCCGCCGGTCAGGATCCATTTGCCCTTGAGATTGCCGCCATAATGCTGGCGGCCGGCCTCGACGAAGGTCTCGTAGGTACCCTGCACGATGCCCTGCGTGCCGATATAGATCCACGAGCCGGCCGTCATCTGGCCGTACATGGCAAGGCCCTTCTTATCCAGCTCGTTGAAATGGTCCCAGGTCGCCCAATGCGGCACGAGGTTGGAGTTGGCGATCAGCACGCGCGGCGCATCCTTATGGGTGCGGAAAACGCCGACCGGCTTGCCGGACTGCACGAGCAGAGTTTCTTCTTCCGTCAGCGTCTTCAGCGTCGCGACGATGCGGTCGAAATCCTCCCAGGTGCGGGCGGCGCGGCCGATGCCGCCGTAGACGACGAGTTCGTTCGGATTCTCGGCAACGTCGGGGTCGAGATTGTTCATCAACATGCGCAGCGGCGCTTCGGTCATCCAGCTCTTGGCATTGAGCTCGTTGCCGCGGGGTGCGCGGATTTCGCGGATATTGTGGCGTGGATTGTTCATGACGGTTCCCCTGTCGAGTGATCGTTATCGTTTCAGGCCTGGCGCGATCTGTTCGATGCGCACCAGAATGTCTTTGAGATGGACGCGAAGCCTGTCCGCCTTGGCGGCGTCGTAGGCGAAGGGCACTGCCTCGGTCTGCAGATGCGTGGATTGCGCAAGCTCCATCTGGATCGCATGCACACCGGTTTCGGGCCGGCCATAGTGGCGGGTCGTCCAGCCGCCCTTGAAGCGGCCGTTGAGCACGCTGTCATAACCTTCGGCGGCTTCGACGACGGTGAGCGTCGCCTGCTCGATCGCGCTGTCGCACGTCTTGCCCATATCGGTGCCGATATTGAAATCCGGCAGCTTGCCGTCGAAGAGGAAGGGAATGTGAGAGCGGATCGAGTGGCAATCATAGAGGATTGCAACGCCATGGATTGCTCTGACGCGCTCGATCTCGGCGGCAAGTGCGGCATGATAGGGCGCATGAAAGTCCCGCAGCCGCGCCGCAATATCGGCCTCGTCGGGCGCCTGCCCGTCCTTCCAGATTGCCTTGCCGTCGAAATCCGTCTGGGGAACGAGGCCTGTGGTGTTCTGGCCGGGATAGAGGCTTACACCCGCCGGATCGCGGTTGGCGTCGATCACGTAGCGATGGAAGGTGGCCCGAACGGTCGTGACGTCGGCGAGCAGGCCGTCATAGAGCTGGTGGATGTGCCAGTCGGTGTCGGCGAGAATTCTGCCGTTGTCGTTGAGGCGGTCGTAAATCGCCGGTGGTACCTCGGTTCCGGTGTGGGGGAAGCCGAGGATGATGGGCGAGGTGCCCTGTCTTGTTTCGAAGACGGGGGCGCTCATGGGCAAAGTGCTCCGGCGTTTGAGGCATTACCTCCCACAAGGGGGGAGATGCCCGGCAGGGCAGAGGGGGGTACCAAGTGCACATACATCACGATCAGCCCTCCAGAACCGGCAGAATGCCAGTCGAAACCGAGGCGTTCAGCGCGCCCGTCGCCACCAGTTCGCTTGCAGCCGCGAGGTCGTTCGCCATATAGCGGTCGACTTCAAGCGTCGGCACCTTGCTGCGGATAGCGGCGATCGCGTTGACGAGCTCCGGGCTTGTCGCAAGCGGCGCGCGCAGTTCGATCCCTTGAGCGGCGGTCAACGCCTCGATGCCGATGATGGCGAAAAGGTTTTCGGTCATCTGCAGGAGACGGCGGGCGCCGTGGCAGGCCATGGAGACATGGTCTTCCTGATTGGCCGATGTCGGCGTCGAATCGACCGAGGCAGGGTGCGACATCTGCTTGTTCTCGGACATCAGCGCCGCCGAGGTGACTTCGGCGATCATCAGGCCGGAGTTCAAGCCCGGCTTCTTGGCGAGGAAGGCCGGAAGCCCGTAGGAGAGAGCCGGATCGACCAGCAGCGCGATGCGGCGCTGCGAGATCGCGCCGATCTCGCAGATGGCAAGCGCGATCTGGTCGGCTGCGAAGGCGACGGGTTCGGCGTGGAAATTCCCGCCGGAGACGACCGAATTGTCGGAGAGCACCAGCGGATTGTCGGTGACCGCATTGGCCTCAATTTCGAGCGTGCGGGCGACAGAGCGCAGCAGATCGAGGCAGGCGCCGTCGACCTGCGGCTGGCAACGGATGCAATAGGGATCCTGCACGCGCTCGTCGCCCTCGATATGGCTCTGGCGGATGACCGATTTTTCGAGCAGGGCGCGAAGTGCCGCTGCGGTGTCAATCTGTCCCTTATGGCCGCGCAATGTGTGGATGTCGGCGTGGAAGGGTGCAGAGGAACCCATGGCCGCGTCGGTCGACATAGCGCCGGTGATCAGGGCCGATTGCGCGGCGCGATGGGCGCGGAAGAGACCGGCAAGCGCCAGCGCCGTCGAGGTCTGTGTGCCGTTGATGAGCGCCAGGCCCTCCTTGGCAGCGAGTACGACCGGTTCGAGGCCGGCTTTGGCAAGGGCTGCGGCACCCGAAAGGCGTTCACCGGCGAAGAAGGCTTCGGCCTCGCCCATCATTACGGCGGCCATATGGGCGAGCGGGGCCAGATCGCCGGAAGCGCCGACCGAGCCTTTTTCCGGGATCAGCGGAATGACGCCTTTCTCCAGCATGCCTTCGATCAGCCGCACCAGTTCCAGCCGCACGCCGGAGGCACCGCGTCCGAGCGAGACGAGCTTCAGCGCCATGATCAGCCGCACGATATTCTCCGGCAGCGGCGCGCCGACGCCGCAGCAATGCGACAGGATGAGATTGCGCTGCAGCGTGGCGACATCGGCGCTGTCGATCTTGATCGAGGCGAGTTTGCCGAAGCCGGTGTTGATGCCGTAAACGGGCGCATTGCCGGCGGCGATCTCGGCGATGCGGGCGGCAGCCTTGGCAATGCCGGCATCGAAGGAGGGATCGAGCCTCGCCGGTTCGCCCGTCCAATAGATGGTTTCGAGATCTCTGAGCGAGACGGAGCCCGGGTGGAGCGTGATGGTCATCGGCCGTTCCTTTCGCCTTTGAAGACGCGTGCGTGAAGCGGGTTGAAGCCGATGCGGTAGACGAGCTCGGCGAGGCTTTCGATATTCCAGATGGCGAGGTCGGCGGACTTGCCGGCTTCGAGCGTTCCCGTCTTGCCGAGCAGGCCGAGCGCGCGCGCGCCTTCGCGGGTCGCGCCGGCGATGCACTCCTCGACGGTGAGGCCGAACAGCGTGGCCGACATGTTCATGGTTAGCAGCATCGAGGTGAGCGGCGAGGTGCCGGGATTGCAGTCGGTGGCGATCGCGATCGGCACACCCGCCTGGCGCAACGCCTCAACTGGCGGCTTCTGCTTCTCATGGATGGCGTAAAAGGCGCCGGGCAGGAGCACGGCCACGGTGCCGGCAGCCGCCATCGCGGCAACGCCTTCCTCGTCGAGATATTCGAGGTGATCGGCCGAAAGCGCGCCATATGATGCGGCGAGTTTGGCACCGCCGAGATTGGAGAGCTGCTCGGCATGCAGCTTGACCGGCAGGCCGAGCGCCTTTGCCTTGTCGAAGACGCGAGCGATCTCGGTCGTCGAAAAGGCAATGCCCTCGCAGAAGCCGTCGACTGCATCGGCAAGGCCGAGACTGTGCATGTCGTCAAGGCCGGGCAGGACGACGTCATCGAGATAGTCGCTGTTGCGGCCTTTATATTCGACCGGTGTCGCATGCGCGCCGAGATAGCTGGTGGCGACGCGGACCGGTCTGATATGGCCGAGGAGGCGTGCACTCTGGAGCATCTTCACTTCACCGGTCCGGTTCAGCCCGTAGCCGGATTTGATCTCGATCGTGGTCACGCCTTCGGCAAGCAGCGTATCGAGGCGCGGCAGAGCCCCGGCGACAAGCTCCTCGACCGAAAGCGCATTGGTCGCCTTCACCGAGGAGACGATGCCGCCGCCGGCGCGCGCGATCTCTTCATAGGTCGCGCCTTCAAGGCGCATCTCGAATTCGCGGGCGCGATTGCCGCCATGAACGATATGGGTGTGGCAGTCGACGAGACCGGGGGTCACCCATCGGCCTTCGAGGTCGACGATCTCGGATCGTTCGATGGCGGATGCCGGCAGGTCGCCTTCGGCGCCGGCAAAGACAATGTGCCCGTTTTCAGTGAGCAAGGCGCCCTTTTCGACAATGCCCAGTCCCGCTTTATCAGGCGCAAGCGTTGCCAGGCGCGCATTGCGCCAAAGCACCGGCCTGACATCGGCGGATGGGGTTTCCTCTGAAAAATTGTTCCCGGTCATCAGCTTTGCGCCTTTCCTTATGCCAAAACATGTATATACATAATCGACAGGTGACAAGAGAAATTTTGCGCGCTTTTCTGGAAAAGAAAGATCGGCGACGCAGTAAGAGGAGAGGGAAGGTCATGACCACACTTCACGCAAAGGCGGCACTGACGCCGCAAGGCTGGCAGAAGGACGTGCGGCTGACGTCGGAATCCGGACGTATCGCCCGGATTGAAGCCGGCGTTTCTCCCGAGCCCGGCGATGAGCGCCACGCTCTCCTCGTTCCCGCCATGGGAAACCTGCACAGCCATGCTTTCCAGCGGGCGATGGCTGGTCTTGCAGAAGTGCGCGGCCCCGCCAACGACAGCTTCTGGAGCTGGCGCACTGTTATGTACAAGTTTGCCTTGGCGATGACACCAGAGCATATCGAGGCGGTCGCCGCCAAGCTTTATGCGGAAATGTTGGAGGCAGGTTTTTCCCGCGTCGGCGAATTCCACTATCTCCATCATGACAGGGATGGCGCGACTTACGCCAATATTGCCGAGCTTGCCGAACGCATCGGCGCGGCGAGTGCAGAGACAGGCATCGGTCTGACGCTGCTGCCGGTCTTCTATGCCCATTCCGGCTTCGGCGGCGCAGCGCCGATCGACGGCCAGCGGCGCTTCATCAATTCGCTCGCGAGCTTCGAAAGGCTGATGGAGGGCTGCCGGGCAGTGACCGGTCGGCTCGACGGCGCCGAGCTTGGACTTGCGCCGCACAGCCTGCGCGCGGCAACGCCCGAGGAATTGGCCAAGCTCCTACCGATGGCGGGCGACGGCCCGATCCATATCCATGTCGCCGAGCAGGTGAAGGAGGTCGAGGACTGCATCGCCTGGTCCGGCGCACGGCCTGTGGAATGGCTGCTCGATCACGCGCCGGTCGACGAGCGCTGGTGCTTGATCCATGCAACGCACATGACCGAGGACGAGACGCAGCGGATGGCAAAGAGCGGCGCGATCGCCGGCCTTTGCCCGATCACCGAAGCCAATCTCGGCGACGGCGCCTTTGCCGCGCCGCTGTTCCTGGAAGAGGGCGGGCGTTATGGGATCGGCTCGGATTCCAACGTGCTGATCTCCGTGCCGGAAGAGCTGCGCCAGCTCGAATATTCGCAGCGCCTGGCGCTTCGCGCCCGCAATGTCGTCGCGGCGTCCGGCGGTTCGACGGCACTTTCGCTGTTCACGCACGCGCTTGCCGGCGGCGGTGCCGCGCTGAAAGCTCCGGCGGGCCTCGCCAAAGGCAATTACGCCGATCTCGTTTCGCTCGATGCTACGGCTGTTCCCTATCTCGCAGGCGACCAGATCCTCGATCACTGGCTGTTTGCAGGCGGCATTTCCGTCGATTGCGTCTGGGCGCGGGGCCGCAAGCAGGTGGCGGGCGGGCGCCACGTCGAGCGCGATGCCATCGACCGGCGTTTCCTCGCCGCCATGGGGGAGTTGCTCGCCGCCTGAAAAAGAGCTTTCCCTGTCCGGATATTCGAACTAGAGCAATTCCAGCAAAGGCGCGTCGCTGTATTGCGGCCGGAGTTGCATAAAAACAAAGAGATAGGGCATTCTGAAGAGAAGCGGAGATGCCCTATGGCGAGACCAATCGGAACATGGCGATGAATCAGAGCAGGGACCCCACCTTGCATCAGCGCATCCTGAGCGAGATCGAGGGCCGTATCGTCTCGGGCGAATGGCCGCCGGGATACCGCATTCCCTTCGAGGTCGATCTCGCAACGCAATATGATTGCTCGCGCATGACGGTCAACAAGGTGCTGACCCAGCTCGCCAAGGCCGGTCTCATTGAGCGGCGCAAGAAATCCGGCAGCTTCGTCACCCAGCCGCAGGCGCAAGCGGCCATCCTCGAAATCCACGACATCAAGGCTGAGGTCCAGTCGCTGAACCTGCCCTATTCCTATGCGGTTTCGAAGAAGACGAGCCGCAAGGCCAGGGCGGAGGACAGCCGCCGGCTGGAATTGCCGGTTGCTTCCTCGGTCGTCGAGGTCGTCTGCATCCACAAGGCTGGCGTGCGGCCCTTCTGCCTGGAGGAACGGCTGATCAGCCTTGAGACCGTCCCGGAAGCCGCTGACGCCGATTTCCTGGCGATGGCGCCGGGGCCGTGGCTGCTCAACCAGGTACCGTGGAGCACGGCCGAACACCGGATCCATGCGATTTCCGCGGGTTCTGAGGTGGCTGCGGCTCTCGATATAGCGCGGAACACCGCCTGCCTCGTCGTCGAACGCCGTACCTGGAGCGGCGCCGGCCCGGTGACGCATGTGCGCTTCACCTATCCGGGAGATCGTCACGCGCTGGTGGCGCGCTTCACACCGGCATCACAATAGTCGCGAGGTTCCATATACAAGATAGCTGGTGTTTTCACTCCTCGAACAACTTGCCGCTGCGCGCCTCCAGCCGGTAGCGATAGCCGGGATAGACGAGGCGGGCGGTCGAAACGATCTGCCTTGCCGACCAGGTACGCCGGCGGATGGTCAGGCACGGTTCGGTCTTCAGGATGGTGAGCAGCTTGCATTCCCAGGCCTGCGGCATCGCCGCCTCGACAACGTGCTCCGAGCCGCTGAGCGGGGCTGCGGCCGTGAGATAGGCGTTCGGCGTCAGTGTCGCAAAGTCCTGATCGAGATATTCGGGAGCGGCCTCCGGATGGACGAAACGGTCTTCGATCTGCACCGGAACGCCGTTTTCGCTGTGCACGATCAGCGAGTGGAACACGGGCGCGCCGATCTCGAGTTCCAGCGCATCGGCGATCTCGGGAGACGCCGTCTCCTGCGCCAGAACGATGACGGTCGCCTCGTGAGCATGGCCGCGCTCGGCGATTTCTTCGGCGATGTTGCGCACCTCGAACAAGGCCGAATAACCCTTGCGCTCGGCGACGAAGGAGCCGACGCCCTGGATGCGGACGAGTTCGCCTTCGCTGGCGAGTTCGCGTAGCGCCCGGTTGGCGGTCATCTTGCTGACGCCGAGTTCGACCACCAGTTCGTTTTCCGACGGCACGCGGTATTTCGGCGGCCACTCGCCGCTGTGGATGCGGTCGAGGATCACCTGCTTCACGCCGGCGTAGAGCGGCGTGCTATCATTTCCCGCCAGTTCGCGCTTCATTTCGCCGGAACGCTTCATTGCCTATTCCTTTTGCACGAATGGAATTCGCCATTTTAATCGACTTTCCTCTTGCATATCACAAAATATCTCATATGGTACCCTATACAACCTCCTGATCCGTCCTCGAAGCAAAAATAGGGCGGAAAGGGCAAGCCGGCGAAGATCGGCCCCGGTGCCGCAAGGTCAGTTTCAATCTCAGAGGAGAATTCATCTATGAAATTCAGCGCCATCCTGTTTTGCGGCGTCGCCGCCTTTTCCGCTTTCGCCGCACCCGCCTTCGCCAAGGACTGGACCAAGGCTACGATCACGCTCGAAGGCGCCTACGCGCCCTGGAACCTGACCAATGCCGACGGCACGCTCGGCGGCTTCGAGCCGGAGCTTGCCAAAGTGCTCTGCGAACGCGCCAAGATCGAATGCACGCTTGTCGCTTCCGACTGGGACGGCATGATCCCGGCGCTCAACGCCGGCAAGTTCGACGTCATCATGGACGCACTGTCGATCACCGAGGAGCGCAAGCAGGTCATCGGCTTCACCATTCCCTATGCTGCGACGCCTGCCGCCTTCGCCACCGCCAAGGACAGCCCGCTGGCGAAAGCCGCCGGCACCGGCGCGACGATCAAGATGACGCCCGGCCAGACCGGCGTGAAGGAGATCGACGCGCTGAAGGCCGCCTTCAAGGGCAAGACGATCGGTATCCAGGCGGCAACAGTTTACGCCAAGTTCGTCTATGACAACTTCGGCGACATTGCCGAGATCCGCGAATACAAGACCGGCGCCGATCGCGACCTCGACCTGCAGAACGGCCGCATCGACCTCGGTTTCGACGACGCCGTCTATTTCGCCAACGCCTTCCAAAGCGCCAACGGCGCGCTCGACTTCACCGGTCCTGAAATCGTCGGCTCGATCTGGGGCGAGGGCGAAGGCCTCGGCATCCGCAAGGCCGATACGGATCTCCGCGACAAGTTCAACGAGGCGATCAAATCCGCGCTCGCCGACGGCACCGTCAAGACCCTTTCGATGAAGTGGTTCAAGGTCGACGTCAGCCCGCAGCAGTAAAGCGTTTCGGCCTTTTGGCCGTAAGCGTCGGTCTCCGGCTTTAATGCCGGAGACCGCGTGTTATTCTCAAATCCACAAAACACTGCCGCGGACGGGGAACGGACGATATGGCAAGTTTGGAACTGCTTGGCTTCGGCTCGACGGGATGGGGCGCGTTGCTCATTCTCGCCACCTTGATGACGCTCGCCGTCACTGCGACGGCGCTGGCGATCGGTGCTGTCCTGGGCGCGCTCGTCGCGTTCGCGAAACTCTCCGGTAATCCTTTCCTCGCCACGCTCGGTAACGTCTATACGACCGTGTTTCGCGGCGTGCCGGAACTGCTGATCATCTATCTGATCTATTTCGGCGGCTCCTCGGCCATCACGTCGATCGGCACGGCGATGGGTTACGAAGGCTTCCTCGGCCTGCCCTCCTTTGCCGCCGGCGCGCTTGCCGTCGGCATCATCTCCGGCGCCTACCAGGCGGAAGTGTTCCGCGGCGCTTTCCTCGCCATCTCCAAGGGTGAGCTCGAGGCGGCGTCCGCAATCGGCATGCATCGCGGCATGCGCCTTCGCCGCATCATCATGCCGCAGGTGCTTCGCTTCGCCATTCCCGGCCTCGGCAACGTCTGGCAGCTCAGCCTCAAGGATTCGGCGCTGATCTCCGTCACCGGTCTTGCCGAACTGATGCGCACCAGCCAGGTGGCGGCGGGCTCGACACGGCAATATTTCCTCTTCTTCATCGCCGGCGGCTGTCTCTATCTGATCCTGACCAGCCTTTCGGATCGCATTTTCAACGGCGCGGAACGCCGCGCCAACCGCAGCATGCCGGCATCGGCCATGGGCCAGGCGTAGGGAGACGACGATGGATTTCACCTTCCTCGCTTCGACGATGGTCACCCTGCTCAAGGCTGTGCCGACGACGCTGATCCTGTTTTCGCTGTCGATCTTCTTCGGCGGCCTGCTGGCGCTCGTCATCGTCTGGATGCGGGTCAGCGGCAACCGCGCGCTTATGGGCTTCGCCAAGGGCTATATCTTCGTCTTCCGCGGCTCGCCGCTTCTGATCCAGATGTTCCTGGTCTTCTACGGCCTCGGCCAGTTCGGCGTCATCCGCTACTCCTTCCTCTGGCCGTTCCTGCGCGAGCCGATGGTCTGCGCCATCCTGTCGCTGGCGCTCTGCACGGCCGGCTATACCGCGGAGATCTTCCGCGGCGGCATCCGCGCCGTGTCTCCGAAGGAGATCGAGGCGGCGCGCTCGATCGGCATGTCCGGCTTCCTGCTGGTGCGCCGCATCCTGGCGCCGATCGCCTTCCGCCACGCGCTGCCGGCCTATTCCACCGAGATCGTGCTGATGATGAAGTCGACGGCGCTCGCAAGCCTCGTCACCGTCTGGGAGGTCACCGGTGTAGCCCAGCGGCTGATCTCGCAGACCTACCGCACGATGGAAGTCTTCCTCTGCGCGGCCATCATCTATCTCGCCCTGAATTTCATCATCCTGCAGGGCATGGCCTTGCTCGAATATTCGCTTTCCCGACACCGCCGCGCGATTCCGGCGGCGCTGAAGGCGTAAGCGACCTTTGATCTGATTGGAGCAACCATGCCAGGCGTTACCCGACTTTCGGTCCGCAATATCCGCAAGAGCTTCGGTACGCACGAGGTGTTGCGCGGCATTTCCCTCGATGCGGAAGACGGCGATGTAATCTCGCTGCTCGGCGCCTCCGGCTCCGGAAAATCGACCTTCCTTCGCTGTATCAACCTGCTGGAAACCGCAAGCGACGGCGAGATCTGGGTTGACGGCGAGGAGATCCGCATGGTGCACAAGGGTGGTCGGAGCAAGCCGGCCAGCCAGAAGCAGGTGGATCATATCCGCTCCGAACTCGGCATGGTCTTCCAGTCCTTCAATCTCTGGTCCCACATGACGATCCTGCAGAACGTCATCGAAGGGCCGGTCCATGTGCTGAAGCGGCCGCGCGCCGACTGTATCGCCGAGGCCGAGGCGCTGCTCGAAAAGGTCGGTATCGCCGACAAGCGCCACGCCTATCCCGCTCATCTCTCCGGCGGCCAGCAGCAGCGTGCCGCAATCGCCCGCGCGCTTGCCATGAAGCCGAAGGTCATGCTGTTCGACGAGCCGACCTCGGCGCTCGATCCGGAGCTCGTCGGCGAAGTGCTGCGCGTCATGCGCGCGCTTGCCGAGGAAGGCATGACCATGCTCGTCGTTACCCATGAGATGAGCTTTGCCCGCAACGTCTCGAACCGGGTCGTCTTTATGCGCGAAGGGCTGATCGAAAGCAGCGGCAAGCCGGACGAGATGTTTACCACCGGGGCCACACCCGCCTTCCGCCAGTTCATCGGCCATTTCGGAACGGGTCAATGACGATCGTCATCGATAAAGTACTGACCTGGCGCGACGTCGCGCGCGTCGGGGCAGGGGAAGCGCTTGCGCTTTCGCCGGCCGCCTGGGAGCGGGTCGAGCAGGCAAGCCGCATCGTCGCGCGCATCGTCGAAACCGGCGTGCGTGCCTATGGCGTCAACACCGGCGTCGGGGCACTGGCGGATACGGTGGTCGACCGCGCCTCGCAAAGCCTATTGTCGCGCAGCATCGTGCTCAGCCATGCCTGCGGCGTCGGCCCGCTGCTTGCCCCTCGCGAGGTGCGCGCCATCATCGCCGCCCAGATCGCCAATTTCGCCCACGGCCATTCCGGTGTGCGGCGCGAGATCGTCCAGCATCTTGCGGCCTTGCTGGAGCATGATTGCATTCCCGACGTGCCGTCGAAAGGCTCGGCTGGTTATCTCACTCACAACGCCCATACCGCGCTTGTGCTGATCGGTGAAGGCAGCGCCACGCTTGCCGGGCGGCGTCTCGGCGGTCGCGAGGCGCTTGCTACGATCGGCCTGGAGCCGCTGGTGCTCGGCGCCAAGGAGGGGCTGAGCCTCGTCAACGGCACGGCCTGCGCCACCGGGCTTACTACAGTCGCGCTCTCCCGCGCGGAACGGCTGCTCGATTGGGCCGATGCAACCGCGGCGCTGACGCTGGAAGCGGCAGGCTGCCAGATCGCCGCTTTCGACGATGCGGTGCTCGCGCTGCGCCCCTCGGCCGGGATCGAGAAGGTGGGAGCCACACTTCGCGAGCGCCTACGCGGCAGCGGCCTTGTCGTCGCCGCGCGCGGCCGGCGCACCCAGGACGCGCTCAGCCTTCGTTCGGTGCCGCATGCGCACGGCGCCGCACGCGACGTCTTCGACAATTCCGCCCGCATCGCCGATCAGGAGCTGGCTTCGGTAACCGACAATCCGGCCGTCTCAGGCACGCCGGAGCAGCCGATCGTCTCCTCCGAGGCACATGCGGTTGCCCCGGCACTCGGACAGGCGGCCGATAGCCTTGCCATTGCGCTGGCGCAGATCGGCGCGATCAGCGAACGGCGCATGGATCGGCTGGTCAATCCGCTGGTGAGCGGCCTGCCGCCCTTCCTGGCGAGCGATGCCGGCAGCCATTCCGGCTTCATGATCGCCCAATACACCGCAGCCGCGCTCAGCAACGAGAACCGCCGCCTTGCCGCCCCCGCCGCGATGGACGGCGGCCTGACCTCCGGCCTGCAGGAGGATTTCCTGGCGCATCCCACGGCGGCGGCCGGCAAGCTGCTCGCCGTCATCGACAATGCCGAATATATCCTGGCGATCGAGCTGATGGCCGCCGCCCAGGCGCATGATTTCCTGGCGGCGACGGCGCCACGCGCGGCAGGTACCGACCGCCTCTATAAAGCCGTCCGAGAGCATGTTTCCCACTACGGCGACGAGCGGCCGCTCAATGGCGATATCGAGGCCGTGCGCGGCCTGATCCGCGATGCCGCGCCGCCGGGCTGAACCGGAGGAAGCCTTCAGAAGGGTTTGCTGGTCGCCGAATCCTGCTTGGCCTTTTCGCCGGCCTCCAGCCGCTTGAGACACTGGGCGAAGGTCGGGTAGAGCTGGTCCACCCGCGAGAGCGGAAGCGTCCAGTCGCCTTCGTCGCCGGCAAAGGTCAGTTGCACATCGGGGGTTCCGGCAAAGGAATTCTTGATGATCTTCTTCAGGCCGCCGCTCCCCTTGCTGGCCGGGGGCCAGAGGCGAAGCGTGTTCTTGTCGAAGAATTGGGCGGCGACCACTTTCGTCACGTTGCGATCCGTCAGCGTGACCTCGGTCGTGGTGCCGGCGGGAATGTCCCATGTATTTTTTGTCACCAGCCAGAATGTCTCGCTCATGCTCTGGCGGAATTCCGTGGTCTTGCCGATCTCGCTGTCCCACACCAGCCGGCAATAGGGATGAGGGCTCTCGGCCGCATAACCGACCGACCACTGTCTCGCTCCGCCCATCCATTCGGTCTCGCCGAGCGCAGAGACCGGCTGCAGGACGGCCGACATCAGAACCATCGCCGTCAGAATTTTCATCGCCGAAACCATCTCCAGGACAATCGGCTCCAGCCATAGCAAAAGAAGGTTGAGTTTTTGCTACCGGGCGTGCCGAAATCGGCCGGCGGCTGCCTCCGACCTGTCCCCGAATGCCGCAAGGTCTTGAATCCTGGGCTCGCATTGCCAATCTGGCGAGGATCGACATTGGGTAAAGGGAGCTCGACGACAGGCATGACTGAGGTTCAATCACGCGGATTCCTGGCGAGGCTCACCGCATACGAGCCGTTGACGCTGATCGCGCTGGCATCGATCGCCGGCGGGCTGTTCGTGCTGCAGCGGCTGACGAGCGAGGTTCTTGAGGGTGAGACCTTTCGTTTCGACGAGGCAATCCTGCTGGCGCTGCGACAGCCGGGGGATCTTGCCGTGCCGATCGGCCCCGCCTGGCTGACGCATGCCGTCAGCGATATCACCAGCCTCGGCGGTATCACCGTTCTCACGTTGCTGACGGCTCTTATCGCCGTCTATCTTCTGCTCGACCGGCGCTGGCAGATCGCGATCTTCGTGGTTTCCTCGGTGCTGTCAGGCTGGCTGGCGAGCACGCTCCTGAAGATTCTTGTCGCACGGCCGCGTCCCGATATCGTGCCGCATCTCGTCGAGGTGAGCGATCTCAGCTTCCCGAGCGGGCACGCCATGGTTTCGGCGGTGACCTATCTGACGCTCGGGGCGCTCGTGGCGCGCACGCAGCGTTACAGCTCGACACGGATCTTCGTCATGGGCGCTGGCGTCTTCCTTGCCGTCATCATCGGTTTAAGCCGGATCTACCTCGGCGTCCATTACCCCACCGACGTCTTCGCTGGATGGTGCGCCGGCGCGCTCTGGGCGCTCGGCTGCTGGCTGATCTCGAAGCGCTTCATTCCAAGCCGCGCCCCTGATGTTTTAGCCGAAGCCGGAAACGACGAGAAGAAATAGCTGTTCAGCCCGACACGCCGAAAGCTTTCTCGATATTCTCCCAGGTCTCATCCATGGCGTAGGGGGGTGACGAAATCGCAAAAGATGCGAAAAACCACTGTGACATCCATCTGAGCCGGGGTCTTTCCCGGCGCCCGCCTTTTTCCCTTCTCGAAATTGCTGCACAGTGATGCCGGTATCAACGACACTTTGATCTCCGCCGGTACAACGGACCAGAACCATGACAACTCTGACAACGATCGCCTCGACGGTGACGGCCGCGTTTCTCGGCTCCTTCGTCGAGGTCGTCGAAGCCTTCACCATCATCCTCGCCGTCGGCGTCACGCAGAGCTGGCGACCGGCCTTCATCGGCACTGGTCTTGCGCTCGGCGTTCTCGCCATCCTCGTGCTGGCGCTCGGCCCGCTGCTCGGCCTTATCCCGGTCGAACTGATGCAATTCACAATCGGCACGCTGCTCGTTCTCTTCGGCCTGCGCTGGCTGCGCAAGGCGATCCTTAGGGCTTCGGGTTTCATCGCACTGCACGACGAGGATAAAGCCTTCGCGGCGGAGACGGACAGCCTGCGGCGCCAGTCCGCCGAGCGCCGCGCGAATTTCCTGGCGGGCATTGTGGCCTTCAAGGCGGTGCTGCTCGAGGGGATTGAAGTGGTGTTCATCGTCATCGCCACCGGTGCCGGACATGGCATGATCGGCTATGCGAGCCTTGGAGCCGCCGCGGCTTGCCTGTTGGTGTTGATCATCGGCATCTTCGTGCGCAAACCGCTTTCGGCGGTTCCGGAGAACAGCCTCAAATTCGTCGTCGGGCTGTTACTCAGCGCCTTTGGCATATTCTGGATCGGTGAGGGCATCGGCGCCGACTGGCCGGGCGCCGACCTTTCGCTTCTGGCGATCCTTGCCGTGCTCGCCATCTTTTCCTTCGCCGCAGTCCGGATGCTGCGCCAGTATTTCAACGCCCATGCCGAGGTCACCGCATGACGAATATTCTGAAGGTCGCGTTCAGGGAATTCTTCGGCATGTTCATCGACGACGGCGCGCTAGCGCTGGCGGCGCTGCTATTGATCGCCGTCGTCGGCGTGCTGGTGAAATTCGCCCATGCCGATGCGCTACTCGCCGCCGCTCTGCTTCTCCTCGGCTGTCTGCTGATCCTCGCCGAGAGTGTGGCGCGCGCGGCGCGAAAGAAGTTTCAGCGGAAATAGTCTCGAGCATGATGCCGAAAAGTGTGAAGCGGTTTTCGGACGACATCATGCTATTGCGGCACCTGGAAGAGATGGCGAATCCGCATCACCAGCGAGGTCATCGAGCCGTTGTTCAGCGTGGCGCCTTCGGCTGCGAAGGAATGCTGGCCGGTCTCGATGCGGCGCGACAGCGTGGCGGCAAGTTCCTCGGCGATACCGGGCCTGTCGTGCAGCAACGGCGTCAGGCTGGCCTGGGCGATTTCGTAGACGACGACGAAGGTGAGCGCGCGCAGGCTCGCCGCTTCGCCGACGCCGATCAGCAGTCCGCTCTCACCGAAATAGTCGCCCGGCGCCAGCCGTCCGAGTTCGATTTCCTTGTGGCCTTCCTTCCTTGTTGCGATGAGGGCGCCGCTGCGCACGATCATCAACGATGCCACCGTATCGCCCTGCTCAAGGAGAATGGCATCCTTCTTGTAGGTCCGCCGGGTCATCGAGGCGGCCAGCGTTTCTTTCTCGTCCTCGGTCAGCGAGGAAAACAGCGGGATGGCGTCGAGAAGCTTGAGCGGCGTCGGACGGTGCGGTTTCACGATGTCTTCCGACTGCACCTTGTCAGGCGGGCCGCCGGCATCGATCGGCCGCGCCAGAGTGAGGCCTGCGGCCTTGATATGGCGGTAAACGAGGTCGAAGATCTCGTTCTTCGCCGGCCCCGCGTGGCCGATATCCTTCACACGGAAGGAGAGTTCCACTTCCACCGCGTCGGCATTCAGCGATTTGACCTGCACCCCGGGCTTCGGTTCGGTCAGGATCGAGCCGCTGCTCAGCAGCACGGTGCGCATGACGTCGACGATCGCCGACGGCCCGCTCGTCGGCACGACGCGGACCGTCAGCGTCACACCGTGGCTGCGGTCGGGGCTGCTGAGATTGGTCAGCCCCACCTTGGCAAGGAAGCTGTTGGGCAGGATGACGAGGTCGTTCGTGCCGTTCAGGAGATGCGTGGAGCGCCAATTTGTTTCGACGACACGCCCTTCGACGCCGTCGTTCAGGACGATCCAGTCGCCGATCGTATAGGGTCGGCCGAGATTAAGCGCGATGCCGGAAAAGACGTCGTTCAGCGTGCTCTGCAGCGCCAGGCCGAGAATGATGGCGAAGACGCCTGAGGTGGCGATCAGCGTTCCGACGGGAAAGCTGAAGACATAGGCGACCACCGAAAGAATCGCGCCGAGATAGATCAGGCCGATGACCAGATCCTGGACGAGGCGGCCCTCCCGCGGCTGACGTTCGAAGATCAGGAAGACGCGGACGAAGCCGATCAGCGCCCAGGCGGCGTTGATCCACCAGACCACCTTGGCAAGGGCGACGAAGACACGTTCGAAGGTCGAGCCCGTGGGCGGTCCAACCTCATAGGGCACGATGTCATGAGAGATCAGCAGGATGGTCAGCGCCGTGAAGAAGAACACCTGTCCTGCGAGTTTCCAGCTCGGGAAGGGACGAAGCGCTATTCGGGTGACGACCGCGCCGACCACGGCCACCGTGCCGGCCTGGACGCCGGGATCGGCAAGCATTCCGGACCATGTGAGATCGTCAAGCATCGAAATACTCATTTGCTAGCGAAGGCTTCGCCGTATCCTGACTTCCAATCCGACCGCAAGGCAACCGTAGAATAGCGCCAGCGCCCAGAGCGTCAGAAACGAAGTGCGGATGTCGCTCAGCGGCGCTCCGAGCTGTGACACGGACACGATGCCGTTGATGGCCGAGCTGCTGGGAACCAGAAACGCCAGATAATGCAGCGCTTTCGGCATCGCCTCGGTCGGCCAGGAAAAGCCCGCGAGAAACAGGAAGGGGATGCCGATGGCCGCGAATACCAGCTGGACGGTGAGGGGGTTGCGGAACAATGCCGCGACGACCATGCCGAGCGCGCTGACGGAGAGCACGAAGGGCAGCGAAACCGCGAAGACGATGAGCGGGTTTCCGAGCCTTGGAATGTCGTAGAGATAAGGCAGCACGATCAGATAGAAGGGCAACACCACCGCTTCGAGGATGAGGTAGGCGAGCAGCTTGCCGAGTACGGTTGCGAGAGCGCCGGCCGAGGAGCCGGCGAGATTATCGTTTCGCAGCGTTCCGAGCAGTCCGACGCCGATCAGTAGCATCTGCTGCAGAAGAAGAACGAAGGCGGCAGGCAGGAGATAGGTGGCGTAGCCCCCTTGAGGGTTGAAGAGCGGCACCGTCGTCAGCGGCATTGGGTCGGAGGCGGCGGCGGCGATGGCGGGATCGACATGAGCGGCGATCAGCCGTGCGGTCTCGATCTCGGCGCCGAAGGTCTTGGCGACAGCCGAAACGCCGCCGGAGATGCGCGAATAGATCAGGAAGTAGCTGGCATCGGCATAGATCGCCACGGGCGACTGGCGTCCGTGCAGCAGGTCGCGTTCGAAATATTTCGGGATGACGAGGATGCCGTAGAGCTGTCGGGCGAAGACCTCCCGTTCGGCGCTCGGCTCATCGGGCAGTTCGGCGCCGATAGCCACGTCGGCCGAGGCATCGACGCGCCGGGCGAACTGGCGGCTGCTGTCGGTACCATCAAGGTCGACGAGGGCAATCGGCACGTCGCGCAGGGCCTCGTTTCTATAGGGCTGGGGATAGAGGGCTGCGTAGATGCCGGCCGCCAGAATGAGCACGGAGAATGCCGGCCGAAGTGACAGGATGCGCATGAGCTCGATGCGGCAGGCGGCAAAAAGTCCATTCATCGCGCCGCCTCCCGCAATGCCGATGCCTGGCGCTGGTTCCTCGATCGCATCGTTTCCAGCTGCAGCACGGTGACGGATGCGAGCAGGATAACCAGGAAAAGCAGCACCAGGATCGGCTTCCACGACAGATCGAGCGGCGTGCCGCGGATCGTCTGGTCGATCCTTGCCATCAGGTACCATGTGCCGGGGATCATCTGGCCGTAATAATAGGCGAAGCCGTTCATGCCGATTCTGGGGAAACCGATGCCCATGAAGCCGAAGGCGGGCGCAGCGAGCAGCGAGCCGATGCTGATGGCGCTCGCCATCGGCCGCAGGAACAGCGCGAGCAGCACCCCGATGAACTGGCTTGCCAGGATGAAGAGAGTGCCGGCCATCAGCAGCAGCCAGCGATCGCCGCGCAGCGGCATGTCGAGAAGATCGAAGAGGACCAGATCCGCGACGCCGAGCACGGCGAGAAAGATCAGCGTATAGGGTAGGATCTTGCCTGCAAGCGCCGGCCACAACCCGCCGCCGAGCCGCCGGAGGATACGCAGCCGGTGGCGGCTCTCGACGTCGAGGCCGAGCGAATAGGCCATCGTCGTGATGATCACCACCTGCAGCACGCTGGGCATCAGGGCGGCAAGGAGGAAATGGGCATAGTTGAGGGTAGGGTTGAAGAGCGGATTCACCTGTACCGGAACGGGTGCAAGCGCGGCCTGTGCGACAGCGACGGGCTCTCCCTGGGCGGTGCGCAACGACAATCTGATGCCCGCGGCGACGCTCGGGATTGCGGAGTTTATGCCGCGCACCACGAGATTGCCCGTCGTCATCGTCTGAGTGTTGTAGAAGAACACCACCTCGGGCCGCCGGGCGGACAAGACATCGCGCTCAAGATTGCGCGGCAGCAGGAGCAGCCCGTGGACCTCGCCGGAGAGGATGAGCTGCCGCCCTTCGGCGAGGTCGCTGACCGCGAGCGCGACCGATGTATCCTGGGTGGCATCGACCATGCGTATGATCTGGCGCGACAGATCGGTGCCGTCCTGATCGAGTACGGCGATCGGCAGGCGGGTCGCCAGACCCGCGCTGAAAACGGCGGCCAGAAGACCCATCAACAACAGCGGAAGGATGGCCGTCAGGAACAGCAGAAACGGCCGGCGGCGAAACCAGTGAAACTCCCGTGCGAAGACGAGAAGGAAACCCGGGTGTACGCGCCCGCGCGGCGTCATTTCAACGCTCCGACCAGGCGGCGATGACGCTCATGCCGGGCCGCAGGCCGTTCATGGGTTTTACCGGAACGGCGCGCACCTCGAACGTCCTGAGATCGAAATCGCCGGTCGCCCGTGTCGCCCGCCAGGTCGCGTACTGTCCCTGCGCGTTGATCATGGCCACCTTGACCGCGATCTTGTCGGGGCCGATTGCCGGCACGACGACATCGAAATTGTCCCCGACCTTCAAGCCCTTCAGTAGATCCTCGCGCAGGTTGAAGGTGAACCAGGGATTCTGGAGATCGATGATCGAAAAGAGCGGCGCGCCGGCGCTGAAATTCTCGCCGAGTTCGGCGACCCTGGTCGTGACCTGCCCGGAGATCGGCGCGTGGATCGTCAGTTCGGAAACGTTGACCTGCTGCTGATTGAGCGAGGCGCGGGTCTGTTCCACCTGCGCGGCGGCAAGCGCCTTCTCTTCCTTGCTGGAGCCGGCGACAACAAGCCGCACATTGGCCGCGGCGGATTCGCGCTTGCGGATCGCCGCTTCGAGATTGCGGGCCGCCTGGTCCGCCTGAGCCTGGGTCGATGCGCCGGTGGTGATCAGCCTGGCCTGACGCGTAGACTCTTCCTGGTAGAGGGTCACATCCGCAGCGGCCGCGGCAAGCTCGGCGTTCGCAGCATCGATCGTCTCCGGGCGCGTGCTGTTGACGCGGGCAAGATCGGCTTGCGAAACGGAAAGGGCGGCTTCCGACATATGAAGTGCCGCCGTCAGCTCGGGGCTTTCGAGTGCGGCGATGACGGTGCCGGCCTCGACATTATCGCCGACATCGACATTGAGCTTGGCGATGCGGCCGGAGACACGCGGGCTGATATCGACCCGATTGGCAGAGACCTCGCCTTGGACGATCAGCGGCGGCGGGCGTGTTGCAAACCAGAGCAGGATGCCGAGTGCTGCCAGAACCGCCAAGGCGATCGCCGGCCGAAGAATTCTGGAAGCTGTCATGACCCACTTTCCCTTGCCGAATGACGTCGCCTGCATGCATTTGGAAGACTGGTGGGTCAGCATTGCCGGTCACTACAGAGATGTCAAATGACTGTTTCTATGTGACAACCGGTCCGCTCGGTGAGAGTCTCGCAACTTTTACCCGCGGGAGAGCGTGGGCCTCGCCCGTGCGGCTTTGTCTTGCTGGAAATCGCGGACGACGTGCACGCTCGTACACAACGGAGTGGCACTAACTCCGAGATTTCTCGTTGTTTTCGGCCAAGCGGCTCAATCTCATGTTTGTGGTGCCCGTGCTTGCGGCGCCACAAGTGCTTGAATGCTGAGAGCGCCGTGCCTCCTTTCGGACGCACGGCGCTCTAACACTTTCAAATTCCGATTTTCCGGCCGATGCGCTAGGTGCGCGGCTTCAGATTTTCTGGGTCATAGATCGGCTTGTACCCGACGCCGACAACCTCCACCGGATAAGTCTCGGCGAAATACTCGACATTCAGCTTGCGTCCGACCTGGCAATGCGACCAGGGCAAATAGGCCAAGGCGATGTTCTTTCCGACCGTCGGGCCGTAGGCGATCGAGGTCGTGTAGGACCGGCGGCCAAGCTCGTCGACCAGAACTTCTCCCGTGGCGGGATCGACAACCGGCAGGTTGCCGAGGGGATAACGCTTCACGCCCGATTTGTCGGTATTCTCGGTCATCACAAGCGTGCAGAGCATGGCCGGCTGGTGCTCACGCGCCTTGTATTCCAGATGCTTTGCCTTGCCGCGGAAATCGGCTTCCTTGACCTTCGGACGGGCGAGATCGCTTTCGATCAGGTTGTACTGGGTCAGCAGGTCGGCGTTCTGCAGGCGCAGGCTTTTTTCCATGCGGCGCGAGTTTGCATAGGTCTCTACGCCGAAGGCCATCACACCGGTCGCGCGCAGCGCATCCCAGACGGCGAGGCCGTCTTCGTACTTCATGTGCAATTCCCAGCCCTGCTCGCCGACATACGAGATGCGGAAGGCGGTGACAGGCTTGCCTGCGATTTCGATCGGTTTGATCGCCGCAAAGGCGAAGTTTTCTTGATCGAGCCCGGCCGGATCGGCCACAGCCTTCTTCAGCGTGTCGCGCGCGTTCGGACCCCAGATGCCGATCGTCACGAATTTTTCCGAGACGTCCGTGATGATCACGTCGAGGCCACGGTCTTGGGCGACGCGCTTCATATAGTGCAGGTCGCGCGGGCCGGCATCGGCGCCGTTGACGAGACGGCATCGGTCGGCCATGCGGAAGACGGTGAAGTCAGCGCGCACCATGCCTTCGTCGTCGAGGAAGTGGGTGTAAACGCCCTTGCCGATGTTCGCATCGCCGCCGATCTTGGCGGCGCACAGCCATTCCATCAGCTCGACATGATCAGGTCCCTCGATATCGACCATGTGGAAGTGGCTGAGATTGACGATGCCGCAATCCTCGCTCATCGCCAGGTGCTCGGCATTCGACACGCGCCAGAAATGGCGGCTGTCCCATTCGTTCTCGCGAACCGGGACGCGGTCGGCGTATTTTTCCAGAAGGTGCTCGTTGGCGGCGTAGCCGTGCGCACGCTCCCAGCCGCCAAGTTCCATGAAGTAGCCGCCAAGCTCCTTTTCGCGCTCGTAGAAGGGCGAGCGCTTGGCATTGCGGCCGGATACATAGGGTTCGCGGGTGTGAACAGCCGGGAAATAGATCTTCTGGGCGGCTTCGTAGCAGCGGCCCTCAATGAACTCTTCCGTCAACTGATGCGGATAGAAGCGGGCGTAGTCGATGCTGTTGTGATCGATTTCAGTACGGCCATCGGTCATCCAGTCGGCGATCAGCTTGCCATAGCCCGGGCCGTCCTTGACCCAGATGGCAACGCAATACCAGAGACCGCGCACCTTCTGGCTCTCGCCGCACGATGCGCCGCCGCCGGCGGAAACTTGCAGCAGGCCGTTGAAGGAATGACCCTCGTTATAGCCGAGTTCGCCAAGGATCGGCGTCAGTTCCATGGCGCGCTCGAGCGGCTCGATGATCTGTTCCATCTCGAGGTCGCGCTGCGAGGGCGAAAGGCGTGCTTCGTGTTTTTCAAGAATATCGCGCGGATGGCACATGCGCGGATTGGTGGCTTCGTAATAGCCCCACTCGATCTGACCGCCCTCCGTCGTCGCCGGGTCGCCGGTGTCGCGCATATAGGCGGAGTTGCCCTGGTCGCGCAGCAGCGGGAAGCCGATTTCCTTGCCGGTGCCTTCAAACTCGTTATACGGGCCGAAGAAAGTGAGCGGGTGGTCGACCGGCATGACCGGCAGGTCTTCGCCGACCATCTCCGCGATCAGGCGCCCCCAGAGACCGGCACAGACGATGACGTGGTCGGCCATAATCGTGCCGCGATGGGTGACGACACCCTTGATGCGGCCGCCTTCGACGATCAGCGACTTCGCGGGCGTGTTGCCGAACACCTGCAGCTTGCCTGCCTTTTCGGCGGCGTCGACCAGCTTGCCGGCAACGGTCTGCGAGCGCGGAATGACGAGGCCAGCATCCGGATCGAAAAGGCCGCCCATCACCTGATCTTCCTCGATCAGCGGGAACTTCTCCTTGATCTCGGAAGGGCTGACATAATGGGCGCGCGTGCCGAAAGCGCGTGCCGAGGAAAGCTTGCGCTTGATTTCCTCCATCCAGGCATGGTCGCCGGTACGCGCCACTTCGAGGCCGCCGATGCGGGCGTAATGGCCCATCTTCTCGTAGAAATCGATCGAATATTGCGTGGTCCAGACTGACAGATAGTCGTGGCTCGTGGTGTAACAGAAGTCCGAGGCATGGGCTGTCGAGCCGATATCGGTCGGTATGCCCGACTTATCGATGCCGACGATATCGTCCCATCCGCGCTCGACGAGGTGATGCGCGATAGAGGCGCCGACGATACCGCCGAGCCCGATGATGACGACCTTTGCCTTTTCCGGAAATGTTGCCACGTGGTGTTCCTTCTACATATCGGACGAATTAAAACTTGCCAGCCGCGCTCGACCTGCGCTTCGCGATGACGGCATTATGCATCAGGCTTATGAACGTCATTGGTCCTACGCCGCCGAGTACCGGCGTGATTGCGTCAGCCCGGATTGACGCTGGTCAGGCAATGACCGGCCAAGATCGGATATGGGCGCGCTCTCGCAGCTGGCCTGTCCGCTTGCTCGTCCCGGGATCACGGCGCTGAAATCGCCTTGAGCCGGTCGATATCCACAAGCACGATGTCTTCCGAAACCGGCTCGCGATTGTGCAGGCGGAACCATTCGGCCGCTTCGCGCACGCGGTCTCCGTGAGGCGATGGATAGGCGCCCAGTCCGAGAACCCATTCCCGCACGGTCTCCCGCTCCATCCGCCCGGCGCGGTATCGATCGCAGACGGTTTTCGCCGACGCGACGAGATCATTGATGCTTTTCACAAATATCCCTCAATGCGTGGAAGGTTCTTCGTCTTCCAGAAAGGATCGAATGCCATCCTTTGCCACGACGGCCAGGAATTCATCGAAGGCATCCCGGTCGGTCGCGAAGGGCTCTTCCCATTGGATCAGATCCTCCGACTGCGTGACGACTTCCATCGTCCAGTCCTCATTGCTGCCGGCGGTTCGAAAAATATCGACGAGCACGGTAATCCCGTCATCAGTGAATTCGCCCGCCAGTTCGGAATGCTCAAACTTCTGCTTCTTTGTCATCATTCAGCCGCCGGCCCCGGGAGGGGCGTCGTTTTTGAGATGTTCTTCGTATTGAACCGTCTCGGTTTCGTTCGTGTCGATCGAGGCGTTCGCGCGTTTCGCAAGGCGAACGCCGGCACCGCCACCATTCTCCGCGATGAAGAGCACGCCTGCGTCCTCCAAACTATGCTTCATATCCTGCAGGATTCGTTCGGACGGGGAAAGCGTCCCGGCCTCGAAATCGGCTATCGTCTCTTTGACGATTTTCGAGGCCGAAGACAAGTCATCCTGAGACCATCCGATGAGAGCACGCGCAGCGCGGCACTGGATGAAGAAAACAAGCGCGTGTCTTGCTGGGCCGGAACGGGGACGATCGTCAGATATTCGACGTTCGCGTTTCTGTGATGGCGCACCGAAGGCGGTTCTCTCCAGTGACCACTGCCATCCGGCAATAAGGGAGGTTGATTGACTGAATATTATTAAGGGCTAATCTAACGGCTCCTTGTCACGCGCCGGGAGGTAACAATGCGTGAGCCAGATATGCAGAAACTCGATGCGCTTGTCGGTCGTCTTGTTGGCGACGTCGGCGCCGCCATGTCAGGTGCCTTGGTCGTGCTTGGCGACAAGGTGGGAATTTTCAAGGCAATGGCCGATGGGACACCGTTGAGCGTCGAGCAACTTGCGACGAAAACCGGGGTGAAGGAGCGTTACCTCAGGGAATGGCTGAGTGCCCAGGCGGCGGCCGACTATATCACCTATGATGAAAAGACCGATCGTTTCAGCCTGACGCCGGAACAGGCGATGGTGTTCGCCGAGGAAAACAGCCCCGCCTTCTTCGTCGGCGCCTTCGAGGTCGTCCAATCCATGTGGATGGACGAACCCAAGGTCACCGAAGCCTTCCGCACCGGCAAGGGTCTCGGCTGGCATGAGCACAGCGCCTGCCTCTTCCGGGGAACCGAGCGGTTCTTTCGCCCGGGCTATAACAGCCATCTTATCAACGAATGGATTCCGGCTCTTGCCGGGATGGACGACAAGCTGAAGGCCGGCGCCAATGTTGCTGACGTCGGCTGCGGTCACGGCGCATCGACCATCCTGATGGCGCAGGCCTATCCCGCCTCGCATTTTACCGGCTTCGACTATCACGGCCCCTCGATCGAAAGAGCCAAGGCAGCCGCGAAAGAGGCTGGCGTCGCGGACCGTGTCACCTTCGAGCAGGGCCGGGCGTCCGAATTTCCGGGGCGCGGCTATGATATGGTCGCCATGTTCGACTGCCTTCACGACATGGGCGATCCGGTCGGCGCCGGACGGCACGTCAAGGAGACGCTTGCCCCGAACGGCACCTGGCTGATCGTCGAGCCCTTTGCCCATGACCATCTCAAGGACAATCTCAACCCGGTCGGCCGCGTCTATTACGGTGCGTCGACGATGATCTGTACGCCCGCGTCACTCTCCCAGGAGGTGGGGCTCGGGCTTGGCGCCCAGGCGGGAGAAATGAAACTTCGAAAGGTCGCACTCGACGCCGGCTTCACGCATTTCCGTCGTGCGACGGAAACGCCGTTCAACATGGTGTTCGAGGTGCGGGCGTAGAGAAGCCTGCTTCGGGGTGACCCGCTATTTCAGCTTGCCGATGCTGGCATACATGCCCGTCGTGCGGAATTCCGTGGGGTTGGTGCCGTAGACGCGGCGGAAGACCTTGGAGAAATAGTTGGCGTCCTCGAAGCCGCACATGATGGCGACTTCCTTGACGGGCAGGAAGTCCGCCTTGGTCAGCAGTTTGACGGCGCGCTGCAGGCGCTGTTGCAGCACGAATTCGGCGGGCGGCATGCCCTCGCTCTCGGCGAAGCTGCGCGAGAAATGCGCGCGGCTGAGGCCGACGATACCGGCAAGCTCGCTGACCGGCAGCGGCTTTTCGAGATTGGCGTTGATATGGTCGATCACCGGCTGCATGAGGCTGAGCTCGGCGGCAAAGGCCGGCGAGCCGAAGACGTCGTCATAGAGCGCCATTGCCGCCTCATAGGCGATTGCCGAGGCGGCACCCGCCGACGTCGCGCCTCTGACGAGACGCAGGCTGCAGTCGGCGAGATGGTCGATGGTCGAGGGCTGCAGTTTCAGCACAGGGCCGGCTGTCGAAAGCACCAGCTTGTGAATGCGCAGCGTCTCCTCGCCGTTCATTGAAATCCAGAAATATTCCCAGCGCTCGCCCTTCTCCAACCAGTAGCGGTGATTGTGCGGCACGAGCACCAGCAATGTGTCGCCACCTTGGAGACGATAATTGCGGTTCTGGTAGCGCAGCCGGCCGCTGCCGCTGATCGTATGCTGCAGCACGGTGAAGGGCGTCTGGCCGCGCCGGCGGCCATCCCAGTCGTAGGTTTCGTTCTCGCGTACTTCATAGCCGGCGCTGGTCGGCATCGCATGCAATCGCTGGCGCCCGCGCGGCAGGGAAACCGTCCTCATCGACTGTCCGTTGGCGATCAAATCCTGCAGCACAAAATTACCCCTGAAAGCATAATCCTTCTCTGGTGGCCCTGCCGATTTCGGGCATAATCCCGCTCGACAAGAAGGAAGAGACCACGGCCGACGAGAGCGGCCGGGAGGAAAACAGGCAGTTTTACGGCTTTTTCAACCACATGCGCCGGCATGCGGCCTGATCCTCCATAACCATCTTTTCTCTAGCATTCGATTAGGTCGAGGTGAAGATCATGAGTTTCAAAATCGCTATCATCGGTGCGGGCAGCGTTGGGTTCACCAAGAAGCTGTTCACCGACATTTTGTGCGTTCCCGAGTTTCGCGACATCGAATTCGCGCTGACCGATCTCAGCGAGCACAATCTCGAAATGATCAAGGCGATCCTCGACCGCGTCGTCGAGGCGAACGGGCTGCCGACAAAAGTGACAGCGACAACCGATCGGCGCAAGGCGCTGGAAGGCGCGCGTTATATCATCAGCTGCGTCCGGGTCGGCGGCCTCGAAGCCTATGCGGATGATATCCGCATCCCGTTGAAATACGGCATCGATCAATGTGTCGGCGATACGATCTGCGCCGGCGGCATCCTCTATGGCCAGCGCAACATCCCTGTTATCCTCGACTTCTGCAAGGATATAAGAGAGGTCGCCGAGCCAGGCGCGAAGTTCCTGAACTATGCCAATCCGATGGCGATGAACACCTGGGCGGCGATCGAATACGGCAAGGTCGACACGGTCGGCCTCTGCCATGGCGTCCAGCACGGCGCCGAACAGATCGCCGATGTGCTCGGCGCCAAGTCGCGCAGCGAGCTCGACTATATCTGCTCCGGCATCAACCACCAGACCTGGTTCATCGACCTGCGTCTCAACGGCCGCAAGATCGGCAAGGACGAGTTGGTTGCCGCCTTCGAGGCACATCCGGTCTTTTCCCAACAGGAGAAACTGCGCATCGACGTGCTGAAGCGTTTCGGCGTCTATTCGACGGAAAGCAACGGCCATCTCTCGGAATACCTGCCCTGGTATCGCAAGCGGCCGGACGAAATCACCCGCTGGATCGACATGTCCGACTGGATCCACGGCGAGACCGGCGGTTATCTCCGCTATTCCACCGAAACGCGCAATTGGTTCGAGACGGAATTTCCGCAATTCCTGGAATCCGCCGCCAAGCCGATTGACCCTGCCAAGCGCTCGAACGAACATGCCAGCCACATCCTGGAGGCGCTGGAGACGAACCGGGTCTATCGCGGTCATTTCAACGTCAAGAACAATGGCGTCATCACCAACCTGCCGTCCGATGCGATCATTGAATCGCCCGGTTTCGTCGATCGCTTCGGCATCAACATGGTCTCCGGTGTCACCCTGCCGGAAGCCTGTGCGGCCACCTGCATTGCTTCGATCAACGTCCAGCGCATGTCGGTGCATGCCGCAATATCGGGCGACATCGATCTTCTGAAGCTCGCGGTGCTGCACGATCCGCTGGTCGGCGCCGTATCGACACCGGAAGAGGTCTGGCAGATGGTCGACGAGATGGTTGTTGCCCAGGCCCGCTGGCTGCCGCAATATGCTGATGCGGTGCCGGCCGCCAAGGAGCGGTTGTCGAAATCGAAGGTGCAGACTCGCGACTGGGCGGGCGCTGCGCGCCGCAATGTCCGCTCGATCGAAGAGCTGCGCGCCGAAAAGGCGGCTGTGAAACAGGCCGTGTGAATCTTGTGAAGGATGGGTCGTCATGGATTTCCGGGAGGGAATTCCATGACATCAGGCCCCGCTTTCATGTCGTGCGAGGAAAAGGAGCCGCGTGATCGCGCTCCGGAACAGAGGGAGAAACGATGATGAATTTCCGCAAAGCAGGCATTCTTGCCGGCCTGGCGCTCGGCGTCTCGGTTTTGGCGCTGAATGCATATGCCTCCGAGGCAACCATTCCGCCGGTGCCGGCGGAATTCCCCGCTGAAGGCAAGATCAAATATGTGGCGCGCGACTCCATCCTGGAGTTCAAGGCGCTGCCCGAATATCACGAGCCGGACTGGGTCACGAAGAATTTCGTCGCCGCCGGCAAGCTGCCGCCGGTCAAGGACCGGCTGCCGAAGGAGCCGCTGGTCTTCAAGACCGGCAATATGCCCGATGGTGTCGGTGTCTACGGCGATACGATGCGCCATGTCATCGGCGGCCGGCCGGAAGGCTGGAACTACGGCGCCGGCCAGACGCAGGGCTGGGGCGGCATCGATATCGGCCTCTCCGAATGCCTGACGCGCACAGCGCCGCTGTTCCAGGTGGAAGCCAAGGACACCGAGCCGCTGCCGAACCTCGCCAAGAGCTGGGATTGGTCTCCAGACGGACATAAGCTGACCATGCACCTGATCGAAGGCGCCAAATGGTCCGATGGCGCGCCGTTCAACGCCGACGACATCATGTTCTACTGGGACGACGAAGTCATCGACCCGAACGTCTCGCCGCTTGGCGGCGGCGCATCGCCGGAAGCCTTCGGCGCGGGCACGACGCTGAAGAAGATCGACGATTACACTGTGGAATGGACCTTCAAGGAGGCCTTCCCGAAACAATATCTCTACACGATGTCCTACCCGAATTTCTGCCCGGGTCCGTCGCATATCCTGAAACCGCAGCATCCGAAATATTCGAAGAACACCTACGACCAGTTCAAGAACGCCTTCCCGCCGGAATTCATGAACATGCCGGTCATGGGCGCCTGGGTGCCGGTGGAATATCGTTCCGACGACATCATCGTGATGCGGCGCAACCCTTATTACTGGAAGGTCGACGAGAAGGGCAACCAGCTGCCTTATCTCAACGAGCTGCACTACAAGCTTTCGACCTGGGCCGACCGTGACGTTCAGGCCGTGGCAGGATCCGCCGACATCTCGAACCTCGAGCAGCCGGAAAACTTCGTCGCGTCGCTGAAGCGTGCCGCTGAGAAGACGGCGCCCGCCCGTCTTGCCTTCGGTCCTCGCCTCATCGGCTACAATCTTCGCATGAACTTCTCCGCCAATGGCTGGGGCAACCCGGACGAGCGCGGTCAGGCGATCCGCGAGTTGAACCGCAATGAGGACTTCCGCAAGGCCGTGACCATGGCGCTCGATCGCAAGGCGATCGGCGACTCGCTGGTCAAGGGACCGTTCACCGCGATCTATCCGGGCGGGCTCTCCTCGGGCACCAGCTTCTACGACCGCAACTCGACCGTCTACTATCCCTTTGATCTCGCTGGCGCCAAGGCAGAACTCGCCAAAGCCGGCCTCAAGGATACGGATGGCAACGGCATCGTGAACTTCCCGGCCGGCACGCTCGGCGGCAAGGATGTCGAAATCGTCATGCTGATCACCAATCAGTACACGACCGACAAGAGCCTTGCCGAAGGTGTCGTCGCCCAGATGGAGAAGCTCGGTCTGAAGATCGTCATCAATGGGCTCGACGGTACGAAGCGTGACGATGCCCATTATTCCGGCCGCTTCGACTGGCTGATCCAGCGCAACACGACGGAACTGTCGTCGGTGGTGCAGAATACCGAACAGCTTGCTCCGGTCGGCCCACGCACGAGCTGGAACCATCGTGCCGGCAAGGACGACAAGCTTGATCTGATGCCCTTCGAGACGGAACTTGTCGACGTCGTCAACAAGTTCACGACGAGCCAGAGCAATGACGAGCGCGTCAATCTGATGAAGCAGTATCAGAAGATCTCGACGGAGCACGTCAACACTGTCGGTCTGACGGAATATCCCGGTGCGCTGATCATCAACAAGCGGTTCTCGAACGTCCCGCAGGGCACGCCGATCTTCATGTTCAACTGGGCTGAAGATTCCGTGATCCGCGAACGCCTGTGGGTGGCCGCCGACAAGCAGGGCAAATACGAGCTGTTCCCCGAACAGCTGCCCGGCAAGCCCGGCGACAAGGGTCCGATCAACTGATGCATGTCGCCCGGAAGTGTTCCGCGCTTCCCAATGACCTGCATGAAACAAAGAGCTAAAGCGCGTCGCATTCGATGCGACGCGCTGGAGAGTTTCCTCCCAGCCCGAAGTGAGCCTCAGGCCGCGCGTGCCGCGCGCGGCCTGATATGACCAACAAGCCGGCCGCGCTGATAAGGAGCGACTGGCGGCAAGGAGAAGCGAACCGTCCGATGTTACGATTCCTGCTCACGCGCATAGCCTCTGCGATCCCCGTTCTCTTCATCCTGAGCGTGGTCACCTTTGCGATCATCCAGGCTCCGCCCGGTGACTATGCCGATTATATAAGATCCCAGCTGATCAACCAGGGCGGCGCGTCCTATGCCCAGGCCGACGCGCAGGCCCAAGCCTACCGGGTCGAACACGGCCTCGATAAGCCGATGATCGTCCAATACGTCAACTGGATCGGCGGAATCGTGACGCGCGGCGATTTCGGCTACAGCATGTTTTACAACAAGCCGGTGGCCGACGTGGTCGCAGAGCGGCTGCCGCGCACTTTGCTTCTGGCGCTCGTCTGCCACATCTTCGCTTCGGTGCTCGGCATCGGTTTCGGCATCTGGGCGGCGACGCGACAGTACAGCTGGATCGACAGCCTGCTTTCGGGGATTTCCTTCCTCGGCATGACGGTGCCGCGCTTCCTGATGGCGCTGATCATCGTCTATCTCCTGGTCTTCCAGTTCAACGTTTCCGAAATCGGCAGCTTCTTCTCGCCGCAATATGGCGGGGCGCCCTGGTCCTGGGCGAAATTCGCAGATCTCGTCCACCATGTCTGGCCGGTCGTCGCGATCGCCACCTTCGGCGGGCTCGCCTACAACATGCGCGTGATGCGCGGCAATCTGCTAGACACGCTGAACGCCCAATATGTCGAGACGGCGAAGGCCAAGGGGCTTTCCGGCGCGGCGGTGGTGATGCGCCATGCGGTGCCCAACGCGCTGCACCCGCTGGTGATGTATCAGGGCGTCGTGCTGCCTTACATGCTGACCGGCGAGATCGAAACCGCGATCATCTTCGCACTGCCGACCGTCGGTCCGGCGATCGTCGGCTCGATGGCGGTCGGCGACGTCTATGTCACTGCCACCTTTATGATGGTGCTCTCGGCGACGCTGATCGTCGGCAATATCATCGCCGACATGCTGCTGGCCCTGCTCGATCCGCGTGTGCGCCAGTTTGGAGGAGCCTGAAATGCTTGCTTTTGACTCTTCCGCCACGCCCCCGACAACCGAACTCGCGATCAAGAAGCCTTCGCATGGCAGCGAGAGCTATCTGGCGCTCGTCTGGCGCCGGTTGAGGCGTTCCTGGACCGGTATGGCCGGGCTCGTGCTCGTCGGGCTCTTGATCTTCATGGCGATCTTTGCCGATTTCTTCGCGCCGATGGACCCGAAGGCGACCGATGTCGGCTTCGCGCCGCCGCAGGTGATGAGCTTCCACGACAAGGACGGTAATTTCGTCTTCCAGCCGCGCGTCTATGCGCTCTCCGATTCCGAAGAGCTCGACCCGGTGACCTTCCAGCCGATCGTCGGTATGGATTATGACAATCCGCGGCTGCTCAGCTTCTTCGTCAGGGGCGCTGAATACCAGCTTTTCGGCCTGATCCCGGCCAACCGGCACTTCTTCGGCTCGACCGACGGCCAGCCGGTGCATTTCCTCGGCACCGACAAGTTCGGCCGTGATGTGCTGTCGCGCGCCATCATTGGCTCGCGTATCTCGCTGACGATCGCCCTGACTGTAGTCTTCATCGTCACCATTATCGGCACGACGGTCGGCATGGTGTCGGGTTATTTCGGCGGCACCTTCGATGTGTGGCTCCAGCGCTTCGTTGAACTGGTGCTCGCCTTCCCGCAGCTGCCTCTCTATCTGGCGCTGACCTCGCTCATCCCGGTGACGGCGCCGACCAACGTCTTCCTCGCCTTCGTCATCGCCGTGATGTCGGCGCTCGGCTGGGCGCAGATGTCGCGCGAAGTGCGCGGCAAGACCCTGGCGCTCGCTCGCATCGACTATGTCCGCGCTGCCATGGCCGTCGGCGCCACCGACACGCGCATCATCATGCAGCATATCTTCCCGAACGTGATGAGCCACGTCATCGTTGCGGTGACGCTCGCCATACCGAGCGTCGTGTTGCTCGAATCCTTCCTGGGTTTCTTGGGCTTCGCGGTCAAGCCGCCGCTGATTTCCTGGGGGCTGATGCTGCAGGATACGGCGACCTATTCGGTCATCGGCTCCTATCCCTGGATTCTCTCCCCCGTCGGCTTCGTGCTCGTCACCGTGTTCGCTTTCAATGCGCTCGGCGACGGACTGCGCGACGCGGTCGATCCTTATTGAGGTGATTGATATGGCTCTCGCACTGGTCAATTCCTTCGCCCCGCCCGTCCGTCACGATCATGATGGCCGTTCGGACACGCCGATTATCGACGCCCGCAATGTGGCGGTGAACTTCAAGGTCGAGGACGGCATGGTCGAAGCCGTCAAGGACGTCTCGTTCCAGCTCTATCGCGGCGAGACGATCGCAATCGTTGGCGAATCCGGCTCCGGCAAATCGGTGACGGCGCGAACGGTGATGGGGCTTCTGTCGAAGCGCGCGGTGGTTTCCGACAAATCGACGGTCGCCTATGACGGCAACAACATCCTCAAATTCTCCGAGCGGGCGCGTCGCAAGCTGCGCGGCGACCGTATCTCGATGATCTTCCAGGAGCCGATGAGTTCGCTGAACCCGATCTATACGATCGGCAGCCAGATCGTCGAGGCGATCCGCGTCCATCGCCGGATCAGCAAGAGGGATGCGCAAAAGCGCGCGCTCGAACTGCTCGAACATGTGCAGATCCCCGATCCCGCCGCGCGGCTCATGCAATATCCGCATCAGCTTTCCGGCGGCCAGCGCCAGCGCGTGATGATCGCCATGGCGCTCGCCAACGATCCGGACGTGCTGATCGCCGACGAGCCGACGACGGCGCTCGACGTCACGGTGCAGGCGCAGATCCTCAACCTGATCCGCAACCTTCAGAAAGAGCTGGGGATGGCCGTCATCCTCATCACCCACGATCTGACCGTCGTGCGGCAGTTCTCGGATTACGTCTATGTGATGCAGCACGGCGAAGTGCGCGAGCACAACACCACCGAAGCGCTGTTTGCCAATCCGCAGCACGCCTATACAAGGCATCTGCTCGCCTCCGAACCGCGCGGCCAGGCCAATCCGCTGCCGGAGGGATCGGATGTCATCCTCGATGCCAAGGGCGTGCGTGTCTCCTTCATGATGCGTCACGGTACTTTTCTCAAGCCGGCGATGCGTGAGCTCGTCGCCGTCGACAGCCTCAACCTGACGCTACGCCGTCACGAGACGCTCGGCCTCGTCGGTGAATCCGGTTCCGGCAAGACGACGTTCGGCCAGGCGATCTTGCGGTTGAACACGCCCGACAGCGGCGAGATCCATTTCGATCATCAGCCGATCCATGGCCTCTCACGCGCCGAGATGCGGCCCTTGCGCGCCCGCATGCAGGTGGTGTTCCAGGATCCGTTCTCATCGCTCAACCCGCGCATGACGATCGGCCAGATCATCGAGGAAGGCCTTGTCGTCAACCGGCTGGGCGCGACCAGGGGCGAGCGGCAGGACCGGGTGCGAGAGGCGCTGATTGCCGCCGGCATGCCCGGCAATATCCTGTCGCGCTTCCCGCACGAATTTTCCGGCGGCCAGCGCCAGCGCATCGCGATTGCCCGCGCCATCGCGCTGGAACCGGAATTCATCCTGCTCGATGAGCCGACATCGGCGCTCGACCTTTCCGTCCAGGCGCAGATCATCGAACTGCTGCGCAAGCTGCAGGACGAGCGGGGCCTGAGCTACCTCTTCATTTCCCACGACCTCAAGGTCGTCAGGGCGCTCTGCCATCGCGTCATCGTCATGCAGCATGGCAAGATTGTCGAAGAAGGCCCCGTCAACGAAGTTTTATCCCATCCCAAGACCGCCTACACCGAACGGCTCGTCAAGGCCGCTTTCGAGGTAGCGTGAACACCGAATGCCGGAGGTTATAATGGCAGTAAATCCCAAGATCACTTTCATCGGAGCAGGCTCCACCGTCTTCATGAAGAACATCGTCGGCGACGTATTGCAGCGTCCGGCCCTGTCGGGCGCGACGATCGCCTTGATGGACGTCAATCCGCAGCGGCTGGAGGAAAGCGCCGTCGTCGTCAACAAGCTGATCTCGACGCTCGGCGTCAAGGCGAAGGCCGAGACCTATTCCGATCAGCGCAAGGCGCTTGCGGGCGCCGATTTCGTCGTCGTCGCCTTCCAGATCGGCGGCTATGAGCCCTGCACGGTCACCGATTTCGAAGTGCCGAAGAAATACGGGCTGCGCCAGACGATCGCCGATACACTCGGCGTCGGCGGCATCATGCGCGGGCTGCGTACCGTGCCGCATCTCTGGAAGATCTGCGAGGACATGCTCGCCGTCTGCCCCGAGGCGATCATGCTGCAATATGTCAACCCGATGGCGATCAACACCTGGGCGATATCGGAGAAATATCCCACCATTCGCCAGGTCGGCCTCTGCCATTCGGTGCAGGGCACGGCGATGGAACTGGCTCACGATCTCGACATTCCCTACGAGGAAATCCGATACCGTTCGGCCGGCATCAACCACATGGCCTTCTATCTCAAATTCGAGCATCGCCAGCCAGATGGCTCCTACCGCAACCTCTATCCCGATCTCGTGCGCGGCTATCGCGAGGGCAGGGCGCCGAAGCCCGGCTGGAACCCGCGCTGCCCGAACAAGGTGCGCTACGAGATGCTGACGCGGCTCGGCTATTTCGTCACCGAAAGCTCGGAGCATTTCGCCGAATACACGCCCTATTTCATCAAGGAGGGCCGCGAGGACCTGATCGAGAAATTCGGCATTCCGCTCGACGAATATCCCAAACGCTGCATCGAGCAGATCGAGCGCTGGAAGGGCCAGGCGGAGGCCTACCGCTCGGCAGACAAGATCGAGGTCGAGCCGTCGAAGGAATATGCCTCCTCGATTATCAATTCGGTCTGGACCGGCGAGCCCTCGGTGATCTACGGCAACGTCCGCAACAACGGCTGCATCACTTCGCTGCCCTATAATTGCGCCGCCGAAGTGCCCTGCCTCGTCGACGCCTCCGGCATCCAGCCGACCTTCATCGGCGACCTGCCGCCGCAGCTGACCGCGCTGATCCGCACCAATATCAACGTGCAGGAACTGACGGTGCAGGCGCTGATGACTGAAAATCGCGAGCACATCTATCACGCCGCGATGATGGACCCGCATACGGCAGCCGAACTCGACCTCGACCAGATCTGGTCGCTGGTCGACGATCTGCTCGCCACCCACGGCGACTGGTTGCCCGAATGGGCGCGCACCAGCCGTAAGGTACAGGCCGCCTGATCCCCTCTCCCGGGTCGGGCGTCAAAGAGCCCCGCGGTCGCAACAACCGCGGGGTTTTTCGTGGGTGAAGCCTAATTCTGGGACGACCGACCACCGGTCTTCTCATGGCGGAGCCCACCACGTTTCATGCCCGAGAATTGCTTCGGCGGCGTTATGCTGGTGGCTTCGGAAATTCAAAATGCTGACCGCTTTTTAGGATCGGGTATTTCACCGTCAGGGTATCCTTCACCGTTCGTCCCGAGTCTGTGGTAGTAATGATTGTTGCTGTTACCGCGATCAAGCCGGGTGGTGTGCTCCTCTTGTCTTCCTTGACGGAGAACTTGTATTCATCATTTTTACCGGCTCGGCCGCTGATTTGCCCGTCCCCGTCCTCACACAGACTTGAAGCATACTCGTCAAAGATCGATAGCTGCTCGTATTCGTCCGGTATTTTTACGTAGACCACGAATGCCATGATGCTCTCCATCAATGCGTGATTAGTCGCGGGTAAGACGGCCGTCCCGATGTGCCATCCTAAGGGTGATTGCGTAAGAGCTTGGGGATCGTTTTCCCGGTAGATTGGCGTCTAGTATGAGTGTCTTTGCGTCGCCGAAGTTTGTGCATATCTCAAGCAACATATCGGATGCGCGGATCCTCCACATCTTATAGCCAAGATCATCAAATCCACATCCGACGGCGTCCCGGGGAGTGTCGCCTGTAACGAGAAATACCCGGTTTGAATCGAACCTGTAGCAATGCCCTTCAAAAGCATAACCATAGGCTAGAACGACTGAATATTCTCCGGACGCACTTCCGACATCGCCATGGAACAATTGCATTCGAAGATCGGTTAGGGATCCCTCTCCGATATCGAAGCGAGCATAATCGTTTCTGTCGTTGAGCTTGACGCCGTAAAGGATTAGGGCATCAGCTTCGTAGCGCTCGGTCGCCGGAGCGGGGACGCTGTCATTTATCATCGATACCTCCCGTCGTCTGGTTAAAGAATTCCACGCCACCTCATGCAATCTTCAAGCTGGTCAATGTAAGCGACACCCCTCCCTCGGCTGGCAGCTTCGAGGAAGGCTAGTGCTGCGGCTTCAAAAGTCAGACTGTCCGGTTCGAGGTACCTCCAGGAACGCACCACGGCTTCGCCGACGATGTCCCGTGCGTCCTGCAGCGCAGCCTTCGTGGCGAAATGCTTCAATTCATAGGATGCCTTTGGCGCTCGTAACCCTTCTTCGATAAGCGCCGGCACCATTTGCCGACGAAGATCGCTGAACTTTCTGGGATTGATGTCCGATGTTCCGCGTTCGAACTGCAGCGACTGGAAGACCTCGATCAGGCAATCAAAAAGGCCCGCCGCGAACGGCTTTGACTGGTCGTGAACATCGCTGCCGACATCGCCGATACGAAGCGAGTTATTGAACGATCGCAATTGCTTCTCGTCGCTGAGTTCCGAAAATTTATCGAGTTCATTGTGCAAGAGCAGATTTCCGCTGGTGCGGCGAAGGAGTCGATCGACAGCGGTATCGAATTGCAGCAATCCCAGCAGCGATATGAAATCGGCTATCGCTTCGTGGTAGGAAAAGAAATCGGTGTCACGTCCGTCGCCCTGGAGGACTCCGAGTTCGTTCAACAGAATGAGATGTCCCATTTCGTGAGCAACGGCGTCGAAATTCAGCGCGAAACTTGATGCCGAGTTTCCCGGCTCGCTCTCACCCAGTTCCAGAAAGCCAAAGCCGGATTGTGCATTCTCCCAATCGGGAATGCGGGGAACAATTTCCAATCGTTCCAGCGTTGGTTCGAAGAACCAGGGGATCGAGCGACCGACATAGCTCTCACAGATATCGAGAACCCGGTGGGCGCAGGCAAAGCTGTGCGTCGAAAGGAATGCTGGCGAACCAGGCCCGATGTGATCGAAATGACCATCGGGACCGGGCTCTACAGGGGACTGCAAAAGGCCGGTATAAGGAGGGATATATGGCGCGGCATAGGGAGACTTCGGTTCAACGGGGTTTGCCACATACATTCGGCTGTCCGATGGCCCCGCCAGGATCGGCCCCGCTGAAGCTCCGATCCATACCACTTCGGGCTTTTCATAGCCGGGGATGAAGGGGGGCTGGGGAAAGACAAGGAAACGTACCCCCAGGGGCTGCCCTGAAGCCGCCCCGCTGCCTGCGCCCTCCGGATGTGTGATGGCATCCAATGCTGCCCCCACCGCTCATTGCCCCACGCCAAGCGAATTTTCTAATATACCAGTACTACGCGCCTTTCGACAATAGTGTATCGAGCAGATTGTAGTACTCCATGTCGTTGGCAAACGATTCTGTAAGTTCAAACTCAAACGGAAAGCTCTCGTTTAGATTGTTGATATTTTGATTGTCCAGATATTTCAGAAGATTTACCGCATCGGTTCGCTTCTGGTTTACAACTCCAGCTTTCAGCCACGCCTTTAGTGCTTCGAGCTGGTCGATAGGGCTGCGACTGTTTTCAGCCGCCGCAAAGAGCTTGGGAAACGACCTTTGGCTGAAGTGAAGCGAGCGTGCCAGTGACTCAAGGTCATGCCTGAGCCATTTTTCGATGACCCCAGCGCGTTCCGCGTTTCTCAGAGAGAGCCGGATGTCTATGAGAGCATCACCCAATGCGCTTGATCCCAGTTCAACGGGCGCCATTGGCACTGTGACGTCGGCATCATCGGCGAGCGGTTGCCTTCGGTACCACCGGTAGATCAGCCCATGCCCAATCATTCCTTGGGGAGCTAGTTCCGCGGCTCGTAGCGCGCCTATGCTTGATGCACCGTACATGCGGACTCCTCGGGCCATGGCCCACAGAATTTCCTGGTGGCGAACAGCCGGAAACTGCGCGAAGACGCCGTCAATCAGCACGATCGCCGAGGGAGCGTATTGCCCCACGGCCCGCACGACATCTCCGCATCCGATGGGAGGAAGATAGATCGCGTCCAGGTGCCTCCGCGCTTCCGTCTCGGAGAGGGTTGGGCCGAGAAAAACCACGATATCATCGCGCAAGGTCTGCCTCCGGATTTGTTTCCAGTGGAGGAGCAACCACTCGGACGACATGAAGGGGTACGCGATCATCCGAATGAAGAACCACAAGAATAGCCGCAGTCGCGCCCGCCAGCTTTAGCGCCTCGATTATCGGCCGGATGGATCGGTCGTTGGCAGGAGGACACTCCTTCTCGCCATATGAACTGCCCCCCTTTGCGAGTTGACCGCGCCATGCGGCCAGTTCCGCAGCATCCGGGTATCCATAAAGGTCGGTCCTGATATCTTCCCGCGCCGCTGAAATGACTCCCAGTCGAGATTGGCAAGCTTCAAGCAGTGCACTCGTCAGAGCGCGATTGTGGCTGAAGTCGCACCCGAAGCCTTCAGCTGGCAAAGGCGCGAATGGCGCTCTGCTTGCATCTTCCATGACATGGCACCAGTAGATTGGCAGCGCGTGCGGTGCCGGGATCTGCCAGATGCCCACGACAAACCCCGCCTTGGATAGTCGTCGCATGATTTCCCCAGCGCTTCCCGAGTGAACTGACCGGCTATCGATCTGAAAGCGGTCAAAGAAATGAGGTGTTTTCATTGCCGTGCATCGAGCCTGCCGCTCCAAAATCTCCAGGCAGGCATGGACTAGGGCGCTTTGAAGGCTCGTGCCAGCAGCCAGGCCGGTTGTGTCTCTGGGGATCCAATGTGGATGAGACGACGGGATGGTGTAGGCGGTGTCGACAAGGGCAAGCGGAACGGAGGTTTTTCGACCCGAAAAGAGATCCAACCCGTCAATCCAGGAAAGCGTCTCATCGCCTCGGCCGCCGCCAAGATGCGACCAGTATTTCTGTTCGTTCATTTCGCGGAGGGTCGCCGTGAAGACACGGTCCGGGGCAATTCGCTCCGAGGCCCATCCCTCCAGGGATTCCATCAGGCCCGAAATCGCCGCAACCGGAAACGTCAAACCTTTCCCTTGGCTGACCGTGACGGAAAGCGACCGCGGCCGCACGACCTGGACAACGGGAACTCCGATCCAGTCGAGTTGCGTGACCGAACCGAGCCTAGTGATCCCGTATTCGTGTCTACGCGCGAGGATGCGCCGCACCGTCGGCCAGGGGTCAGGGGGCGAGGGGAGAGGGGTATCGAAGATATTATCGAGCATCCCTTCGGCCACCGCATCCTCCTGCCCCTGGGGCTACAATCTTGGCAGTCCGTCCAGGGCGCGCTTTGCTCTTTCTGCCAGCCAGGCCGCTTTTTGTCTTTCGGCAATCTGGATGGCTTTCGTCAGGTCTCTCTTTATCAATGAGGGAGCGTCGTTCAGATCGCGTCTCAGTTTTGCGCTGAGGTGATACAGTTCGGCGAGCCAGAACCACTGGCCGCTATTGCGGCCAACGTTAATCGCATTGTGAACGGTTGCGAGAGCTTCGGCAGGCTTGCCGAGCCGCTGCAGCACTTGCGCATGCATGTCGCTGTGTATGGAAAAGTTGTCGTCTGTGCCCAATTGCTGCTGGAGCAGGAGGCCGCCCTGGAAGCGCTCTTCGCCGCGTTCTGCGGATGACGTCATCAGTTCCGCCCAGCCGCAGTACATGTTGGCACGCGCCTGGCTTGCGGCGAGATCGTGCCGCTCTGCAAGCGATAGCATTTGTTCGCCGAGAGCATGGACATCGTCATATCTGCCTTGGCAGCGACGAAGGACTATTGCGTAATAAAGTGCATGAACCATGCTGCCTGCATGATCAGTCGAGGTTGCCCATTCCAGGCACTGTTTGATCGCGTTTTCACTGGCGTCGAGATCGTTCAGAAGCAGGTAGGAAAGGGCGCTCTCACCCAACCCGCATACCTTGGCATCATGTCCACCGAAGAAGGCTCGATTTCTTACGGCTCTTTCGGGGTCGTAGAGATCAAGGCCTTTGGCGACACAATCGAGACAGAAGTCGTGCTCGCCGGCATGGAAGCTCGTGGCCCATCCGCAGTGATAGGACTGAAGTCTCGTCTCCTGATCCTCGACGGCTTGCATGTCGCCTACCAGAATTCGCGCGCGAGACTGTTGTGTCAGAATGTTGGGCGCTGTGAACCACCATCCCCAATAGACCGGGAAATGTTTCACCCGAACGACAGACGATTGCTTCCTCAGAAGCTGCATTGCGCGGGAATAGACCCGCCGCGCGCTCTCCGAGCCCTCTCCCTCAAGTGCGGTCGCCACGACGCCTTGAAGTTCGAACAGGCCGAGTGCGAGTTCGGTGCGATCGGGATGGCGCTGGGAAACGCTGTCGACCTCCCGCGCGCAGAGTTCGAGTGACACGTTTGCCTCGTGCATGGCGGAGCGAAGAACGCTTGCTTCCGCCGCCGCCAACGCAAACCTGGCGGCGGCGTCATGCAGGCCCGCTTCGGCACACTGCCAGGCAGCGATCGCAGCCGGCAGGCTGGGCTCTCCTTCTCCGATCAAGAGATCCGCGATCCGCCTGTGTATGCGACGTCTGTCGCTCTTGAGAAGGCTGCTATAGGCAGCTTCCTGAGTGAGCACATGCCGGAACTGGAAGGAACCACGAAGGGAGGAACGCTCGATGATGCCTTGGGAAAGAAGCCGCTCGATGGCAACGTCGACAGTCTGCCGGCTGACCCCTTCGAGAAGGTAGATGAGCAGCGAGATGCTGAATTCGCGGCCGATAACGCTCGCAAATTGCGCCACCCGTCGGGCCGGACCGGTCTCAGCGAGTCTGGCGGAAAGCAGATCATTCAGCGAAGTGACGCCACCTTCCAGCAGCAGCCCCTTCCATTCGGACAACGCCTTGCCCAAGGGTTGCCTCCCCAGGAAGAAGTTGGCCAGTTCTTCCGCATAGAGCGGCATGCCATCGCATTGATCCAGTATGAAATCCGACAGGCCGGGCGGAGGATGCTCACCCCAAATCGAGGCGACGAGATCCCGAACCGCAGCAGAGGCTAATCCGGACAATTCTATCTCGGTTGCAACTGCCAGGGATCGCCTGATTCTCGATGTCTGAATCACAAGGATCGGAAGCTTCTCGGCCAGCAATCCCAATCGATCCATCAACTCCAAAGTCATGCCGTCAGCCCAGTGAACATCCTCGAAGACAAGGAGCGTCGGAACGGCTGTTGCTTTGCATGTCAGGATGTGAGCCGCGGCTTCGATGACCTTCCGCCTGAACGCGCCCCCGGACAAATCGGGCACCCGGATATTACGCGACGTGGCCGAGGACCGGTCGGCAGTAAAGGAGAGAATTGTGTCGACTGTATCGGCCTCTACGTCTCGGCCGGATGCTTGAAGAGCCTCAACAAAAGCTCCGTTGTCGCCATCCTTCAGAACCGAAGGTTCGGCGACGAGCCTCTCGAGAAATGCAACAAACGGATGAAGAGGCTGGCTCTCCAAGCGCCGGCCGCACTGGAAGACCAAGGTCTCGTGCGCAGTTTCCCTTAGGTTTCGGGCGAATTCGCCAAACAGTCTGGATTTGCCGATGCCGGCCTCTCCGACCAGGGCGATCGAACTCCCCTTGCCATCGAGAGCTGAATTCCAGGCACTCGAAAGCGCGGCAAGTTCTCTTTCTCTGCCTCTGATTGGCCTGTCCCATTCATGGGATGGCGATGGCTCCAACGTTGATCGCTCACGCTCTTGTGGGCGCCAGAGCGCAATCGGCTCTTCAAACCCTTTGAGCCTGGCCTCTCGAAGCAGGCTGTAGTCGAATTTGTGGCGGGTGAGCTGAACGGTCGAATCTGCGACAAGAACGGAATTAGGCTCGGCCTCCGCCTGCAAGCGAGCCGCCAGAACGGGTGCCGTGCCGACAATCTCATCACCTTCCGTGGAGAATACGACAAGACCGGTGGCAACCCCGATCCGCAGCTTGAAAGGTGTGCGAGCTTTGGCTTTGGTCCTGGCGGCAATGCGCACGAGTTCCAAGGAAGCCTGCACCGCACTTTCAGCTGCATCTTCAGACTGATCGGGATACCCGAAGAAACAGCATCCGCCGTCTCCGAGCCGCTGATGAAGAAACCCTCCGTGCTCTTTTATGATAGCTTCGGCACTCTGATGCAGCGCTGACACGGATCGGAAGAATTGTTCCGGCTCACTGCGCAGCAAGATCTCGGTGGAGCCCACGATGTCATAGAAAAGGGCAGTGACCTGTCGCCGCTCACCCGTAAATCGAAATCGCGCGTCGAGGGTTTTCATAATGGGTCGCCCAACACCATAGAAGCCTTGTTCAGGACATCCGATTTATAGCGTTGATGCAAGCTTTTCGTGCAGTGATGCTAATATAAGCCAGCTATATCGTGCGCCGCTTGATAGTGAACTATACTATTCGGCATCCAGCCGCCTGACCTGGCAATGGGCGACCGGCCGATCGCCGTGGCGGCTCTTTCACCACCGCGGCGAGCGCCGGCCTTGCAGTGCCAGATGGCCTTTAGCCCCGATCAGCCAAAGAACGCACGAAGCTGAGCGAAGAACCCGCCTGGATTGTAATTTGCCATCTTTCGCAGACGGCGAGCGATGACTGCCGCGCTGACCTGTTCACCGAAATGGCAGAAGCAGACCAGATCATGCAGTTGCTCGTCGCTGAGTTCGAAGAAGCGTTTGGCCTCTCCATAGCTGTCATTTTCCATTCCTGCCGCCCGCAGAATGGGATCAGCGAATGCAACGGAGATCGGGGTGCCGTCATCCCGCAGAGCAAGCCGATCTGCAATCGGCTTATATTCGGTTTCGTGAAGCGTCGTCAGAAACGGCCTGGGACTGTGTTCAAGACTTTCGGCCCACCGTTCAAGCCGTTCGCGCCGCGTCAATTCGAGGCGCTTGCAGGTCGTGCTGACCTTTGCAATGTTTTTCAACTGATCGAGTGCGTACTGTTCCATCTCGGCCTCCTATCTCCGGAAAAATAGATGGTCCGCTCCCAAAAACAGCGTGGCTCAGGTGGCCGCCGATGTCCAATCACGATTGGGCTCAGCGTCTCGTTGACGTTTCCGTAATCACTGGAGGCGCCTTTACTTGCTGACTGGCTCTTTTCTCATAGGATTTCTGCGCCATGTCATGCCAAGGCAACCAGACAAGGTTCGGTATGGACGAGATATTCGAACAGCTTCTGCACCTTTCCGCACATACCGATACGCTCATCGCGGTCTACGATAGTAATGACCGGCTGCAATATGCCAACAGCGCTTTTCGTTCGGTTTATTTCATCGAGCCGGATGAAACTCCCCTCTGGCCGGATCTCATGCGGCGCAATTTCCAGCTGCGGCAAGGCACCGTCATTCGGACGAGCAATTTCGAGGAGTGGCTGCGGTCGACGCAGTCGCGCCGTGGCAAGATCGGCTATCGCGCCTTCGAGACGGACCTGTGGGATGGCCGATGGTTTTGGATGACCGAGGCGGTCCAGAAGAACGGTTGGATGTTGTGCATTGCGAGCGATATCACCAGTTTGCGAGCGCATGGCAGGACTGTCCGGCAGGATCGCGATCAGGCGATCAAGGCGTCTTACACCGATGAACTCACAGGTGTCGCCAACCGCCGCTTTGTGATGGCACGCGTCGACGACATGCTGGCAGCCGCCCGGCAAGGAAACGACGGGTGCCTTGCCGTATTCGACATCGACAATTTCAAACATATCAATGATCGGCTCGGCCACCACGCCGGCGATCTCGTCCTGCGCGATTTTGCTCATCGCATTCATCAGAATGTTCGCCGCAACGATTGTTTCGGGCGGGTCGGCGGAGAAGAGTTCCTTCTCGTGATGCCGGCAACCGGGCCGGAAGACGCCGTTGCCATGGTCGAACGCATGCTGACGGTGATCCGGTTCTCCCGGCCTCTGCCTGAATCTCCCGACTTCAGCTACACCTGCTCTGCCGGCATCGCCGCGTGTGTCCCGTCCGACAGCGCGTCGGAGCTTTATCGACGCGCCGATCAAGCACTCTATGCCGCCAAGCTGAGCGGCCGGGACAGGGTGCGCGCGGCATAGGGGTTCAGGCTATACGGTTGAACCTCAATTTGGTGTGCGGCGCGATTTCTCAGATCCCTGATCCGTGGAGCTCCTGGTCATCGTCGCCTTCCCAGGGGGAGGGCATGGAGGTGCTAGCGAGGTTGGCCGAGGGCATCGGCATCCAGCACTTCAATTCCGGTTCGGCATATTCGATGATGTGCCCGGGCGAGGAATCGGAGGCGCGCCAGCCTTCTCCCCCGAACTGATCGCCATGCGACCAATAGGCGAGGTCAACTTCTGCCGGCCCCTGTTCGGACTGGCGGATCGTGACGAGGATCCGACTACCGTCTTTCGGAGCGCTTGCCATAAGGCGCCAGCGATCGGGCTCGTCCATTGTTCTTTCTCCTCCCTTGCCGCGGGGTTGAGTGTCGCCTCGGCATCGGAAGCGGTCAACTCAAACTTTGTGAGAACCATGTTCGGCGACACTTCCTGAGGACGGGTCACTTGCAATTAAGGGATGGCGAGGACGGGAGCGTCGACATTGCGTCGCCATTTTCTTAAATACCTGCATCAGTCCAACTAAAGGCGCATCAAAATCGGGTCAGCGGCTATGTCGTCTGACAAGCGCAATGGACATTTTTCCCGGCCGATCGCACTAGATACTTTTCCGCGACCTTTCAGCTCATCCCGTTTGCCGCCTGGTTGCCAAAAAACCATGATTGCCTCACATAGATCACATATCCACGCTCAGCCTAAAGAATTGGATCAACGCTGAATGCGCATACCCTATGTTTTCCTTGGTGCATTTCTTGCAATCGCACAGTCCGCCTATGCTGAAGTCGCATCATCGCCCGTTTTGGCGCCGCTGAAGCGCCAGGCGCAGGCCGCTCAGTTGAGCGCGCAATTTCTGTCGCGGTATACCTATAAGCCCGTTCCGCTCGACGACGCCTTGTCGGCCAAGATCATGGATCGGTTCGTCAAGTCGCTTGATCCGGACCGCATGCTCTTCCTGCAAGCGGACGTCGACAAGTTCATGGCTGACCGCAGCGAGATCGACGATGCCATCGAACAGAAGGACTTGAAGATCCCGTTTGCGATTTTCAACGCCTATGAACAGCGCGTTGTCGACCGCATGACCTATGCGCGCAGCCTGCTGAAGCAGGGCTTCGATTTCAGTGCGCAGGAAAATTTTTCGGTGCTGCGCGATAAAGCGCCTTGGGCGCAGTCGGAAGCCGAGAGCAATGAGCTTTGGCGCAAGCGCGTCAAAAGCGACTGGTTGCGGCTAAAGCTCGGCGGCAAAACGGACGCGGCCATTCGCGAAACGCTCGACAAACGTTATGAAAACACGCTCGAGCGCGTCGGCAAGTTTAAAAGCGACGACGTTTTCCAGTCGTTCATGGATGCCTATTCAACCTCGATCGATCCGCACACGGACTATTTCGGCGCGGCCGCCTCAGCCGATTTCAATGTCTCGATGAAACTTTCGCTGTTTGGTATCGGTGCTGTGCTGCAGGAACGCGACGACTACACGACGATCCGTGAGCTCGTGCCTGGCGGGCCGGCGCAGCTCTCCGGCAAGCTTGCGGTCGGGGACCGCATTACCGGCGTCGGTCAAGGCAAGGACGGGCCGATCAAGGAAGTGGTGGGCACGCGCCTTGATGAAGTCGTGCAGATGATCCGCGGGAAAAAAGACTCCATCGTGCGGTTGGACATTCTGCCGGCAGACGCCGGAGCAGATGCCACGCATCGCGTCATCAGCCTGGTGCGCGATAAAATCAGTCTCGATAAGCAGGCTGCCAGGAAGACTGTGCTGTCTGTGAAGGTGGGCGACGCCACGCGTAAAATCGGCATCATCACGCTGCCGGTCTTCTATGAGGATTTTGAAGCCAAGGGCAAAGGCGACAAGGATTACAAAAGCGCAAGCCGCGATGTCACCAAGCTCCTCGACGAGCTGAAGGAAGAAAAGGTCGACAGCGTTCTCATGGACCTGCGCAACAATGGCGGCGGCTCATTGGACGAGGCGATTGATTTGACCGGTCTCTTCATCGGCAATGGCCCGGTCGTTCAGCAACGCGGCAGCAACGGCAAGGTCGAGGTCAAGAGCGCCGAGCTGGCAGAGCCCGTATGGGCAGGCCCGATGGGTGTCCTGATCAATCGCGGCTCGGCCTCGGCTTCGGAGATCTTTGCCGCGGCAATCCAGGACTACGGTCGAGGCGTGATCGTCGGCGAACCCAGTTTTGGCAAGGGCACCGTTCAAACCGTCGTCGATCTCGACGAGATGGTGCACAACAGCAAACCCGAATTCGGCGAGCTGAAAGTCACGATTGCCCAGTTTTTCCGGGTCAACGGCGGTACGACGCAGCTGCGCGGCGTGACACCTGATATCAGCTTGCCGGGGCTGTCCGATCCGACTGCTTTCGGCGAAACCAGTTATGACAATGCCCTGCCGTGGGCTGAGATCAAGCCCGCAAACTACGCGCCCTCCGATACGGTCGCGAAGTTGCTGCCGACATTGCAAAGCCGCCATGATGCGCGCGTTGGCAGCGATCCGGACTTCCAGAACCTGTTGAAAGATGTTGCCGAACTGAAAGCGCAGCGCGAGAAGGGGGTTATCTCCCTCAACGAAGCCGAACGCCGCAAAGAAGCGGCGGCTCGGGAAAGCCGGCTCAAGGCTCGCGCGGAGGCGGGCGATGGCGACGATTCTGGCAGCGATGATGGCCTGGAGGCAGACGAGCGCAGCCTGAGCGCTGATATTGCCCTCGAAAATGCGCGTAAGAAGGCAAAGGATGTCCTGCTGAACGAGGCCGCCGCCATTCTTGCCGACGAGGCGGCTTTGCAGGGAGACGTGCTGAAGGCAGTCACGAAACAATAGACAAGCGCGGACGGGAAATAGCCACACCCGACCGGCGCAACAGTACGCGCTGCTTTGCGATCGCGGGGCATGAATATGTAACGACAGTATCTTTACGCCTGTTGTAAAGATGATGTCGTTACGCTATATTGGAGTGCAGACAGGAGTTTCCGATGTCCACCTCGCACAGGACTAAAAGCTCGGAGGCAAGCGTGCCGCTCAATATGCGCATCAAGCCTGCGACCCGCAACTTGATCGACCGCGCCGCCGAGTTGCTTGGGAAGACGCGCACGGATTTTATGCTTGAAGCTTCCGAGCGCCGCGCTGAAGAAGTGCTGCTCGATCGTGCCATATTCACGGTCAACCCAGACATCTATGCCGAATACCTTGCCCGCCTCGATGCGCCCGCGCGACCCAATGAGCGCCTGAAACGCACCATGTTGACCAAAGCGCCATGGGATAAGGCGTGACCCTTAGCGCACCGGCACCACTGGCCGATCATCACGAACTGGCCGAGTTCAGTTCCGGTGTGCTTGAATTGGACGACTGGCTGCGTCGCCGCGCCCGCGCTAATCAGGCAGGCGGCGCATCGCGCACCTTCGTTGCATGCGAGGGAAACCGGGTCATCGCCTACTACGCGCTCGCCTCCGGCGCAGTGAAGCAGCCGGAAGCGCCTGGCCGTTTTCGGCGCAACATGCCTGATCCGATTCCGGTTGCCGTACTTGGCCGCCTCGCTATTGATCAGTCCTACCAGGGGCGCGGTATTGGCAGGGCCTTGGTGCGCGATGCAGGCCTGCGCCTGCTCAATGCTGCAGAAATCCTCGGAATCCGCGGCGTGCTGGTGCATGCGATTTCGGATAGCGCGCGAGCTTTCTATGAGGCGGTTGGCTTTCTGCCCTCGCCATCCGATCCTATGATGCTGATGGTCGGCCTGCATGATCTCAACAGCGCGCTGATGCGCTAGACTAGCGGCCTGCCCCTGCAATTCCTTTGTGCTTGACACGGCAAAATTCGATCAACTGCTCCGAGGTCATGGGTCGCGCCAGGGCGTAGCCTTGCAGTATATGGCACCCGAGATCCTTCAGGATCTTCGCATGCTCCATTGTCTCGACGCCCTCGGCAACGATGTCGATGTTCTGCGATCGGCCGATTTCAATGATTGAGGTGACCAGACGGCGCTGGGATGGAGACGCGATAATCGGCTTGATGATTTCGCGATCGATCTTGAGCCGCCTTGGCTCAAATCGAAGCAGACTAACGATGCTGGCATGTCCGGTGCCGAAATCATCGATCTCGATTTCAATACCAAGCTCTTTGACGGCTGGAATGATCTCATTGAGAACAGGTTGAAGATCGTCGAAGGAGATTGTTTCAAGCAGCTCGAAACACACGCGCCCGCTCGCGAGCGGAAGCTCGGACAGCTCGGCGAGCAGATTTGGCTGCGCCAGTCGACGCGCTGAAATATTGACGGAGACACGTGGAATCTGCATTCCCAGGCTGTCCCATCTTCTCAGCTCGAACAGGGCCTTTTGCAGGATCTGCCTGTCCATGTCGCCGGTACGCCCCAGCCTGTCCGCGACATCCAGAAATTTGTCCGGGGCGAGCAGACCTTTTCGCGGGTGATTCCAGCGGGCAAGGGTCTCCACGCCGACAATATCCAACGTCTTGGCATTGAACTGCGGTTGGAAGAAAGCAACGAGTTCATCGCCATCGAGCGCCTGATTGAATTCGTCCGCCAATTCTTTCGAATGGATCGCGGCGCTGCGAAGCTCCTCCGTAAAGATGGCCGCGCGGCCGCGGCCCGTCTTCTTCGCCTCGTACAGAGCCAGATCGGCATTGAGAAGCAGTTGACCGAGGTCCCGCTCACCAGCGCGTTCGGTCTCCCAGGCGACGCCGACGCTTGCGCCGACCATGCACTCCGCACCGTCAACGAAAAGGGTCTGCTCGAGCGTATCGACGATTTGTTGGGCCAATGCGTTGGCCTTCGGCTCGGGATCGGTACTCCAGCTGGCGAAGATGAACTCATCTCCGCCGATTCGAGCCGCTACGTCGTTCGGACCAGCCAGATCGGCAAGGCGCGAGGCCGTTGCCTGCAAGACCGTGTCGCCTCCGGCATGGCCTTTCGTGTCGTTGATCTCTTTGAACCGATCGAGGTCGATATGAAGGAGTATCAGGCAATCGTCCGGGCTGGGTCTCGGCGGCTGCGAGATCATCCGGTCGACAAAGCGTCGATTGGGAAGCCCCGTCAGGGCATCATGCAAGGACAGGTACTCCAGCCTTTGCTGCGCGCGAACGAGCTTTTTCTTGTGAAGGCGAAGCTTTTCAATGGTTCCTTGGCGTGATTTTGTGAGAAAGCCGACCCAGATGATCGGCGCAACGACACACAACGACAACAGGATCGCATAGAACTCAAAAGTGCCGATCCCGTTATTTTGACCCCATCCTTGCTTTGGCCGTGCGGCAAGCGTCCATCGGCCATAAACCATATCGACGGATGTCTGGACCGGTTTCTTTGAAAAGGTTTCCAGGCTACCGAAGAAAACCTGATTGGCCGCGTTCGGCTCCGGCACGGTGCTGATGGCAATTTCAAGCTCGGTCGAGCCAAGGCCACTTTCCTGGTAGAGCTTTGGTATGTCTACGATTCCAGAAAGCAGTCCCCAAAAAATCTGGCTTGTTCCCTCGGTGATATAAATCGGGCACCGGACGACAAAAGCGGTTCCACCTTGGACAAGCTCCACCGGGCCTGTCAGAACGATATTGTGGGTGTTGCGCGCCAGCATCGCGGCAGGTCGCTGCTTCTCATTCGTTCGGTAGTCGAGCCCGATGGCCTTTTCGTTTCCCTTCTCCGGGTAAACCCATCTGACGACCATGCCGGGCGCGGCGGCGAAGCTTCGCAATTGTGAATCGGGCTGCAGGATCTGCGCGGCAAGTTTGGAAAATCCGCTTTGGTCCATCGTCGGATTGACGGCGATACCAGCCGCCAGCCCTTGCAACAGCTTCACATTGCTATTGAGGTTCGTCTGGAGCCGGGACGATATAGTGGCAAGTTCGCCGGCGACGATCGAGCGCTCATCGGCGAGCGATTTCTCCAGCCGCCAGTTCGTCGCTACCCAGACAACGATTAAAGCAATCGTTGCCGCAAATATTGCCGGAGCGAATGCGCTGGTATGGCTCATTGCTGAGCGAGCTATATTTCTTCGAAACTTCATCGGGTCGCCGGCGTGGAAGACAGGCCACTACCCTTGCACAGCTTCTTTAAGGCAACGCTAAATTCGAAGAGATGGCGACAGACGCAGATGCAGGCAATTTGCCGCATCTGCCTTAGCACTATGTTGCCGGGCTGAAATCGGCGGCCAACACCGCATCCTTCAGCGCCCGCGAATAGGGATGCTGCGGATCGTCCAACACCGCCCGCGCCCGTCCGCGCTCGACGATTTCGCCTTTGCGCATGATGATGATGTTGTCGCTGACATAATAGGCGGTGGCGAGGTCATGCGTGATATAGATGATCGAAAGCCCGAGCTCGTTTTTCAGCCGGCCGAAGAGGTTGACGATCGCCATTCGCAGCGAGGCGTCGACCATGGAGACCGGTTCGTCAGCCACCAGCAGGCGGGGTTGCGGGATCAGCGCGCGTGCAATCGCGACGCGTTGAAGCTGGCCGCCCGACAATTCGTGGGGAAACCGGCCTTTCACTTCTTCAAGCGTCAGGCCGACATGCACCAGTGCGGCATCCGCCATCCGCTCCGCCTGCTGCCGGTCCGGCCGTTTTCCCGCCGAGAAATTGCGGGCGGTCTCGAAGAGATAGCGGTCCACCCGCTTCAGCGGATTGAAGGCTTCGAAGGGGTTCTGCAGAACCGGCTGGACCTCCTTCATGAAGGCCGTGCGTTCCGCTCGGTTGTGGATCGCGACGGTCTTGCCGGCAAATTGCAGCTCGCCTTCCGTCGGCACGGTCTGGCCGAGGATCATCGCCGCGACCGTCGATTTGCCGGAGCCGGATTCGCCGACGATCGAGAGGATCTCCGGCTCCTCGCCGAGCTCGAAGCTGACATCCTTGACCGCGGTGATCAGGCGCCGGCCGAGCAGGCCGCCCTGGCGGTAGACCTTGGTGACATGCGAGAGGCGAAGCAGAGCACTCAAACCGGATCTCCCGTGACAGCAAAACACGCGACGCGCCGCCCAGGCTCGACGGTGACCAGCGGCGGAACCTTCTGGGAGCAGATGTCCATCCGTTTGGGACAGCGCGGGTGAAAGCGGCAACCTTCCGGCGGCATGGCAAGGTTCGGCGGGCGGCCCTCCAGCGAAGGCCTGGTTCTGGGATCGCCGATGCGCGGCAGACTGCCGACCAGGTGCTGCGTATAGGGGTGGAGCGGCATGCTGAAGAGCTTGGCGGTCGGGGCCTCCTCGACGAGACGCCCGGCATAGACGATGCCGATGCGGTCGGAGACCGTCGCATGCACCCCCATGTCATGGGTGACGAACAGGAAGGACGAGCCCATTTCGCGCTGGATTTCGCGGATCATCGACAGGACGTCGCGCTGAACGATCACGTCGAGCGCAGTGGTCGGTTCGTCGGCGATGATGAACTCAGGCGTCAGGATCGTGGCAAGCGCAATGGTCATGCGCTGGCGCATGCCGCCGGAGAGCTCATGGGGATAGGCATCGAGCAGCTGCGGATCGAGTTTCAGCCGTTGCAGATGGGCGGCGACCTTCTCGAAAAACACCTCTTTGCTGACCTTCATGTGGCGAAAGGCGAAATCGGTGAAGGAGTGGCGGATCCGGCGCACCGGATTGAGCACATTCATCGAGCCCTGCATGATATAGGAGAGATGCCGCCAGCGCAGCGCCATGCGCTCATCCGGCTTCATCGCGTAGATATCCTGGGTGCCGCCGCCGAAATGGAATTTGACGTTGCCGGAGACGACCCGGAGCGGCGGCCGGATGGCGCCGGCAATGGTCTTGATCAGCGTCGTCTTGCCGCTGCTCGATTCGCCGGCGACGCCATAGACCTCGCCGCGGCCGATGGTCAGGCTGATATCGTCGACAGCCCGCACCTCGCGATCGACGCCATAGAGGAAGGCGCGGTAATAGGCTTTCAGATTCTGGATTTCGACCAAATTCTCCATGCTAACTTCCCATCCGGTTGAGCCGGCTGCGCGGATCATTGTATTCGTTCATCGACATGGACAGCAGGAAGAGCGCCAGGAAGAGAATGACGATGACGGCGACGGGGGCGGCCACCCACCACCATATGCCTGATATCAGCGCCGAATGCGCATTGGCCCAGTAGATCATCATGCCCATGGTCGGCGTCTCGATATCGGTGAAGCCGAGCACCGAAAGGGTGATCTCCATGCCGATCGACCAGATCATATTGTTCATCGTCGTGGCGAAGACGATCGGCAGCACATAGGGCAGGTGCTCCTCGACGAGGATCTTGCGCATCGTCATGCCGGAATAGACGCTCTGGGTGGTGAACGGCCGACTCTTCAGTCCGATCGCCACCGAGCGGATCAGCCGCGCATCATAGGACCAGCCGAGCGAGGCCATGATGACGATCAGCACGGTCCAGGTCATGTTGTCCTTCAGAACGAAATAGAAAAGGATCAGCAGCGGAAACTGCGGGATGACCATGACGCTGTCGTTGATGGCCATCAGAACCCGGTCGACCGTGCCGCCGGCATAACCGGCGACGAGACCGACGACCAGCGAGATAATGCGCGACAGGAAGGCGACGCCGATCCCGAAAAACAAGGTGTTGCGAAGGGCCGTCGTCAACTGCCAGAAAACATCCTGGCCACGTGATGTCGTGCCGAGCCAATACTCGCCGTCCGGCGGCATGTCGGGCGGCAGGAGATAGATGTCGGTCGCGCCATAGGGCGAGAAATACGACAAGATGACGAAGCCGACGATGACGGCAAAGAGCAGCAGGCCGCAGAGGAATTCCATGTTCTGGCGTGCGAGGTCGCGGATGATGGTAAACATGGCCTATTCCACCCTTATGCGCGGATCGATCAGCGGGCTCAGAATGTCGATGATGAAGACGGCGGCGGCGACGCCGACGATCGACAAGGCGCTGAGGCCGAGCACCAGGCTGTAGTCGCCGGCATGTACTGCCGAGATCAGCAGGTTTCCGATGCCGGGATAGCCGAAGACAATTTCCGTGATGACGGTGCCGTTGAAGATCCCCCCGAGCGACATGGCGAGCCCAGTGAATTGCGGCACCATGGCATTGCGGGCGATGTAGGAGCGGAGAATTTTCCGCTTCGGAACGCCGCCGAGTTCGGCGAAAACGACGTAGTCGTCGGTGATGATGTTGGAAACTAGCGCCCGCATGCCGATCAGCCAGCTGCCGGCGCCGACAAGGATCAGCGACAGCGCCGGCAGGATGGAGTGTTTGAGGATATCGAAGACGAGGGCAAAGGAGAGGTCCAGATTGGCGTTCATCTCATAGCCGCCATTGATCGGCAGCACCGGCCAGAGATAGCCGAAGACGATGAGCAGCACGAAGGCGAGGATGTAATAGGGAATGGGCAGCAGCGCAATAAAGACGAGGCTGACGGCCTTCAGCACCATGTCCTTGCGGTAATAGCCGGCGAGCGCGCCGATCGCATTGCCGAGCACGAAGGTGATCAGCGTCGACACCGTCATCAGCCCGATGGTCCAGGGCAGGGACCGCAGAATGATGGTGGAAACGGGCGTGGGAAAGGCCGAGAGCGAGGGGCCGAGATCGCCGGTCGCCAGCCGCAGCCAGAAGTGCAGATATTGCTGCCAGATCGAGCCCTGCATTCCGTACAGCTCGCGGAGCGACTGACGCATCAGTTCGATTGCGTTCGGATCGGACTGCCCCATCTGGGTGATGGCGCCTATGCTTTCTTCGACCGGGTCGATCGGGGTCAGGTGGGTGACGAAGAATGTGATGGTCACGCCGAGAAAGACGACGAGCAGAAACTGACCGAACCGCTTCAACACAAAGAGCAGGTAGGACGTCATAGAGCAGTGGTTCCTCTCTGGTTCCCTTCATCAAGTGGAAAGGATCGACGGACATGCCACATGCCCGTCGATAGGGGGCCGGCGCGCAACACTCGCGCCGGCGTTGGGAGGATTATTTCGGTTGTGCCGGCTTCAGTTTGACCATCATGAGCCTGGAATTCGCCCAATTCGGCACCGGATCGGTATAGGGGTCTGATATCGTCGGGTAGCCGGTCCAATAGGTCGTATCCATCGAGGTGAAGACGTTATAGGACATCAGCGGGATCGTCGGCATTTCGCGGGCGACCAGCTTCAGGTAATCGTTGCCGAGCTCCATGCCCTTCGGATCGTCGGCGCTGATGCCGCGGATGCTCTCGATGATCTTGTCGAGCTCCGGATTGGACCAGCGTTGCCAGTTGCGTGGCGGCTGATTGTCACCCTTCTTTGCCACGAATTGTGAGTGCCAGCTGTCGAGGAAGAAGGAGAGATCAGGATCGCCGCCCCAGGTCTCGACGCTCCAGGCAATCGCCACCTGGAAATCTCCGGGCTGCAGCGCAACCTGCCACAGTTTCTCGGCGGGCATGGCTTTCGCGTCGATGCCGAAAGAGGCCCATTGCTGTGCGATCAGGGTACCTGCCCGGGTGAAGACGGAGCGCGTGTCGCTCTCGACCGTAATCCGGATCTTGAACGGCTGGCCGTCCGGGGTCAGCCATTTGCCGCCGGATTTCTTGAAGCCTGCCTTCTCCAGCAGTTCGCCGGCAGCCTTCGGATCCGGTTTCCACCAGCCATAGCCGAAGGCACCGCTGATCGCCTGCGGGTCGGTCGGAATCTGGTCCTTGAACTTCGGCTGCTTGCGCAGGATATCGGCGATCTGTTGCCCGACCGTCGGGTCATAAGGCTTGATCTTGCTCTTGCCGGTATCGATCTCGAAATTCTTCAGCCAATCCTGCATCGGCGCCTGATAGTCTTTCATCGTGGCCGCCGTCGGCGGCACGCCGAGCGCCGAAAGCGTCGCCGCCCCGCGGTAGCTCGCCATATCAACGGCCTTGATGTCGATCAGCAGGGCAAGCGCCCAGCGCACATCGGCATTGTCGAACGGCGGATCTTGGGTGTTGAAGATCACCGCCGGCAGCGTCGGATCCGGATGGGCGAAGGGGAAACCCGGGAACCAGGTATCGATCGTCTTCGATTTCTCCTTGAGGGTGAACATGCCCTCCGGCGTATTGTCGTGGATGATATCGAGATTGTGCTCGAGCTGGGCGATCGTCCGCTTATCCGGCGGGCCGGGATCGGTATAGGTCACATATTTCGGGGCCGGCTCGCCGAAGCGGGCAAGCGAGGTCCGCTGCCAGTCGTCGCGTTTCTCCCAGGTATACCATTTGCCCTGCGGATCATAGGCCTTGAGCTTGTAGGCGCCGAGCGAGACGGGATTGGCGAAATCATAGCGAAGCGGATCGGCCACCTTCTCGAAGACGTGCTTCGGCATGATCCAGGCGCCGTTCCAGCGGACGGTGAAGATGGCGTGGAAGCGCGAATTCGGCTTCTTCAGCTTGAACACCACCGTCTGGGGATCGGTCGCCTCCACACTTGCCACCTGCACCGAGAAGGCCGCGCTCCAGACCATGCCTGGGTGATCCATCTGCGTCTTGACGGTATAGACCACGTCGTCGGCCGTGAACTCGACGCCGTCGCTCCAGTAGAGCCCCTTGCGCAGTTTCACGGTCATCTCGGTGAAGTCAGCATTATATTGAGGCTTGTCGGCGGCGAGCGAATTGTCCCAGCTCGCCCCGCCAAGCCCCTGTTCAGGGTCGATATACCAGAGCGTATCCATGGTCAGCTGCTGCAGGCCGGTCGATACGCCGCCGCCGCCATTGACCCAGATGTTGAACCAGCCGGGATTCTTGATCGTCCCTTCCGGATTTTCGACGATGAGCGTCTCCTTGCGCGGCAAGGAGGTGTAGTCATCGGCCTTGGCCGCCGCCGTCAGGCCGAGTGCGGCCAGCGCGACGCCAAATGCGAGCCTCTTCCACTGTTGCATGAACTCCTCCCTAGAAAGCGACGATACGGCGGCCGCAAAGGCACGCATGGGCACGTCGCGGTTGTCGGTTCGCTAAAGCCAAGGCTTCGGTGAACCATCCCTCCGGCTCGCCTGCCTCCTCGCAGTGAGCCGAATACTCCTGGCCGGGGCCAATAAGGCTTACCCGGCAGCGGCTGTCACACCGACAGCCGGATGACGCTGTAGGACAGCGGTTTCAACCCTGTCCGCAACCGTCCGTCCTCGATCTTCGCACTGTCGACGTTGACGGGAGCGACCGTCCCCGGCCGCGCCGCCGTGTTGACGGCTTCCAGATCGCCGTGGGTCATCTCCACCTGCTCGATTACCCGTGCATTTCCAAACCCTTCCAGCCGCACATCGAGATCGAGCGCCGTGTTCGGATGACGGTTGACGGCAAAGAAGGTCAGCGACCTACCGTCTTCGGAATGCACCGCTGATACGTCGAGATAGGGAACGTCGTTCTCCTCGTCGCTGTCATAGGTCGGGCCATCGACGACCAGCTGGAGTGCCGTTCCACGGCCATATCTGGAGGCGTAGTAGAAGGGGTAATAAATCGTCTGGCGCCAGGCCGCGCCGCCGTCCTCGGTCATAATAGGGGCGATGACGTTGACGAGCTGGGCGATGCAGGCGATGCGCACGCGGTCGGACCGGCGGATGAAGGTGTTCAAAATACCGCCGACCTGCAGCACGTCCTCGAAATTATAGACATCTTCCAAGAGATGCGGCGCATCCGGCCACTCGTCGCGCGCCAGGATCTCCTTGTCCTGCTGGTTGGAATGATACCAGACGTTCCATTCGTCGAAAGAAATGCCGATCGTCTTCTTCGAGCGTTTCTTCGCCTTGATGTAGTCGATCACGCCGCCGATCGTGGTGATGTAGCGGTCGAGCTTGGTGGCGCGGGCGAGATAGTTGAGGGTGTTTTTCTCGCGGTTGGCAAAATACATATGCAGCGAGATATGGTCGGCGCTGTCGTAGCACTGATCGAGAACCTCAGCCTCCCAATCGGGATAGGTCTTCATATCGGAATTGGACGAGCCGCAGACCACGAGTTCGAGCGACTTGTCGAAGCCGCGCATAGCTTTCGCCGTCTCATCCGCCACCCGGCCATATTCATAGGCCGATTTGTGACCGACCTGCCAAGGGCCATCCATCTCGTTGCCGAGGCACCACAATTTGACATCGTGCGGATTGGCCCAACCGTGCTTGCGGCGCAGATCCGACCAGTAGGTGCCACCGGGATGATTGCAGTATTCCAGGAAATTGCGGGCGGCGTCCAGGCCGCGTGATCCCAGATTGACGGCGAGCATCGGCTTGGTGTTCGCCTTCTTGCACCAGTCGACGAATTCGTTCACGCCGATCTGGTTGGCTTCGCGGGTGCGCCAGGCAAGGTCGAGACGAACCGGGCGCTCCGAACGCGGGCCGACGCCGTCTTCCCAATTATAGGCCGATACAAAGTTGCCGCCGGGATAGCGGCAGTATGGCGTGTCGAGCTCACGGACCAGATCGAGGACGTCGCGGCGAAATCCGTCTTCATCGGCACTGGGATGTCCGGGCTCATAGATGCCGCCGTAGATTGCTCTGCCGAGATGCTCGAGAAATGAGCTGTAGAGCCTGGCGTCAATGGTCGCGATGCGAAAATCGCGGTGGGCAACGACATTCGTCTTCAACGGATCCTCCCGTTTATATATCAGAATTTTTGTTTTCTTGCCTCTAACTTGATATCAGGAATGTCGTTCTGTCAACTACGTTGCGCCTTGAGTTGAGGCGAGGCGATTTTTAAGAAAATAGTTTAATTACAAATAGATAATTTTATTAAGGCATCTCTAATTCTCAAAAGAAATGCCTTATTTAAATCATGATATCCGATATTTATTGATCAGACATGCAGTCGCATGATGATGTCGCGGCCATGATTTCCGAAGCCGCGGCCGAAAATATTCACGCCACCGGTATGGCCGGCATTCTCCGCGATGCCGACCCGGAGCCGAATGGAAGAGTGCTGGGCAAGTGCCAGATCGCTGAGCGTGACATTCGATGCGGCGACGCCGTCTATGAAGGTTCCGCGCGTGGAGATGCGCCAGGTCTTCATCATCCCGTATTGCGAGCCCTCAAGCTTCCACCATGCCGGCGTGAAGGCGCCGCGCTTGTCGCCGTAGTCGCCGGGGGACGTCCAGGTTCCGATGGCCATGCCATTGACCCAGAGCGTTATGTCGGAGGGCCAGTCAGGATTGGTGCCCGGCACCTCGGACGACAGCTCCAGCGAAAACTCGATGGCGCGGATATCCTTGTTCAACACCTTGGCGTTGTTGGGGAATTTATATTCCACATATCCCCTGCCGAACCAGACGAGTCCGGCCTGCATGCGCTGCGGATCAAGGAAATAGTCGGGAACATCGAGCGGACCGATGACGCTTTCGGTGGAGCAAAGACCACATGGCGCATGGACGTCACAGCTGGTGTAAAGCCCGACCGGCATCTCGACTTCGATGATGTTGTTGGCCCTCTGAGCCGCGCTTTCCTCGAAGCTGATCAGAATTTCGCTGTAGATCGCAGAGCAGATCTTCTGATTTCCCTTCCGGGCCTTTGCCAGTTGGGAGTCGACAAGCCGTGCGTCTTCCAAAATCTGGATGCCGGTTGCGACGGTGGATTGGGGGAGGGAAAGAGTCCGCGCGATATCGTTGATATTCATCGGTCCTTTGGCGCAGAGCAGCCTGAGTATCTCAACCCGTGCCGGTGCCGAAAGCGCGCGCAATGCATCATTATTCTCGCCGGCGGCAATCGTCAAAAACGAGCGTTCCATCATTTCCCCATCATTTCCGATGAAATGATGTATATCGGAAATTATGATACATCAAGTGGCAGATGCAGAAGGAAGGTGAGGCGGGCAGTCCGATAAGATCGCGCAGCCAAGACTACCTGTTCACAACGTCTTTGAGACATAGGGGTGCTCCAGGGGCAAACTCTTTCGTGCTGTGTCAAACTTCCCATGGAGAACAAGGGTATGAATGGCATGGGCTTCGGAGGTGATGTCGGTAACGCGTTTGATCCATTGTCCGACGTAGAGCTCCACGGCCTGCTTGCTCAAGCCGATTTGAATTGCGCGATGCGTTTGCGGCTGTAGTTGCAAGTCCCTTTCAGGGTCCCACTGGATGCGCACAGGGGCAGCCTCTTTGACGCGCAACCATTCTTCCTTGCTCATTGAGTCACTAGGGTGGCTCGGGCAGCTATGACTTAAGGCCCATTCAAAGCCTTCGCGCGAAATATCGATTGCCAAAATGCGGGCTTGGCCGGCATCTTTTCGGCCCCATCCGGCGCGATACATCATCCACAGGAATGAAGGCTTTATCCACGTCATGCGATCCATCTTGAAGGGCGGCGAAACGAAGGTGCCCTGACGTAGGGCAGCGTCAGCGATTTCGTCGCTATAGGCCTGGTATACACGGATCGTTTGTTCGTCGTAGAGGGCTCGAATTTGACGCTCAGGAATAAAGTTCATTGGCCTAGTTTAACTTCGTTTGGGTGCGGAAGGTGACCTGCCGCCGAATTTCGCCGCAGCGATCAGCGCCCCGGCAATTTTGAATACGCCAAGTGGCGCGGTGTGAGCAACGGCGCAAGCGCGAAGCTTTCATCTTGCGTGAATATAACGGTCGCAGGAGCTTCGCTGCATAAGTTGTAATGGGTCTGCTAGTGGTTGATTTTGAAAAAATTCTTTGCCGGAACACCTAGAGCGGTATCTAGGAGAAACTACGAATGGTTGGTCTGACAGCTCAAATTCACGTGCCATCCAGGTAGCGTGTTTTGCGGATCAGCCTGCACAGGAAATTACCACATACGTCACCTTTGGGCTGAGCGAGTCTGTGCTAACAATGAAGGGTGGGCGAACGATCAATGATCGGATATCCGGATGAAATAGACTGTATCTGGGTTGGCAGTGACAGCAACGGATTTGTTGCTGCTTTTGTAACTGCGGGATTTGGCTGCATTCCTTGGGGAGCCCTAAAGGATGCCGTCTTGCCAATAGAAAATATAGAACTGTCGTTAGCTGAACTCCCCTCTATTTCTGACGCGAACCTTCTAATCTCCTATCCCCGTCCGGATGATTTTATCGCGCTCGCACAGAAGGGCCTCTTCGTTTACGACTGGCCTGATGTTCATAGAGTTGAACGTGACTATACGAGGAAATATGAAAAGGTGGCCGCGCCCACCAACCCTGTTCTAATGCAAAAGTTGCCGCCCTTACTTCGGGCCTCAGCTGCAGGGATTAAGTTTAACCTATTATTCTCACAAGAGAATTTCGTTAGGGTGGAAGACCATTTCCAACCGTGGGAAATTGAGGCTCCATCACTATAGGTTAAATGACTCATCACGTGATGCGCGGTTGAGATCAGCCAAGGAAGCCGTCGCGGTGGCTTCCTACAGACGACGCTATGACTGCTGAGCGTAGCAAGGGATCGTTGTAAATTTCGGCCCATTCGGCGATTGCGTCAGTGCCCGCTCGCCTCCAGCAGCAGGTCGGCATCCGTCAGCGTCCCGAGGAAAGCTACGATGTCGTCGATTTCGGGATCGGTGAGGGCGGATGCATCGCCGGGCTTCCTGCCGAAGGGCGGATCCTGGTTGAGATTGTCCCAATAGGCTTGCGGCAGGTCGTCATATTTGCGGACCTTGCCGTCTGAATTTTTCGGATACCAGCGGCCGGGATCGCTGTCGCGTGTCGCGTAGAACGAGACGACGTCGCGCAGCGAGTGGAAATAGCCGTTGTGGAAGAAACTCTTCTTCAGCGCGACATTGCGCAGCGTCGGCGTGCGGAACAGGCCGCAATAGTCGCTGTGTCCGGCGAGATCAGTCCGCTGAGGGCCGCAGAGGCCGAGATCATGATAGCCGGGGTCGGTGTTGGCCGGTATCGCCATGTTGCGTGGTGCGGCGAGCCCGAGAAAACCGAAATCGGAAAATTGCGGCGGTTCTCCGTCATTGGCGGGTTCGCTCAGGTGACAGCTCGAACAGTTTCCCTTGGCGGGATCCTCGAACAATTGCCGTCCGTGCAATTCCCGAGCGGTCAGCGTCGCCTTGCCGACGAGGAAGGCGTCGTAGCGGCTGGAATAGGGATAGAAATCGGGACCACTCTGTTCGAAGGTACCGAGCGCCTCGACGGCGGCGTCGAAGGCCTCCTGCGGATTGTCGAACACGGTTGCGCCGAAGGCCGCCTCGATATCCCGAGCGTAGGGAGCCCTGCGCAATTTCGCTGCGACCTCCGCGGCATCCTTGTTGCCCATCTCGAAAGGCGAGAGCAGCGGGAGCTTTGCCTGATCGGCGCCGTGATCGACCCGGCCGTCCCAGGTCAGGCCGCCCGTCGGACCGTTGTCGACGCTCTCGTCACCCTCGTCCTCGGAATCATAATAATGCTCGGTGAAGGATGGCACCGCCTGCAGATAGCGCAGCGTCGGAACGGCGCGCAGACCAGGCCGGTCCATGTGTTCGCCGCCCACTTCGACCGGCTTGGCCGATGCCGGGCCGAAGGCATGACTGGGATCATGGCAGGAGGCGCAGGCCTGGAGTCCCGAGGCCGACAGCGAGGGATCGAAGAAGATCTTGCGGCCGAGCGCGGTCAGCGTTTCTGCCCGAGCGAAGGCGTCAGTGCGCGACATCGGCCCGGGATGCACGCCGGCAGCGGCCGCCGCGCTGCTATGCCGCAGGGGAAGAATGGCCAGGCAGAGCGCCGCCGTGGCCGTGCCGATCCCCAGACCGGACCGCGCAAGCCAGAATATCTTTGTCGTCATAATAAGGATTCCAATAGCTTAGCAATGCTTTGCGCCATGATCGAACCTCGATGCAACAAATTGATGACGGCTATTCCGCTGCCGTCTCGCGGCAACTGCGATGTCACAAAGTTGATAGACGGCGGGAATAGCGTCGGCTCGCCCCCGAGCGTTCCCCGCTCCCTCTAGCCAACGCCCCCAGCCATGAGGTTACTAGCCGTGAAAAGATTGAAACTCCTCAACTCCATCTGCCTCGCCGGATCGGCCATCGTGCCGCTCGCCATGGCGACGGCTGCCCATGCGGCGCCCGCCGGTTACGACAAGATCGACAATATCGTCGTCATCTATGCCGAAAACCGCAGTTTCGATAATCTCTACGGCGGTTTCCCCGGCGCCAACGGCCTCGCCAATGTCAGCGCCGAGCAGGCCCGCCAGCTCGACCGGAACGGCCAGCCGCTCTCCGAACTGCCGCCGGCCTGGGGCGGCCTGACCGCCAAGGGCGTGACGCCTGCCGTCACCGAGGCGCAATCGGCCCATCTTGCCAACGCCGCCTTCGCGATCGATGATCCGAAGGGCTTTGCGCAGGCGCCTTCGGTCATCACCCGCGACCTCTGGCATCGTTTCTACCAGGAGCAGATGCAGATCGACGGCGGCAGGAACGACAAGTTCGTCGCCTGGGCCGATTCCGGCAGCCTCGTCATGGGCCATTACGACGGCTCCATCCTGCCGATGTGGCAGGTCGCGAAGAAGTACGTCCTTGCCGACAACTTCTTCCAGGGCGCCTTCGGCGGCTCGTTCCTCAATCACTTCGCGCTGGTCTGCGCCTGCGCGCCCTATTATCCCGATGCCGACAAGAGCCCGGCCAAGCCTGTGATCGCCAAGGTCGATGCGGATGGCACGTCGCTTGTTGTGGCGGAGAACGCACCGAAGTCGGCGCTGGAAGGAGCACCGAAATTCGTCTCCGACGGCACGCTGACGCCCGACTTCTACGCCGTCAACACCATGCAGCCGCCCTACGAGCCGAGCGCCAACCCGCCGGCCAAGGACGGCGATCCGGCCTATGCCGATCCCGCTGCCGCAACGACGCTGCCGCCGCAGCATGCCGTCACGATCGGCGACCTCTTGTCGCTGAAGGGTGTCAGCTGGGCGTGGTACGGCGGCGCCTGGCAGGCGGCGCTCGACGGCAAGAATGCCACGCCGGTGCCGAACTTCCAGTTCCACCACCAGCCGTTCAACTATTTCGCCAATTTCGCACCCGGCACGCCTGCGCGCGCCGAACATCTCAGGGATGGCGGCCTTGCCGGCGAAGCTTTCCTGAGGGACATCGACGACGGTAAGCTGCCGGCCGTTTCCTTCTACAAGCCGCAGGGCAATCTCAACGAGCACGGCGGTTACGCCGATATTTCGAGCGGCGACCAGCATCTTACCGATATCGTCTCCCACCTCGAAAAGAGCCCGCAATGGGGCCATATGCTCGTCATCGTCACCTATGACGAGAATGGTGGCTTCTGGGATCACGTCGCGCCGCCGAAGGCCGACCGCTGGGGCCCGGGCAACCGCATTCCGGCCTTCATCATCTCGCCCTTCGCCAAGGGCGGCGCGATCGATCATACCCAATACGACACGACCTCGATCATCCGCCTGATCACCGCGCGCTATGATCTGCCTGTTTTGCCCGGTATCGTCGCCCGCGACGAGGCGCTGCGCAACAACGGCCAGCCGCCGATGGGCGACCTGACGGCCTCGCTCGACCTGACTCACTGACGATTGGGAGCACTCCTGTCACTGACCGGAGTGCTCCATCTTGAGTCCGTCGTCACCGGCGCAGCAGCGGCCGCAATGCGGCTTGCGTTTCCTTCAGCAGCGGCAGGTACCGCTCCTTCATCTCCGCGGCCGGGACGAGGGCGGCCGGCGCGCCGATATTGATCGCCGCGACCGTTTCGCCGCGGTCGTTATCGACAGGCACGGCGATGGAGCAGAGGCCGATCTCCAGCTCCTGGTCGATGACGGCATAACCTTCGGCGCGGACGCGGCGGAATTCGGCGATCAGCTCGTCCGGGTCGGTCCTTGTCTTCGGGGTGTTTTGTTTCAGCTCGCTGCGGGCGAGGATGGCGCGCGCTTCGTTCTCGGCGAGAGCCGCAAGCAGCACGCGGCCCATCGAGGCGCAGTAGGCGGGCAGGCGGCTGCCGGGGGTAAGATTGATCGACATGACGCGGCGCTGCGAAGCGCGGGCGATATAGACGATTTCGGTGCCGTCGAGCACTGAGGCCGAGGCGCTCTGGCCGGCTTTCTCCGAGAGAAGATCGAGATGCGGCTGCAGTAGCGCCGGCAGCGGCGTGGCGGCGAGATAGGCATGGCCAAGCCGCAGGATCTTCGGCGTCAGCGTAAAGAACTTGCCATCGTAATCGGCATAACCGAGTTCTGCGAGCGTCAGCAGCGAGCGGCGCACGGTGGCGCGGTCGAGCTCGGTCAGCTTCGAGGCCTCGGCGATGGAAAGCCGCTGCCGCGTTTCGCCGAAAGCTTCGATGACTTTCAGGCCGCGGGCGAAGCCGCTGACGAAATCCGTTTCGCGCATGGTCCGATCTCCACTCTGTCCTGGCCATTTTGTGCGATATGTGAACAAATGTCAAATACCGCACAAAATTCTTGCCGCATAGCCCGCCGCGGCTTATGTCTGACCCCGAGGAAGGGATGAGCAGTTCCCCACGATATAGCCAAGGAGAGATCCCGCATGGACAAGACAGTCGGGAGCACGGCGGAGGCCGTCTCTGAGATCGGTGATGGCGCGACGGTCATGATCGGTGGTTTTGGTGGGTCGGGCGCGCCGATCGAGTTGATCCATGCCCTGATCGACAAAGGCCCCAGGAACCTCACGGTCATCAACAACAATGCCGGCAACGGGCGCATCGGCATCGCCGCAATGATCGATGCCGGCATGGTTCGGAAGATGATCTGCTCGTTCCCGCGATCGTCGGATCCACGCGCGTTCACGGATAAATATCTGGCAGGCGAAATCGAACTCGAACTGGTGCCGCAGGGAACGCTTGCCGAGCGCATCCGCGCCGGCGGGGCCGGCATTCCGGCTTTCTACACGCCCACGGCCTATGGCACCGAACTTGCGGAAGGCAAGGTCATCGCCGAATTCGATGGCCGCCATTACGTGCAGGAGCGCTGGCTGAAGGCCGACTTCGCGATCGTGAAGGCTGAGATCGGTGATGTCCACGGCAACCTCACCTACAACAAGGCTGGCCGAAACTTCAATCCGCTGATGTGCATGGCGGCAGCCAAGACGATCGCCCAGGTCTCATCGATCGTGCCGGCCGGCGGCATCGATCCCGAGGACGTGGTGACGCCTGGTATTTTCGTCGACCATGTCGTCGCCGTCCCCGATCCCCAGCAGGAAGAAGAGCTCATTCGAGCCGGAGTGGCCTACGTATGACCATCGATATCAGGGAAGACATCAAGCTTTCCAACGCGCAGATCGCCTGGCGCGCCGCGCAGGACATCGCCGACGGCGCCTATGTCAATCTCGGCATCGGCTTTCCCGAAATGGTCGCCCGCTACCAGCCGCCCGGTCGCGAAGCGATCTTCCACACGGAAAACGGCATCCTGAATTTCGGCGAGCCGCCAGCTGAAGGCGAAGAAGACTGGAACCTGATCAATGCCGGCAAGAAGGCGGTGACGCTGAAGCCGGGTGCTGCCTTCTTCCACCACGCCGACAGCTTCGCCATGGTGCGCGGCGGCCATCTCGACGTTGCGATCCTCGGCGCCTATCAGGTCGCAGAGAATGGCGACCTCGCCAACTGGCGGGTGGGCAGCAAAGGTGTGCCGGCCGTCGGCGGCGCCATGGACCTCGTGCACGGCGCCAAGCAGGTCTGCGTCATCACCGAGCATGTCACCAAAACAGGCGAACCGAAGCTGGTGGAGAAATGCACCTTTCCGCTGACCGGCGTCGCCTGCATCACCCGCGTCTATACGAGCCATGCCGTCATCGACATCGTCGATGGACACTTCGTCCTGCGGGAGAAGTTGGCCGCGATGTCGCTGCAGGAATTGCAGGCCATGACCGGCGCACCGCTCCATGTGGAGGGGCCGGTTGCCGATCTCGTGGTCCCCAAACTCTGAGGAAAAGCCATGACCGAAGCCTTTATCTGCGACTATATCAGGACGCCGATCGGCCGCTTCGCCGGCTCGCTCTCCCAGGTGCGCGCCGATGATCTCGGCGCAATCCCGCTGAAGGCGCTGATGCAAAGAAACGGTACCGTCGATTGGGAAGCTGTCGATGACGTGATCTTCGGCTGCGCCAACCAGGCGGGCGAGGACAACCGCAATGTTGCGCGTATGTCGGCCCTATTGGCCGGCCTGCCGATCACGGTTCCGGGCACGACGATCAACCGGCTCTGCGGCTCCGGAATGGATGCGGTCATCACCGCGGCGCGCGCCATCCGCTCCGGCGAGGCCGAGTTGATGGTCGCGGGCGGCGTCGAGAGCATGTCGCGCGCGCCCTTCGTCATGCCGAAGGCCGAGACGGCCTTTTCGCGCGCGGCCGAAATTCACGACACGACGATCGGCTGGCGCTTCGTCAACCCGCTGATGAAGAAGCAATATGGCGTCGATTCCATGCCGGAGACCGGCGAGAACGTTGCCGAGGATTATCATGTCAATCGCGAGGATCAGGATACCTTCGCGGTGCGAAGCCAGGCGAAGGCGGCGGCCGCCCAGGCGAACGGACGGCTGGCGAAGGAGATCACCCCTGTCACCATCCCGCAGCGCAAGGGCGATCCTGTCGTGGTCGAGAAGGACGAGCATCCGCGCGCGACGACGATCGAGGCGCTGGCGAAACTCGCAACGCCTTTCAAAAAGGAGGGCGGCACGGTGACGGCAGGCAATGCCTCCGGCGTCAATGACGGGGCGGCGGCACTGATCGTCGCTTCCGAAGCAGCCGCGAGGAAATACGGCCTGACGCCGATTGCCCGCGTTCTCGGCGGCGCGGCTGCAGCCGTTCCGCCAAGGGTGATGGGTGTCGGGCCGATCCCGGCCTCGCGCAAGCTGATGGCCCGGCTCGGCCTGACCCAGGAACAGTTCGACGTGATCGAACTCAATGAGGCCTTCGCCAGCCAGGGGCTGGCGGTGCTGCGCGCGCTCGGCATTGCCGATGACGACGAGCGGGTCAACCGCAATGGTGGCGCGATCGCCCTCGGTCATCCCTTAGGCATGTCGGGCGCCCGCATCACCGGCACGGCAGCGCTGGAGCTTGCCGAAGCCCGCGGAAAATATTCGCTGTCGACGATGTGCATCGGCGTCGGGCAAGGGATCGCCATCGCACTCGAAAGGGTTTGAGGTCGGTCAATCCATTGCACGCAATGCCCGGCTTCGATAGAAGTCGGGCATGCTGATCAGACCCGCAAGCAAGGACGATAAAAGCGCGATCTGGAGGATCGTCGGTCCGACGATCCGCGCCGGCGAGACCTATGCGCTCGACCGCGATCTCAGTGAGGCCGATGCGCTGGCCTACTGGATGGGGCCGGACCGCGAGACCTTCATCGCCGAAGAGAACGGCGTTATCCTCGGCACATATTACATTAAGGCCAATCAGGCAGGCGGCGGACGGCATGTCTGCAACTGCGGCTACATGACCGACCCCGCAGCAGGCGGCCGCGGCGTCGCTCGCCGGATGCATGAACATTCCCTGGAACATGCCCGCTTGAGGGGCTTTCGAGCCATGCAGTTCAACTTCGTCGTCAGCAGCAATAAACGCGCGGTTCAGCTCTGGCAGTCCCTCGGCTTCGAGATCGTCGGCCGTCTTCCCGGCGTCTTCCTTCATCCCACCGAGGGTTATGTCGACGCTTTGGTGATGTTTCGTAATCTCTAAAACAGGTCGGGCAAAAGTGTGCAGTTGTTTTGCGGCAACGACATGCGGGAAATCAAAGGCCTAAAGTGGCAAGCGAACCTGAAAGATCGCGACGCCCTCTAGCTATGCGGCGAGTTAAAAAAGATGCGAGCGCGATGTCGAAAACGTAGCGGCTCGAGCGTCTTTAGATCGCAGGCGCAGCGGAGAGAGCCGCTGGCGTCGCGATCACTCTGTCGGCATGGAGGTTTATGGAGCCATGAGTGTTTCCTATCGATGGGTCATTGTCGCCACCGGCGCATTGATGAGCTGCGTTGCAATCGGCGCGATGTTTTCGCTGGCGATTTTCCAGGAGCCTGTCGCAACGGCGACGGGCTGGTCGCATGTCGGCATCGCAAGCGCGATGACGCTCAATTTCATCGTCATGGGCTTCGGTGGATTCTTTTGGGGCGCGGCGAGCGATCGCTTCGGCCCGCGCATCGTCGTGCTGATCGGAGCGGTGCTGCTCGGGCTGGCACTGGTCCTGGCGAGCCGCGCCCAGACGCTGCTGCAGTTCCAGCTGACCTACGGCATCTTCGTCGGGCTGGCCGCCAGCACCTTCTTTGCGCCGATGATCGCGACGACCATCGGATGGTTCGACGAAAATCGTGGGCTTGCCGTGTCGCTCGTCTCTGCCGGCATGGGGGTCGCGCCGATGACCATCTCGCCTTTCGCGCGCTGGCTCATCTCGACCTATGAATGGCGTCCCGCCATGCTGATCATCGGTGTTGCGGTCTGGGTGCTGCTCATACCGGCCGCCTTTCTGGTCAGGCGTCCGCCTGCGGAGGCTGTCGAGACGAGTGCGGATTTCGTGGCGGAAGGAGCTAAGCCGCGGCTGTCGCAGGTTTTCCTATCGCCGCAATTCATCGTGCTCGGGCTGACCTTCTTTGCCTGTTGCGCGGCGCATTCCGGGCCGATTTTCCATATGGTGAGCTATGCGACGATCTGCGGTGTGGCGCCGATGGCCGCCGTCAGCATCTACAGCGTCGAAGGTCTTGCGGGGCTGGGCGGCCGGCTGCTTTATGGCAGCCTTGCCGACAGGATCGGGGTGAAGCCGGTTCTCATCGCCGGCCTGCTGGTGCAGGCGGCCGCGCTCGCGACCTATCTCTTCGTCAGCCGGCTCGGCGAATTCTATGCGCTCGCCATTATCTTCGGCAGCGCCTATGGCGGTGTGATGCCGCTTTATGCGGTGCTGGCGCGTGAATATTTTGGGCCGCGCATCCTCGGGACTGTCTTCGGCGCGGCGACGATGCTCTCCAGCCTCGGCATGGCCTTCGGGCCTCTCGTCGGCGGTTGGATATTCGACACTTTCGGCAATTATTCCTGGCTGTTCATCGGCTCGGCGATGGTTGGGCTAGGGGCTGCGGCGATCGCGCTCGCTTTCCCGCCTCTCGCCCGCCGGGAGCAGGAGGCGGTCTTGGGAATGGCGCCGTAGCGAGATCCGGCCGACGAGATCGGCGAGCAGCCCTTCATCCGGCTGCCGCCACCTTTGTCGGGGGCGAGCCACGTGTCTCGCCCCGTCCATCGGACCCCCGCTTGCGGGGAGAAGGGACATGTAGCGACCTCTCGATTCCACGCCAACATCTCGCAGGGCACGTTCCCTCTCCCCGTTTTTTACGGGGAGAGGGTTAGGGTGAGGGGCAGCTGTTTGTGCGAACGAGATAGCCGTGGCATCCCCCACGACGCAAATCTCCCGCTTTCGTGCATTGCCCATCATCGATTTCGGCTGATAGACTTCCCCAATCTGTTTCATCACCTATGTCTTTGGTTTTTCGGGAGGCCATCGTCGCCATGGTAGAACTTGCGCAATCGCTCGCATCCATCAAACTGCCGGATCTCTCCGGCAAGGCCGTGCTGATAACCGGCGCCTCGACCGGGATCGGTGCGGCCGTCGCCCGCGCCTTTGCGGCTCAAGGGGCCAAGGTCGGCGTGCATTACAATGCCAGCCGCGAACCGGCCGAGAAGCTCGGCGAGGAGATCCGCGCTGCCGGCGGCACCGTGCATCTGATCCAGGGCGACGTCTCGCGGGAAGGCGAGACCGAGCGCGTCGTCGAAGAGACGGCCAAGACCTTCGGCCATCTCGACGGGCTCATCAACAATGCCGGCGGCATGCTCGGGCGCAAGCCGACCTTCGAATATACTGACGCCCATTATGCCGCGGTCATGGACCTCAACGCCCGCTCGGTGCTGGCGGCGACGCGCGCCGCGCATCCTTGGTTGAAGAAGCAGGGTGGCTTCATCATCAACACCACCTCGATCGCCGCGCGCAACGGCGGCGGCAACGGCGCGATCCTTTATGCGGCGTCCAAAGGCTTCGTCTCGACCATCACGCGCGGCCATGCGAAGGAATTCGTCGCCGACAGGATCCGCGTCAATGCGGTGGCGCCTGGCGTCATCGCCACGCCCTTCCATGAGCGTTATACCGATGACGAGCAGATGGAGCTGCAGCGCAGATCGATCCCGATGGGCTTCGTCGGCACATCAGAGGACTGCGTCGGAGCCTATCTCTTTCTCGCCTCGCCAACGCTGTCGGGCTACATCACCGGCCAGATCATCGAGGTCAATGGCGGCCAGCTGATGCCGTAAAGGCATCCGTCAGCGAGCACCAGCGTTCCCTTTCCCTTTCATAAGGGAACTTTCGAACCGCCGTGGCGTTTCCCGCTTGGTCTTTTCAGCAAGCGGGGCATCATGAGCTTTTCATTTTCGGAACTCGACTTCCTCAAGCCGGAGCTGGGAGCGGAGTATACGGGTTCTGGCACCCATTTCGCGGTATTCTCCGCTCATGCGGAACAAATGGAGCTCTGCCTCTTCTCTCCCGACGGAAAGGATGAGATCGCCCGGCTGCCGCTGCCGAAGCGCGAAGGCGATATTTGGTCAGGCTATATCGCCGGCATCGGGCCGGGCACGGTCTACGGCTATCGAGCCCACGGTCCCTATGACCCGCAAGCCGGCCATCGCTTCAACTCGAACAAGCTCCTGCTCGACCCGTATGCCAAACAGGTCACGGGCGAGTTGACATGGGACGACGCGCTGTTCGGTTATCAGATCGGCGAAGACGACCTTTCCTTCGACGAGCGTGACAGCGCGCCCTTCACGGTCAAGGGCGTGGTGCAGGATCCGGACTTCGATTGGGCGGGTGAAGAGGCGATCCGCCGTCCCTGGCCCGACACGATCATCTACGAGGCGCATGTGCGCGGCCTGACGATGACACATCCGAAGGTGCCAGACCGGCTGCGCGGCACCTTTCTCGGCATGTGCAGCGATCCGATCATCGACCATCTCGTCAAGCTCGGCATCTCGGCGATCGAGCTTCTACCGATCCAATATTTCCTCGACGATCGTTATCTCCTGGAAAACAACCTGCGCAATTATTGGGGCTACCAGACCCTCGGCTTCTTCGCGCCGCAATCGCGCTACATGTCCGGCGACAAGATCACCGAGATCAAGACCATGGTGAAGAAGTTCCATGCCGCCGGTATCGAAGTCATCATGGACGTGGTCTACAATCACACCGCCGAGGGCAGCGAGAAAGGGCCGACGCTGTCTTTCCGCGGGCTCGACAATGCGAGCTATTACATCCTCTCCCCCGATGATCCGCGCCACACCTTCGATACGACGGGCACCGGCAATACGCTGAACGTCGCCCATCCGATGGTGATGCGCATGGTGCTCGACAGTCTGCGCTACTGGGTGGGCGTCATGCATATCGACGGCTTCCGCTTTGATCTCGCCAGCACGCTCGGTCGGCAGGATCTGGAATTCGACCGGCAAGGCGGCTTTTTCGGCGCCATCCGGCAGGATCCGATGCTTTCAGGCGTCAAGCTGATCGCCGAACCCTGGGATATCGGCGAGGGCGGTTATCAGGTCGGCGGCTTCCCCCACCCTTTCCGCGAATGGAACGACAAATTCCGCGATGACGTCCGCCGCTTCTGGAAGGGCGATGGCGGCATGGTGTCGGAGGTGGCGGCGCGCGTCACCGGCTCGGCGCCGCAGTTCAACCATTCCGACCGAGGGGCGACCTCCTCGGTCAATCTTCTGTCGGCCCATGACGGTTTCACGCTGATGGATACGGTGTCCTTCGACGGCAAGCACAATGAGGCGAACGGCGAGGATAACCGGGACGGCCATTCGGACAATCATTCCGACAATATGGGCGCCGAGGGCGCGGCGGATAATGCCGATATCAACGCGGCGCGGGCCCGGCGCCGGCGCAACATGATGGCGACCCTGATGCTCTCCCAGGGCGTGCCGATGATCCTGGCCGGCGACGAGCTTGGCAACAGCCAGGACGGCAACAACAACGCCTATTGCCAGGACAATGAAATCGGCTGGACCGACTGGACAGGGCTCGACGATCCCTTCCTCGATTTCTGCCGGCAGGCCGTCGCTTTCCGCAAGGCGCATCCCGTCCTGCGGCAAGAGCGGTTCCTGACGGGAGAGGTCAGCGAGGATGGGCGCATCGAGATCGCCTGGTACAAGCCGGACGGCAGTTTCATGGACGACGGGGCCTGGAACGACGACGGATTGCACGTGCTCGGCGTCTATCTCTCGAGGAGCGTGTATGCACCGGCCACCGAAACGATGGACGACCTCTTCGTCGTCTTCAACGCCGGCGGTGACTGCGAGGTTCACTTGCCTGTGGTGAACGGGCTGAAACAATGGTCGAGGGTTCTCGACACGGGGACGGAGACGGAAGCCTTCGAGGTGCACGAGCAGGACAATCCGGTCATCGTCTATGCCCAGAGCGTGGCGGTTTTCGCACCGAAAGGACAGACCGAACCCCCGAAGGGCGCGACAAAAGCCGAGCGCCGGCGCTGGTTCCAGTTCGGCCGCAGGAGTAAGTAGCAGGTCGCGGAAAACATGAATGCCGAAGCCATCACCGAACTTGGTCTCGTCTATGTCAGCGATGCCGAACCAGGCATCCGCAGACGCAGGAAGGGCAAGGGCTTCAGCTATGTGATGCCTGACGGCAAGACGCTGGCCGACCAATCGCAGCGGGCGCGCATCGGCGCGCTGGGTCTGCCGCCGGCCTATGAGAATGTCTGGATCTGCCTTTACGACAACGGCCATCTGCAGGCGACCGGCTTCGATGCGCGCGGGCGCAAGCAATACCGCTACCACAAGGAATGGCAATCCTTCCGAAGTGCCGGAAAATTCCATCAGCTGATCGAGTTCGGCCGGGCGCTACCGAAGATACGCCGGACGGTGCTGCGTCACCTCGACACCGGTGCGGAAGATATCAACGGCGTGCTTGCGGCTTTGACGACGCTGCTCGACGAGGCGCATTTGCGCGTCGGCAACCAGGCCTATGTTAGGGAAAACGACACCTATGGCGCCACGACGCTGCTGAAACGCCACCTGAAGATCGTCGACGGGCAGATAGAGCTGAAATTTCGCGCCAAGGGCGGCAAGCGCGTCCAGCGCAGCCTCAAACATCCCAGGCTGCAGAAAATCCTGGAGGAGATAGCCGATCTGCCCGGGCGCCAGCTGTTCGTCTGGAAGGATGAAAGCGGGGCGTTGAAGCCGGTCGATTCCGGCCGGTTGAACGCTTATCTCGCCGAGATTTCGGGCATCCCCATTTCGGCGAAGACCTTCCGCACTTGGGCGGGATCGCTGGCAGCCTTCGGCGCGGCGCGCGAGAGGATCGCAAGCGGTAGCCGGCCGACGGTGAAGGACATGTCGGAGGCCGCGGCCGAGGCACTGCACAACACGCCGGCGATCTCGCGCTCGAGTTATATCCATCCCGCGATCATCGCGCTTGCCGGCAACGATCATCCGCTGATCGAAAGCGGCAGCGAGCCGCTGCGGGGCTTGCGGACCGAAGAAAACAGGCTACTTGATTTCCTCACACGCGAGATCGAAGAATGAGCCCCAGAACTCCACCGGCATCTGATGTATCGCTGACCCATCCCGACCGGCTCTACTGGCCTGATGAGGGCGTGACCAAGCAGGCACTCGCGGACTACTATGCCGCGGTCTGGCCGTTCATGGCGCCTTATGTCGTCAACCGGCCACTGGCGCTGCTGCGTCTGCCGGACGGGATAAAGGCCCAACAGCGGTTTTTCCAGAAACATGCCTGGAAAGGCATGAATGCGCATATCGAGGAGATCGCCGACCCGCAGGATCCGGACGGCGAAAAGCTGCTGCGCATCGCCGATTTCAATGGCCTGGTGGCGCTGGTGCAATCGGCCGTGCTGGAAATCCATCCCTGGGGGACGACGACCGACGATTGGGAAAGGCCCGATATGATCACCATGGACCTCGATCCCGGCGAGGACGTCGCCTGGTCCGCGGTGATCGCCGCCGCATTTGACGTGAAGGCGCGGCTGGAAGCGCGTGGCCTGGCTGCCTTCGTCAAGACGTCGGGTGGCAAGGGACTGCATGTGGTGACGCCGCTTGCGCCGAAGGCCGGCTGGACCGAGGTCAAGGACTTCGCCCATTCGCTTGCCGAAAGCATGTCGGCCGACGCGCCACAGAAATATCTGGCAACCGCGACGAAGGCAAAACGCAGCGGGCATATCTACATCGATTATCTCCGCAACGGCCGCGGCAACACAGCGGTCGCGGCCTATTCGACGCGGGCACGAGCCGGTGCACCGGTTTCGATGCCGCTGGATTGGCAGGAATTGCAGGGGTTAGCCGGCCCGGCCGCCTTCACGCTCGCCAATGTGGCGCCGCGACTGGAGACCCGGGCGAAGCACCCCTGGGGCGATTTCTTCGATGCGGCCGTGCCGCTCGCATAAACAGCTCTTGCCTCATCCCGTGCTGTCGAGCTCGGGATAGTGCCGAAAAACCCCTTCCTCGTTGAAGGCGAGGCGGCGGGGGGAGGCGAGATAGCGGGCGATATTCGGACGCTTCGCCACAGCATCATGCAGGGCCAGCAGGGCGGGATATTCCGCCTTGCGGTTCGCCATGGCTTTCGGGAAGGCATAGGCCAGGCCCTCGATCACCTGAAAGAGCGAGAGGTCGACATAGGTGAGCGCATTCCCTACCATATGGTCGGGACCTTCAGGATTCTGGCGTAACACGCGCTCGAAATAACCGAGGAATTTGGGGATGCGTTCGCGGATGAAAGCGGCCGAGCGGGCTTTTGCCTCCGGCATCTGGTCCTCGTAATAGAGCGAAATGTCGATCGGATGGTGCGTATCATGCACCTCGGCAACGAAATCGGTGACCGTGAGCTGCAGCCCGTTGACGACATAGCGGAGCCCTTCGTCCTCAGGCGCCAGACCGAGCTTCGGCCCGAGATAGAACAGGATATTGGCGACGTGCGGGATGATGAGGTCGCCGTCTTTCAGGAAGGGCGGCGCAAAGGGTATGTGCGGCTCGCTTTCACTCTCCATGATGGCGAACATGGCACCCGTCCCGCGCGTAGGCTGGCGGGCGACGTCGATGTAATCGGCGCCGGCTTCTTCCAGCGCCAGCCGGACGAATTCACCGCGGCCCTGGATGCCGTCCCAGTAGTAAAGCTCGTATGCCATCCGCACCTAACCCTTTGGTTCCCGACCGAAGTCTTTTCGCAGTTCGTCCTTGGCTTTTTCAAGGGTGCCTCGCCGCTTTTTTGTCAGCTGGTCGCCGGCGCGGTTGATATAGAAGGTGAGCATCGACATCGCGGCACGAAAGGGGCTCGATTTGCGGCGATGGCTTTCCTCCGCGGAATGCTTGACGGAGCGGGCAATCTTCTTCGGATCGTTCGATGTGAACACGCCTTCCTTCAGGTCCAGCGCGTCGCTGTGTTCGGTGATGTCCTGCGACCGTTTCTTCTTCGATTTGGCCATGTCGAAATCCCTTTACTGATGCGGCCGGCGGTCAGTCACCGTCACCTCTTCCAGCTTGCAAAGAGATCGAACCAGTCAGGAGCCCAAAAGTTCCGGCCATATGGTCGTCGATCGCAAGGTGTGGATTCGGAGAAGGGCCGCGAGAGCATCGGAAAACACATCGTCAAAGCCGATGGAAAAGGCGCGATCGACATCAACGGCAAGGGATCGCCGGTCTGCGGGCGCGCCCGTGACCTCTATTTTCGATAGAGTTTTTGCGATGCAGCGAAGGCGCGGCTGATGTCGAAGGAGGGCAGTTGCAGCGGCGCGCGCGGATCGCGGAAAACCAGGCCGACGAGATTGTCGACGATAAGGATGAACCCGAGTGCGAGACCGAGGTAGAGCAGGGCGGCGATGAGCAGAAGCGACATCTCCATTCCTCACACGATCCCGGCCGGAACGCGGCCGCTGACTCTAGAGGGCGGAAGGAAATGAATATTGGCGTGGCCGTCGTTCATGGCAACTTCCCCTGTTTCGCCATAAACAATCGGTGCATCTTCCTGTTCCCGGAACAGGCTGTGTTCTGTTCGGGATTGTCGCGCGGGCTCAAATTTTTGGGGAAGCCTCAAAGCATGCAATATCATCCGGCCTCTGTTCACCCCCGCATAAAAAGCCGCCCTCACAATTCAATAAAGCACAACTAATTCAGACATATGACAAACGAAATCGAAGGGCGTCGTGACGGCGCCCTTTTTTAGTCGACTTGCTCGATATGCCTGTGCTCAGGACACCGTCTTGCGGCTCGCGGTCCGCTTCGGCGCCGGTTTAACGACACCGTTGGTCGTCTTGCTGCCCGTCACAGTGCGTTTTGCCTTGGCCTTGACTTCCTTGCCGTTGGAATTTGCTGCCGAACCCTCGAGCGTGTCGCGCTCGTGTCGTGCCTGTTCCCAATGGATGGAATCTCGCCCTGTCGGGTAACCCTCTTCTTCCCAGAGGGCGTATGCACGTTTTTTGATCCACTCATCCCGAGTTTCTGTCATCGCTGATCTCCAGTCACATGATGCCGTCGTTCGAACGCGATACTGCCGAGATGGTTCCAGAGGAACGGGGCTCTTTCAAGCGAAATCGCGCTACAACCGTAAATATTTTCGCATTGCAGCATATCAGGGTTGAGAATAGGCGTTCATTCAGCCCAAAAACTCGACCGCCTTGTGCAGATCTGAGACGAAATCTCGGCGTTGTCGGCGCTGGCCCGCCTCGTCGCGGGTGCGCAAAATAATCACGGCGAAAAATTTCGCGTCATGGGAGAACGGCGGCGCGATTGAACGCCGCCGTTTCGCGGCTATATTTGCCAGCGATGTTCTATCTCCTGTCGACCTACTGGCCGCATATCCTCTTTGTCGTTTCAATCGCCATGGGGACCACGGCGGCGATCCATGCCGCCATGACCAAGGAGGAGGTGCGTGCCGCGACCGGCTGGGTCGGCGTCATCATCCTGTCTCCGATTATCGGGGCGTTGGTCTACGCGATTGCCGGCATCAATCGCATTCGCCGCAAATCGCTGAGCATCCGCCGCGACGCGCTGCTGCGCGCGGCCGAGATCGACGAGCTGGAGACTTTCGATGCCGAGACCGAGACGGTGATCAGCCAGTTCGGCCGCCGTTTCGCGGCGCTGCAGACGCTGGGCGACCGGGTGACGCGCAATCCGCTGACATCGGGCAACACCATCGACATGCTGGAGACCGGTGACGAGGCCTATGCGGCGATGAAGTCGATCATCGACGAGGCAACGCGCAGCATCCTGCTCGAAACCTATATTTTCGACCGAGACCAGATCGGTCTTCGCATCGCCGATGCGCTGATTGCGGCGGCGCGGCGCGGTGTGGAGGTCCGAGTGCTGATCGACGCGGTCGGCGCGCGCTATTCGGTGCCGAGCATTCTCGGCCATCTCAAGGAAGGCGGCGTCACCGTCGCGGTCTTCAACGGCAACGTCATCATGGGCTTGCGGCTGCCCTATGCCAATCTGCGCACCCACCGCAAGATCCTGATCGCAGACGGTAAAATCGGGCTGACGGGCGGAATGAACATCAGGGCAGGCTTCAGCGAAGAGGCGACGGGCGAGAGCTTTGCCCACGACACGCATTTCAGCGTCACCGGCCCTGTCGTCGCCGACCTTTTCGACCTTGCCGCCGAAGACTGGCGCTTCTCCACCCAGGAACTGTTGAACGGTGAGGCCTGGCGCATCGAACCGCCGCAGCGCAGCCCCGGCGATCCCATTCTGATGCGTGTCGTCGCCTCCGGGCCGGACCGGAGTGTGGAGACCAACCACAAGATGCTGATGGGCGCCTTTTCCGTGGCGCGCCAATCGATCCGCATCATGTCGCCCTATTTCCTGCCGGATCGGGAGCTCATCAGTTCCCTGGTGACGGCGGCACGGCGCGGCGTCGAAGTCGATATCGTCGTGCCTGATGTCAACAATCTCATGCTGGTCGACCGGGCGATGACGGCGCAATTCGACCAGATTCTCAACAATTACTGCCGCATCTGGCGCTCGACCGGCAGCTTCAGCCATTCGAAGCTGCTGACGATCGACGGCACCTGGGCCTATGTCGGCTCCTCCAATCTCGACCCACGCTCGCTCAGGCTGAACTTCGAGGTCGATCTCGAAGTGCTGAACGAGGGTTTTGCCGCCGAGATCGACGAGCATATCGAGGAAACCCTGAAATCGGCAACGCCGGTGACGCTGGAGGGACTGCGCGCGCGGCCTTTCCCGGTGCGGCTGCTCGAGAAGGTGCTATGGTTGGGTTCACCCTATCTCTGAGCGGATTTTTCTGTGATCGGACATGGCAAGTTCCGCCGCCATGCCTATACTCGGAGAGAAGCTTTTTTGATCAACGGAACAAGTGCGCCGTCCGATGCACGCCAAAAGAGATAGTCTTCCCTCCAGTATTCTCGCCTCGATCAGGAGCAGGAAAAAGCGGCTTGATCCAGCCTACACCGAGGCAAGGCCGCGCAGTGCGGGAACGCTGATCGCCTCCTACAATGTGCACAAATGCGTCGGCACCGACAGGCGCTTCGATCCGGAGCGCACCAGCCGGGTGATCCATGAAATCGGCGCCGACGTGATTGCGCTGCAGGAGGCCGATACGCGCTTCGGCGAGCGCACGGGCATTCTCGATCTCGGCCGGCTGGAGCGGGAGACGGGACTGATCCCGGTGCCGGTCGCCGGCATGGCGAAGGCGCATGGCTGGCACGGCAATGTCGTGCTCTTCAAGAAGGGACTGGTGCATGACGTGCACCAGGTCAAGCTGCCGGGACTGGAGCCGCGCGGCGCGCTGGTCGCCGAAATCGAACTCGAAGAGGGCGGGGTGCTGCGCATCATCGCCGCGCATTTCGGCCTGTTGCGCCATAGCAGAGCCCAGCAGGCCCGCACCCTCGTCGACCTCATCAACGACAGGCATGAGATGCCGACCATCCTGCTCGGTGACCTCAACGAATGGCGGCTCGGCGATCGGTCTTCGCTCAACACTTTCCAATCCGCCTTCGGAGAGCTGCCGCCCGCCATCCCGAGCTTTCCCGCCGGCCTGCCACTGCTGGCGCTCGACCGCATCATCGCCAATCGCAGGGGTATCATTTCGGAGGTAGAAGCGCACGACACGCCGCTGGCGCGCATTGCCTCGGACCACCTGCCGATCAAGGCGCTTGTCGATCTGAAGCCGGCGGGCGGTTAAAATCCGCTGGGGTCAGCGAGTTTGTCGGGTATCTCTCACTTTGAGCGAAACAAGCCCGTGAGATGGCGAAGCCGCTGGAACCACAACAACGGGTCGGTCATTTCGGAGGAGGAAGACGCGATCAGCCGGTCAAGGCGAGGCAGGAGAAATGCAGCCCAATCGTCGAGATCATTTTTGCTGAAATAAGGCAGCCAGACGTCGGAGGGAGCGTCCCATTGTTTTGGATTTGCTCGAACGAGATCGCCCAGTTTTACCAGTAGGGTTCCGCCGTCCTCTCCGACAACTTCAACCTCCGGGTCAGGATCGGGCCTGGGAAGGCGCGCGATGATGCGCTCTTCCAAAGCTTTGCCAATGGCTCGATCCGCCTCGTTCAGGCGGTGAAGTATTCTCGTGTCGCCAGAGCGGCCAGAGCCTTCCGTCATGTTGATCGTAAATTTGCTGCCTAAAATGCGGTTCGAATGCTGGGATATTTGTAGCCAACAAATCCTTCTGCCACGGGCAAAGCTGCACTTGCCCGTTTGCGGTTTCCAGCCGAGTTCCTGAAATCTCGAAGCCAGCAGCGAACGCATATGTCGATGAAAGTCTCGACTTTTCACATAGTCGCGCATTCTTCAGCCTATCCCTGGGCTATACCCTTCCTCAGAGCATCCCATGGCATGCTCGAAGGCACAATGGACGCTTGCGTGGCAGCAAGCGTCCATCGGCGTGGGTATCTGAAAATCATGTTGTGATACCGGATTTAGAACCCTGTCGAAAGGGATGACGTCTGCGCCCCTCGATCGGCCGCGACTGAAAGGTCGCGAGCGTGATGACGTCGAGCAGGATCTCGAATATTCGCTTGCACATCGACATCTCTCCTTCGCGATCATTTGGCCCCTCTTGCCTGGCGCGTTCAAACGAGTTTATCGTCGCTTTCGAATGACTTGAGGTTATGGATGAAGCGCGGACGCTTGCCATTGACGGCCTTGCGCACATTCGAGGTCGCCGGCCGTCTCGAAAGCTTCACGCTGGCTGCGCAGGAACTGTTCATTTCGCAGGCGGCGGTCAGCCGGCAGATCCGCGAGCTGGAAGCGCTGCTGGGCGGAGCGCTTTTCGAGCGGCGCCATCGCAGCGTCCATCTCACCCCCTCCGGAGCCAGGCTGCTCGCCATCCTGACGCAATCCTTCGACCGGATCGATGAATGCCTGGAAGAGATCCGCGGCCGGCCGAGGGCGGCGGCGGCGACGGTCAGCGCGGAACCTTCCTTCGCGGCATGCTGGCTCGTTTCTCGCCTGCCGGAGTTTCGCCAGCGGCATCCCGATATCGACGTGACGATCGACTCCGATCCGCGGTTGGTCGAATTCCGGAGCGGGCAGGCGGAGATCGCCATCCGCCACGGCGCTGTCGCGACCACGTGGCCAAGGACCGAGAGCGAGCATTTTGCCGGTGTCAGCATGATAGCGGTGGCAGCACCTGCACTGCTCGAGGCCGGGCCTGCGATCGAGCGGCCGGAGGATATTCTGCGCCACACGCTGCTGCACGAGGAAAACAGGGACGTGTGGTCGCGCTGGTTCGAGGCAGCCGGTGTTGCGATGCCGGAAACGGCGCGCGGGCCGGTCTATGCTGACGGCGGCCTGGTGATGCAGGCCGTTCTGCGCGGGCAGGGCATAGCGCTGATGAACGAGATCTTCGCCGAGGAGGAGATCAAAGCGGGCCGGCTGCTTCGCCTCTTCGATCTCGCCATTCCTCTCGGCGCTTACTGGCTGGTCGCGCGCAGTTTCGCCCGGCTCAGCCCGGCCGCCTCGCTCTTCGTTCGCTGGATCAGGTCCCGGATCGAAGAGCTTTGAAAACGGGCGCTATCGCCGAAGCTCGGCTATCCCTGTGGTGCGACTGGAAAGTCCGGGAGCTCGTTTCCCGGCCGCCGTCGTATGACGGCGCTACGCCTCCTGAAAATAGAAACTCACCGGCGGGCTCGCGAGGTGGGACATGACGTGATTCCATCCGCCGTTCGCCACGATGGCCTCGACATGCGCTTGATGTTCGACCCTCGAGCCCCACGTCTCTATCAGCGAGACGGACGTTGGCTCGTCGATCTTCTGAAGGATGCGAATATTCTCGCAGCCAGCGGTTCCCGGAAGCTCTGCCTTCACGGTTGCAAGAAGCTCCAAAAATGCCGTCAGCCTATCGGGTTTCGCCTCGAATGCGATAGTCAGTAAGATGCTCATGTCGTTTCTCCAGTGGGTTTGTCGTCTGGAGCGGTTTTCTCAAACCAACGACGATGAAGCCATGCCGAGAGCAGCGAAAGAGCTGCTCAATCCTGCTATATAGCCGCCTTCATGGGATAACCGCGACGTGCTCCTTGAATGACTGGACGTAGCCTGTTGGGCTGAGGCCGAATTGCCTCCGGAAATCACGTGAGAAATGGGACGTGCTGGCATAGCCCGTCTCTTCCGCGGCAACGCTCACCGACAGATCGCCTTCGAGCAGCAGGAGCCGAGCTTTTTCCAGGCGAATTCTCTTCAGGTATTGAATGGGCGAAACACCGGTAATCTCACGAAAGCGATGCGCGAAATGTGATCCGCTCATCGCAACTGACTCGGCCATCGCCTGGACCGTTATTCCGGCATCGGCGTTTTCTTCGATGAAGCGGATGGCTCGCAGGACGCGTGTATGTTCACGCGTGATAGACGCCCGCAGGAGGCTGGCAGCATCCGAACGCAGCAGCCGGAATGCAATTTCCCGCAGGTATAAGGGCACGAGCATGCGCCGCTCCAGCGGATGATCGAGACATGTCAGCAACCTGCAGAGCGGCTCGGCGAAGGTGTCTTCAACCGGACCCACGAACACCGGCGGCGGTGGTTCAAGGGCGCCGTCTCGAAGTCCTCCCAGATCCGCAAGCTCGAGCAGGGTGGGACCGAGAATGCCGGGGGAAAGTTGCAGTTTCAGGGCTATGTAAGGGGTATCAGGACTGGCATCGACGCTTGCCTGATAATGCGTGCTTCCATGCATCAAAAGGTAGTTCTTCGGATCATTGACCTTGATATGATTGCCTATCCGAACAGTCTTTTGCCCGGACACTGCGACTGCGATATTCATCATCGAGGAGTAGCTGCGGACATAGGAGATGGGCGAGTCCGACCGGAAAACCCATATATCGGGCGATGGGGTGACGGTCTGCCCTGCGCATGTGGCGAGCGTACGCACCTGCTCCACGAGTTTGCCGAAAGAGCCGGTCTCGATTTGCACCGGCTCAGGATTGGCAAAGGATGACGAGAGAATGGTTTACTCCATTGGTTCGCTGCGACGTGAAGATCTAAATGCATGCCCAGGATCGACAAGCACTTAAAAATGTCGAGCTGAGCCGAGACTTCTTCGCCCCGCCTCCGTCTGTTACGCGCTCATCTAGACGCACGATGGGCCGAGCGACAGTGAATTCAGGATTGTGGAAGCGCGCGTGATGTCAGCGAGCGGCGCAGATTTGACCCAGACCCGCTTGCGTCGAAGCCTGAGCGAACTCGTCGAGTTGGAAATGGAACGTGCCGGGTGTGCGTAGCCTGTAGGTTCCAAACTTGAAATACGGACCTACCAGTGGCCGGGGATCGTTCTTCTTCAGCGTGGCGCCGATATTGCCTCTGACAGACACGATCTTCTGACCATTCGCCCAGATGTCGATCTCGCCGGGACGTCGCGGTCCATACTCGTTGTCAGTGCGTCCCGGCTTGATGCGATAGACCATGTCGACCCAGCCCTTGCGTGGGTCCGGAAGCGAGCGGTTGTCTTCCGTCTCTATGTCGATATCAGCCCTGCCGATGTATTTTCCCGGTTCCGCCACGAAGGAAAGGGCGTTGAATTGCCCGATCAGGGCGGGGTCGCCCAGTCCGAGCGCCTGCGACAGCTGCTGGGAGTCCGATGGTTGTGCCTCGGGGCCAAGGCTGTCCATCAGGTTCTTCTTGAAGAACTGCTGCGAAAGGTCCGGCTGCGTTTTTGTGAAGAGGTCGAGAGACTGCAGCGAATTGATCGCGTTGACCGTCTGCTCGTCGCGATGGAGATTTCCGAGCAAGGCCTGAGCCGAGAGCGAGGCATCTGGGTCGCCTTCTGCCCTAGCGACCACGCGTCGGACGTTGTTGTCCTGCACGGTGATGTGGAAGACTCCATTGTCAAACCGCTGAGCAATCATCGGGCTGCCATCGCCCGGACCCTTCCACTGACCAATCACCGAACGGGCGCTTCCTGTCGATGGTATGTCGCCGGTTATCTTGAAGCTGAAACGGTACCAAACCTCGTCACCAAAAATCGGCCATGTCTTTTTGGTTGTTCTCAACTCGGCGCGCTGGCAGTCGTCTTCGCATTCGAGGCCGTTGTCGCCGTCCGTCGTGACGATGTCGATGGCAGCGCTTCCGCAACGTCCGGGTTTCTGGAACTGGTATTGACGCGACAGTATCTGCTGCGTCGTCCAATTTTTCGTATTCAGCCTGTCTGAATCGAAGCTATCCTTGAGCCCTGCTGCGCAGGCGGCACCGCCGGAAAGAGCAATGACGAATGTCAGAAACGCACCTCGCATGCTGATCCCCGGTCCATGAGCCACGGCGAATTATTATCACATGCTCGAGCGGATTGAAGTTTGGACAAGAAGGATCCTTCAGGTCGCCCCAAGGGCGGCGTTTCGAGACGGCGGCCGCATATCAGTGCGATTGGGGTCGGCGGTGGCGCTGCAACGCGGCTCGCTTGGGTTATGGGAAATTAATGCTCTACATTGGCCGCCGTCGTCAGGGAGAGCTTAACTTTCGTCCGCTAAGGTGCCCGACGTCCTTTTGGTGATAAACGTATGGCCGACGAAGAAATACTTCCTTCACAGGTTCTGACCTCGATATTGATGCGAATGTTCGAGTTTGCGCCGATAGCGATGGCGATTTCGACCAGCGATACGGAGACATCAAGCTACCTCAAGGTAAACGATGCCTATCTGCGTCTGACGGGCCTGAAGTGGGATGATATTCGCGGCAGGACGCTGACATCGGAGGGGGCTGCCATCAGTAGCCCGGCGCGTGATCGCAGACATCGCATGCTCGAGGAAGATGGCGGCTATGTGCTGGAGGAGGTCGATATCCGGCATGCCGACGGCACGATCATTCCGACGTTGATTTCCGCGCAGCGCACGATCGTGGATGATGTCTCCTTCGACGTTGAAGTTATTCTCGACGTCTCCGCGCGTGTTCGACACCAGCATGAAATCGAACTTGCGTTGCGCGCGTCGGCACGAACCGATGCACTCTCGGGACTTCCCAACAGGGCCTGTTTCGACGAAGTGCTCGCCCAGCATGTGGAGCGGATGCACGAGAGCGAAAAGCTCCTGGTGCTGGCATTTGTCGATTTCAACGGGTTCAAGGCCGTCAACGACACGATGGGACACGCCGCCGGCGATGAAGTGCTGAGAACGATTGCCAGCCGCTTTCGCGAAAGTTTCCGAACCAACGACTTCATTGCACGCATTGGCGGCGACGAATTTGTCGTTCTGCTTGAGGTCGACCCGGCTCATTTGAGCGATGTCGAACCGACGCTCACCGACGCGATGGACCGCATTTTCAAACCAATGGCGATCGAAGGTGCCGTGGTCGAACTCGGCGCCGCAGTCGGCGTCACGATGCTGCAACCGGACGACGACGTGACCTCATTCATGAAGCGCGCCGACGGCTATATGTATCTTGCCAAGCAGACGGGCGAGCGGCTCGCATTGGTTTGGCTTGGTCATCCCGGTATTGCTCACCCCGGCGGCCGGGTGATCCGGCGCCGCCGCTAGGGCCTTGCCTGGTCAGAATGCCGCAGTCTGACCGGGAAAGACCCCAGAGTTTGATTGCGGCTTCCCTCGCGCGGCGCGTCTGACGCGCCCGATTATCGCATCGGCCACGACGTGGTGGCCGATCCGTTGCGGCAGGTGGGTTAGACGCGGTAGCGCCTTGGCAGGCTATGATTATCCGTCGGAATCGCCGTCCGAGTCATCGCCGCCGCCGTCATCGTCACCAGCGTCGTCGCCGCCGTCATCCTCGGAACTATCGTCGCTCGCCTCTTCGCTTGTTTCCTCGTCGCTGGAAGATTCTTCCTGCGTCATTGCTTCTTCGACGGTTGTCTCTTCGCTTTCATAGGAGGACTCAATCGTCTGCGTTTCCTCGGACACATATTCGGAGTAGGAGAAAGACGTCTCCGATGTGTCGCTCTCCCAGCTCGAAACTTCCGTGACCGAGATGGCCTCGTTGTACTCCTCAAGCGTGATGACGGCGGCGATAGCCACCGGCGCACTATCCCGAAGGACGGCAAAAGCTATATCGGATTTGCCCGCTTTCAAGTCGCGGCTGACAGCGATGTCGACGTCGACAGCTTTGTGAACCTTGTGTCCGTGAACCTCCGACAGCACATCGCCCGGCTTGATCCCCTGCTTGTCGGCGACCCCGCCCTTCTTGACCGAGAGCACCAGTACGCCGTGCTCGCCCTTGGCAAGTTTGAACTTCTTTATGACGGCCTTGTTGACGGGCAACAGCAATGCATCGAGCGCCTTGGAAATCTGAGGCGAGGGAAGTTCATGCGTCGGCGGCGCCGCGGCGTGCCCAGCCAAAGGTGATGCGATGTTAGCAACGATAAGTAATGCGCGTAGCGCGTTATATGAGGCCTTCAATGTTTTTCTCCACACAGTGCATGCAGGCTTTGCCTGGGTGCGAGGAATAGCAGTCTAGTTTTAATAGATCTCTAATTTATTGGAAAAGCGTAACGCGATCCTCGCACGCATGCGTGTTCTATAAGCTGCGCTATGTCATTTATGACTATAGGAGGATCTAAAGACACGATTCAGTTGTTTATCGACAGTCCCTAACTCCGGCCAACATGCCGCCATTCGGAATCATTTTTCGCCCTGTCGCAAACTGTGAGAAGGAACTGTCCCTTGGCCCAAAGATCGTGAAAACACAGTGTTTCCCGACCCGGAAAGTAACCCTGGTCGCCTCAAAAGGAACCCTGGTGTGTCCAACGCGGCGAGGACAAAAAAAGGCCGGGAAGACCCGGCCTGCAACTGATGGCGAAAGAATGAATTAAGCTGCTACAGAAGGTAGAAATTCGCGCCGACTTCGTACTCGGTGATAACGGGAAGATCGCCCTCATGCCGGGGATGGGTACTGTGCCGGCTGACGAAGTTTTCTGCGTCTACTTTGCTCACGAGAATCTTTCGACCACGGAGGACTTCGAGAGCGGATAGATATCCATCAGAAATGAGGGCTGAGATTACGGGGAGAGAAACATCGAGCTTTTCGGCTAACTCCATTGCGTCCATGACGTTCAAGTCATCGTAGTAAGGAATTGCACGGTACTTCCAACCCGAGATTCGTCCTCCGCAGTCGGACTGACTGACGGAGCAGAGGGCCGCCGCAGCGAGGTCCTTATCGACAGGTACAGTACCCGCGCGCCAACGTTCTGTTCCCTCAGGGATCAAACCGGCCTTTTCCAACGACTGCCGCACAACCGAAAATGGCATTTGATACGCCCTACTCAGGGACGTCAAAGTCGTCTCACTAAGCATAGAGTGAGCCCGTGGAAACAGCTCGAGGCCAGTCGCATCAATGGCAGCCTTCCATACCATTTCGATGACGTTCTCAAACCCCGCACGATTGAACAGGTCCCCATGACAGATATTGAAGGGACCCAGGTGGGTACGCGGGCCAAAGATTTGCGACGTAGCGGCTCTTTTTGTCACCATCGTCCTGAGTAGCTGATTGCACTCATCTTCATTTTCGACGATCCGAGTGAAGCCGACATCGTACACACGAAATTTGCTCTCGATACTTCGAAAGGAGTCGAGATCGCCGGTGACTGCCAGGCCAACCCCGTACGCCAGTAACGACGCCTCTTGCAGAGAAAGACGGTTCACCCAAGTTTCCCCCGGAAAGTGACCATTCAACCTAGCCAAACAATACTGCTGAAACTTCGATGGGCTGGCGAAGGCTGACGCCTGACGAAGGGCGTCGATACCGCCGGGAAACGAGTTCAGCCTTCCAATGAAATCGCCTTGCCGCGGCGATCGCTCACTGGGCAACTCAACAAGCACCGTTTCGTGTTCAGCGCAGCTCAGAACGAAATCGGGCAACCAGTGAAGCCGCGCAAATGCCCGACAGCCGCGTCGTCCTGACCCGGTTGCCTCATCCTGCGCGAGGCAATGGGGACAAATTTTTCCCCATGCAAGTGAACGCGCCGCGACCGGTTCCTCAAGTAGACGGCGCGACATTTTTCCAAGCCAGGGCAGGCGTCGTAGCTCCAGATTTTGGGCGTCAATGTTTGCGAGATAGGCGAAGTAGGCGAGGTCGTCCCCTTTCTCATCGCACACCCGGGCGAAGTTGAATCCCAGCATTCTGCCGAACTCTGACGCCGAGTAGCCATGCATGGCGGCGACCCGGGAGCAATAGCTGGCGAGGGTCTCCCACGCGTTGAGAGGGGGGACAAGGGACAAACGTGTCATGGGCGCTGTCCAAACTTTAACTTCTTCGCCTTCTTTTCCTCCTTGGCATCGCGCCAGGCAAAGTCTTCCTCGCGCATCAAAGCTTCCTCTGGCTTGAGGTCTGTCCAATCTTCGCTCGTGAAGACGTTCTCGTGCGTCCGGCATCCTGACCACTCCCCGTAGAAGGCCGCAAAGTCCGTGTAGCTCACGACGCCGCGACGGTCGAAGATGACCCGCTCACAGGCTCCGCGTACCAACTGAACAAGGGAACCTAGTTGGCCGCTAGCGGCGTGCAGTGCACGTTCGTGGAAGTCGCCCGGAAAGTCGTCGCCGGTGACCAGCTTCGCGTGGACCTCGACTACCTTCTGGACAACCTCCTTGACGGTCTCGAGCCCCGCAGCACCCACAAGGCCTTCAAAGGGGACTGATGTCCGACGGTTGGCCAATTGGTAATTGCTGAGGAAGTAAGCCAAGGGGGGAACGCCCGAGAGGATCAGCCGCACCGGCCAATCCGGCATCTGGACCAGTTGTTTCAGAGCGTCGGCGATCTTAGCTTTCTCGAGAGCGTTCGCGGTCTCAATCGTGTGCTGGGCCTCGTCGATGTGCACGTAGTGTACCCGGTGGCTCTTGAGCGACATCCGAAAATCGGCCCACGCTTCGTTTTCCTTTCGACTGGGTTTGATCGGGACTCCCAGCGCGCGAAGGCCTTCAAGGGCTAGGCTTCGAGGAGTGCAAGGGGAGGGAGCATCGAAGACGAGCAGAGGCCGACCGCCCATCTTGTCGCCGTCCACATATGCGTCGAACGACATCCGTCGCATATGCTCTTCGAGAGCGCGCGATTTTCCAGCGCCTGAGAGACCCGTGACCGCGACGATACGGCGCTTATCGGGTGCCGAGCTTCCGTAGTGGAAGTGCGAAGCAATACTGGCCTTCATCGCCGTCAGGGCGTTTACCAGCTCTTCATCGCGCGCTAGCCCGATGTAGCGTGCCCGGAATTTGGCGACGCGGTCGTGCAGCACCAGTTCGTCGGGGTCCATCGATGCGCGGGCATGTGCGATCGAAGCTTCGAGAAATTCGCGGTCGTTCATTTGCTTTTCTCCTAATTGTCGAACTTATTCGCGGTTTTGGTGCCGCGAGCGTGGATCGGCGCGACCTTGGATGCAGGACGCGTGGTGTCTTCCGGGTTCTTGGAGGGAGCACGGGACTCCTCCGCCTTTTTGTTGGAGTAGCGGGGATCTTCCAGGTAGTTTGCGGCTTCAGTCGAAGCCGTGAAGCCCATGTCGAGGAAGAACTGCATCGGCAGATCCAGGTTCTTGGCGAAGTCCTCGGGGACTGCCTCGCCGGGACCCTGCGTACCCAGGCGGAAGTCGATCTTCTTCTCCCACTCGAGGAAGTCCTCCTCATTGAGGCAGGCGCTTCCGAGGCCGGCTTCCATACGGGCCACAGCAGCGTTTGCCTTGAGGTCGGCCTTGGCCTTTCGAACGGCCTCACGGCTCAAGCGCTTCTTCTCTTGGTCTTCGCTGCGCAGGGCGTTGCACGCAGCCGACCAAGCGTAGAGGCTCATGCCGGAAAATTCTTCATGGAATACCGCAGGCACAGAAACCCAGCCGCGCGCCAGCCAGACCGAAATCTTTCCGAGATCGTGGCGAGAAACCCGGATCAAGAGTTCAAGTTCGCGCTTGCCACGGCGAAACTGCTGGAGCGCCGCAGACTGGTAAGCAATGCCCATGAACGTCACGCCGGTCTTCTGTACCTTGCGTTGAACGTTGACACCAAAGATATGGCGACGCTCGTCACCGAAGACCGGCGGGCCCACGCGGTACATACGGGCTAGACGATCCCAAGCGTCGCGCGGGCTTTCGTGACCGAGACCGTCGTGTGGAGTGTTGTGGTATACGTCAACGAAAAACCGGTAGAGGATCTTCACCGTGTCGTCGAAGGTGACGCTTGCGTTAGTCTGAGCATCTGTGCCGCCCAGTTCATCGGGCGAGCCCCAGGTTCGGCCAGAGAAATAGCTTAAAGCTTTTGCGCTAGCGGTCTTGAAGAACCGCTCGATGGTGCCTCGTGCCGATGCAGCGCCGGTGGGTGGAAAGAAAACGCTCGTACCCAAATCGGACAGGGTTACGCGGAAAGCCTGAGCGGTGAACCAGGTAGCCGAGTCAAAAACCACCTGCTCAATGTGGCCATGCATATACCAAGGGGTGATGCATCCGAAAGCCTTCGCGAACTCGGTTTTGTCGAAGGTCGTCAGTTCGAGGGTAGCGATTGCCGTCGAAACCGAGGGCGCTTCCCGATGTACGCGAAAGGCAATGAGGCAGCGGGTCGCGACGTCGATTGCCGCCGTCAGCACCATACGAACACGTGGGATCGCCCGGAGCTGCTTCTGCGTCCAACCTTTGGTGACGCCGCTCAATACGAGCAGCGTCTGCAGATCGACTTTCCACTCGTCGAACTCAACACGCTCAAGTGGGCGAAGTGCTTCGATGCCTTCGTAGACGGGGCGGTAGAGAGCTGTCGCGGCATCTTCGCCGAGGCGCGCGCGATCCTTGAGAGCTTGCGGAAGCTGACGAATGCGCTTCTGGAGAGTCTTGAGCGACGGAACTCGGAGCTTACGTCCAATACCTGAGGCCTCGCGCTCCTTATTCGCGGCCTCGATTTCCTCGACCATCGCGTCCCAGCAAGCAATCATGCTAGGCTTGTCCTCGGAAGCATAGCCCATGACATGCTTCATGAGGACGGCTTCTTCTTCGAGTGAGTAGTAGGTTCCGATCCGGCAACGGCCATTCTTGCTGACGAAAGCCATCCGATCTTTTACCGTTTCGTACTTCGCTAGCCAGCGGCGAAGGGAACGCGGGCTCGGGATGAAGATGATGGCAGCCACCGCTTCCTGTACGTCCTCCTTTTTCTGCTTGCGGTAGTCCTTCTTCTTCTTTTCGCCTTGAGAAGCAGGGGCCCTGGCCTTCCTCGCGTCCTCCTTGATGTCACCGACGATCTCCCCAATCGTCTTCTCCATCTTGGCGTCCGAGCGGGAGACGTTCGGCTCCTCCTTCTCCTTCTTTAGGAAGCGCTTGCAGAAGTCCTCCTTGAACAGCGTCAACTCCTGTTCTTCATCGCTCAGCTGCTCGGCGAACTTGCGCACGCCTTCAGCGAGGACCGCATCGTCGCCGCCGTAACGGTTACGCTTAAAGATCAGCGGCGCGTTGCGGTCTTCAAGCATGTTCGCGACCTGGCGGTGCGTGAAGAACTCGATGAGGTTGTTGTCAGTCCGCTCGAGACGATGGCCCGCCGAGTCCGTCGAGTGCCAGCGATACTGGATGCTCAGGCGCTCGAAGCCGTCGTTCCGGTTGAAGTGGTATTTGGAAGGCTCGTATCCGTGGATATAGTCCATCGTTATCTCTCCATGAGATTTGAAATTCGACAGTGATGTGTGGGAGTGCCGGAAGGCGGCGCTACGGGCCCAGCACCGTTAGGACGTGTCGGTCGTCGGCGGCCGTGAATTTAGACAAGCCATTTGCGGGCCTCTCCTCCAGCTGCCAGCTTTACGTAGGGTTCGTCGAACAGCTTTTTCGCCGGGTTGAGCTGCTCCAGGACGCCCTCGTAGAGGAGGTACCAGATGGCATTCATTGCCTCGCCGAAGTCATTGAAGCGCATCGCGACGTCGAATGCGCTCACAGCTCCGGTCAGCGTCTTCACGAACGCGCGCATTTCCTCGCATTTCGCGGCGTTATGAAACCGGCGCGCGCGAAGAACGCTTTTGGCATTCCAAGCACGAGCAGGGGTCAGCTCGAGATCGGTGATGATGATGGCATCGCTTGCAAACTCGCCGAGTACCGGGCGAATGCGCTTGATCTGATCGCGCAGGCCCGTCTTCTCGAGTTGCTCCCACGGCTTCACAGCGAATGCTAGGTGGGTTCCCGAGCGAAAGCGCGCGCGATAGTCGAAGGTGTGCTCGTGAGATTTCCCGTCGTCATCGTAGTAGGTGACGGCAGGAGGCTGGTCCTCGACGTCCTCCACGAACCGGTTTGCCATCAACATGAGGGCACAATGCAGTTCGAGCGTGCTCGAGAAGCCAACCGACCGGCGCGTGCCGGGATCGGGAAGATAGCCTCGGCTGTGCGCCTTGGTTCGCGGCGTTGGCTGCCGGGTTCCGGTCGAGTGGGCAATCGGTACGTAGAGCTTGTCCTCGACGACCTCACCGTCATCCGAGACGACCGTGATCGTTTCGTAGGTTCCACGGCAGTTTTCATCGGGATCGAGAACCTGGACGGCTCCCCAATCGCGATCTCGAAAGAGCCCGAAGTGCTGCTCTTTCATGTAGCGCAATACGGCCTTCTGGTTCATGCACTTACCCCTTTCCCGCGCGCATGCGCGATCCAACGCGGACCGGAGCCCGACGACGTTTACCCAAACGGATCACCTGCGAGGCAGGCGAAACCGCTACGCCCAGCGGCGTATTCGGGGCGGGAAGGTTGTGTGTGTGCGCGATGTCGACGCGACAGGGTTGTCGTCGACCAGCGAAGTCACGAGCGTCACCGAGAAAGGCAAAGACACGGTTCCGCTGACATTGGTCGACGAGAGATAACGGCGTACGAAGATCACTGTGCCCTCCAAGGCAAAACGCGTTATCGCTGACCGGTCAGACCGATCTGCGCGCTTGGCTGTCGAAGACGATCGGCTGCTAGGCAGCCGAAAGTCCCGCCACCATGGACACCGTCCGTACAGCGCATGCGCGGGCGTTGTCCAAGGCACGGACGTGCACATGGAGGAGTGGAGTGAAGGCGGAGTCGCCCTTAGGGATAAGTTGGTTCATTTCGTACCTTCTCCTTACACAGCATTCCGCCTCAGGCCAGGATGGCCGTCGACGCCGCATTTTTCGGGCCTTGAGGGGCTCGAAACGTCACGCGCGGTAGTGACGTATCCCTGCGTTAGCGGGGAAGGGACGGGGTACGAAAATGCTCTCCATGTCCTCGCGCACGGTGATAAGCCGCGGCAGCGGGCCAGACATGGCCTTGGGACCGAGCACAAGGCTCGGGTTTTGGTGGCGAACCACCGAGGTCGGTACTTTAGTGGGAGGGGTTGCAGGATTGCGACGCATGAACTTGCCCTTTCAGATCTGAAAACTGGTTTCTAGTCTCAAGGGTCTTTCCCGAGGTCACCTAAGCCCCGGACTGCCGGCGCTTATACTGTGGACTCGGAGAAGTCCCGTGTTCGTATAAAGCCGTAGTTCATCTACGCGATCCTCTTTTGGGACACCGTGTCCCACGACGGATCAATTACTATTCCAGCCGGGGGCGATCAATCGCTAAGTGCAGTTGCATGCCAGAAACAAATTAACGTGGTTAATTTTCATTAAGAATTTAGCGACAATTTGAGCGATCTTGCCGACGTCTTTGTCGTGGCTACGGGTGCGCTAACAATAGAATGCCTGATGAGCACCCCTGCTTAAATAATGCTTGAGAAGGTTTGAGCGCCTTCCCGCCGGTGGTTTTCCAGACCATTCTCAATCTATGGATCGAGCCACGGTGCCCACGTGTATAAGATGGACTTCCCCGACTTCGTTGCAGCCTATGATAAGGCGCGCATTCAGGATATCCCCGGGCGACGAGTTCGATATCGTGGCAGCCTTCTTCTTCCTGGCCACGATGTTGCCATATGTCTCAAACAGCGGAGGATCGAACTTCGCCTGGATGGTACGCTGCTTGCTGAGGAGCACCCAGTTACGAAAGTTCTCGAGGACAGTATGGGCAATATTCGAAAGGCTCTCTCGCGAAAACTGCGACGTAATATTCTGGAAGCCGCGATAGTCGGGCGTTGGCATCCAGACGGTGATGAGGATTGCGCCTTCGAACCTTACTTCGTTCGCTCTCGGAACGCCGATGGAGTGGTTACGACGGAGCCATATCGCTTCAAAATCCTCCCGCTCGATAGCTTGAATTCTGCATCCCGGTGCCGGATCGACTTTGCTTCCGACGATCCGGGGTCGCGGGTGAAGGCGGTGTTAGAAAATATCACCGAGTTGCGCATTCACTTTGATGAACTGCCCAAAAGCGTCGTGGGCTTCATGCCGTGTGGTATTGTCTGGTATCCGCCACATGGTTCCGGCTATCCTTGTCTCGTCGAGAATGCAATCGGCAAGATGGAGCGCTTGAGGCGTTCAGGTGGTGCCGCCGCATCCCCGATGCATTGAGGCCGCAGCCTGCCAAAAATTGCGCGAACAGGGGCTTGCGCAGTCCAAAAATCCGGACAACCATTATTCATCCGCTAGGATCTAGCGTCTGCAGATATTAGCGAAATCTTTCTCGCCACCGGCAATCCGGTCACTCGTTGAGCGCCAGTTTAACGATCGGGCTCGCTTGCTCAGAAATTGGAGTATCTATGTTCGAAGCATCAGAGGTCTACACGCTCAAGAGTGGCCGCTTTCCCACGGACTTCGAGGAAAACGCCAAGAAGGACGGGGGCGTTGCGTACCACGGACAGCTGATGTTTTTTGGACCCGACGCCTCTATCGAGGTCAACGGCAGAAGCATTCGTGCGTTCATGAATGGGGTGCTGACTGAGAATTCCCATTTTGCCGCGTTGATCGACAAGTATAAGCGGTCGATTTTGAAGCACGCTGCAGAGCTGCGGACATCTCGGTCCGACACAGTGGTGTTCACTGGCGTCTGGTACCATGTGGATTTCAACGAGCGGCCCCGCTTTGAGCCCTACGTCATTCACGTTGTCTCAGCGGCTGGCGATGTCACCTCGTCGTCGCGTTACGCTCTCAAGATGTTTGACTCAGACAGCCCAGGCGAGGGTTTTTATGAGTATCCTCTTTTCAAGACGCTCACAGTCGAGGAAACGCTTGGCGAACTCCGCTACCACGCGGAGGCGTTGACGAAGCTGGATGATCGTTCACCCCAATCGAGTGGCTTCAAAGCACTTCAAGGTGTTATCTGGTATCCGGCTGGAGATGAGCCTCAATGCGCCCCGATCGTCGTTGTACGGGCCACGGGGTCGAAAGCCTATCTTGCCGAGCTGTCGAATCGGCCAAGCGATCCGCCCGGATCGCCGGAGGCATTCGTTCGGGCTGCCAAAGCTTGCTTCCAGGCGGCACTTGCGGACGCATCGGCACGGGGGGCTGTGACCGAAGAACTGCAATTCTCATATGATCATCTTCGATATCTGTCGAAGCAGGGATTTATAGATACTGGGGATGCTGATGGCCGTTGGGCGCTTGCGCAACTCGCATCGACTTCCTTGGGTGTGCACCAGCACAAGATCATCGAACGAGGCCCACCAACCATGCCGATTACGCTGTCGGGCATGGCAAACAGCACAGACGTCGATGGTTTCTGGATGCAGGTGCGCGGGAGTGATGGCGTTGCTTTGGACCCACTGTACTCGCGCTTCGCCGATATGCACCGGCTCGGGCAACACCGCAATCCGGACGCGCTCCTCTACCCGATAGAGGCCGCCTCCGATGCCGTGCACAATTGCCGCTATTCAACAGGGTGGCTACCGGTCGGCCGAGACGGATTGGCGATGCGCTACATGGCGTTTGGCGACGTGCCGCGGCTCAGCTGGTAGCCCAGGCCGAGCATCGGCGACTTGTCAGTGCGTTCCAGACCATCGCCATTGACGTCACACAGTTCGCAGGCTTCGATAGCATCATCGATCGCTGCAAGGACGGCACAATGCGCTTATGGATCGCGTCAGACCTGCATCTGGAATTCTATGGCGCAAAGGCCACCTTCGAACTCCCTGATGCCGACGTGTTCGTCTGCGCCGGCGACGTGCTGGATAAAGGCATCGTTCCAAGCCTCGAATGGCTGGCCGAAACCATCGCCCCGACGATGCAGGTCGTGTGCGTCGCCGGTAATCACGAGTTTTATAGGGCCTCCATGGTGGAGAGCATCCGAGCCGCCAAGGAAGCTGCTCTCAGATACCCTAACGTCCACTTTCTGGAGAACGATGCTGTCGTCATCGACGGCCTCCGCTTTCTAGGGACTACGCTCTGGACGGACTTTCGGCTTATGGGCGACGATACCGCTCCGGCAATGTACGCGGCAAAGGCCGGCATGAAAGACTACAAGAAGATCAAGTTCTCCAAGACGCCCTACCAGGCTTTCAAGCCGCTTCATGCTTACCGGAAGCATCAGGAAGCAAGGCTATTTCTTTCGAGGGCGCTATCCGAAAACTATAACGGCAAAACCGTTGTTGTAAGCCACCACGCGCCTTCCGCTCGGTCGATATCGGCGGAGAGCAAGCAGGACCTGCTGTCCGCGGCCTACGCGTCGGACATGGAGGCCCTCATCCTCGAATATGAGCCGGCACTCTGGGTTCACGGCCATGTGCACCATCTATGCGACTACATGATCAATGGAACGAGGGTCGCCTGCAATCCAATGGGATATCCGGACGAAAAGCAAGTCGTGGCCTTCAATCCGCGCTTAACGATCGAGGTGTAAATCAGCGGAGATTATTTGGAGCCGTTGATTCCACGACATCTCTCAATGCGGCCACGTTTTTTCTAAACGCGGATATTGGGTCGCCATGGCATTTCGAGCATTGGGGATCGATCGACAGCTTTTGGTTCTCGAGAGTTCCGTTGAGGAAGGCGACTGATGTCATCGGGGGTAAAGGCAGGCTTTCTTGAGACCGGTCAATCAGCCGCGAAAGCAACCGGCTCGCCAACAGAACGGCGGCGGCCATCGAGACAAAGCTGACGGAAAACTCCTTCGATACCTCGGTTGCAAAAGCACGAAACTGGGCCGCACCAAGAGAACCGCATTTTTCGCCAGCAAGAATGTAGTTCTCAATTTCGGTGGCGTCTTTCGAATGCGCTAAATAACGGCGAAGTTCATCAGGCTGCATCGCTCTGACAAGCTGTTCGACCTTACGAAGCGTATCGCCGTCCTTTTCGGGCGGATTGTGACAGCCGAGGCAAGGGGTACCCTCGCCAAGGTCGTAAATGCTGGCCATCGCAGTTAGACCGAGCGTACTTCCTCCAAAGATCAGCCTGGGCCACAACCCTTGAACGTCTTGGCGCGATGTCCCCTTGTCCACGCAGGATACGACGTAGTCCATGCGATCGTCCGCTTCGAGACGTTTCAGGTCGGAACGGAGATCGGGAATATTGCTGGTGATGTAGTCTGCGAGCGACCCGTCAAACTCAAGGCCGTCCAGATCGTAGGCTTTACGAAAGCGTGTGATCGCCTCGACTTTGGGATGATCAATATCCGAACGTCCGGCAAGGAAACACCGGTTGAGGTTCGTCTCGTCATGTCGGTCATCGTCAATCGTTACGACGTAGGAGTCTCGGATTAGGGCCGCGCCAAGCAGATAATGGAGGCCTTGGCCCACAGCGCCGGCCCCGATGATGTAGAATGGTGGCAAACTCGCATTATCCAAAGTGGGGCCCTGCAGACGCGCGCTGTAGGGCAGCGGCTTGTTTTCCCAAAGGCAATAACCGAGGTCGGTGATCCACTTACCGCGGATCAAACCGCGCGATCGCTTGAAGACCTCACCGGCCACGAGGGACGCCGCAAGGAACGCGCCCAATGGGTTTCTATCGACCGAAAGCGCAAAAGCGCCCGGGTAGTTCCCCTTTGTCCCCACCCACGCATACCAACCGTCGGAGACTGCATAGATATGTTCCGCTTCGCCATAAGCTTCGTCTCCGCCCCCCAGCGAGATGACCAGGTCTGGGGCCGTTTCGGCTTCTGTAATTGAAACGGCGTCCCCCACAGCCCATTCCGACAGAGCGATCAATGAGCCGTGCAAATCGCCGGGGTGCTGTGGAACAGGTATCGGCACCGTGAGCTGAACATCAGGTATATCCAATTCAATCCGGTCGACAGTATCCACCATACGGCAGAGAAGGTTTACCAGACAACAGATAAGGTGTTGTCCCGATGGGGTCATCAAAAAACCCCGTCCTACGATACGGACGCTGAGCGATCTGGCCCCTGTTGAATCATGTAGTCCTGAAACCGATCTCCGGTGACGATCGCCAATCGCTTCTGTACCCATTAGCGGAAATCCATTTCGAGAATAGTCGACGGCTGATCGAGACGGATGCGGCGTCCGGCAGTGGCATCGCCAAGCAGGTGCCAATAGCCGCGCTGCCACTCGTGCACGCCGACTCCGACGGGCCAGCGCTGCGACCAATGACCATAGAATGGAAATACGATCGAGAGCGCCTTCTTTGAACTCGCCATTAAGTCATCGTACCGAGAGTGTTCTACCCATCTGCCGGGATGGCTATGGATTTGCGCGAGCGGCTTCATATCGTCGTCCAATACTCCAACCATGGCACTCATCGCTGCGGCGGATACCTGGTAATTCCCGCGCGCGGATGTCTGAGCCGGGGTAATTACGGCTCGAACAAGCGCATGCCCCTCATGACGATCGCCATACCAGAATACGGCAGATTCCCGAGGCCCGGTTCGTTGTAACGACTGTAGTGTCGCGGCCAGCGCGTTGACGGAAACGGACAAAAGCTCGCTCGTTTCAGAGTAAGGATGGGGCGGCCGTTCGCGCCGAAGCAAATCATCCTCCATGTCGCGGCTGCCTTCCCGTATGAAAAGAGTTCATCGCGCGTTCAATTGCGGCGATTGTCGTCAGGAAAGTGTCCTTCGACTGCCAGAGGATATTGTTGTCTCCTCCATGGAGAACGGAATAGTACTCGAAAGTGGCTGAGCAGCAGATAAGCTGAAGCGTTTCGGATGCGCTCTGGTATTGCGGATGGACGTGCACTTCCGGAGATTGGAGGATCGGAAGATGAGGTACGTCGTCCGGAAAGCTATACTGCAATGTGATCGGGTTCACGAATTGAGCACTTGGGGGCCAGTCCCTGCCTGTGAGAAACTGTAATCGCAGAGTATATTCCTCGACATGTCCGTTGATCTGTCCGCGAATGGGTACGATCAGTGTGCGGTTATTGGTCTTGCGCCATCCAAGTTCAGCTTCGGACGATACCCCGAGATATTCCAGTGCTTTCGGAAGATCTTCCGAGAGCACCGCGCGACCTGCAGCGAGGTCGAGAGTAGGACGCTCGCTGTGGTTTGCCATTACGCACCCCCTGTACGGGCGGCTATCTCGAAGTCGTCTTCGCAAATGCCTTGGCTCTGCGCCTGATCGAGCGTGAGGGCCAGGTAAGGCGTCAGATCTACCGGATTGTCGTTCTTGCGCGGAGCTTGAAACACATCGCGTTCCTGGCGCTCAATTTCGAGTTTCAGATAAGACTGATCCCAGATCTGCTGAAGCGTATCAGTCAGATCCACCTTAAAGTTCGCCTTCTCATGCTCGGCGAGATGCTTGACGTGGATCGTAACGGGTTTTGGGCCCTTGCCCTTACCTTGATCTGCGACGGAGGCGACAGCAATATCAACCATTTTCCATCTCCTAAAAAGCCGGTGATCTCAGGCCGTGCCGGCGTTCAACAAACTTGACGGCCGGACCAAATCAGATCAAAACATCAGAATAGTCCGTATCTGGACTGATCTATATACGGACTATTTTCTAAATCAAGTCCAAATCGAGACTACGGAGATGTTTTCATATGTCAGCTGCAAAATCCGTCGCGGCAGCGGTATCCGGTAGCATTGACACTGCGCAGACGCGCGATGCCCTCGAAATCTTTTCCGAAATCGCTGAACACTGGGGTCTGTCAACCGACCAGCAGATAAACCTTCTCGGTTCGCCCGCGCGATCGACCTTTTTCAAATGGAAAAAGGAAGGTGGGACGCTTCCGGCCGACACGCAGGAACGACTTTCCCATATCTACAGTATTTATAAGGCTCTCGAGATTCTCCTTCCCGACACGTCCGTCGCTGACGGCTGGATGAAGAGAAGCAATCGGGCGTTTGCAGGCGAGTCGGCCCTGGAGAGGGCGTTGACGGGCCTTTCGGGCGTCTACGAGGTCAGGCGGTATTTGGATGCCCAGCGTGGCTGATAAGCTCGATTTTGCAACCACACCGCTAACCGGCAGTTGGTACCGACTCATACCATCGCGTTTCCCCACGATTGACATCTACCGACGTGTCGCCGTTCCTGAAAAGTGGCCATTGGCGGCCGAGATCGAAACGATGACAAACCCGCGGGTGCGCCTAAGGGATAAATTTGGGCGAGGGCTTGAAAAGACCAACCCGAATAAGTTCCAGAACTGGAACCATGCTCCGTTCGCCTACCCCAACCCAGACGGCACCTGGTTGTTTGGCAGCCACGTCAACGCGTTGGAGTTGGCCGACACCGTGCAAACTGCGCTTGCAGTGGCCATCCGCAAGCGAGAACAATTCCTAGCCGCGACCGATGCGCCGCCTTTGGATTTGGAAATGCGCGTTCTAAAACATGAGGTGAATGGGCACGCTTTCGATCTTCGAAACATGGCTTTGGATCTGCCGAAAGACGCCAGATGGTCACTCGGTGATAAACTCCTTGATAAAGGTGGGCACGCCGCGATTTATGTATGTCCGGTGCGATCCACCGGAACTATAGCATCCGTGTTTGATCAAGATGCACTAGGCTCCGCCATGCAGACGCAGCACTTCAAATTCCGATGGGACGGTGCACGCATAAGCCAGTTGTATGACTTCAGGAGCGAAAGCGATGGGGCACCGATCACCGCCGAGATGGTATTCGGCCCACAGACTGTGCTCTTCCTCAACCAGATCTGACACCACCCAGTCCAATCACCGCTCGCACCTCATCGCCCGACAACTGCTTCCGCTCCACAAGCGCCGCGGCCAAAGCTCTTACCTCCCGTTCCCTCTGTCTAATCACCTCGACGGCAACCTCCACCTGTTGCGCAAGCAACGCCTCGACGCGGTGTTCAAGAAGGGGATTGCGGTACCTGGCTTCGACGAGACCTCTTGGAGTCGTATCACCGTCCGATAGCCACGACGCTCCCATTGCCAACGGACCTTCAACCATGGTTGCATGATGCGTTGCCAGCTGGAGGTCCGAGTGGATTGACGAGCCCGCCCCGTCGGCAAAGTCGCCGAACACAACAAGCTCCGCTGCAATGCCTCCTAATAGCGTAGCAATGCGCCCAAGGTGGTATGATCTGGTTTGCCTACGTGCCGGGGCGATTTCGAATAAAGCTCCTCCAAGCGCCTGGACATTGGTCTCAAGCGAGATACTGTCTTCGATAACCAGTGAAGTGAGGGCATCGCTCCCCAAGATTGAGCCCACGACCGCATGGCCGACTTCGTGAACTGCGATAGCCCATTGATACGCCTTCGAGACCGGCAATCTCCTTGGCAGGCTCGCTTCGACGTCCTCGCCCGCAATTGCTCGGTCTGCACGGCGGGATCGGCGGCGGGCATCCTTCGCGATTTTTTCGATCTGGGCACCGGTCATCCCAACGGACATCCGGACGAAGTTCCGAACATCGAAGTCCATAGCCGCTTCAAGGTGCCATTGCAGGATCTGCAGGCGGGCGTCGGCGTTTGGTAGGCCGATCTGGAAGTGCCGGTCGAGACGGCCAGGTCTCAAGATTGCCGGGTCGACGCGGTTGGGATTGTTGCAAGCGCCGACTACAACCACGCCCTGGCCTCGGTCGGTTCCGTCCATGCACTCGAGAAGCGCATTGACAACTTGGATCCAGTATTTGCCCCCGCTATCATCCTTGTCGCGATCCCCAAAGCTATCCATCTCATCGATGAACAAGATTGAGGGAGCGGCTAACGCTGCCTCGGCAAAGCACTTCCGCATTTGCTTGAGCATGTCGCCCAGGTGTGTTCCCGCCTGCCAACGGGCTCCCGAACCTAGGATGAGGGGCACGCCGCAGGTTTTCGCCAGCGCCGTCGCGAAAATAGTCTTCCCGGTCCCGGGTGGCCCGGAGAGCAAGGCTCCGCAGTCCAAGTCCCGCCAATCGATCTTGCCTGCGCGGAAATCGGCAAAGTCTCTTGCCAGCTCAAAGCCCCATTCCTTGGCCGCACCGTATCCGTAAAGGTCGGAAAGGCTGGGGCCGTCACGAGTTGTTGCCGGGGATGAGGAGGGAGGGGCTTGCGCCGAGGAGTCTGGAGTTGTCTCTGGCACGACCGGCAAGCGCCGCAGGATGCTCAGGCTACGGCCAAGTCCGCGCTGTGGACGAAATGCATCCCGGAGCCGCTCCCAGGGTTGAGTGAGAAGGAATTCCGCTTCCCGATCGCTGGGGGTCTCGCCGGTGAGCTTTCGGACTGCTCCCTTGACGTGCCCAACGGTCGGCGTGGGGAGATGGGCCACCACGTCTGAAGCAGTACGGACACGTTCGTTGACGAATTTGTCCGATGCGAACAGGAAGACCGCTCTCCGATGCCGATAGAGCGCGTCCAGGCGATCATCGAGCTTAGAGCAATCGTCTTCGTTCTCGACGAGGATGATATCGGTCCCGTGGCCGGGGGAAGCCCAGGGTTCTCCATCTCCGCGGCATAGCGCGTTGGTGGTGACAGCATAGACACGGAAATCTTCTGACCGAGGGACGATGAGTGCGGCAACAAAGGAGACCCCTTCGACGTCCAGGATATGCCTAAGGGCGTTCCGGATGGCGCAGAAAGCAATAACGTTGGGCAAAGACCGTCGTGCGACGGCCGCGGGAATTTTGTTTCTCATGGAGCTGGTCCTGAATAGAAAGAGCTGTTAGCGGCGCACACGGCGCACGGTGGTCTCGGGGCCGATGGGGCCTTCATCCAGCTCGATTTCTATGTATCCATGGAGCGCCAACGCGGCGAGACCAGCCATCGGAGCGGTCTCCTTGAACACCGTCAGACATTCTGAAACAGTTAACGACCCATATTCCTCGAGCGCTGCCAGTAGCCTGACGCGATCACCGAGGGGCGCGCGGTGATTGCCGTAGCGAAGCAGGTCTTTGGCGTTCGCCAACCGGTGTCCGTGCTCTAGCTCGGCCACGTCGAAAATGCGAAATGTGCGGTTATCGAAAAGAGCAGCTTCCGCAATCGCAGCCGGGGATACTCCAGGTCTGCGATCGGGGGCGTCGATCAGCACAGTGGACCCGCTGGCCGTGGTGACGGTAAAATCGGGCACGTGGGCCTCAATGCCCACGGAAAGGGTCGTAGCCATGCACGACCAGGAGGCGATGTCGGGATCAACGTCGAGAAGGCAGGCCACATCGCGAGCGACCTGCGATCGGAAGACCAAGCGACCAACGCATTTAACGGCTAGTTTGGGAAAGTAGACTTTATCGATGATCGGCTGGTTTGGCAGCCCCGTTTCGGGTGCAGACTGCGAGACACTCATCACGAACTCTCATTGCAAACAGGTTGCGCATGCGCCGAAGGGCGCGGCGGCGATCAACCTATTCGTATCGAGAGATGGACAAGCGAGCTTTGCATGACGGGAAGATCTCAGAACAAAACGTGAAAGTCAAGGGGTTGCTATATTATGTATAGCTAATAAAGATTAACGCTCCCTTTGCCGCTTTGGCCGCGATTTCCTTGACCCGTTCCCAGCTCGGGGGTCTCTGCAGCTGGGGCACCGAAACAATCGTCACGATGCCTGAACCCGACCATTGCTCATGGGCGAGCTGCTTGCGCTGTCGAGTGATTGCTGATGCTGGGCAGCCGGCCTTATAATCCAGGCGTTGGAGACAGGATTGTAAACGCCCGGGAGGGGAAAGAATGTAGAGATCTTCTCAAAATCCCATATGTCGATAGTAGCGATGGGGAGATGGTGTGCGATCGCAATCGCGGCGATCGTTAGGTCGTTGCCAGGTCGTTTATCGCTTTCAGGGCCAACAAACCAAAGTTGTTTGAGTGCACGGCAGCTGTACATCGCGGCTTGTAGCCTCGCTACCTGGCTGTTCATGGCGGGGTAAAGGAATTCAGTCTCGAGGAGACCATCCACCCACGATCTGAGGAGCTGCGCCCGGACCGGGTTTCTCTGGCGCAAACTATGTATGCCTTGCTCGATCTCAACGATGACAGGATAGGGAATCGCGATCTGATCTTGCTGAGAAAGCCAGTGGGCGAGCCGAGGATTTGGTCGTCTTTTCTGGGAGTCGCTGAGGATGTTCGTATCTACCAAGAAGGTATGGCATGACATGTCGCACGATCCTTCCGCTGCACCGCGCAGCTCGAAGCAGATTCTTCTGTTTTAGTTAAAGCGTATTTAACGAGATGGCTAACTACGGGATGAGTCCGAACCGCTATGAAATCTTGCGACCTAGGCCGGTTTAAATGATACCTACGAACGTGCTAAGTTAAGGCAGCGGTCTCGGGAAGCTCTTTGCCGAGTGCCGAATTAAGCGTGCGCAAAGGATTGTGGCGTGGGCGAACACCAGAATGAGTGGACGCGGGTTGAAGCCGAGAAAGGCATCAGCCAGGTTCTCGACGCGGCTAAGGAACTCGGAGTGCAACGGGTCAGCGATGGTGACGGCACCTTCGAGGTCCGGTTTGTGTCGTCCAGACGAAAGATCAGAGCCCAGGATTACCTTGCCAGAGGCGGACCCATCGACGAATGACGTTCGTCGAACGTCCGAATAACATCCAGCTGTTACAAAATTAAAGAACTCGGTGCCGGTATGCGTCGCCTGAGTGCGCTTACGATCAATTCCGTTTTCTTCCTGACCTGCAGCCACTGAACATTCATCCAGCCGCGTCTTCGCCGTCTCCAAAGTAAATTGTACTCGGAGAAACCCCAAAGTACCTGCTTGGGATTCGGTCCGCCTAGGGTCTGGACACGCGGTCGGAAGCCGCGCAACAACGACGGCTGATGCTTTCCTGCGCCATTTTTTGGTTGTCGGGCCATTGTTTCCGGACAATCATTGTTAAATCGACAGCGCAAAACGCGCGGAATTTCCATTCACGAAGAAGTAAAAGCGGAATGAAAGCCAGAAAAACTCTCGTCCTCAGTGCAAGCCATCTATCGGTACGAACATCGCGCTTTCTGTCGCGCACCAAAGCCGTCGATTGGCCCGTACCCGGAGGGCAATACAGCGACATGGGGTTCTTTTTTCATGTCGTTGACGAGAATGGCGTTGGCCCCGACTTCGTTCCGAGGGACCTCTTTGATGTTCTGGAATATGCCAGAAATAGCGGGTTCACTTACGTCCTTATGGAGGCCGGAGCCGGCGTCTGTCCAGAATTGACTTTCTACGGGCGGCACGACATCGCGAGTGAGCTTGAAGCCAATTATCTTTATAAGCGAAGCACGCCACAGGAGCTGGATGCCAAGAAGGGGCAGGAGGCGTTCGAAGCTCTAAGCGCAACGGTTGAGTTTAGTACCTCCGACCGAGATTTCAGTTCACGTATAAATGCTGCCGTTGTTGGCCTTCTTGAGCGTGTCTCGAGCAAAATGGACAGCTCAATGTCGCTACTACAGGAAGACGTGCAACATCTTGCTGACCTGGCGGCATTATTCACCGCAATTCCTAATCGGGCAGGGGAGGACTATCCCGAAAGCCGATCGGCATTACAGCTCGCACAACAGCGGGTTTTCGAGTTGACAGACGCATTGGAGCTTTCCGACGAAGGCGAAGAGGCACGAGTATACGAAGCTTTAGGCGAGGCTTATTACCGATTGGATTTGGCACTTGCTGAGATGTGAGGGGGCGGGATCGCGTTGAGTGGCTTTTGAGCCTACTGAAACCCGTTTAGGTCTGCCCCTAGCCGCGCCGGCACTCACCCCTAATCATCCATTCTCTGCTGTCTTCCGCGGGCCACTATCCAAGCCGGAAGGCCGACGGGCGGCCGGATTTAATGGTCCGAGCTAGAGGCGGGCGCGCCGGTCTCAGAGCTTTGCCGCAAGCACGGCGTCAGCGATGCCAGCATCTATAAACGGAAAGCCAATTCGGCGGCATGGACGTGTCCGAAGCCAAGCGGCTGAAGACGCTGGAGGACTAGAACACGAAACTGAAGCGGCTTCTGGCGGATGCGATGCTCGACAACGCTGTTTTCCTGGCAAGTGACGAGGCAAGCTTTGTGACGGGCGTCGCGCTTCCGGTGGACGGCGGCGGCTATCTTGCTGTCTGAAGGTTTCGTGGAATAGCGTAGCTATTGGCCGCACGGAGCGCGGCCAATCTTATAAGTGCATTCAGCGTCCCAGTTTAGCCACCGCGTCGGCGACAGCATCGTCCCCGTTCGTCAACTCGACAATGGATCGCCGGACGGTAGGTTCTTCGATGAGTGCAACGATCGTTTCGGCGACATCATCGCGCGTCACGGTACCATAGGGAAGGGCGGCGTTGGCCTTGATCATCCCGGTGCCAGGTTCGTCCGACAAGGTTCCCGGCCTAAGGATGACCCAATCGATCTCGGTGTCAGCAAGGTAGGCGTCCGCAAGTTTCTTGACCGCGATGTAGTTCTCGAAGCCTTCGCTGTTTTCCTTTTCCCGCCACGCCTCGGGAAAGGCGGAAACCAAAATGAAACGACGCACGCCCGCCAGTTTCGCCGCATCGACGGCTGTTTCAAGACCTCGGCCATCGATTGCATTAGTTTGTTCGATGCCCGCCCCGCCTGCGCCAGCCGTGAACACGACGACGTCACATCCGTCAATAATGTTTGCGAGACTCCGTGCATCGATGATCTGGATGCTGCCGAAAATCGGGGTCGCGCCTGCTGCAGCAAGCGTGCTTTCCTGCTCGCGCTTTCGGTGCAATGCACCGACCCGGTGACCGCGCACCGCCAGTTTACGGACAAGGCGGATTCCGACTTTCCCTGCAGCGCCGATAACGAAAACGTTCGTCATGATAGTCCCCTTCGTGGTCTCTCAAAAGCTGTGGGGCCCGAAGGCCCCTTAACGTTAGGCGGCCACGCTGGACCGCGGAGTATACGCTCCAAGCTGATGCAGTTTCCGCTCGCGGTGGTTCAACCACCAGCCGATCTGGCGTGGCCAATTTGCAAAGGGCGAGGCCGGGTCGACCGCGTCGAGAGCTTGCTCTGCATGCAAAGCGAAGTTTGGCTCACGAAGTGCCTCCCGGCCGATCGCGACGAGGTCCGCCTGGCCAGAGGCAACGATCTCTTCAGCTTGGAAAGGGTCCACAATGAGTCCGACAGCCATTGTCGAAAGTTCGCTTTCGGCCTTGATCCGTGCAGCGTAAGGTACCTGATGTCCGTAGCCGCTCGGATGCTCATAAGGACGCCCGATGCCACCCGAAGAGCAGTCAATCGCATCCACCCCGATTGCCGCGAGTTCTTTCGCGAAGGCCGCGCTGTCTTCGAGGGTGACACCGTTCCGGCTACCATCAACGGCCGATATCCTTACAAAAAGGGGTTTGTCCTGCGGCCAGATTCCCCGGAAGCTTTTCGCTATCTCGAGCGGGAGGCGCATGCGTCCTTCGAGGGTGCCACCGTATTCATCAGTACGTTCGTTTGTCAGCGGAGAAAGGAACGAGTTGAGCAGGTATCCGTGCGCGGCATGAAGTTCGAGAACTTCGAAGCCAGATTTAAGGGCACGCCGCGCCGCGGCATCGAAATCGTCCTTCACTTTCTGAATGCCCTTTAGATCCAGCTCGGCGGGCACCAGCCAGCCGGTGTCAACTGGAACGGCGCTAGCCGATACAATGGGCCATGGATGATCGCCCCTGGCATGGTCGGCCGGCGTAAGGGGTCCGTCCCCGTAATAAGGTCGCTGCATGGCGGCTTTCGGCCCGGCATGCGCAATCTGAATGCCCGGGGTTGCGCCCTGCTTCTTCACGAATGCGGCGATTTCAGCCAAACCGGAAACCTGCCGATCGTCCCAAAGTCCGACGTCCCCATGGGTAATCCGTCCTTCCGGTGAAACGGCGGTCGCTTCGATCATGATGAGGCCGAAGCCGCCAAGTGCAAATTTGCCGTAGTGAACGAGATGATACGGCGTCACGAACCCGTCAATGGCCTCGTACTGGCACATGGGGGAGAGAGCCAGCCTGTTCTTCAGCGAGACTTGTCGAATGGCGAGAGGTTGGAAGAGGGATGACATCTGAACCGAGAATCCTTTTGAGATGCAAATTGTCTGTAGCGAGCGTTACAGGCCGAAATGTGTTGTCTCAGACCTGAAACTTCAACCCCCAAGATGTGCATCCCCGCGCTGCGACGACAATGCTCATTGACAGATTAACATACAATCTGTCAAACAAAGCGCGCAACGCTTTGGGAGGAGCCGACGATGTCATTCGACGAAGCACACCGCACGAAACTGCCGTATTTCTATCCATTCAAGTTCGGGGACGGCCAGATAACGGTCCTATCAGACGGACCGCTGGAACTGGGTGATCCGAGCGAAAATTTCCTCGGTGTCACGCCTAAGACGGTCGGGGAAATGCTTGAGCGCAGCTTTTTGCCACTGGATAACGTGGTGCTTGAGCAGAACGTGCCTCTCGTCGAAATCAACGGCAAGACCATCCTCTTTGATACCGGAATGGGCACGTCGAAGGCTTTCGGCCCGACCACGGGCCGCTTGCTGACCAGCATGCACGAGGCTGGTCGCAGCCCGGACGAGGTAGACGCGGTCGTGCTTTCCCACGCTCACATCGACCATACGGGCGGCCTATGCAACGAAGCGGGAGAATTGAACTTTCCGAACGCGGAAATTTACATAAGCGAAAGCGATTTCAACGATTGGACCGACGGTTCCACGCTCGATTCAGTGTTCAAATTCCAGGTTGAGAACGCCAGACAGAATCTCCTCCCTCACAAAGATCGGACCTTTTTCTTCCGCGATGGACAGGAGATTCTTCCCGGCGTCCAGGCGTTGCACGCGCCGGGCCACACGCTCGGCCATCATTGCTTCATGATTGAGTCCGGCAACGACAGGCTGTGCTTCCTTGGCGACCTCACCCACCATCACGTCCTTCTGATGGAGCGGCCATGGATGGAGTTCAAGTACGATACAGACCCGACTTTGTCCGCCAGATCGCGCACCAGGGTACTGGACATGCTCGCGACCGACCGCATTCAGGTGATGTCATATCATTTTGCCTGGCCAGGAACCGGACATGTGGCGCGCGAAGGCGACGGTTTCCGCTACTTCCAGTCGCCGATGCGGCTATTGGCTCACTGATAATCGAGGATACTCCAATGCAAATGCGTTCCGTTATTCTTCGGGAATCGGGCTTGTCGAAGCCGTACGCCCAGTCGAAACCGCTCATTATCGAGACAGTCGAATTGACTCCCCCCGGCTCGTTGGAAGTTCTGGTCAAAATCAAAGCCGCCGGCGTGTGTCATTCGGACCTGTCCGCTATCAACGGGGATCGTCCGCGTCCGCTTCCTGTGGCCCTGGGGCACGAGGCGTCCGGTGTCGTCGTCGAGGTCGGTCCAGGGGTCGACAACGTCAAGGAAGGCGATCATGTCGTCATGTCCTTCTTGCCTATCTGCGGTCATTGCAGCTATTGCGCAGAGGGACGGGCAAGCCTCTGCGAACCCGGCTACAAGGCGAACGCCGCTGGAACCCTGCTGTCCGGAAGCCGTCATGTCAGGCTCAAGGGTTACGAGGTCAACCATCACAGCGGGGTATCTGCATTCTCCGAGTATGCGGTGGTTTCCGCGAATTCCGTGGTCAAAATCACCAAGGAAATCGACCTCGCCAAGGCTGCCCTTTTCGGGTGCGCCGTCGTTACGGGGGTAGGGGCCGTGATGAACACTTGCGGGGTCAAGCCAGGCGATTCCGTGGCGGTTATTGGTCTCGGTGGGGTCGGCCTGGCGGCGATTCTCGGAGCGGTGGCAAGCGGAGCTGGCCAAATCGTCGCTGTCGATCTAGTCCCCGCAAAGCTGGAGCTCGCCAAGGAACTCGGAGCGACACGAACCTTCCTTGCAAGCGATCCGGACGTCGCCGCCGCAATCAAAGCGGCAACCGGCGGGGGTGTCGACTACGCCATTGAAATGGCGGGATCGGCAAAGGCCTTCGATCTTGCTTACAACATCACAAAACGCGGCGGGACCACGGCGACAGCTGGCCTTGCAAACGTGAATTCGAAGTTCGAGATTTCGCCTCTTCCGCTGGTCGGGGAAGAGAGGACGATCAAGGGAAGCTACATGGGCTCCTGCGTGCCGTCCCGCGATATCCCTCGGTACATCGATCTCTTCCTGCAAGGTAAGCTACCCGTCGACAAGCTGTTGTCTAGTACGGGCTCACTCGATGAGATCAACGAAGCGTTCGACCGGCTCGACCGTGCAGAGGTCATCCGTCATCTGATCCTTCCATGAGTATCGCGAATGGTCCTCGAACCGGAGCACGGGAAATTGAGTGATTGGAAAGCACTGGCGCTGCATTACGGGACGGCCGAAAGACCGCTGTCCGACCTCCAGCTCGAGGTCCCCGATATCCACGATCAGTTCGGGCGCATCGAATACTTCGTGTGGCTACTGAGGCATCAGGGTCGCCTGATCTTGGTCGATACCGGCTTCAGCGCTGAAGAGGGGCGTGCGCGGGGACGCACCATGTTGATTCATCCCGTCGATGCCCTTGCTCGGCTGGGAATCGGAACCTCTGACATAACAGACGTCGTGATCACCCACCTTCATTACGATCATGCCGGAAATCTCGGCGATTTTCCGAACGCTAAATTTCACATTCAGGACAGGGAAATGGCTTACGGAACCGGACGATGCATGTGCCATCGGCATATGCGGAAGCCTTTCGCAGCCGAGGCAGTTGTCGATGCCGTTCGCCTCGTCTTCAAAGACCGCATGTGTTTTCATGAGGGGGATGCCGAACTCTCGCCCGGTCTGAGCCTGCATTTGATCGGTGGCCACTCCAAAGGGCTTCAGGTGGTCAGACTCGTCGCAGATGGCAAAACGGTGGTTGTCGCGTCAGATGCATTGCATTTCGAACACTATCTCGACGACCAGAATGCCTTCCCGCTCTACGCGGACTATCTGGAGGTTGTCGAAGGATACCGAAGACTGCTCGAATTGGCAGGTCCGAACGGATTGTTGATTGCGGGCCACGATCCCAAAGTTCTCAGCGATTTTCAACCACTTAACCCTGAGCAGCCATTTAGCCGGGTATTGTTCTAACGGACCACTTTGAAGAGCGCAGCTTAAAACGTTTGAAATTTCTCCCTCCTATCAGACAATCGGGTTGTCTTACGCGGCAAACCGACAATATAATGGGCTCGAAGTATCTCGCAGAACGGTGGGCAACGAGTCTCGATGGGTGAAATAGGTCTTCAAATTTCGCGGCAAAGCGCGACTCTCAGAATTCAGGTGGAAGAGAAGCTGCGGCAGGCAATCGCCAGCGGCCGTTTCAAGCCCGGCCAGCGCCTCGTCGAGCGAGAACTCTGTGAACTTATCGGCGTGGGCCGGACGTCAATCCGCGAGGCTCTTCGGCAACTTGAGGCCGAAGGTCTGATTACAAGCTATCCGCATCGTGGACCCGTGGTGAGCACAATCAGCTACGAGGAAGCCGCGCAGCTTTACAGTGTGCGGGCATTGCTGGAGAGCTTCGCGGGGCAGGAGTTTGCAGAAAATGGCAGCCCGGAGAACATCGCCAACCTTGAACGCCTCGTCGAGGAGTTTGCGGATGCCGCCGAATCCGGAGCGGGCAGCAGACTCATCGCATCAAAGACTGCTTTTTATGAGTGCTTGATGGAGGGAAGCGGCAACGTTTTTGTCAAGCAAATGCTGACGTCGCTTCACAACCGTGTGACCCTCCTGCGAATGACTTCCATGACCCAGCCAGGACGGTTGAAGCACAGCGTCGCTGAAATCCGGGATATCGCGGCGGCAATCAGGGACCGCAACGGGCCGAAGGCGGCGGCGGCCTGCAAATATCATATCGATATGGCCGCTAAGGTCGCGCTGGACTACCTTCGCAAGAATGATGTCAGCCCTTCGGAATAGACGCGGGCACGTCCGCAAATAGCTCCCGTAGCAAATTACCGTCATTGACAGATTGTCTGATAATCTGTTTATTTGGCTTCCGATGAGGGGGCCAAGCTTGCTCGCCGCGTCTCATCGGTCGTTCATGGCATGCGTCGGCCGCATTTTTAAAAGGGTCGCGACGGGAGGAAATTTTGGACCACTACAACGAATTAATGGCTCGCGTCGTCGAGGCTATCAAGGACGGGGAGTTGCCGAGGCTCATTCCCAGCCTCGACTGCAGGGTTCGATTGACGGTTGGAGATCAGAAAGCGACGCTTTCAATCAGGAACGGCGAAGTAGCGCTGGACGGTGACGCCGCCCAGGCCGATGTGACTGTCAGCGCCTCGCCGGAGGCTTGGTCCAGGGTCCTGCAGACGCCGCCGCCCGCCACATATCACTCCTTCACTGCCCTTCAAATGGCGAACGAGGAATTCGAGATTTCGGGTCTTCCTCTCGAAATCGCCAGGGCAAGGCCAGCACTGGAACGGCTCTTCGAACTCGTCGTCCGCGCTCCGACGAAAGAGGCGGCTATCGTCCGTCGTGACATCACGACCGTATTGGGCCGATACCAACCCGTCAGCATCGAGGGAACCGTTTACGATATCTACTTCGAGGAAACGGGAACGGGCGTGCCGGTTCTCTTTCTTCATACGGCAGGTGCCGACAGCCGTCAGTTCCTTGCTCAACTTGCCGATACGGGTCTTGCGGAAAGCTACCGGCTGATGGCCGTAGATCTTCCGTTTCACGGGCGCTCCATGCCGCCGGCATCTTGGGACGGAGCACCGTACAAGCTGACGGCCGACCTTTATCAAGCCTGGTGCCGTGCGATCCTGGAACGGGTTGTCGGAGAGAAGGCCATCGTCGCAGGGGGCTCTATGGGAGCTGCCATGGCGCTGGTCCTCGCTGCGGAAAGCCCGGAGCACCTGCTCGGTATAATCGGTATCGAGCCGCCGTTCAGATCGAAGGGTCGTCGTAACCCTTACCAGCATAACGTAAACGTACACGGCTCGCTGCACAACTCGGCGTATGTGCGTGGGATAATGAGTCCGATGAGCCCGGGTTCGGAGCGCAGACGCGCAAGCTGGATTTATTCTCAGGGGGCACCGGGCATTTATCCCGGCGACCTCGCCTTCTACAGCGATGAATTCGACGGCGCGGTAACCGCGCCGAAGATCGACGCCAGCCGTACCCCGACCGTCCTGCTCTCGGGGGATTACGATTATTCGGCAACGCCCGCGGACGGGGCCAAACTCGCCGACCTGATACCTGGTAGCCTGCACCTGACCATGCCCGGCCTGGGCCACTTCCCAATGTGCGAGCATCCGGATTATTTCCGTCCGTACCTGATGCGGGCGCTCGAGTTCATCCGCGCGGCGAGGTAGTCGTGGCGGCGGCTCAAGCCGCCGCCGTTTCACTTCACGAGGTGATTGCCGATCGACGAGCCGCCGTCGACTGTCAGCACGCTTCCCGTCGCGAAGCGGGAGCGGTCCGAAGCAAGGAACAGCATCGCTTCTGCGATCTCCTCGGGCAGCCCCATACGATTCATGGCTGCGCGCGCGTTGAAGTCGCTGCGCAGTTTTTCGGGATCGTCGGACTGAGCGAATATCTTCGTGAAGTAAGGGGAGTCGATGGTGCCGGGCGCAACGGCGTTAACTCTGACGCCATCCTTCGCGTGGTCGAGGGCCATGGCCCGTGTCAGCGAAGAGATAGCGCCCTTCGAGGCAACATAGGCGGTGCGGTCAGCGATCGCCGAAACCGCGGTGTAAGACGTCGTATTGACGATCGAGCCGCCCCCGTTCTTGGCCATCACGGGGATTGCGTATTTCGAGCACAGGAATATCCCTTTGACGTTTACCGCCATTATCCGATCCCAGTCCGCCTCCTGGATCGTTACGACGTTGCCGGTCATGCCGAATCCCGCGTTGTTTACCAGGACGTCGATCTTTCCGAAGCGCTCGACCGTTGCCGAAACCATCGACTCAACTTCCGATGCCGAAGAGACATCGGCGCGTAACCCGATCGCGGATGCGCCGATCGCCTCGGCCACAGCCTCTGCTGCATCGGCGTTCACGTCCACCACAACGACGCTCGCGCCATGTCGGGCAAACAGCTCCGCGGTTGCCCGCCCGATGCCGCTGCCCGCGCCAGTTACGATGCAGACCTTGTTCTCCAGATCCATTTTCGAAACTCCTCTCGTTGATCGCCACACCAAACATTTGGCAGACAATCTGTCAATATCACAAAATTGAGTTGACAGATTGTCTGATAATCTGAATATTGCCTCCATCAGACGGAAATGCGAGGGAGGAAGAAATGGGCGATGCCAACAGCGCTGCGCAAGCGGCGTTCCGGTCCGCTATGCGCCGGTTCACGTCTACCATCTGCTTGATAACTACCGAGCACAATGGCGTTCGCCACGGCATGGCAGCGACCGCGGTACAGTCCGTAACGGCCGATCCGCCGACGATCCTCGTGTGTATCAATCAGTCGGCGTCAATCAGCAAGCCTCTCAAGGACGCCGGGCGGTTTGCGGTCAACATGCTCCACCTCTCTCACGCGCCGTTGGTGCCGCTGTTTAGCGGCAAGCTGAAAGGCGAGGAACGGTTTCACCACGGAGAGTGGATTTCCCTCGACGGAATGCCCGTACTTGCCGATGCGCAAGCCGCGTTCGTGTGCGAGCTGCAGGATGCGGTGAACGTAGCCACTCACGATGTTGTCCTCGGCCATGTGCTGGAGGCGCGTTTTATCGAATCCATTGCGCCGCTCCTATACGAGGACGGCAAACTTGTCCGGTCGTCTGCGATTATCGAGACGGCCGCCTAATCAATCCGGTTCGTTTTTCGAGCCTGGTTTCCATTAACCTGAGCCTGAGAGCAACGAAGGAGAAAAAAGTGAGCGGTGCTGCAAACGCAAAGAGTGAAGTCAACGGACGCGAAGTTAGCGCGCGTTTCGAACGTGGTCTCAAGACGCGGCGTGAAGTTCTGGGCGGGCCCTACGTTGACGCAGCGGTCAACAAGGCAACCGAGTATAACTGGCCGATGCAGGAACTCGTCACCGAGTACTGCTGGGACGAAATCTGGAACCGTCCGGGCCTCGATCGCCGTTCGCGAAGCATTCTGAACCTCGGCATGATTTCGGCTCTCAACCGGCCTCACGAGCTCAGGCTGCACGTTCGCGGCGCTATCAACAACGGCCTGACCAAGGAAGAGCTTCGCGAGATTTTCATGCAGGTCGCAATTTACTGCGGCGTTCCGGCTGCAATCGACAGTTTCCGCATCGCGCAGGAAGTATTCGAAGACATGGGCATCTGAGCCCTAGACATGGCGCGGGCCGCGACTACGGCTCGCCCTTTAGAATCCCAGATGGAGGAGATCCAACGTGACTACCAAGGATGATTTCCGCGCAGCCGGAAACCCGATGTTCAACGACAACAAGCTCAAGCTCGGCGTTTTCGGGACCAATTGCTCGAACGCCTGTGCCATTACCCTGGCAGAGAGCACGTTCGAACCGACCTTCGATCACAATGTCAAAATCGCCCGTCAGCTCGAAGACGCTGGTTGGGAGTGCATGGTGCCGATCGCGCGTTGGCGCGGTTTTGGCGGACCGTCGAACTTCAACGGCGTCAACATGGATACCTTCACCTGGGCGGCTGCGCTCGCGGCCGTCACCAAGAAGCTCCAGTTCTTCTCGACGACCCATATCCCCACCCTCAATCCGATTGTCGCCACCAAGATGGCTACGACGATCGACCACATCTCCAAGGGTCGTTACGGCCTGAACCTCGTCACGGGTTGGTTCACGCCCGAGATGGAAATGTTCGGCGTTCCGATGATGGAACACGATACCCGCTACGAATACGCGACTGAGTGGATGGAAATCGTCGAGCGCCTCTGGAAAGAGAACGGCGTCACCTTCGAAGGCGAATTCCTCCGCGTAAAGGACGCGTTCAGCGAGCCGAAGCCTTACAATAAGCAAACCAATCGACCCGTTATGATCTGCGCAGGCGCTTCCGGCAAGGGTATGCACTTCACCGCCAAGTTCTGCGATTTCAACTTCGGCTTCATGCAGGACATGGAAGCCGGCACCGCTTGGGTAAAGAAGGTCAAGGACCTGGCGCGGACGGAATACAACCGCGAGCTTGGCACCTTTACGGCGTGCCCCGTCGTCGTCCGGGAGACCGAAAAGGAAGCCAAGGACTACTACAACTACTACGTCAACGAAAAGGGCGATTGGGAAGCTTGCGAAAACATCTGCGAGGTTCTCCAGGTTCAGTCGCAGAACCACTCGCCCGAGATGTACCAGAAGTTCAAGGAACGTTTCATTGCAGGTTGGGGCGGCTTCCCGATCGTCGGTACGCCAGAACAGGTCGCCGACAAGCTCGTCACGCTCAGCAGCACGGGTGTCGATGGCGCTCTGCTGACGATGGTGGACTACAACGAGGAACTACCATTCTTCAACGAACGCGTCATGCCGCTGCTCAAGCAGGCTGGCCTGCGCAACTAAGCTACCTGGGCGGCCACGGCTGCCGCCCGGTTCTCAACGCCGATGAAAATCGGCTGGTATATCCGCGGCTCGATATCGATCAGGTACTGGCTTGAGCGGATAATTGGAGGGGAGGAGACCCTATATGCTGAAGAAGGTGGTTACCACAGTCACCCTGTTGGCAGGCTTATATTCGACAACGAGTGCCGTAATGGCAGATGGGCTGGATTCGCTTCCCGCCGATCAGCTGAAACTCTACGAACTCGTCGATCCGGCGATCCCGTTGGGACCGACCGTGTTCAAGGATTTCGTCGCAAAGCGACCGCCGCCGTGGAAAATCGGTTATGCATCGACCTATGCCGGAAATACCTGGCGCGCGTCGATCCTCAGCGAAATGACCGACGTGTTGCTGCCGAAATACAAGGAAGCGGGCCTGGTCTCGGAACTTGTGGTGACGCAGTCCGATCTGAAGGACTCTGTGCAGATCCAGCAGATGCGGCAGATGATCGACGACGGTGTCGACGCAATTATCATCTGCGCCTCGAACATCACCGCGCTCAACCAGACGATCGAGTACGCACACTCCAAGGGCGTTCCTGTCTTCTCGGTCTCCGGCTACGTGACTTCGCCCTATGCCATAAATGCCACGGAGAACAACACGCATGGCGGATACTCGTCGGCGAAGTGGCTGGCCCAGGAAATCGGCGGCAAGGGCAATGTTCTGATGGTGTCCGGCATTCCCGGTTTCGCCTCGTCGGATAGCTTCAACGTCGGCGCTAAGAAGGCTTTCTCCGAATTTCCGGACATCAAGGTCGTCGGTGACGTCGCGGGCAAGTGGACCGATCAGGTCGCCCAGGTCGAAGTCCAGAAGTTCCTCGCCACCAATCCTGCCGACGTCAACGGCATTCTGGTTCAATCGGCTTCTGAAAACGGCGTTCTCAATGCCGTCGAACAGTCGGGACGCGATATGATGCCGATCGTTCTCGGTGGAGAAGCATCGGCCGCTTGCTACTGGCGCAAGAATCCGGACTTCATCAGCAAGAGCTTCCATTTCTGGCCGCCGAAATCCGACGCCCGGCTGGTTTGGGACGTCATGATGCGTACGCTCGAAGGTCAGGGTCCGAAGATCCAGTCCATTCTTCGCCCCGCGCTCCCCTATACGATCGACGACGTGAAGGAGGTTCTCAACGAGGACTGCGATCCGAATTCCACCGCTTGGCTCGAGCCGAAGGGTGACGCGTGGTGGCCGGCCTCCGTCGCGGTAAGCTACTTCGAACGGGCTGAAGACCCGCTCGCTTGGCGTCCGAAAAAATAACACCGCCGATTGACCGCCCAACTTCGCGCCGACTCTTCCCGATCGGCGCGAATGGCAATTCAAGGAAGGAAACATTTTGTCGGAGTTTCACAGAATTCAGCGCCTGCCGCCCTATGTTTTCGAACAGGTCAACCGTTTGAAAGCGGGCGCGCGAGCGGGTGGAGCCGACATAATCGACCTCGGCATGGGAAATCCCGATCTCCCGACTCCGAAGGCCATCGTCGACAAACTCTGTGAAGTGGTGCAGGACACGCGGACGCACCGTTACTCCTCGTCCAGGGGCATTCCCGCCCTTCGCCGAGCCCAGGCCACCTATTACGCACGGCGTTTTGGCGTGAAGCTCAATCCCGACAGTCAGATCGTAGCCACCTTGGGTTCCAAGGAAGGATTTGCCAATATGGCGCAGGCCATCACCGCACCGGGCGATGTCATCCTGTGTCCTAATCCCACCTATCCTATACATGCTTTCGGCTTTCTGATCGCGGGCGGCGTTATCCGGTCGATACCGGTCGAACCGGACGTTAATTTCTTCGCGCCGCTCGAACGGGCTGTTCGCCACTCGATACCGAAACCGCTGGCACTCATTCTGAACTATCCGTCGAACCCGACGGCGTACGTGGCAACCTTGGACTTCTACAAGGATGTCATCGCGTTCGCGAAAAAGCACGAGCTCATCGTGCTGTCCGACCTTGCCTATTCGGAAATCTACTTTGACGACAATGCCCCGCCGCCCTCCGTGCTGGAGGTGCCGGGTGCTATGGACGTCTGCGTCGAATTCACTTCCATGTCGAAGTCGTTCTCGATGCCGGGGTGGCGCATCGGTTTTGCTGTCGGCAACGAGCGGCTTATAGCGGCGCTCACCCGGGTCAAATCCTATCTGGACTACGGTGCCTTCACGCCGATCCAGGTGGCGGCCCTACACGCCCTGAACGGCGATGGTTCCGACATCGCGGAAATCCGGAGCGTTTACAAGCGCCGCCGTGACGTCATGGTCGAGAGTTTTGGCAAGGCTGGCTTCGAAGTCCCGCAGCCTGCCGCGACGATGTTTGCTTGGGCAAAGATACCGGAGAAATACCGTCATTTGGGTTCGCTGGAGTTTGCCAAGCTGCTGGTCGAAAAGGCCGACGTGGCCGTTTCCCCGGGCATTGGGTTTGGCGAGATGGGGGATGACCATGTGCGTCTGGCGCTCGTCGAGAACGAGCACCGCATCCGTCAGGCGGCCAAGAATATCAAGCGTTGGCTGGGCCAGCAGGACGAAACCCGCTTCAAGGACGAAACTTTGGATGAAAGGACAGACGATGCCAATTTTGGGATCATGCCAGTGTAAGGCAGTTCGGTACGAGGTCTCTGAGATCGATGGCCCGATGTGGAACTGCTTCTGCCAGACCTGCCGAAAGTCACACGCGGCCGACCACAATACCGCGGCAAAGGTGAAGAGCGAGCACTTCACACTGCTCGCCGGCGTAGACGTGCTGAAAAGCTTCGAATCCACCCCAGGAAAGCTACGCTGGTTCTGCTCGACGTGTGGCTCTCACGTTTACGCCGAACGCCCGTCCAACCCGGACCTAAAGGTCCTCCGGGCTGGTACCTTCGACACGGATCCGGGTTCGGTGGCCGAGTCGAACGTATGGATGTCGCACGCCCGCCCGTGGCTGAATCACGATGCCTCGAAGCCGAGCTTCGAAGAGTTTCCCTGAGAAGGTTGCGACCGTATCCGCGCTGCGTCCAGCGTTGCGCGCTTTTGGTGTTCGTCCTACTGCGGGGTGAGAAGCGATGAACGACGGTACTCTCCAGGTAGAGAGGCAAAACGCTTCGTTGAGAATACAGGTCGAGGAAAAGCTTCGGCAGGCGATCGCCGAAGGTCGGTTTCGGCCGGGCGACCGTCTCATCGAGCGCGAACTCTGTGCCTTGATCGGGGTAGGGCGTACTTCGATCAGGGAGGCCCTGCGCCAGCTCGAAGCCGAAGGGCTTGTCACGAGCTATCCGCATCGTGGGCCAGTGGTGACGCTGATAACCTACGAGGAAGCCGACCAGCTTTATAAGGTCAGGGCCATTCTGGAGGGCTTCGCCGGACAGCAATTTGCCGAGCGTGGCAGCGAGGTCGAAATACGCGCGCTCGCGAAAGCGGTGGAGGAATTCGAGAGGGCCGTGAACGCAGGCAACAGCGCGATCCTCGCAACGGCGAAAAACGCTTTTTACGACTGCCTGATGTCCGGCAGCGGAAATATCTTCGCTCGGCAGATGCTGACGAGCCTTCACAACCGCATAAACCTCTTGCGGATGACGTCGATGAACCAGCCTGGAAGGCTGCTTCACAGTCTTTCGGAAATAAAGGAAATCGCCGCCGCTATCGAAGCTCGGGATGCCCTGCGAGCGCAGGCCGCATGCAAGCTCCACATCGAGAAGGCTGCGAAAGTTGCGCTCGAGTATCTCATCCAGAACGTTGGATCACCACGCACCTAGCATTTCAGGATCAGGCTATGAATGAAGAAACTCCTCGTTTGAAGATTGCGTTCATCGGACTCGGCGCGATGGGATTGCCCATGGCGGGCCATCTCATCGGGCCAGGCCGCGAAGTGGCGGGATTCGATTTGTCGGACGAGGCAAAGAGACGTTTCTCCGAAGCTGGAGGGACGTCCTGCGCAGACATTGCTGCAGCGGTCTGGAACGCCGACGTCATCATAACGATGCTGCCGAACGGCAAAATCGTGCGCGAGGCACTTCTCGGGGGAGAAAACTGGCGCAGCCTGAAGCAAGGAGCGCTTGTAATCGACATGAGCTCTTCTGCTCCCGGCGACACCAGGAGGCTGTCGGAGCAGCTTCAGTCGAAAGGGATCCGGCTGGTCGACGCTCCCGTGTCCGGCGGTACTCGGCGGGCGATTTCGGGAACCCTGGCTGTCATGGTTGGCGGAGAGGCTCGAGACGTCGACGAGGCAGAACCTCTGCTCCGTATGCTTGGAGCCAACATCTTCCGGACCGGTGCAGTCGGTTCCGGCCACGCTATGAAGGCCATCAACAACTATGTTTCCGGAGCAGGGGTCGTTGCGACAATCGAAGGCGTGCTGCTGGGTAAGGAGTTCGGTCTGGAGCCGACGGTCGTCGTGGACATCCTCAATGCCTCGTCCGGCAAAAGCAACACGTCCGAAATCAAAATGAAGCAGTTCATCCTGTCGGGGACCTTCAACAGCGGGTTCGCACTCGGGCTGATGGCAAAGGACATCGGCATTGCAAACGGCCTCGCGTCTGAACTGGGATTGAACTTCGAGAATCTGATACATATCGCGGGTGTCTGGGAACGGGCGGCGAACGACCTCGGAAGCGGAGTCGACCACACCGAAATCGTTAAATATCTGGCCGGCCACCGTCAGGACGGCGCGAAATAGCATCCTCCCTATTGACAGATTATCAGACAATCTGTCATTCTGCCCGCGGAGTGAGGAGGGCGATTTCGCATAAGCGGGTCGCCGGACACGAAAATTGAGAAAATTCGCGAATTCTACGTTCGGCGCGCTTGGTGCGCCGGCGGGCGGGTTTTGCCGCTCGATGGGAGGAGAGACATGGCGAGCGAAGTGACAGTACGCCTAGTAGGTATTGCCAAGGCATTCGGAGAGACGAAGGCCTTGAAGAAGTGCGATTTCGAAGCCTGCGCGGGTGAAGTTCACGCCATCGTCGGCGAGAACGGAAGCGGCAAGAGCACGATGGCGAAGATCATGTCTGGCGTGCTGCGTCCCGACACGGGGGAAGCGACGATCCTCGGCACGACAATCAAAACGCCGATCGACGCCAAGACCGTCGGACTCGCCACGATATTTCAGGAGGTTCTTGTCGCCGAGGAAGCAAGCGTTCTCGACAATCTTTACGTCGGCCGCGATGGTTTCTTTGAATGGCGCAAATCTTCCGGCAAACGCAGAGCCGAAGCGCAAGCTTTGCTCGATCGGCTTGTGGGCCAGCATGTAGACCTGTCGAGGAACGTCGGCGACTTTCCGCTCAGCGTTAAGCAATGGGTTGTCATTGCGCGTGCAATCTTGAAATCCCCGAAAGTACTCATTCTCGACGAATCCTCGGCAGCGCTCGATCTCGATGCGACCGTTAGGTTGCACGATGAGATCGACAGGCTGCGCAAGGCAGGGGCTACGGTTATCATCGTCACTCACAGGATTGCCGAACTGGTTCGGATCGCGGACCGCGCTACGATTTTACGCGACGGTGTTACGGTCGGTGTTCTGGAAAAGGCGGACATCAACGAGAACAATCTGCTGGCCATGATGACGCCTGCCGATCGCAAACTCAGCGGTGCCGCGAAAGATGGCAAACGGAAAACCGCCGAAAACCGCCGGGTCGTTCTGGAGGTCACCAAAACCATTGCGCAACGCGGCTCCGCCCCCTTTGACTTCGCAATCAAAGAAGGCTCCATCGTGGGCGTGGCAGGTCTGGACGGCCAGGGCCAAGACGCGTTCGTTCGTGCACTAGCGAGAATCGTCGCGCCGTTCGGCGGGGATGCGAAAGCGCTGGATTCCGGGAGAAACGAACTTGTTTTGATGGGCGGACTCGAGGACGCCGCGCGCCTTGGCGTTGTGTATGTTTCCGGCGACCGGAAGCGTGAAGGTATTTTCCCCCAGCAGAGCATCTTCGAGAATCTCGCTATCGGCATCTACAAGAAGAATCTGGGCTCGCTCGGAATCATCAGACGAGGCAAGCTCAAACAGATGTTCTCCAGGGAAGTCGATCGCCTTCGGGTTAAAATCGGCCGCCCAGACAATAGGATCACGTCCCTATCGGGTGGAAATCAGCAGAAGATACTCATCGGCCGGGCTTTCGCCAATAATCCTAAGGTCATCATTCTCAACGACCCGGCGCGCGGCGTCGATCTGGGCACGAAGCGCGATCTGTATCGCGAGCTCGAGATATTCGCGGAACAGGGCGGAGCCGTGATCTACCTCTCGAGCGAAATCGAGGAATTTCTCGGTTTCGCGGACCGGGTAGATGTCTTCCACCACGGCAGAATTTACCGTTCGCTCGAGGGGGACCAGATCAATGAAGAGACAATCCTCGCAGCAATGTTCGGGCGGTCGGAAGCCGACGTCGTCGAGTTTACATCTGAAAGGAAGGTGCACTGATGTCTGCGCAACTGAAAATGCCCGCCTTGTTCCAGGACCGCTCGCTCGTCGTTCCATGCCTTCTGTTTGTGGTCCAGATTTTGCTGGCCGCTATCCTGTCCCCGCGGTTGTTCACAGTTGACGGCATAGGCGGTGCGATATTGGTGGTGACACCGCTCGTTCTTACCACGTTGGCGATAACCCCGATCGTTATAGCGGGGCGGGCGTCTGTGGACCTCGCGGTGGGACCGCTCCTGAGCTTTATCAACGTCACGCTGATCGCGTGGCTCGTTGGAAACGGAATCACCAACCCGGTCGCCGTGATATCGTGGGTGGTTGGGGTAGGTGCTGCCTATCAGCTCATCCAAGCTTTGATCATCATTTATGTCCGAGTGGCCCCGATCATCGTCACTCTCTCGGGATTTCTCGTTCTTTCGGGCGTGAACCTCATGGTTATGTCAAGCTCGGGGGGCGTCGCACCGGATTGGATGATGAGCTGGGGGGCAGGGACAAGCATTTTCTCGCCCGTGCTCGGTCTATTGATCGCGGCTTTCGCCATCTGGGCCATCATTCGCAGGACCTCGTTTTTCACCCATCTCCGGATGACCGGCGCTGACGAACGTATGGCTTACACGAGTGGAGTGAGGGTTAATCTTGTGCGGATCGCCGCCCACATGCTCGGCGGGGTTTTCGTCGGACTGGCCGCGCTGAGTTACACCGCGCTGGTTTCTTCCGGCGATCCCACGCAGGGAAGCAATTATACCCTCCAGGCGGTGACCGCTCTGGTTTTGGGCGGTGCCAATCTCGCTGGTGGCCGTGGTGGCGCTCTCGGATCAACGTTGGGCGCGCTCAACATGTTTCTAATCTCCTACCTGCTCTCCGTTTTCAGCTTTGGGAGCGTGACGGGTTATGTAACGCAGATGGCCTTTGGCTTGGTTCTGATGACATCGCTGCTCATCAACGTCGTTATGACCAGCCGCCGCGTCGCTTGATAGGAAATCCAAAGTCATGACAACACTCACACACATCGACACACCCTCCACGTCCCGTGCCCGCGGCATCCGTGTCCAGCGCGGCATAGCCATAGGCTTCGCACTGCTGGCGGTGTTGATTGTGCTTGGCGCGGTGCTCGTGCCGGGCTTCGTATCACCCCGTAACATGCGCTCGATCCTGTTGCTGGCCGCGTTCCTCGGCCTTGCCTCGCTGGGCCAGACGCTGTGTGCGTTGGTGGGCGCTCTCGACCTTTCGATACCGTATTTGATCGGCGCGGCGAACATTCTCTATCCAACGCTGCTGGTCGCCGGCGTGCCTGCGTGGCTTGCAGTGATCGTCGTCGTGGCACTGGGCGCGGCCGTGGGTTTTGGCAACGGGCTCCTAAGTTTCAAGCTGCAAGGGCAAGCCCTGATCATGTCTCTGGGAGTAGGCTTCGCGGTTGTGGGAGCGGTTCAGCTCTATACGTCCCTCGGCTCTGCATTCAGCGGAACGGTCTTCGCGCCCGTTCCCAACTGGCTCCGAAATTTCGCGGCATTCAATGGAAAGACGTTCGGGTTCGCGATGCCGCCGGTGGTTATACTCTGGCTTGTGATTACGGGCAGTACGATCTGGGCACTGTACAATACCTGGTTCGGGCGCTCCATTTACGCAATTGGCGGAAGCCGGGTCGCCGCGGCACGCCTCGGTATCTCGGAGTTCCGGGTCTGGACGGTGATCCACGCGTTAAGCGGGGGCATGTCGGCTCTCACGGGGGTGCTTCTCCTCGGTTTTTCCGGCGGCGGATATGTCGGCGTCGGCGATCCCTACCTTTTCACCACGGTGGCCGCTGTCGTCATCGGAGGCACGTCATTGCTGGGCGGGGCAGGAGGATATGGCGCGTCCGTGCTCGGCGTCCTCGTTTTGACAGTCCTCACCTCTCTTCTCGTTGGCCTTGGCCTTAGCTTTGCCGCTCAGCAAGCGATCGTCGGCCTCCTTATCATCCCAATGGTAGCGATCTATGCGCGGTCACCGCACATCAGAAATCAGATCTGAACGGAAGTTCGCTGCTTCAATACATTGAAAGGAATGCTTGATGTCGATTTCGTCAACCCTGAGGTCGAAGCTCACGGACGCAACTCTCGTGCGCGAGGCAAGCTATGTCGGTGGTGAGTGGCACGACTATGACGGCACGGGTGCGACAGTAGACGTCTATAACCCTTCCAACGGAGACCTGCTTGCGAAGATCCCCAACACGGACCTCGGCGACATCAGGCATGCCATCAAAGTGGCAAGCGTCGCGCAGAAGCGCTGGGCAAAGCGCACGGGCAAAGATCGGGCGGGCATTCTCAAGAAGCTTCACGAACTGGTCGTCGCGAATGCGGAAGACCTTGCGGTTATCCTGACCTCGGAGATGGGAAAACCGCTCGCCGAAGCCCGCGGTGAAATCGCATATGGGGCAAGCTATATCGAATGGTTCGCGGAAGAGGCGAAGCGGGTGTATGGCGACACGATACCCGCGCACCAGGAAGACAAACGGATCCTCGTCCTGAAACAGCCCGTCGGTGTCGTGGCAGGCATTTCTCCGTGGAATTTTCCGAATGCGATGGTGACTCGCAAGGTCGCTCCAGCCCTCGCAGCGGGCTGCGCGATTGTGTTCAAGCCCGCCGCGGAAACGCCGCTTTCCACTATCGCTCTGGCGGTGCTCGCAGAACGCGCGGGAGTTCCTGCAGGACTTTTCAGCGTGCTCCCAACAACCCAGTCGCGCGTTTTCGGCGAGGAAGTCTGTGCGAACCCCGCCGTCAAGAAGTTGACTTTCACGGGATCGACGGAGGTCGGACGGGTGCTGATGGCCCAAGGCGCTCAGAAAATCATGAAGCTTAGCCTGGAGCTCGGCGGCAACGCGCCGTTCATAGTATTCGATGATGCCGACCTCGACGCCGCCGTCGAGGGCGCGATGATTTCCAAATTCAGGAACGCGGGCCAGACTTGTGTATGCGCTAATCGCCTTTATGTGCAGGACGGGGTCTACGACGCGTTCATTGCGAAGCTTGCCGCTCGTGTTGAAGGCCTGAAAATCGCCGACGGCTTCGAAGAAGGCACCGCCATCGGTCCCCTGATCAACCAGGCAGCCGTGGCAAAACTGAATGCTCACATTGAGGATGCCCTCATAAAGGGTGCTCGATTGGTGACCGGTGGGCACGGCCACGCGAACGGAGGCACTTTTGTTCAGCCCACGGTTCTCGCCGATGTAAACGCAGACATGATAGTCGCGCGTGAAGAAACCTTCGCTCCACTTGCGCCCGTTTTCCGGTTCAAGACCGCCGATGAAGTCATCGAGTTGGCCAACGACACGGAATTCGGTCTCGCCGCGTACTTCTATGCCAACGATCTGAGGAACGTCTGGAAGATCACAGAAGCCCTGGAATACGGGATGGTGGGCGTCAACACCGGACTAATTTCCACCGAGGTTGCGCCGTTCGGCGGCGTCAAGCAATCGGGCTTCGGTCGTGAAGGATCCAAATACGGAATGGATGATTTCCTGTCGATCAAATACGTCTGCATGGGTGGACTGGCCTGAAACAGGTCGAAGGCCCGCCGGTCCAAAACGCTCTCACCGCATCAACGTTTGCAGATTGTCGGATTGTCTGCTAATGTGTGCGGTAGACACGGAGGAGTTGGAGTTCGGTGAAAATCGTAGGTGTTACCGGAAATCTCACGCGGCCTTCCAAGACCCGCTCGCTTTGCGAGTACTTGGTGGATCAATTGTCGGAGGGCTCAAGCGGGCACTGCTTCGACCTGATCGACGCGCTGCCCGGGTTGGGCGGCACGGTATGGCGTAGTGAGGCACCGGGTGAAGTCGAGGCCGTGTTAGCGGCAATCGAACAAGCGGATATCCTTGTGGTCGGTTCCCCGGTCTATAAGGCCTCGTACACGGGAATGCTTAAACACCTGTTCGACTTGGTGGATGCCAAGGCTCTTGCTTCCAAGCCGGTGGTCGCATTTGCTACCGGGAAAGCTCCCGCCCACGGCGAACACGTCGAGGCTCACATGCGTTCGCTCTTCGGGTTCTTTGAAGCCCGGATGCCAGCTCGTTTCATCTACGCTCGTGATCATGACTTCGAAGCCGGATTGCCGGGCTCCAGTTTGAAAGCGGTCGTTCACCAAGTAGTTCAACAAGTCCGGACGGACTTGGTTGCATAGGCTCGTCAGGGAGAAGAACATGCCCTTTTCAACCGTAAGCCAAGCCATCGAAGCGATAGCGAAGGGTGAGATGATCGTCGTCGTGGACGATGAAAATCGGGAGAACGAGGGCGATATTCTCGTTGCCGCAGACAAAATCACGCCCGAGCACGTTGCCTTCATGATGAGGCATGCGCGCGGCCTGATTTGCGTACCGCTGCCTGGCGAAAGGCTGGACGAGCTCGATGTACCGCTAATGGTCATCCGAAATTCCGACTCCCTGCAGACGGCCTTTACCGTATCGGTGGACTATAATATCGGAACTACCACCGGGATTTCCGCCGAGGACCGTGCGGCCACGATTCGCGCGCTCGTTGACAGCAAAACCAAACCTTCCGAACTTTCACGCCCTGGCCACATCTTTCCCCTTCGCGCAAATCCGCGCGGAGTGCTGGGCAGACCGGGTCACACGGAGGCCGCGATCGATTTTTCGCGGCTTGCTGGGTTGTCGCCAGCTGGCGTTATCTGCGAGATTGCCAACGATGACGGCAGCATGTCGCGCCTTCCTGAGTTGATGGAATTCGCCGCTTTGCACGGCCTGCATATCGTGACGATCGAAGCCCTCATCGAACACTGCAGGGCGGTCGAGCCGGCGGTCAAGCGTTACTCCAGCTCCAAGATGCCCACGCGGTTTGCCGAGTTTTCCGCCATCACGTACCGCGACCAGGCCTCTGGCTTCGAACACATTGCACTCACTTACGGAGATGTTTCCGGCGGGCACGACGTTCCGACTCGTGTCCATTCTGAATGCCTCACCGGGGAGGTCTTCCGGTCTCTGCGGTGCGACTGCGGCGAGCAACTCGAGATGTCGATGCGAGCCATTCGGCAGGCGGGAGTAGGATGCATTGTCTATCTTCGTGGTCAGGAAGGTCGTGGCATCGGTTTAGGTAACAAAATCGCCGCGTATGGACTGCAGGATGCTGGATTGGATACTTTGGACGCAAATCACGCGTTGGGCTTCCCGTCGGATGCTCGGCAGTTCGGCGCAGCGGCGGATATCCTTGCTGATCTGGGCGTCCAAAGCGTGAGGTTGTTGACGAATAATCCGGGTAAATTGGAAGCGTTGCGCGCCGCTGGCGTGACGGTGACATCCCGCCAAAGCCTTATCGCGGCTACTAACGCAACCAACATATCCTATCTTCGCACAAAGCGTGATCGGTTCGGGCACCTGTTACAGAACGACCAGCTTCCGGGCCAGGAGACAGAAAACGTTGTCTCGGTGTGGAGCGCCAAGATCTCAGCGGGTCCCCTCGGATGAGAGGCGGTTGCGCTTCGGCAGCACCGATATTCTCGCTTCGTTAGCTTGGTTGGCGGTGAGGATCGGAACGCTCACAGTCTCGGCAAGCTCTTGGGGCTAGGCGTACATCACTTCAATCGAGTTGCTGTCACCTGGAGTGCGCTGACCTTGTTCCATTTGATGGATCACCTGAATCAAGGCGAGTGACGGCTGGTTTTGGCACGCGAGCGTCCGCACCGTATTTCTGGATGGGGTATATCATCTAGTCTTGGACTGATCCCGATCACGCTTACCTGCAAAAGCACGACAGGAATTCTCGAAGCAGGCTTTCGTCGGTGCAAGACACTCGGAAGGCGATTAGGGCGGCCGACGAGCCGCCCCTTTACCATTTAGTTCATGTATTTCGCGATATTTTCCTTGTTGAGCGTAAGCCAGGGTACGGTGTAGTGCTTGCTCGTCCCGCCCGCCCAATCGATGTTGAGGCTCTTCCAGATCTCAGATTGAGGCTCATAGCTCTCGCCGACGAGCTGTCGCAGAGCAAGATCCAATGCACCCTGTCCCTCGGCTTTCGCATACTTGTAGAGGGACATGTACATCTCTCCGTCGGCGATCGCCCGCTTTCCATCGGGAATACCGTCGATACCGATGACAGGGACATCCGCCGGATTAAGACCAGCACTCTTGATCGCCTCGATCGCGCCGAGTGCCATTTCGTCGTTCTCGGAAAGCACGCCGTTAATCTGACCCGAATATGCGGACAGCCAGTTCTCCATGACGGCCTGGCCCTCGGCGCGGCTCCAATTTCCGGACTTGGAAGCAATAAGCTTTAACCCCGGATGCGCGGCCAGGGATGCGTCGATCCCCTTCCTACGTGATATCTGCGCCGACTGGCCAATCGGCCCTTCAAGCACCACGATGTTGCCCTTGCCTTTGAGCCGCTCGGCAAGAAAGTCTCCGATCATTTTGCCGCCCAGCGGATCATCTACGATGATCTGGGAGGTGATCTTGTCGGAACTCGATTCGAGCGCCGAACCGATGACCGGAATGCCTGCGTCAATGGCCTTCTCGATCGGCGCGGACGACGCTTCGCGGTCAAACGATTCCATGATGATTGCATCGAACTTCTGGGTGATCATGGTGTCGATCGCATTCGATTGCACAAGTGGATCGAATTTTCCGTCGAATACGACGATCTTGACTTTCCCGTTGAGCACCCAGGGGTGCTGCTGGATTTCTTCCGTGAGTGTGTGCGCGTATTCGGCCGACTCGCCGAAAGAATTGACACCGATGACGAACTGCTTGTCTTTCCCGATCGCCGGCGATGCAGCCAGGGCGGCGACGACCGCGGCAAATGTCAGTTTCTGCAACATGCTCAAAATACTCCTCCGTTGTTGAGCTGGATTACGCCTTACGGGACCGATCGACGACAACCGCCAAAATGATGATCGCTCCCTTGAGAAACTGCTGGTAGTTCGAAGAAATTCCCAGCAGGTCCATTCCGTTATTCAGTGTGCCTATGATCAATGCCCCGAACAGCGACCCCACGAGCGTGCCGCGGCCGCCCGCAAGGCTGGTTCCGCCGATTACGACGGCGGCTATGGCGTCAAGCTCGTAGCCTACGCCCGCCTGGGGCAGGGCGGCCGTCGTCCTGGCAGTCAGGAGCAATCCGCCCAGCCCGGCCAGAACGCCGGAGACGACGTACGCTGCGGATTTAATGACATTGGTGGAAACGCCACTCGCGCGCGCCGCGCGCTCGTTCCCGCCGACTGCATGGACATACCGGCCGAATGGCGTGTGCTTCAGGCATATCCAGGCGATAGCGAAGACTGCGAAAAGGATAAGTGCTGGAACGGGAACGCCCGCGACACTTCCGCCCCCGATCCATTTGAAGGACGGCATCAGATTGGGAATGGGACGTCCGTCCGTATAGATGAGGGTGAGACCGCGGGCCATGCTGAGCATGCCGAGGGTCGCAACGAATGACGGGAGGCGTAGGTACGCGACCAGTGACCCGCTCAGCAGGCCGCAAGCTCCTCCCACCAGAAATCCGGTCACCAATCCGATCGGCAAGGGATAGGGAGAGGCGAGGGTCAGAAGGCTACCCGCGACCGCCCCAGCCAGGGCCATCACCGAGCCGACCGATAGATCTATGCCACCCGTCAGGACGACAAAGGTCACTCCGACCGCGAGTATCCCGTTAATGGAGGACTGCCTGAGAACGTTGGACAGGTTGTTCCAGGTCAGGAAGAACTCGTTGGACACGGAGAAGAACATGCACAGCAGCAGAAAGACGATGCCTATTCCGAACGTCTGAAGGGCAGTCTTCAGATGAACTGTCGGATTGTGGCTCTTTCCGCGCGCATCCAAAATCGCTTCGTTGGACATTGCATTTCCTTTCGACGGGCACATTGGATCGCTGCTCAAAGCGATCGCTGAGCTGCTGTGTGGTGGTTGACGAAGGTTATGGTTTGGAGACCGTCGCTTAGGCTGCGAGGTCCATTATGTGCTTTTGCGTAGCAACGGATGCATCGAGGGTGTGCGAGAGCTTGCCCCGACGGAAGATCGCTATCCGATCACTCACGTGGAGCACTTCGGGTGCTTCCGAGGATACCATCAGTACCGCGTTGCCTCGTGAGGCAAACTCGCGCAGAAAACAATATATTTCCTGCTTAGCGCCTTCGTCGATGCCTCTGGTCGGCTCATCGCATATGAGAAGCTTCGGATCGCTGGTAAGGCACCGGGCGACGATGACTTTCTGCTGGTTACCCCCACTAAGGCTCTCGACCGCGAGGTTGGAAGAAGCGCATTTGACGCGTTGGGACGCGATCATGGCGTCGACGATATTGATTTCGCTACGTCGCCTAATCCAGAAAAACCGGGTGAGTTTCCGGATGACCGAAAGGGTGATGTTGTGTGCGATCGAAGCTTGGAGCACGAGGCCGGTCATTTTCCGATCCTCCGGGATCATTGTCATCCCAGCTTTGATGGATGCTCTGGGGTTGCCGGGACGGACGGCTTTACCGTCTAACTTGACCTCACCGCTGCTCGGCTTGCGAACGCCGTAGACCGCTTCGAGAAACTCGGTGCGGCCCGATCCCAGAAGACCGTAGATCCCCACAATTTCGCCAGCGCGAACATCAATCGAAATGTTGTCGAATGTTCCCGGCTCGCTCAGGTTTCGAACTTCAAGCACCTTTTTCTCGGTAATCCGGGTGTCGAAATTGCGCTGCGTCTCGACTTCACGGCCAACGATCTGCGTCACCAGATGTCTGCGATCGATATCGGCTATTCGGCCAGCTTCGATAAACTCGCCATCCCGGAAGATCGTGTATTCGTCTGCGATCTCGAAAATCTCGGTAAGTTTGTGGGAGACATAGATTATGCCGCTACCCTTCGCCTGAAGGCGGCGGATCGCCTTGAAGAGAATGTGGGCTTCGTGCTCGCCGATCGCGGATGTCGGTTCGTCCATGATGATGATATCTGCGTCGCGGCTGAGGGCCTTCGCGATCTCGACCAGTTGGGTCTGGGCCAGCGTAAGTTCGTCCATTCGCGCGTTCGCTGGGACGTCGAACTCCAGGTCCGATAGGAGCCGTCGTGCATCCCGTTGCATCGTCTTGTGGTCCACGAAAATTCCGAGTTTCCTCGGCTCATGCCCCAGGAAGAGGTTTTCGGCTACGGTCATGGCAGGAACTGGGTTCAATTCCTGCGAGATCATCACGACGCCCTTTGCCATGGCCTCCGAAGGCGTGTGGAACTCGACGCGGTGGCCCTTGACGAATATTTCCCCGCCATCGCGCGCAAGAGAACCCATGAGAATGTTCAGGAAGGTTGACTTTCCCGCGCCGTTCCCGCCGCACAGGGCGTGGACGCTACCGGGGCGTACCTCAAGTTTCCCGTGTTTGAGCGCAGGGACGCCGTTGAAGGACTTCGCTATTCCGGCCGCGCTCATCAGTGGTAGAGCCGTTGGCCGCCCTTGGCCGGAAACTCCCGAAACGTTCACAGGCATTATTATAATCCTCCAACAGCGGCGTCGGGCTCCAAGTCCTCCACTCAAACCCGCCGCTTCTGTCAGATTGTCTGAAAATCAGTTTGAGTCAATACGCGGGGAAATACTTTTTCTGGTTGTGCACCTAGCAAAGTCGGATCAAGAATGCTTCTAATAACGCGAGAAACTCATGAAAATGGCATTCTGGGGATGAAATGGTGGCATCCAATGTCCGTTGCGTATTATCAGACAATCATACCAAAGTGGCGGAGGCTATGACGGCGTGAGCCATCCCAGCCCAAAATCCAACCATCCGCCCGTTGGGTGACGAGATACGGGAATCAAAAAGCATGAGCATTTTCGACAAACCATTCGATGACGCAAACCACCGGGCCCTTGTGACGGGAGCCGGCAACGGCATCGGTCGATCGATCGCCCAGGCACTGACAGGAGAAGGTGTCAGAACTCTTTTCGCGGATGTAAGTGCCGAGCGCGTTGAGGCAGCTGTTGCGGGAGCTCCCCGCCCTGAACTCGCCGTGCCATGGGTCGGCGATCTAGCCAAGCGGGAGCAATGCGACGCTCTCCTGTCTTTCGCTGCAAACGAAATCGGAGTGACAACCCACTTCGTTCACAGCGCCGCCCCGCCGAGGAAAGAGAGCGATCATTCGCTGGCCGTGACAGACGAAACCTGGGAAACCATGCGCTCGGTCAATGTCGACGCCGGTTTCCACCTTTCTCGGGAACTGGCCAAACCTTTGATACGTGCCGGGCGTCCCGGGTCGTTTCTGTTTCTCACGTCGCTCCATGCCGGCACCCCTCGCAACCTGCCGCACTACAGCACCTCTAAAGCTGCACTCGCCATGTTGGTCAAGGAACTTGCAAAGACCCTCGGTCAGTTTCAGATAAGGGTGAACGCCCTAGTGCCCGGTATCATCGATGCGGGCGGTTTCGTCGCCGACCCCTCTATGGTCCGCTTCATTCCGGTTGGCCGGATCGGTAGCAGCGACGACCTCGTGCCAACTGCTTTGGTCGTGCTGTCCGATAGGCTATCGGGCTACGTGACTGGGGCGTCGTTGGTGGTGGATGGAGGCGCTTCGCTGACAAACTGGTTTGACGCCCCGTCGCTTGGCAGGGACATTTAGCGATAAGTTCGGAACGCAGGAGCCCGACAGTGAATGCCGCCTGCCTCCTCACGCCGTCACTATCGATCAAATCGATATCCGCTATGCTGTCCATCGATTGGACAGATGGGGGAAGCAGGCTCAAGCTTTGACGGTCCTTGGAGACGTCCCGAAAACACCAAATGGAAGGCTAGCTGATGTCGATCTCAAACCGCATCGCCGAACTCAAACTTGAGTTGCCCATCGTCAAGGCACCCGCCGCCAACTATGCCAACGCCGTTCGCTCGGGAAGCTATGTCTACTGCTCGGGAACGGTCCCGGTCACCCCCGAAGGCGAGATCCCCAAGGGCAAGGTTGGGCGCGATCTCACGACCGAACAGGGTGCCGAGCATGCTCGATACGTGGGCCTGCACCTCCTTTCGATTCTCAAGGAAGAGGTTGGAAATCTCGATCGGGTCAAACGAGTGGTCAAGATTCTGGGCATGGTCAACGCCACGCCGGATTTCGACGAGCATTCGAAAGTCATCAACGGTTGCTCCGACCTGTTCGAGTCGGTCTTCGGCGTGAAGCATGCCCGGTCGGCCGTCGGCATGGGCAGCCTGCCTTTCGGCATTAGCGTCGAGATCGAAGCGATTTTTGAGCTTGTGGACTGATAGGGGAGGCCCGACCTCAGCTGTCGATCGATCCGATCGTTATCGGAAGCGCCCTGGTACGGGGGTCGGTCTTTTTATCGCTCTCGTCGAGGCACCTGGCTCGCTCGGCTAGGCGCGGACCGTCATAACGTCGCAGTCAGCTTGACGATAACCTCGCGCAGCCAGTGATGCGCAGGGTCCTTGTCATACGACGAGTGCCAGATCATCGAAACATCCGATTCCGGCAGGGGCAGGGGCACGGGGCTTGTCGCCAGATCGAACTGGCGTGCAAATATCCGGGCGGGACGCTCGGGCACGGTGGAGATCAACCGCGCACTCTTCAGGACGAAAGGAACCGCTGCAAAATGCGGGGTCACGACCGCGATGTTTCGCTTTAGGCCCTTTATGGCCAACGCGTCATCGACGACCCCGTGGGCATCACCCCGGGGCGATCCGAGGACATGGGGAACAGCAACGTAATCCTCGAGCATAACCGGCGTGTCGATATTAAGGTGGAACGGGTCGAACAGGCAAAGATACCCGGTCGCGTAGAGTTTTCGACGCTTGTGTTGCGTTCCACCCTCCGTCAACAACCCCGCGATGCCCAAATGCAGGCGATCCTGGTTGAGTTGTTCGAGGACGTCGAAACGGTCGATCGCCCGGATGCGTATTTTGATCTCCGGCGCATCCCGAGCCAACAACGCTAGAAGGCGGGGCAGGAGCGGCACCTCTATGCTGTCCGGCATTCCCAGGATGAATGTCCTGTCAGCCCGCGAGGCATCGAATACGCCATCGTGCAGCAGGTTCTGCTGGATGATCCCCAGTGCGCTTCTGATGGCGGGCGCGAGCGCCATCGCTCTGGGCGTCGGCCGGACGCCATCGGGGCAGCGTGTAAAAAGCTCGTCGCCGAACAGTCTACGAAGCCGATTTAGTGAATGGCTCATGGAAGATTGACCGATGCCCAGGCGCTCGGCCGCGCGCGTGACGTTGCATTCGGCGTGAAGGACGTCGAAGGCAATAAGGAGATTGAGGTCGACGCGGTTGAGCTCGGAATAGTCGATGTTCAGGAAGTAACTCCTCGGAGTGCAGCGGCGCTGGTGCAGCACGTTATATCCCACAACTCCAGAGCCTTCCACGGCTGGTAATTCGAGGAAAAAGGCCCGGCGTAAAGCCGGGCCAGGAGGTGCGGAGCTGTGATGGAACTCCGCGGGGAAACTAATGCTCGCGTCACCGCGCGAGGTACAGCCCTAGACCGAAACGTCCACGGCTTCGCCGACCGCATAAAAGTGGCCGCCTGCAACATAGTGGAGGCTTCGCCATTCCGAGTCGGCGTTTTCGAACTGCCAGTGCCCATCCCGAAATATCCGGCGATCGGCCCAAGCGCCGACGATTTCCGCAATGAAGAGATCGAACCAATCTTGAATACCCTTGGCGGGTATCACCTTACAAGCAAGCCAGGCGGAACAGCCTGATACGAATGGCAAGTCAAAACCGTCCATCTGGAGCAGTTCCACGCCCGACCGGACGAGTTTGTCTGGGGCCGTCTTCAGGGAATTGCTTCCAAGCGTGAATGTAAGTGCTGCTTGGCGAGCCGTCGGCACCTGAACGACGAATTGACCGCTCTTGTCGATCAATTCCCTTGTCGCCGTCTTAGCATCCAGAACCACCGTCAATTTCGGCGGTGAAAAGTCCAGGGGGCACGCCCAGGCGGCGGCCATGACATCGTCAACGCCTCCGCTGCGTGCGGATATGAGGACGGTAGGGCCGTGATTTATCAACCGGACAGCCTTTTCAAGCTCGACCGGAGCGATGTGCGAGCCTGCTGATAGCCAGCCGTCTCTCGGTACCGCTCCGGAAGTATGACCAGCAAGCGCCATGATGTCAGCGTGACTGGCGCAGGTAGGCCTGCAGGCTATCGCTGCCGCCGATGATAAGTCCCTGCATCAGCTTCTCGTACTTGCCCTCCGGATCGGGCTCCCTGAGGTCGAACGTTGCAGACCAACGTATGAAGGAACCGCGCTCCCGGGTCAGCGGCGTGACCGCGACCGTGAGGGTGTAGTTGTCGAGCGGCAAGGGAGCCTCCTCGAAACGATACGTCAGACTGCGTCTCACATCGTCCGTGGCGAGCAGGCGTTCTACGATTATGCCGCCGTCGCCGAGGATGAGTTTGCGAACGCACCCAACCATGCCGTCCGGCAGCTCGTTGTCGATACGGCTTTCCGCGATGTCGGAATGCCACTTGGAAATCTCACCGAATTTTTTAAGCACGTTCCATGCATGATCGGCGTCGCTGTCGATTACGTCGTTGAATTCGACCGATGGCATTTTTGAACCTCCCGATAACACTGCGCGCGTGATGGCAAGCAAGCCGCCACTGATTAGTAGTGATCCCTACAGACACTTTGTGTAATCTTTGCTACAGATGGTCAAGAGTACATTTTCAGAAACTTCGCCGCGGCTTCCGACCCCCTCAGACCCATGCCGCTCAAGCTCAAATTCGGCTTGACTACTACCGCTAAATTGTTCAGATTACGGTCTGTAACGACCACTACAGACGGACGACCGGGCGCGCGAGGTTCGCTTCATGCGAGCGATTTCGTTCGCGGGAACACCCGTTCAATCCACCGGAGAAATTCTATGACCAAGAATATCAAGACCATCCCGACGTCGGACTACGAGGAGATCATCGCGACTGTTCAGCATTACGTTGACGGTCTGAGAGTCGGCAAATCCGGCGACGTCGCAAAGGCCTTCAACAAGGACGCCGTGATGTACGGCTTCACCAATGGAAAGCTGCTGGGCGGTCCGATTAAGAATCTGTACGACTTCGTCGACGAAAACGGCACGGCTCCGGAAATCAAGGTGCGTCTCGATGTCCTCGGCATCACGCCGACGACCGCCGTAGTTCGCGTCGACATGGAGAAGGACGCTATTGGCGCTGACTACACCGACCTCCACACCCTCATCAAAATGGACGGCAAGTGGCAGATCATCGCCAAGGTCTACCACATGTACGAGGGCTAATCCCTCCCGAGACAGCCCTTGTCTGGAGGTCGTCAGCGAAATGCTGACGACCTCCTTTCGTTGGGTTGACCGCTAACGCTCAGGACTTGGCGCGGCTTTGTCTCTGCGATGCGAAGTGCTGGACGAAAGACGCCCCGATGTCGACAAGTTGTCCAACGAGGGCAGCTCCGGTTTCCGCCGACGAGAGGCGTGCATCCCCTCCGAAAATACCTTCAGGCGCGATCTCGTCGCTTTCCACGGGGATGGCGATGTCTATTCCTTCGAAGCTCACCGAAGCGAACCCCGACACGGGAAGCCCAATCACCTCCGGCGCGGCGGAAGGCGAGGGGATCATGTCCGTGCGGACAAGGTGGGGAAATAGATTAAGAGCAATGCTTGTCAGCGGGTCTGCTCCGTGACCCGCCGACAAACGGGCGCGGTCGGGGCCGAGAACCTGTGGAAGCAGGCGATGGGCGGCGTGCCACAGGTAGAGGCTCGGAACAAGGATGCCTTTGTCCCTGTATATCTCCTGCGTGACCGCCTGGATCGACTGAACATTTCCGCTGTGGCCATTCATGATGACCAATCGTGTCAGATTATGCCGGAGGAGGCAGTTGAGCATGTCCCTGGTAACGGTGGCGAATGTCGCGGGCGATAGCGCTATGCCGCCTGGCATCGAGCCGAAAAAATCGTTTCCCCCAAAAGGAAGAACGGGTGCGACAACCGTCCGGACGCCGTTTTCCGTCGCCTGTTGAGCGATCAGTTCCGAAATCCGCTCGGCGTGTAGGAAGTCGCCCATTGGAGCGTGCACGCCCTGATCTTCGTAGCTCCCCAAAGGGAGCAAGATCACCGGGTTTTCGGCGTAAAGAGCGCGCGCTTCGCCTCCGGTCAATTCTGCCATTTTAAACTTGGTCATCGATCCCTGCTACTTTCACTTGGTTCTTGAAGACGGTTGCCCGGCTGCGGTGAAAAGCGATCACCACACTGTCTGACGCGAGTTACGTTGGGGCGGTTAGGCTGCGCGTGCTTTCGCGACAGCCTGCGAGTGGCGTATGAGGTTGAGCACGTGCGAACGCAGTTCGCCGAACATGTGACTCTCGCGCGTCGTAAACTGGTCGCGGTCCTTTCCGAGATCGACCGTAACGATCTCCTGCACGCTGGCCGGATTTTTCGATAGAACGACGATACGATCGGAAAGATAGACCGCTTCATCGATATCGTGGGTGACAAGCATGACCGTCATGTCGCGGGAACGTTGCAACGAAAGCGTCAAGTCCTCGAGCTCCAATTTCGTCTGTGCGTCGATCGACGCGAACGGCTCATCCATCACCAGTACTTCGGGCTCGGTGACGAGCGCCCGGGCGATGGCGACGCGCTGCTGCATGCCCCCCGACAATTGCCAGGGATAGCGATCCTCGCTCCCCTGAAGGCCGACATTCACCAAGGCCTCTCGGGCAAGTCGTTTCACCTCCGAGCGCGGGAGGTGGCGATTGTAGAGCGCCAATCCGACGTTCTTTTCCGCCGTCATCCAGGGCATCAACGAGCGTGTATATTCCTGGAAGACGATCGAGATTTTCGGGTTAGGCCCCGTTTGCGCAGCGCCGTCAAGCATGACCTGCCCGGACGAAGCGGGCATGAGGCTGGTAAGACATCTTAGGAGCGTGGTCTTTCCCGCACCGGATGGGCCAACGACGCAAACGAACTCGCCGGGATAGACGCTAAAGGTGATGTCCTTGAGCACCTGAATGGCCGCGTTTCCGTGACCATAACTCTTGGACAGGCCTTGGATATCCATTCGGGGATTGGAACTCGTGTTCATGAAAACTCTCTCCGGGTTTCTTACCGTGAACGGGCAGAGGCGCGCGATTGGACGTACCATCGAAGGACGTGGTCGCGGATCGATACGAAAAGCAGATTCAACAGGAAGCCGAGAATGGCCAGCAACACGATACCCGCCCAGACACTCGTTGAGTCGAACGTCAGCTGCGCTTGCATCGTGACGTATCCGAGGCCTCGGATGGCGGCGAGCATTTCGCTGGCTACCATCAGGATGAAGGCGAACTGGAGGGCCGTCTGCATTCCACCGGCGATCGACGGGGCAGCCGACGGGAGCCACGCCACGGTGATTTCCTTCCAGATCGGTAGACGCAGGGCGCGGGTCACGTCGATCAAAGCCGGATCCGTCCTCCTTAGTCCGTCGATCGTGGCAAGCACGATCGGAAAGAACGCACCAAGCGCAATGATCGCAAGCTTGGAAGCATCGCCAATACCGAGCGTGAGTACAAACGGCGGTATCAGCATGATCACGGGGATTGATCGAGCGAAATCGAGGAGCGGTGTGAAAAGAAGCCTCAATACCCTAATGCGTCCCAGGCCCAGCCCTATCGAAATGCCGAGAGCCACGGCTATTGCGTATCCGGTCAGCAGATTCCGGAGGCTGGGTAGAACGTCGGAAACGAACCTGTCGAACAGCCAGAGTTCCTGGAACCGTTCGGCAATCGCCAGGAGGGTCGGAAAGTAGGGGTTGCGGTAGTTTGCAGTCCATAACCCGTACGCTGCGAGCAACAGCAGGGGCAGGGTGATCCCGAGGACAACTTTGCGTGCGCTTTTCATGCGGCTTCCTCCAGCGGGCGGCGACCATGCAGGATGGCTCGCTCGATGACGTTCACCGTGAAAGCGAACGTTATGCCGATCAGGCCGCTCCAGAGGATCAGGCCAAAAGCGAGATCGGATTGGGCGGCTTCCTGGGCTATGAGAATGCGTCTCCCGAGGCCAGGCGATCCGCCCAACAGTCCCGCTCCTATCGAAAGGAGAAGCGCAGCCGTTGCTCCAATCCGCACGCCAGTCAGGATGTACGGAGCTGCGCTTGGAAGGACGACGGCGGTTTGGACCCGCCGCCAGGGCAGTGTCATCGCCCGCGCCGTATCGATCGCGACCGGGTCAACGTCCCGGATGCCGACCTGCACCTGAACAAGGATCGGCCAGATCGCTCCATAGGCGGCGAGGAATATTCCGAGCTGACGTGTAGGGCCGAGGATGAGAAGCAGAAGCGGCAGAATGACGACGGCCGGAATGGGGCGCAGGAACTGAATGACCGGATCCAGCGCCTCGTTGGCGGGCTCCCACACTGCGGTCAGCAACCCGAGAGCGATGCCAACGACAAGGGCGATACCCAATCCAGACAATGCCATGACGAATGTCTCGCCGACTGACTGCCAGAACGAGCCGTTGCCGATGAGATGATAGGCTTCGCCGACGGCGGCGCTCATTGTCGGAATGCCGGAAATCCCGGCCAACGGACCGGCAGTGGTGAACCACTGCCAGACCGCGAGCCATATCGCGAAGCCCGCGACGGCCATCAAAGGACGGATGAACGGCACAGACACGATGTTGTTCATGGTCTTTACCTCCGATCCGGTCGCGAGCTCAGTTTGCGATCGCCTGGGGGATGACGACTGCGTTCAGGTCGATGTCGGCAGTGATGAATTTCGCCTGCTTCTCGATCGAATAGAAGCGTTCGAGACCCTTCATGTCCATCGAGGTGAAGTAGTAGGGCACAACGGCGTTCGCGAGGGATTTGGGATCGACCCCCTGCTTCTCGGCGGTCGTCTTGCGTACGAGATCGGGGTCTGCCCTCCCGAGCGCGGTCGCCTCGCGGATAGCGCAATTGAACCGCGCTGCGACTTCCGGATTCTCGAGAACCCAGGTCGTGGAAGCAACGAAGCCCGAAGTCGGACCTTCTTCAAACGTCTCTACGCCCGGCCAAGAGATGATGCGGTACCCTGCCTGCTCGGCTTTGACGATTGCTGGCTCTGCCGAATAAGCCGCATCGACCTGACCTGCCATCAACGCGTTTACGGCATCGGCGAAACCCATGACCACGAACTTCACGCTGTCGGGGTCGCCACCATGCTTTTTGATGACGAAACGGGTTGTGAGTTCCGACTGGCCTTTCACGTCGCCGACGACAACGGTCTTGCCGGAGAGGTCCCCGGGCGTTTTGATCGGCGAATCCGGAGCGACCATCAGGGCGTTGATTTCGCGTGTGAAGCCCTTCTCGCCAGCTTGCATCTTTTTCCAGTAACCGGGAGCGATGCCGGCAAACGGCGCGACAAAGGTCAGGGAAATGCCCCTGTCCATCGCCTGGAAAGTTGCCAGCGTGCCTGTAAAGGCGATATCGACCGCGCCGCCCTGTACAGCCGAAATCGTCGCGGGAAGCCCGGCGACCGTCTGGAAAGTGACGTTGAGGCCGTGCTTCTTGAATATTCCCTGATTGAAGGCGGCAAACATCGCTCCGTTGCTGACGATCGGAAGAGCCGCAACGCTGAGGTCGGTGATTTGGTCTTGGTTTGGCGCGTCGCACTTGTATTTCACAGCTGCCATGATGCGCTGCATTTCGTTTTGCTCGGCAGCATATGCGCCCGGGGCGCAGCAAGCGAATACAGTCGCGACGGCCGTTGCGATTACTTTCCTAATTGCCCTGTTCATCTTCGTTCCCTTTTTTGAATGATGATTTGGAAATTCGGGTTACTGGTCGAGGTAGATTGCCGAGCGTCGAACGAGTTCGCCCGCGCCGAACTTGTCGGTGAGCTTTACTCCCGAACGAAGGTCGATCCGCGCCTGGGGCTCGGCGTCCTGAAATTCGAAGAGGTGATCGTACATTTCATCGAAAGCGGAGGGATGGACGAACACGACGCCGTTCGGATCGGCTATGACGAGGTCGCCCGGGCGCACGATTGCGCCGGCGACGTTGACCGGAAGGTTGACGTCGCCGTCATTGCCCAGAAGCCGCGTCGTCACTGGGCTAAGGCCGCGGGCGAAGATCGGTACCCCCGTATCTTCGAGCTCGGCGATATCGGTCGCCATTCCGTCGATTACCACTCCCGCTGCGCCACGAAGGGAAAGCGCGAAACATACCATTGCCCCCACGCAGGCGCGCTCGCGATCGTGGCCCATCTCGACGACGACAACGTGGCCGGGTTCAACCAGGTCGGCCGCATAATGTAATGCGCTTCCGTCCATCGCCGACAGGCGTACCGTCAACGCGGTGCCGACAAAACGATTGGCTTTGGTTACCGGCCGGAGGCCAAGCGGGAAGCCATGGTTCTGCAGGTGACCCACGGTCGCCGGCTCTATTTTCGCCGCTCGGTCGAGTAGTTCGGATGGCAGGACTTTCGGCGTCGGTGCAATGCGAAACATATTTGCTCTCTCTCAGGCTATGACTCGGGCGGTCGGATTGACCTTGAAGCGCCTGTTTGCAACGCACGGGTTTGCGGCGCGAACCGAAGCAACACGGGAGGGAGAGATTTCAGCTGTCCGGGTTTCGGCACCTTCCATTAATTGCGCGACGACAATACCCATAGGATCGACGATCATGCTCGATCCCGTCGAGAGGGGCGCGGCCTGGTTCGACGCGATGACATAACTCGTGTTTTCGATAGCCCGAGCACGCACCAGCGTCTCCCAGTGGTCCTCTTTTCGTACCCCGGGCGTCCAGGCTGATGGCAGAAGAAGGATTTCCGCTCCCGCGTCGACAAGCAGCCTCGCGCTTTCCGGAAACCGGACGTCATAGCAGGTCATGAGGCCGAATACCGTGCCTTCGATATTGAAAATCATCGGTGCGGACGTGTTCGACGGGGCGATGATATTCGATTCACGGAGACCGAAGGCGTCGTAAAGGTGCATCTTGCGGTATTTGCCGATAGTCGCGCCCGTTGCCGACGTCACGTAGATCGTGTTGAAAACCCGGACTTCGCCGTCCACTTTTTCCATCATGCCCGCTGCGATCGCGATGGAATGCTGGGAAGCCAATGAGTCCAGCGTGCTGGAGAACGGGCCGGGCAGGGGCTCGGCGTTGGCGATGAAGTTCTCGTCGAGGCCATGTTTGAACCACATCGCCATCTCCGGGAAAACGATGAGGGATGCCCCCGCTTTCGCCGCCTCGGCGACGGCCTTCTCGATCGCCTCGATGTTCGACGCCTTATCGACGGTCGCTGCGAGTTGTCCGATGCTGACTTTCATCACCAAAGCTCCTTGCCTAGCGAAATTCTCAATTAATGTATACATCACGCATGCATCGTGCATGTGTTAGAAATATTGCACGCATCCCCGAGGCATGCAACAAGTATCTTGCTATTTGTGCGTTGATCCGGTTGAACGGCCGGAGCCGCGGCAGGACGCGGCGAAAGGAGACTATAAGGTGAAGAAATCGTCGGCCTTGGATCGAGCCTATACCTGGGTAAGGGAGCGGATTCTTGATGGCACCCTTCCCGGCGGGAGCTACATCGACGAGGCTACCGTCTGCCAGGCAACTGGCGTGTCCCGAACGCCCGCGCGGGAGGCCTTCAATCGCTTGGAAGGGGAGCGCTTCATTACGCTGGTGCCGCGGAAAGGCGCGCAGGTCCGATCGATTAGTTCCACCGATCTCCTTGACGCGTTTCATGCTCGCTTGATGATCGAGCAGTTCGCCGCGACGGAATTCTGCGTCGAACGGAAGGCAATCCCCGACGCGATGCGTACCAACCTCGAAGTAATGAACGGGGTCTGCGATTTTTCCACCACCGACGCCATGCTGGTCTACATAAACGCGGACCGCGAATTCCATGCGGCGATGGTGCAGACCCTTAACAATCGCCCGATTTTTGAGTTCTTCGAATCTTTGTGGAGAAACAATTCGGGTGCAGCCATCAATCGAGGCCAGATGCTTCGGTCCGAAAGCTGGCTCGCCACGAACCACGCGCAGCACCGGAAGATTCTGGCCGGGCTGGAGGCGTACGATTTGGATGCGGTGGTCGGGACGTTGCGAGAACATCTCCGTTGAACCTTGTTTCCCAATCGCCAACGTGAGGTGGACATGTGTCCGTCATGGCTCGACGTGATGCACGTGATAGCTGTGAGGAGGAGGCCCCTCGCTGCGATCGAGCGACCTCGGTCTGGTCATTACCAGTTCCGCGCCGGAAGAAGGCGCGGATACTTCATTACTTGACCGGCATCGCCGCGGCAGGAAGCAGGCCGCGGGGCCGAAACAACAAAAACCCAATCAGGATCGATAGGATCAGCGGATCGCGGAAAACCAGGTAATCGGACGGAAGCACGATCTGGAGGGCAACCTCCATTACTCCGAGGAAAAACCCTCCGGCCACCGCGCCCGTCAAACTGCCCATACCGCCGACGATCGTCGCGACGAATGCCTTTACCAGCGGTGTGAAGCCCATGTCCGGGGTTACCGACCCGCGCATTGAAACCCACAGCAGGGCGGCGACGCCAGCCAGCAAGCCGGACAGCGCGAACGCTATGGCGTAGACCGTGTTCACCTTGATGCCCATCAATCTCGCTACGTCGAAGTCCTGGGCCGATGCGACGAGCGATAGACCGAACCGCGTGCGGTTCAGGAAAAGGTTGAGTGCGATGGCCAGAAGCGCAACGGTGACGATTGAGATCAACTGCGCAGCGCCGATGTAAACGCCCCCCACATTGAAAGCGCCCGTCAGGAAGCCCGGCATGTTAAGGGGCTTGGGCAGCGCGCCAAACGCCACCTGGAAGATCACCTGGAGAGCTCCGGATATAGCGAAGCTCGTGACCAGAAGGGTCATGGGGTTAGCCCCGCGCAATGGTCGAAACGCGATACGCTCCATTGCGACCGCTGCGATCATGCACGCGATCAGGGAGAGGATTACGGCCAGCGGAAACGGTATGCCCGCACCCAGTGAATAGAACAACGCATAGCCAAAGAGCGTGAGAAGCTCCCCGTGGGCGAAGTTGATGAAGCCGAAAATACTGAATACGATTGCCAGCCCAAGGGCGATCAGCGCGTAGACACCGCCGAGGCTCAGGGCATTGATGAGATATTGAATGAAGATTTCCATGGTCGCACCTATGCCGCTTCGATCGGGTCGGCGACCCCGAGATATGAATGCCGGACAAGATCGCTTTTAAGGATGTCGTCCGAATCCCCACTTGCCACGATACGGCCGTTCTCGAGCACGTATGCCCGGTCGGAGATCGAGAGGGATTGGAAGACGTTCTGCTCCACGAGCAAGATCGTGAATCCCTCATCGCGCAATTCGCAGATCAGATCGAAGTTTTCGGCCACGATCTTCGGCGCGATTCCAAGAGAAGGTTCATCGAGAAGAAGGACCTTGGGAGAAGACATCAACGCTCTCGCGATAGCGAGCATCTGCTGCTCTCCACCCGAAAGGGTTCCAGCGAGTTGGTTGCGACGCTCATGAAGGATCGGAAACCGGGCGTACATCCGGTTCAGGACCTCTGGGTTGCGCCAGTCCTTGAGGACCATGCCGCCTAGAAGGAGGTTTTTCTCAACGCTCAATCTCGGAAAAACGCGCCTCCCTTCTGGAGAAAGAGTCATGCCCCGCCGAACGATCTGAGCCGCTCCCACTGCCGATATGTCTTCACCCGCCAAGGTGATCGTACCCGCTTGCGGTACGATCAGCTTCATCAGCGCAGCAAGAGTGGAGGTCTTGCCGGCACCGTTGGGACCCAGGAGAGATACGATCTCGCCTTGGCCCACTTCGAAGCTGATCCCCTTGACGGCTTCGATCGGTCCATATCGAACGACCAGATTTTCAACGCGGAGCATGACGTGACCTTACATAATCGGAGCAGGGATATCGGCAGTGTCGATCGTGGCGGCTTTCATGAAGACGCCCTTGCCACTTTTGATCTCGAGGAACGAGATCGGCACCATGGGACGGCGTTCGAAGCCCGTGTAGGAGACCTTGCCGTTGGGAACATCGAAGTCCTTGATCTTGTCCAGGGCGGCGCGGATCGATGCGGAATCCGTGGCGTCAGCGTTCTTGATCGCTTCGATAAGGACCAGTCCGGCGTCATAGCCCACGATCCAGGCCGAGTTGTCCACCTGGTCAGGATGCGACTTGCCGAAGACTTTGGCGATTTCCTGGTATTTGCTGCCTTCGACCGGCATGCGGTTGGAGAGGACGATCGTATTCTCGACCAGATCGCCGAGAGCGTAGAACGACGGGGAGTCGATACCGTCGGCACCTACGATGCGCGACTTGATCCCGGCTGCTCTCGCCTGGCGCAGGAAAGCCGGCAGGTCCGGTTCGAACGCTGCGGTCATGATTGCGTCGGGTTCCGCAGGGAGCGCCTTGATCTCGGCAATGATACCCCCGAAATCGGCTTGTTCGAAAGTGAAGTTTCCTTTGCCGACGACCTTGCCGCCGTACTGTTCGAACGTCTTGGCGAAGTATTCCGGGACATATTCCGTATATGTATTATCCGACGACTTGAGAAGGTAGGCGGTCTTGATGCCGAGGTCCTTTGCTGCGAAGACGCCCGTGGAGCCGCCACTGACGTTGTCGCTGAAGTTGGCGAGGTACATCCAGTCGCCGACTTTCGCAGGGACGTCGACCTGGGTGGATGTTCCTGCGAACATCAACACGCCCTTCTTCTGGCCGGACCGACCCGCCGCGACGGAACTGGTTGCATCACAGCTCGTGAAGAGCACGTCGACACCCTTTTCAAGCAGAGCGTCGACCGACTTGATCGCCTCCACGGAGCTCGACGCGGTATCCGTTCCCTCGGTGACTTCGATCTTGTACTTGCCGCCAGCGCCGCCTTTCGCGTTTGCTTCGTCGAAGGCCATGCGAAGGCCGAGGGCATAGCCGACGTCATAAGCGGCAGCCCAGCCCGTGTGTGCCAGCGAGAAGCCGACGCGCACTATCTTGTCCTCGGCGAACGCGGGCGAAACGCCGGCAATACCGACTGCGGCGACACCGCCGAGCATTGTGGCGAGGACGGTTCTGCGGCTGACGTGCGAAGCAATCCTGTGATCTGACCCAGTCATTTGAAACCCTCTTTTTGGTTGTTCGTGATCCATTCGGCCTGCGGGAACTCCCTCAGGTCGTTTTCTTTCTCCTGGCGGCGCGGACCTCCTGGCTGCCAAGATATGCTTCGATCACCTTCGGGTCGTTTTGGACCTTCTCGGCCGAACCCGAAGCGATCATCTCGCCCTTGTTGAGGACGTAGACCTCGTCGCAGAGGCGCATGATCAGATGCAAATCATGCTCCACGATAAGGATGCCGAGCGCGAATTTCTCGCGGATGGACAGAATTGCCTCGATCAGGCTGGCGGTCTCTTTCGGGTTCATTCCCGCAGCGGGCTCGTCGAGGAGGAGGAAACGCGGCTCCAGAGCCAGCGCTCGCGTGATCTCGAGTCTGCGTTGTGCGCCGTAGGGCAGGGCGGAGGATTTCGTGTCGGCGAGCTTTGCCAGATCGAAATGCTCGAGGAGGGACAAGGCGTAGCTTTCCACTCCCGTCGCTAGGTGGCCACGCGCGAGCGCGGAAGATACCACGTTTTCCAGAACGGTCATTTCGCTGAAGAGGCGGATGTTCTGAAAGGTTCTGCCGAGGCCTGCACGGGCGATCCGGCTCGAGGGCCATCCGACTATTTCCTGCCCGTCCAGAATGACCTGTCCGCGGGTCGGCTGGTGGACACCGGTCAGATTGTTGATGAGCGTCGTCTTGCCCGCGCCATTCGGCCCGATGAGGCCAACGATCTTCCCCGTTTCGACCTTGATCGACACATCGTTCAGTGCGCGGACCCCGCCGAAATCGATTCCGATGGCATTCGTTGCGAGCGTGGCAGCGGGTCTTTCCGAACGGCTTTCCACCGCACGAAGGGACGCAACGTCGATGGTCGACTCGGACAGCCTGGGACGTTTGAACATGGAGAGCGACAGCTCACGACTCCCCATGATTCCGGCCGGGGCTTTATACATCACAACGAGGATCATCAAGCTGAGCAGGATTTGGGTAAGGCCCCAAATCGGCGGAAAGCTGATTCCGGCAATGCCACCGCCGCTTTCGATGGGTTTAACAATCTCGACCAGGGCGGTGATGAGAAGGGTGCCGATAACCGCGCCGGATATTGACCGCTTGCCGCCGACGACCAGCATGGCGATTAGCTCGAATGTAAGCGTGAGGTAAAAGTCATGGGGTTGGAACGCGCCGATTACATGGGCGAACAGCGCGCCGCAGAGACCCAGCACCACAGCACTGAGTGCCCACGCTTCCAGCAGTCTGCGGTTCGGATTGATGGCGCTCGACGTCGCCGCCACCTCGTTGTCTTGAAAGGCGCGGAGCTGCAAACCCAACCGGGAAACCTTGTAGGCGAAGGCAACAGCGATTGTGGCAAACACGAAAATGTAAGCCGTAGGCAGATTGACGAGTTCGGGCACTCCATAGATGCCTTTCGTCCCGTTGGTGATGTTCGTTGCGCCCTTGAGCACGAAATTGACGATCACCAGCAGCCCGAATGTCGAAACGATCGCCGATGTTTCCCGCAGTCGCGAGAGGGGTAACCCCGTCAGAACACCGAAAACCAAGGAAATAACGGCTACGATCAGAAGAGATTCACCAAGCCCCATATTTGAGTTGGCGAGGAACGCGGGAAGGTGCCGTAGTGAATCAGCCTTGATTTCCGGCGGTGTGGTGAGAAGTGCCGTTGTATATGCACCGACCGCGAAGAAACCGACGTGGCCGACCGTCAGAATGCCCGAGTTTCCTGTATAGATGTTCAACCCGACAACAGCCGCGACATTGATCAGCACGAGGACTACGAGGCGCTCGACCGACGGACCGATTAGGGCGAATGGCAAGGAGACCAAAAGCAGGAGGGCGCACAGAAGAAGTGCAGATCCGGCGGCTTTGCGGAACCGGCGTTCACCCCACAAGCGGGTCTTGGGGGCGTCAAGGTTCGTTGACACGGCGGGAAGCCCGCCTGCCTTCACTTGTTGCATGCTAAATTCCCCTCTACCTTTTTCGGCGAGTTCTATTTTTCTGTAGTGGTTGCTATAGACGTTAATAGCGAGTGATACAGACCGTCAACCATTTTTTGATGTCCGTCGCATTTTTAACAGACAATCTGACAATGATGCAATTTCAACGATAAGAATCCACGGTCGACAGGGAAACACGCGCGTTGCGGGCATTTCGCACGACCGCTCCTTCCCGGGTCGACGCAGCGGAACATCGAGCGCAGGCAGGGGGAAAATGTTGGGGGGGTTCTAGCTGTTTACGCGCTGTGTCGCTTTGCACGGGCGGGAGCCGGCGGAATCAACGTCATCGCGACTGCGGCCACGCGCTCCAGCTCTTCATGCGAGACACCGTCCCGGGCTTGGATCGACATACCGTGGAACATCGTGTTGAGGGTCGACGCCAGCGTGTCGACATCGATTCCCTCGGAAAACTCGCCATCGGCCACGCCCCTTTTGAGGCGAACGAGGAAGCATTCCTTCCCTTCTTCGCGCAATGCTTTGAGGGCGTCGTTGACGTCTTGCGAGTCCTTGGAAACGTTGGCGGCTCCGAGGACGACCATGCAGCCGCAAGGGGCGTCTTGGGACGTTAGAATGACGGCGGCGTCCCGAAAGAAGCCCGCCATCGCCTTTCGGACATCCGGTTCATCTTCCAGCCGTTCCCACGCGTCGTTCCAGTAGACGTTTTCATAGTGATTGACAGCTTCCATGAAAAGCTGGGCCTTGTTGCCAAAGGCTGCGTAAACGCTGGGTGGGTTGATTTCCATTGCCTCGCACAGTTCGGCAATCGATGCAGGCTCATAGCCACGCTTCCAGAACACCCCGAGGGCCTTCTTCAGGACCGCCTCGCGGTCAAACGTCCTTGGCTTCCCTTTGCTCTGATGCTGAGGGATCATCGAATTCTCCGAATACTCTCACGAACCGTGCTCTAGGTAACGTACATAATCCATCTGTATCGATCTTTAAAGAGCTCGCGGTTGGTCGGATTTTATCGGTCGTGTGACCTTGCCCGAACCGAACATTTCCAATAAGTGTATCGATCGCTACAGTAGATTAGCAGTGAATCTGACAATCTGCAGGCGGCTGGATGGCGGCGTTCGCCTAAGCACGCTTGGCTGGCGTTCGCCCATATCAATCAAGCATGACCAACAGGGAGGTTTTGAGAGTGACCGGTAATTCAGAAGGCAAATATCCGACCCGGCAACTGGGGAAGTCAAAAGTCGCAGTTACGTCGGTAGGCTTCGGCACCGTGCCGTTGGCTGGGTTCAAGGCCAAGGCATCCTATGCGGATTTCGAGGCCGTTATCAAAGCCGCCTATGACGGTGGCGTGCGATATTTTGACTGCGCGCCAATGTATGGATTCGGTAAAGCCGAATATTACCTCGGCCATGCATTGCGGGAACTCGGCATTCGCAACGACGTAGTCGTCAGCACGAAGGTCGGACGCGTCATGAAGGCCGCCAGCAGGGTCAAGAAACTCGATACCGTTTACGGAATCGAGTGGGTCGATCCCCTGCCTTTCCTGGACACTTACGACTACACCTACGACGGTATCATGCGGTCGTTCGAGGACAGCCAGGTCCGGTTGGCCCTGGACTATATCGACGTGCTCCTCGTTCACGATCTCGGCCGGGCGTGGCATGGCGACGAGGCTGATGTTTATTGGAAACAGATAAGGGAAAGCGGGTACAAGGCGCTCGACGAACTTCGGAGCGGCGGTGCGGTATCCGCGCTCGGCCTAGGCGTTAACGAAACGGAGGCCGTGGTAACTGTGGCACGGGAGTTCAACATCGACTGCGCGCTCATTGCGGGTCGCTACACACTGTTGAACCAGGGTCCACTTGCTGGCGATTTCGCCGAGCTTCAGCAGCGCAACGTTTCGGTTATCGCGGGTGGCGTTTTCAATTCCGGCATTCTCGCAACCGGCGTCAAGGGCGCGGGGGCGACCTACGACTATGGTTCCGTGCCTGAAGAGGTCGTGCGCAAAGTCAGAACCATCGAGGAAATCTGCGAGAAACATCGGGTGCCCTTGAGCTCGGTAGCAATCGAGTTCGTCTTGATGCACCCCGCCGTTGCGACGGTCGTGCTCGGCGCGCAGAACGTTTCTGAGGTGAAGCAAAACCTCGCGTCGTCGGGTACCGCTATCCCGGTTGAACTGTGGACGGATCTGAAGGTCGCCGGGATTATTCCGGAAAATGCGCCAATGCGCCAAGTGGCCTAAGGCGCGATTAAACAGGTCCCGCACTTAGCCTCGCGGCGTAGTGCGGGATCGCGCCCGGGAGGTATGCAGCGCCACATACGCGTGGACTAGCCCCATAAATCCTGGACTGTTCGACTCGTACATCAATCACAATGTGAAGGAATATTCCGTCTGGCGTTTGATGATTACGTTGAGCGCTGGGTTACGACATCTCGATCGAAGTCCACCGTTTGGGCAGGGTGGTGGCCACATTTCGCTCCAGACTAACCCTGAGGCGGGGAAGGCTGTTACGCTCGTCTAATACCGAAAAACCCTATGGTCCCTGATCGTTCGCAGAAACTGCCAGGAGTAACTACTCGTTCACGAAGTAATGCCCGTCGGCCTCCTTCTTCTTAACGGCACCGAAAAGGTTGCCCTTCTCCAGGTGAGCGTCGATATCGGCTTCCTGCTCCCTCGCGTATCCAATCCGGCACCAGTCCAGGTGAAAGGGCTCGCCATCCTTGGAAAGGAGGACTCCGACACCCTTCGTGGTGTTGCCGAGGTACTTGGCCATACTGGTCAGGTCTGCGCGTGTTCGCCTGCGGGACCGGTCATAGGCCACCCGGGGGTTATCGGCGAGAACATGAAGCGACGAGCGTGTCAGAACCCGCAAAATTCTCTCGAAGTTAAGTTTTCTCGCTCTTCGAAGCCGAGGAAGGATATGTTTATCGTTTTTCACTCCTGTGTCACATTTCGTCTTCGAGAGGCACTGGGTCTTTGACAGTGGGTGTTCAAGCAGGCGGTGCCCTCTCCTTGACAGTGAGAAGTCGTACGTTTTTTGGCGACCGAACGCGTACCCGCGGTTCTCGCACAATCGTATGGATTGGACATCGAACAGAAAAACCAGAGGGAACAGAAGATGAAGATCATCGGAAATACCGGACTATTGGTCGGTGCGCTTTCGGCAATGCTGGGCGCGATGCCAGCCAACGCCACAACGCTGGAGAGCGTCAAGCAGAAGGGCTTTGTCCAGTGCGGCGTAAGCCAAGGCAGCCCCGGTTTCTCGCTGCCGGATGCGCAGAACAACTGGACCGGAATGGACGTCGATTTTTGCCGCGCCGTGGCCGCCGCGGTATTCAACGATCCGAAAAAGGTCAAGTTCACACCTCTCTCCGCGAAAGAGCGCTTTACCGCCCTTCAGTCGGGAGAGGTCGACATACTTTCGCGCACCTCTACGTGGACGATGAGCCGCGATACCTCGATGGGCCTGTTGTTTGCGGGTGTGCTTTACTACGACGGGCAAGGCTTCATGGTGAAGAAGTCCCTTGGAATCGACTCGGCGTTGAAGCTTGACGGCGCGGCGGTTTGCGCTGGTACGGGCACGACCACCGAATTGAACGTCTCCGACTATTTTAATGCCAAAGGCCTGAAGTTCACGAGCGTTGCGATCGACGACTCCAACCAACTGCGCCAAGCGTACGAGGAGGGCCGTTGCGACGTGCTGACGAGCGACCAGTCCGTGCTGTACAGCGAGCGCCTACAGCTCAAAGCGCCGGACGATCACGTTGTCCTTCCCGAAATCATTTCGAAGGAGCCGCTTGGTCCGGCGACCCGTCAGGGTGATGACCAGTGGTTCAACATCGTCAAGTGGACCTACTTCGCCCTCCTGACCGCTGAAGAAGACGGCATCACAAGTTCGAACGTGGACGAGATGCTGAAGTCCACGAACCCGGAAATTCAGCGCTTGCTCGGCGTCAAAAACGCCGACGGCACCGCCGCGGGCTTCGGTAGCGGTATCGGCCTCGACGAAGACTGGGTTGTGCACATCGTAAAGGGCGTGGGGAACTACGGAGAGATGTTTGACCGGAACCTGGGCGACAAGTCGGAACTCAAAATCGCACGTGGCAAGAACGCGCTCTGGAAGGACGGCGGGCTGCAGTACGCGCCGCCGATCCGGTAACTGCCAGTGCGGCGGCCCTCTGGGGCCGCCGCATCGGGCCTGCCAGGTTCCACTACGCACAGGTGAATCCAGTGACGTCCGTAAAAACAATTAGCCGCGGCAGCGACGGCGGGTTTTGGCGCAATCCCAAGCGCCGTGCCCAGGCCTTCCAGATCACGCTCGGGTTGGCCTTGTTTCTTTTCCTCTGTGGCATCTCGGCCAATACCGCCGCGAACCTGGGAAAGCTGAACCAACAGCTCTCCTTCGGGTTTCTCGGCAGATCCGCGGGGTTCGAGATTTCCCAGACCCTGATTCCGTACAAAAGCGTTTCCACCTACGGGCGTGCATTGGTGGTGGGTCTGGCGAATACGGTGTTGGTCTCCGTCCTTGGTATCGTCGCGGCGACCGTCCTTGGCTTTACAGTCGGGATCATGGGGCTCTCGAAGAACTGGATCGTGTCACGTATGGCGGCTGCCTACATCGAGTTCTTTCGAAATATTCCGTTGCTCCTTCAGGTTTTCGTTTGGTACTCGGTCGTCATTGTCCAGACGCTTCCGTCCCCGCGCGAGGCTTGGACGGTCTTCGGCTATGCCTACATCTCCAACCGCGGGCTGATGATCCCGTCGCTTTCGGGAGCACCCGACAAAGGCGCTGTCATTTGGCTCCTGGGGGCAATCGCCCTGGCGTGGGTCGCGATCCTGATCATCTCGGGACTGGTTCACCCGGAGGAGGGGGCGAAAACGAAAACGGGATTGCGCCTGTCCCTACTCTTTCTCGCAATCGGAGCGCTGCTGGTCTTGGTCATGGGTCGACCATTCGAACTGGAAGCGCCGACGAAAACGGCATTCAGCTTCTCCGGCGGCATTACGATCATTCCCGAGCTAATCGCTTTGCTGCTCGCTCTCTCGGTATACATGGCGACCTACATCGCCGAAGCGGTGCGCGCAGGCGTAATGGCCGTCAACCGGGGACAGGTAGAGGCGGCGGCCGCACTCGGGCTTGGCCCCCTCAGGACGACGAGGCTTATCGTCGTCCCACAGGCAATGCGCATCATCATTCCACCGTTGAGCACCACCTACCTCGGTCTTATCAAGAATTCCTCGCTCGCGGTCGCCATAGGTTATCCGGACCTCGTTGCCACCGGGGGCACGATCCTCAACCAGACGGGAAAAGCCATTGAAATCGTTACAATCTGGATGGTTGTCTATCTGTCGTTGAGCCTCGCAACCTCGCTGCTGATGAACTGGTTTAACGCAAACTCCAAACTGGTGGAACGCTGATGGCCGCCTTTGTCAGAACCGAAGATAGTCCACGTTTGCCGCCTCCGCCCAGCGCTTCCGGTATCTGGGGCTGGCTTCGGCTCAATCTCTTCGCAGGACCTGGCCAGACCGTCCTGACGCTGTTGTTCGGAGCGACTGTGCTGTGGTTCGCCTGGACCGTGCTGAAGTTCGCGGTCCTCGCGGGCATCTGGGACGGCGCTGATCGTAACGCTTGTCTTGCCAGCCCGACGGGTGCTTGCTGGCCTTTGGTGAGGGAAAAAATCGGCCAGTGGATATACGGATTTTACCCGATCGATCAGCGCTGGCGGGCAAACGTCTGTTTCGCGCTCCTCGTCGCGGTGGGCATACCCATGCTCGTCCCGGCGTTGCCATTCAAGCGCGTAAACGCTTTGCTTTTGGTGACGGCCCTCCCGCTGAGTGTGGTGATCCTACTTTCCGGAGGCAACCTCGCGTTCGGACCGGGGTCATATATCACCGTCGCGGTTTGCCTTTTGTTGATGACCGTGGCTGTGCCATTCGCGTCAACCGGGATAGAAGAAGTCCTGAGAACAAATCGGCTCTGTGTACTTGCCACCGGGATCGCGCTGGCTGCTGGCCTGTGTTTCGCCGTATTGGCGGCAACAGGTTCGACGATGGCTGTACTCGGTTCCGTTTCGGGCCTGATTGCGGTGTGCGTGACGGTTGCCGTCGGGGCGTTGGCGATGCGACGCCAGATGAGTTCGGGGCAGGGGTTCGTCCTGCTTGCGGTGTCGGCGTCGGTGTTCGCGGGCATGGCGGCATTGGATTACGATTTCGGGCTTTCGACCGTAGACACTGCCCAGTGGGGCGGACTTCTCGTTACGCTCATCGTCGCCGTGGTTGGGATCATAACGTCGCTGCCGTTGGGGATTGTGTTGGCGCTCGGCAGGCAGTCAAGCATGCCTTTGGTGAGGACGCTTTCGGTCGGCTTCATCGAAATCGTGCGCGGAGTTCCACTGATAACCGTGCTGTTCATGTCGAGCGTGATGCTGCCGCTTTTCCTCCCGCCGGGCATGTCGTTTGACAAGCTCCTCCGCGCGCTGATCGGAGTAGCGCTTTTCTCGTCGGCCTACATGGCGGAGGTCGTTCGCGGTGGCATCCAGGCGATCGATCGAGGACAGTACGAGGGCGCAACCGCCCTTGGTCTTCGGTACTGGCCCATGATGATAAAAATAGTTCTGCCTCAGGCCCTCAAAATCTCCATCCCAAACATCGTCAGCAACTTCATCAGTCTCTTCAAAGACACGACGCTGGTGCTGATTATCGGGGTCTTCGACCTGCTTGGGATCGTACAGACCACGTTGCGGGATCCGAAATGGGCCACGCCGACATCCGCTGCGACAGGCTATCTCGCGGTGGCGTTAATGTATTGGGTATTCTGCTTCGGCATGTCCCGCTATGCGAAATATACCGAAAGAAGACTACACAGGGGGCACAAGCGGTGACTATGGCGGAACCAAAACAAGCGGCGCTCCACGGCGCATCCGATGTCGCAGTGGATATCGTCAACATGAACAAGTGGTACGGCGATTTCCACGTGCTGCGCGACATCAACCTGAAGGTCATGCGCGGCGAGCGCATCGTTATCGCCGGCCCCTCGGGCTCGGGCAAATCGACGATGATCCGCTGCATCAACCGCCTGGAAGAACATCAGAAGGGCCAGATCATCGTCGACGGCACCGAGCTGACCAACGATCTGGAGAAGATCGACGAGGTCAGGCGCGAAGTCGGCATGGTGTTCCAGCACTTCAACCTCTTCCCGCACCTGACGATCCTCGAAAACTGCACATTAGCACCGGTCTGGGTGCGCAAAATGCCGAAGAAGCAGGCGGAAGAGGTCGCCATGCACTTTCTGAAGCGGGTCAAGATCCCCGAGCAGGCCAACAAATATCCGGGCCAGCTTTCCGGCGGCCAGCAGCAGCGTGTGGCGATCGCCCGGTCGCTGTGCATGAACCCCAAGATCATGCTGTTCGACGAGCCGACCTCGGCGCTCGATCCCGAAATGATCAAGGAAGTGCTCGACACCATGGTAGGCCTTGCCGAGGAAGGCATGACCATGCTCTGCGTCACCCACGAAATGGGATTTGCCCGCCAGGTAGCGCACCGCGTCATCTTCATGGACCAGGGCCAGATCGTCGAGCAGAATTCGCCGGCCGAGTTCTTCGACAATCCGCAGCACGAACGCACCCGGCTCTTTTTGAAGCAGATACTGTAGGCCAGTTTCCATGAAAAGCGTTCTCATCCTTCAGCATGTGGACCGGGACTCTCCCGGCAAGTATCTCGAGTCCTTCGCGAGGGACGGCTTCGTGCCAACCACCGTTCGGCTGTGGGCGGGCGAAGAGGTTCCCCACCTTGCGTCCCATGATCTCATGTTCGTGCTTGGGGGGCCGCAGGATGTGTGGGAAGAGGATAAATATCCGTGGCTGCGCATGGAAAAACAGGCGATCAAGGAATGGGTCGCAGAACGGGCGAAACCATACTTCGGCGTTTGCCTCGGTCACCAACTCCTGGCAGACTCGCTAGGTGGGAAGGTCGGCCTTTCGGATGTCGGCGAGCACGGGGTCTTCAACATCAATATCCCGCACAATCCCAACCCGTTGGTGGCGGGGCTCTCCGAATGTCACAAGGTCGTCCAATGGCATACGGCCGAAGTCTCCGACGCGCCGCCCGGCGCACAAGTTCTCGGCAGTTCGGAAGTTTCGCCCATACAGGTCCTCGCCGTCGGCGAACACGCATTGTCGACGCAGTTTCATTCGGAGTGCGGCGCGCAATCGCTAATGGCGTGGACGCAAACCCCCGGCTACATCGACCTCTTCGAGGCCCACAAAGGAAAGGGCTCCTACAAGAAATTCCTCCGGCAGGCATACTCCGCCATGAGCGAAATCAACACGACAAGCGAACGCCTCTACGACAACCTTGTCTCTGCAACGAAACTCGTCGTCTGAACCCACTCCGTCGTCTCAAAGCCGCAACGTGAGCTCTTTCGCCTTTGCGGCCTTGCAGGCTTCCTGCGAAAAGGCCTCGACCAGCCTGTCCTTCGATGAAAGCTGCCTGTAGATAACCCCGACATTTCGAGTCGGGGCCCCGTCGACGGCGATCTTCCGTAACCGAAGTCCCTCAGGCCAGGGTGGCAGCCAATCCGGGATCAGCGATACCCCGAGCCCGCGGCCCACAAGGACCACAATCGCCTCCAGGGAATCGAGCTCGTAGCGATCCAGGGGAGAAAGTTTCTCCTTCCGGAGATAGCTTTCGGCGGTGCGTCCGCCCCAATGCTTGCGATCGTAGCGAATGAACGGAGCCTGCCGCAAGATGGTTTGGACATCCGTCTCCTGTTCCGTCGAACTCGTGAGAACGATCAACCGGTCGCGCCGAAGTTCCCGCCAGACGTGCTCTTTGGAAATCGCGAAAGGGGGTTCCACCAGGATTGCCGCGTCGAGCGTACCGTCCAGCACTTTCTGATAGAGATCAACAGACTGACCAGGTTGGACGTCGACCAGGATTCCGGGGCGCGTCTCCTTCATTGCGGTCAGTATTTCCGGCAGAAGCCCCGTGATCATCGAATGAATGACGCCCACCCGTATCGTTCCCACCTCCTCGTTGCGGGTGGCGATCGCCTTTAGGCTCTCCGTTCCTTCGATCAGCGTGCGGGCCATTTCGAGTATCGCTACCCCCGCCTCGGTCGGCCGCGTCGAGTGTCCGGATCGTCGAAGGAGCACCGCCCCGACATCAGCCTCCAAAGCCCTGATCCGCTGAACTACTGCCGACGGGGTTAACGACTCCAATCGAGCGGCGGCAGCAACCGACGTCAGCTCGACGACATTGAGGAACGTCTTTAGGAACCGGGTCTCCAAATTAAGTATTCCTGTGTTTCAAAATCACGAAAACACATATTTTCTAATGTCGGAGTTAATGTCAATCTCTCCTCGATCTTTCGACCTAGAGGAATACGATGACTCTCCAATTCAACCGTGAAAGCCTTTCCGCAAGGCTGAAGACGGTAAAGCCCTCGCCAACGATCGCGATCACCAGACTTGCCGCAGAGCTGCGTCGAAACGGAAAGAACATCGTTGCGCTTTCACAGGGTGAGCCCGACTTCGATACTCCTGATCATATCAAGGCCGCTGCCAAAAACGCCATCGACAACGGCGAAACGAAATACACCGACGTCGATGGTACACCCGCTCTCAAGCGCGCGATCGTCGACAAGTTCAAGAACGAAAACGAGCTTGATTACGAGGTGGCCAACATTTCGGTCGGCACGGGAGGCAAGCAGGTCATTTTCAACGCTTTCTCGGCAACTCTCGACCAGGGTGACGAGGTTATCATTCCGGCCCCGTATTGGGTATCGTATCCCGATATGGTGTTGCTCACGGGCGGTGTTCCGGTGACGGTCTCGTGCGGCGAAAAATCCGGATTCAAACTTACGGCGGAGGTGCTAGAGGGCGCGATCACGCCGCGCACAAAATGGCTGGTTCTCAATTCGCCCAGCAACCCGACGGGAGCGGGTTACTCCGCCGCGGAGCTGAAGGCTATCGCCGAGGTTCTGCTTCGTCATCCTCGGGTTTTGGTGATGACCGATGATATGTACGAGCATATCCGTTACGATGGCTGGGAATTCCATACGATTGCGGCCGTCGAGCCCCGGCTGCGCGAACGGGTGCTAACCTGTAACGGCGTGTCCAAGGCTTACGCGATGACCGGATGGCGCATCGGCTACGCAGGCGGTCCAGTTGACTTGATCAGGGCCATGGGGACCATCCAGTCCCAAAGCACGACAAACCCGAGTTCGGTGTCACAAGCGGCGGCTGTGGCGGCACTCACAGGTCCGCTCGACTTCCTGGCCGAACGCAACGCCGTCTTTCAAGAACGTCGCGATCTCTGCCTCGCCGCTTTCAACGGCATCGATGGTTTAAGCTGCAAGACGCCCGATGGTGCCTTTTACCTTTTTCCATCGTGCGCTGGCGTTATCGGCAAGCAGGTGCCGAATGGAAAGGTGCTTGTGACCGACGTCGATTTCGCGACGTACCTCCTGGAGTCCGTCGGCGTAGCCGTCGTGCCGGGTTCGGCTTTTGGCCTCGGGCCGTATTTTCGAATTTCCTTTGCGACATCGACGGATCGACTTCGTGATGCCTGCGAGAGGATCGCAGACGCATGCGCGTCGCTCAAGTAAATAGCGAGGAATGAGCAATGGATTTGGGAATTGCAGGTAAGTGCGCACTGGTCCTGGGCGCTGGCGGAGGCCTGGGCGGCGCGATCGCCGAAGCGTTGGCTGGTGAGGGCGCGAAGGTCGTTGTCGCGGACATCGATCTGGATGCCGCCGAACAGACGGCTAAGTCGATCACCTCCAAGGGTGGCGAAGCCTTTTCGATCAAGTGGGACATCAGCGATCTCTCCGTGATCGACCAGAACGTCTCTCTCATCGAGAGTCGCTTCGGCAACGTGTCAATCTTGATCAACAACACGGGTGGCCCGCCGCCGACCCCGGTTTCGGGTCAGGCAGCTGAGCAGTGGTCGAAATTCTTCCAGTCCATGGTCCTCTCGGTAATCGCGCTGACGGACCGCGTTCTCCCCGGAATGAAGTCATCGGGCTGGGGGCGCGTCATCACGTCGACATCTTCGGGGGTCGTGTCGCCGATCCCGAACCTTGGGCTTTCCAATGCGTTGCGCAGCACGCTCGTCGGCTGGTCAAAGACGCTGGCTAAGGAAGTCGGCGGCGCAGGCATTACGGCCAATATCGTATTGCCGGGCCGCATAGCAACTCCACGGATCACCTTCCTCGATGAGCAGAAGGCGAAGCGGGAAGGACGTTCAGTCGAGGACGTTGCTGCCGAAAGCACCGCGACCATCCCGGTGGGACGCTACGGCAAGCCGAAAGAATACGGAGACACGGTAGCCTTCCTGGCAAGCGACCGCGCCTCTTTCATCACCGGAAGCATCGTCCGCATCGACGGCGGCATGATTGCCAGTATCTGAGAACAGAAAGAACGAGAGATAAAGCCTATGGCCACCGACGCAGAGATCAAGTCCACGCTCGCAACAGTCACCACCGCTACCCTAACGACCATCCTTTTGAAGAAAGGCTTGCGCAATGTCTGGATGCGTGGAGCCATACCCATCAAGCCGGGTCAGGGCCGCATCGTCGGTCGTGCGTTCACTCTTCGCTTTGTCCCGGCCCGCGAAGACCTCGCCACCCCGGAATCCTGGTCTTCCCCGAAGTCCACCCGCGCCGCCATCGAAGCGATGCCGGAAGGATGCATCGCGGTAGTCGACGCCATGGGCATCAAGGACGCCGGCATTTTCGGCGACATCCTCTGCGCGCGTATGGCTAAGCGGAACGTAGCGGCGCTCGTTACGGACGGCGTGGTACGAGATCTCGACGGTGTACTCGGCACGAACCTTCCTGTTTGGTGCTCTGGCGCGGCCGCTCCTCCGTCCGTGGCTGGTCTGACGTTCGTCGACTGGGACCAGCCCGTTGGCTGCGGCGGTGTAGCTGTGTTCCCTAACGACGTCATCGTCATCGACAACGACGGTGCCGTTGTCATCCCGGCTGCCATGATCGACGACATTCTCGACGCCGCTACAGAGCAAGAGCGTCTCGAAGGCTGGATTATGCAGGAAGTCAACAAGGGTGCGGCGTTGCCGGGGCTATACCCCGCGAATGCCGAAAACAAGGCGCGCTACGAAGAGTGGAAGAAGAACAACGCCTAATGGTGAGGGTCCGGTAACCCCATCCCGGACTGACTGGAGACGCCAAGGTCGGTACCCTACAATACGACGAAAACGTCTATCCTACTGTTGTCGTCGCGTATTTGCTCGGGAGTGGCGGTCCCATCGCGAAGGCTGTCAAGGCTCGCGGGGGTCGATCTCGGGGAAGCGCCTGCCAAGATTAGGTGGGCGCTTTTTCGTTATGCGGTGCAAGGCAGAAACCACGCCTGAATCGGCGCTGGAGGCTTCAGTCTGCGCCCCCAGAAATATGCCCGATGATGCCGTGACGATTGGAAGTCGCGTGACGTTCTGCGTCAATGAAGGCGCTGCAAGGACGGCCTATGTGGTACGTAATGAGAGCCGCGACTTTCCTGTTTACACTGTCTCCGTGAAATCCATTCTGGGATTGGGGATATTCGGTTTGATAGCGGGAGCGACGACAAACATAGAAACCGACATCGGCAGATCACAAAAAATCGATGTCATACGGCTCGATTTCCAAGCTCCTGCACCTCCTCTCGGGCTCGTCAATGCAGTCATTTCAGAGTTTCCGCGGAGGGCCACCCTTCTCCATCCGCGCGATTAAGCTGGCCCAAGCGCCAGGCCATCGAACGTGGGCAGGCGCGCGTGATCGGCCGTCGTGACGAGGGGACCTAAGTTGAGGCCGATGACCCGGCCGCCTGCAGCGAGGCGATTGCCTGGTCGAGGCTTTTGACGAAAGCGCTGTATACCTCGTGAGAGAGCCAGTCTTCGCGGGAACTTTGCAGCCGGTTGAAGCGCTTCATCTGCGAGTGGAGCCGTTCGATCCGGTCCGCTTCGGTCGAAGTCAGAGGGCGGGCACGTCTGCGATCGACGTGGCTTCGTGCGATAGCGCCGATCATGCGGGCGTCAAAATTCTCTGCGCCGACCCGTTGCTTGAGCTTTTCCGAGAAGGCGTGCCATCGATCACGGATGTCGTAGTACATTTCGTCCGCGCTGAGCGAGGGAGCCGCCTCCGAAGCACCCTGCACATCCTCGGCTACTTCAATAGGTTGACCAAGTGAGCGGCTACCTTCGATGATCGCAGTCTCCTGGATTGTGAGATCGATTTCCTGGGTGGTCTGGCGGACCTTGTCGAGCTGGTCTGCGATCGAAGCGAGCTGCGACTGCATTTCCCCGACCCAGCCGCTCGAGTTTCTTAGCAGCTCCTGCGTCTTGTTGAATTCCGTGGCGGTCTGCTTGAAGTCGTTGACTGCCTGGGTCATCTTGAAGAGCTTGTCCGCCAGTTCGCCGATCGTCTCACGGAGTACACCCAAAGGGCCGAGGAATATGATGGCGATAAGGGCCACCGTCGGCCAAGCAATCTTCGCTACGAAGTCCAGAATATCGTGCTGCATTTGTTCCCACCATAATCGATGCCCGCCAGATATCAGCTAGCTGCGATTCGCACCACGCAGGTACTTCGGGCATCAGGTAGCAAACTCCGGGTTTTTGCTACCTAATGCCGCTATAGTCGAGGAATGAGGGGAGGAAGGCGGGGCTCACCTGAAAGTCCGATGACAGGAACGGCTTATCGACTTTCACTCGGATACAGTAGGATTCGCGTCGCCCGGTCCATCCTGCGTAAATGTTAGCCATTTTAGACGCCAGAGTATCCCGTCTTAGACCGTCACGTCACACCTACAGTTAAGACGTCGCGCGCGGCCTTCTGGTCCTTTACGCTAATGCCTTCGAAGATTTCGTTGAACTCTAACCGCGCCGGGAGAGCGGGCTCGGTGAGCTTTTCAAAGCTTGAGGCGGCAATCACAATCTTGGGCGACCTCTTGTCCCGAACCTCATCGAAGGCCCGCGAATAGTCAAAACTGACGACTGGATGGCCGTCTCTCGCCATCTCTGCAGCAATCCTCGCAAACCGCACAAAGACGTATTCTCCGATGTTCTGGCGGGAGTATGAGTACTTCGTCATGCTCATCCCCGACGCGGAGCTTGCGCGGCTCGGCCATTGCACGGTTTTCACCAGTGCTTGGAGGAGGCCAACTAACACCTCTCTGTCGAATCGCACTCGGAGGAGGAAAAGCGCGAAATAGATCGCGGTCTCCCGATGCTCCTGATTTTTCGCGCTCAAGTCCATCGTGATCATGCGCACGAGTGCGGGGACGTCCATTTCGTCGGATCGGAAAAGCCCGTAGTAGCGAAGTAGTACTTGGATCGGAACTTGAGCGTCGGCCAACCCTTTTTCCTCGCGATATTTGAATATCTCCTCCAGCAGGAGTTGGGGAATCTCCCCGCTGAACCGCTGCATCCCCCTGTCAACATACTCTAGGAACTCTTGATATCCTGGGCTTTGTCGAAGGAATGCCAATATCTCCGGGTTTAGGTTCTTGAAGATCGACTGGACGGGAATGTCGTGCTTTTCGGCGCTCTCGAGCCTGCGCGCGACAAAAAACTCCAAGAAGGATCGATGGGAAAAGTAATAGTTTTGCCCGAACTTCCGTTCGAGAAACGACCCAGTGAAAATCTCACGGTAAAGCGTCTCTCGCTCGTAAGCAGGGTCGTCGAGAAGGTTGCGCCCGATGATCGATTCCGGCACTGAATCGGCCGTGAAATAGAGACGCCGCCCGTCGTACGTGTCCCACAGCCACCATGCGATTCTCTCGATGATGCGTTCCCTTTTTTCGGCGTCGATCTGCTTTCGAACTATCTTCTCCCCTTCGCGCTCGCTAATTCTGGTCGCCGCGATCGAATAGAGACCGTATGTGGTGAAGCTCTCGAGCTTCACGTGCGGATCAGCCGCGATGTCTGCATAGATTTTGAGGTGCACGGGTCGGTGAAGATCGCCATTCGACCGGATTTTGTCGAAGTCCATCACGCGATCTGATACCCACTTCTCGATGTCGGGTAGCTCGGTCAGATCGACGGGGTGATGTTGACGAAGATACCTCTCGAGGAAATTGGTGACTTCCTCGCCCGAAAACTGGGCTAGGGAGAGTTCGGAATACTCGGGTGCGCCCGGTATCCGAATAACGTTTTCGCCGGCGATCCTCTGCCCCCGCAGTATCCACGCGTGTTCGCTGTCGGAGAGAAACGCGTTGGGTCTTCCTGCTACGATAATCTTGGCTCTGCCTTCCAGAAGCGAGTGTATCTGGGAAAAGTTGTACTTGAAGTCCGCCCAGGAAAGCGCGTGCTTCATTTCGTCGAAGCCATCGAAGATGACCACGAACTTCCCCGCTCGGTTCAGCTTCTTAAATTTGGCGAACGAGTAGTTTTTCGTATTGTAACGGCCGGCCAATGTCTTGGCGATAAGGCCGTCCACATCCGTCTGGGTGGCGATATCAGACAGCCGAACGTAAATCGGCACCCTGAAGGAGGGGTCTTCGAGATATCGGTCCGCCAGTTCCTTCGTAAGGAACTTGCAGTATGAAGTCTTTCCCATCCCATAACCGCCAAGGATTGCAACTGGGATCTTCGACGGATCCGCCACCCATGCAAGAATGCGTTCATGGAGTTCGCCGCCACCTTCCATCGAGGACTTGATGTAATACTTTTCAAGGCCGCCTTCGTTGAATAGATCGCGAACGTCCCGGCAGTACTTGCGGAAGCCAAGGAGATTGTCTTCGAATTCTTTGATGGAGAAAATATCAAGGCGACCGCGCCTGTCTTGAGCGTAGGCTTTTGCCTCCGGTGAGAAATCAAGTCGTGAAATGACGAAGACACCAGTAACTTCGCCTTTTTCGTACAATGCCATGTAGTCGGCCCAGATCGCGTTCAGCTCTCCCTGCGACATGTTTTTGGCGAGGTTCTTACACTCGACAGCAATCTTTTGCGGACGGAACTCATCATCCGTCTCCAGAAGGATATCGACCTTCTTAGTGCCGATGCGAATTTCACGCGAGACCTTGTGGCCTTCCGCCTCAAGAAGATCGATCACCTGATCGCGAAGCGCGTCACCTATTTCCGTGGAGGACTGCGCTACTCCGTGTCTTTCCGTCAAAATCTCTCCCCCCGACTCCACAGCGTAGGCTAACAGATGTTGCAACCTGGCGGGAAGCCGGCGAGTGCGATCGCAATCGAAAATGTCGAGTCGCGAAAAGATCAAGCGTGAGCCACCGCTCTCGCATCGATTGACAACAGCGATCAACTCGCGCGAGGCAGTTCCCCTGCGGCGATGGGCCCATTTCCATTTTCGTTTACCTCGATTCGAAGAAGGTTCATCCGCCGCAGTCGTCCACAACTCCCGTTAACCGGGTGTCGCGTAGTGACAATTACGACGAGCGAATTTTAATGCGGTGGGCCCGCAATTTTAAGGGGTTATCATGATACGATTTACGATGATCACAGACTTGAATGTACTAGATCGCACTGCGGACGAGATGGACCGGGAGGAAATCATCGGCCAATTCGCGGACGGCTTGTGGAACGACAACGGCGCTTCTCTGGCCGAGCTACACTTTGGCTGCAATGCTGATCAGATCGAGTGGGACGATAAGGATTTCTCGCACATGGAGTTTGTGCCGGCGGTGACAGTGGCCATCAATATCGCGGAGATTACCGAAGGGCGTTTTGACCGAGCTACCTGCGAGACTCTTCATCGGCTCTTTTTCGTTGGACCACATCACCCCGCTATCAAGCGATCATTGATGAAGGCGCTGGCTTATGAACGCGAGCGCGTAGCTCAGGAAACGCCCTCAGAGGAATTTCTCTCGAAAATCCGCAAGCATCTTCTCGTCGCCCGCATGGGCGTCCAGGCTAATTTCAGAGCCGAGTTTGAGGAATTCATGCTTCTCGCCCGGAACCTCAGGCAAGAAGGCCTTTTCTCTCGCTGACGCCGGTCAGTGCCTGAGGACTACACAAGCTAGGGCAGGGGAAACGAGGTTGATCTCGCGTTCGATGTCATAGGGCAAGTCGGCTTTGGCGACGCATCTAAGGGCGATCGCCAGCCGATCAATGACCGCCTCGAATACCGGACGATCAATGTGTTGATCACCCGGCTGTCTTGGGACGGCATCGCTCAGGGTCGAGGTCGCAGCGACGAAAAAGGAAGCGACAACAGATTGGTTAAGAAGCAGGTCACCTATCGAGCTTTGACAATCGTCAATAGTCCCCACGATCATAAACCGATACCCAGGGCCGCCGCCGCCCTCAGACTGACACAAGAACTCGACGTACGCGCCGTCCACCCATGCGTCGGAAAGACCAGGAATCAGCAGGTTCGCGCCCCGGCCGAAATGCAGGTAAAAGTTGTCGTCTACGCGGGCTGACGGCATTTCTGGGATGGCGGGGGTCAAACCTTCCGCCACCGCGGACAGCAGCCGGGAGACATCGTGGAGTTTGCTGCCGCTCTGCTGCCATCTGGCCACAGTCTTGGCGACTTCTTCCGCACGCTCCATTCGCTCAGACAGAAGCGACAGATCGAGTGTTCCATACTCACCATAACCGATCTGATCCGCCTCAGCTTGTGACTTCGCTCGCATTATCTCGTGAGATGCTTTGTGCATCCGCAGCCTCATCTTGATCGAAAGTTCGCGGAATCGTTCTGAGTGATAGTCTGGCCTGCCATGTTTCATCGCGTGGTTTCCTCGTTTCACAGACAATGCTCCACGAGCTTGCAAGAGACGAAACGGCAAAATCCTCACAACGCTCCCGCCGAATTCAAGCGCGTCCAATCACCCTTTCAAGTTGCCGAAAACCCTCTTGGCCACGCCAGACCTCCTTTTGGGACACCAACCCCGCGGTCTGGGCCACGTGAGAGTTCCTTATACACAAACACCGCTTGACGCCTTCCCATCTTTGCTAAATGCTAAGATGTCAGACCAATTTTAAGGTCGGTTGCCTGAACAGAAAATGGGGAACCATGAAGGCAAATAGCGGCGACAGGCCGGTGATCCGGCCGCTTCCCGTCATGGACCGGGCGCGTCAGGTGACTGATGCGTTGGCGGATTATGTCGAGGAAGCCAGGTTGAAGGCGGGGGACCGCCTGCCGGCCGAGCGTGAGCTGATGGCGGCACTTGCCGTCGGGCGCTCGACCATCCGCGAAGCGATCCGCCATTTCCAGGCGCTCGGCGTCATCGAGACGCGCAAGGGCAGCGGCACCTATCTCTTGAAGCCGGTTTCCAGGGCAACGATCCATATGCCGCTGTCGTTCGACACGGCGCACCTGCGTGACGCGCTCTTGCAGACGCTGGAGGTTCGCCGCGGCATCGAATGCGAGGCGGGCATGGTCGCGGCGCGCCGGCGCACCGCAAAGGATCTTGTCGTCATCGAGGAAAAACTGGAGGAGATGGAGCGGGTGCACTTGGAGAAAGGCACCTCCGGGCCAGAGGATCTTGCCTTCCATCTCGCCGTTTACGACGCCACCCACAATCCGCTGTTTCGCCAGCTTCTCGAGCAGATGCGCGGGACCTTCGAACGTTTCTGGGAACACCCTTTCGACCGGCAGGATTTCGCCCGCCGGTCATTTCCCTTTCATCGCACCCTTTTCGACGCGATCGCCGCAGGCGATCCGGAGGCCGCGCGCGCCGAAACATTGAAAATTCTCGACATCGTCGAGGAAGACATCAAGGAAATGTCCAAATGAGCAGCGGCGCAGAACCGTTCGATCTCGCTTCCCTGATCACGGCTCACGATGAAGGCAACTTCGCCGAGGCCGTCGTTCCGCCGATTTTCCAGACCTCGCTTTTCACTTTTTCCGATTATGACGAGATGATCGCCTGCTATCGCGGCGAGAAGCTGCGGCCGATCTATACACGCGGGCTGAACCCGACGGTGCGCGCCTTTGAGGAAATGCTGACAAAGCTCGAAGGCGCGGAGGATGCGCTGGGTTTTGCGAGTGGCATGGCGGCGATTTCGTCGGCCGTTCTGAGTTTCGTCGAGCCGGGCGACCGCATCGTCGCGGTCAAGCATGTCTATCCCGATGCCTTCCGCCTGTTCGGCACCATTCTGAAACGAATGAAGATCGAGGTGACCTATGTCGACGGGCGCGACGAGGAAGCGGTCGCGAGAGTGCTGCCTGGCGCCAAGGTCTTCTACATGGAAAGCCCGACGAGCTGGGTGATGGAGGCGCACGACGTCGGCGCGCTCGCAGCGCTCGCCAGGCGGCACGGCGTCGTCTCCATGATCGACAACAGCTGGGCGAGCCCGTTCTTCCAGCGGCCGCTGACGCTCGGCGTCGATCTCGTCATCCATTCGGCCTCGAAATATCTGGGCGGCCACAGCGATGTGGTGGCCGGCGTCGTTGCCGGCGCGAAGGAGATGATCGCGCGCATCAAGGCCGAGGCCTATCCCTATCTCGGCGGCAAGCTTTCGCCCTTTGATGCCTGGCTTCTGATCCGCGGCCTGCGCACGCTGCCGCTGCGTATGAAAGCTCACGAGGCCTCCGCCCTCGAAATCGCCAGACGCCTGCAGAAGCTCGAGGTGGTGGAGACTGTCTGCCATCCCGGCCTCGCCAACCGTCTGCCCGCCGGCCTCAACGGCACCTCTGGCCTGTTTTCCTTCATCTTCCGCGAGGGCGTCGATATCCGCGCTTTCGCCGATCACCTCAAGCTCTTCAAACTGGGTGTAAGCTGGGGTGGACATGAAAGCCTGATCGTACCGGGCGAGGTGGTGCTTCAGCAGAAGGCACAGCCGAATTCCGCGCATGCCTTCGGTATCCATGCGCGATCCGTACGCCTCCATGTCGGCCTCGAAGGAACCGAGGCGCTGTGGAGGGACATCGAGGAGGCGCTCGCCGCCGCCTCACAATCCTGAAACCAGAGAGAAACCTAACAAGGGGGAACTGAGCATGAAAAAACTAATAATCTCAACGCTCTTTGCTTCGATGATGGCGGGTACGGCCTTTGCTGATACGACGCTCAAGCTAGTCGAAGTCATCACCAGCCCGGAGCGTACCGAAACGCTGAAGTCGATCGTCGGCAAGTTCGAAGCCGCCAATCCCGGCACCAAGGTCGATATCATCTCGCTGCCCTGGAACGAGGCCTTCCAGAAGTTTGCGACCATGGTGTCCGCCGGCGACGTGCCTGATGTGATGGAGATGCCCGACACCTGGCTGTCGCTCTATGCGAATAACGGCATGCTCGAGAGCCTGGAGCCCTATCTCGAAAAGTGGGAGCACACCAAGGAGCTGACGCCGCGTGCGCTCGAACTCGGCCGCGATGTCAAGAACACCGCCTACATGCTGCCCTACGGCTTCTATCTCCGGGCGATGTTCTACAATAAAAAGCTGCTCTCGGAAGCCGGCGTCGCCGCGCCGCCGAAGACCCTTGATGAATTCACCGCCGCTTCGGAAAAGGTCTCCAAGCTCTCCGGCAAATACGGCTACTGCATGCGCGGTGGACCGGGCGGTCTCAATGGCTGGATGATCTTTGCAGCCTCCATGGCCGGCTCGAACAAGTACTTCAATGACGACGGCACTTCGACGATGAACAGCCCCGGCTGGGCCAAGGGCATCGAATGGATGGTCGATCTCTACAAGAAGGGTTATGCGCCGAAGGATAGCGTCAACTGGGGCTTCAACGAGGTCGTCGCCGGCTTCTATTCCGGTACCTGCGCCTTCCTCGACCAGGACCCGGATGCGCTGATCGCCATCGCCGAGCGCATGAAAAAGGATGACTTCGGCGTCATGCCGCTGCCGAAGGGTCCCGACGGCAAGTCCTTCCCGACGATCGGTTATGGCGGCTGGTCGATGTTCACGACCAGCGGCAACAAGGATCTCTCCTGGAAGCTGATCGCCACCCTCGAAGGGCCGGAAGGCAATATCGAGTGGAACAAGCGCATCGGCGCCCTGCCGGCCTATACGGCGGCCGAGAAGGATCCCTTCTATGCCGGTGACCAGTTCAAGGGCTGGTTCGAGGAACTGGCTGACCCGAATACGGTGCCAACCGTCATGCCGACCTATCTCGAGGAATTCGCCTTCTTCAAGGATTCGCTGGCGATCAAGACCTCGCAGCAGGCCTTGCTCGGCGATATCTCGGCGAAGGATCTGGCCGACCAGTGGGCGGAATATCTGACCAAGGCGCAGCAGAAGTTCCTCACCAAGAAGTAAGGGGTGGGCTCCGAGTGCGGAGCCCCTCATCCGACCCTTCGGGCCACCAACCGGGGTCGAGCCACCGGTCTCGACCCGTCCTTCGGACCCCCGAGGGACAGGGAACGGAGAGGTTGCGGCATATCCCCTTCTCCCCTGCGGGGAGAAGGTGCCGGCAGGCGGATGAGGGGGCACACCCGCTCGAATTCGCGGGTCGGCCAGGAACTCCAGTGATACACCTATGATGGAAACTGCAACCCGATGACCATTTCCGCCGATACGCTCGACATGCGTCGCGACCGCAGGCCATGGCTGCATCGCCTTGCTGACGCTTCGGAGCCCTATCTCTATAGCGCACCGTCCCTGATCCTGATCATCGCGGTGATGCTGGTGCCGCTGACGCTCGGCGTTTCCTACGCCTTCCGTGATATCCAACTGCTCAATCCCTTTTCCGGCGGCTTCATCGGGCTCGATCATTTCCGCGAGCTTTCCGGGGATGCGGCCTTCTACGGCGCGCTTCGGAATACCCTCTGGTGGACCGGGACCTCCGTCGTCCTGCAGTTCGTTTTCGGGCTGACACTGGCGCTGCTGCTCGACAAGCCATTCCCAGGCCGGGCGATTGCGCAGGCGCTGGTCTTTCTGCCCTGGGCGGTGCCGTCCTTCCTCGCCGGCCTCAACTGGGCCTGGCTGTTCAATCCGGTGATCGGGCCGATCCCCCACTGGCTCTTCGCGCTCGGGCTGATGCATGAGCCGGGCAATATCCTTTCCGATCCCAATTATGCCATGTGGGGGCCGATCATCGCCAATGTCTGGTGGGGCATTCCCTTTTTCGCCATCACGCTGCTGGCGGCCCTGCAGGCGATCCCGCGCGATCTTTACGAAGCCGCGTCGATCGACGGTGCCGGCTGGTTCCAGCGTTTCCGCTCGATCACCCTGCCGTTTCTGGCGCCGACGATCGCCATCACCGTGCTGCTGCGCACCGTCTGGATTTCCAATTTCGCCGATCTCATCGTCGTCATGACCAATGGCGGGCCGGCCGACCGCACGCAGATCGTCGCGAGCTATATTTTCACGACGGCCTTCAAGCGGCTCGATTTCGGTTACGCCTCGGCGATCGCTCTGGTGCTGCTCGCGCTGCTACTTGCCTATTCGATGCTGATCATCCTGCTGCGGCAAACGCTGCTGAACAAGGATTGAGACCATGAGACGATCCGTCATCCCCACGATCGCGCACCGTCTGGCGATCCTCTGCTACATCACCTTCGCGCTCTTCCCGCTGTTTTGGCTGCTCAAGGTCTCGGTGACGCCGAACGATCTGCTCTATACCGAGGGCGTGCGCATGTGGCCCTCGCGCACGACATGGGATCACTATGCCTTCGTGCTGCAGCACAGCGCCTTTCCGACCTTCTTCAAGAACAGCCTGATCGTCTCGACCTCGACGGCCGTGACGGTGACGATCTGCGCCTCGCTCTCCGGCTATGCGCTGTCGCGCTTCAATTTCCGGGCGAAATATTGGATCGTCGCGCTGATGCTGCTGACCCAGATGTTCCCGCTCGTCATGCTGGTCGCTCCGATCTTCAAGATCCTGTCGCCCTTACATCTGACGAACAGCCTGACCGGGCTCGTCATCGTCTACACCGCCTTCAACGTTCCCTTCGCCACCTTCCTGATGCAGTCCTTCTTCGACGGCATCCCCAGAGATCTCGAAGAGGCGGCGATGATCGACGGAGCGACGCAGTTTACCGCCTTCCGCCAGATCATCCTGCCGCTGACATTGCCGGGCATCGCCGCCACGCTCGGCTTCGTCTTCACCGCCGCCTGGAGCGAGCTGCTTTTCGCGCTGATGCTGATCAACGGCAACGATGCGGCGACTTTCCCTGTCGGGCTTCTCACCTTCGTTTCGAAATTCTCCGTGGATTTCGGGCAGATGATGGCGGCTGGCGTCATGGCGCTCATTCCGGCCGGCCTCTTCTTCCTGCTCATCCAGCGTTATCTCGTCCAGGGCCTGACGGCCGGCGCGGTCAAGGGTTAAACAAATGGCATCGATCGATATCCGGAATATCCGCAAAGCGTATGGTCACGTGCAGGTGCTGCACGGTGTCGACCTTGAAATCCAGGACGGTGAATTCGTCGTGCTCGTCGGCCCGTCCGGCTGCGGAAAATCTACGCTGCTGCGTATGATCGCCGGGCTGGAGGATGTCACATCGGGCGAGATCCGCATCGCCGGCGCCAGGGTGAACGAGCTGCATCCCAAGGATCGCGACATCGCCATGGTGTTCCAGTCCTATGCGCTCTACCCGCATATGAATGTCGCGGGCAATATGAGCTACAGCCTGAGACTTCGGAAGACGGCGAAGGAGAAGATCGCAAGCGCGGTGGCCGCCGCCGCTGGTAAGCTCGGCCTCGATCCGCTGCTCGAACGACGGCCGAAGGCGCTTTCCGGCGGCCAGCGCCAGCGCGTCGCCATGGGCCGCGCCATCGTGCGCCAGCCGAAGGCTTTTCTGTTCGACGAACCGCTTTCCAACCTCGATGCGCGGCTGCGCGAGCAGATGCGCGCCGAAATCAAGAAACTGCATGGCGACCTGAAGGCGACCTCGATCTACGTGACTCACGACCAGATCGAGGCAATGACGCTGGCGGACCGGATCGTCGCCATGCATGGCGGGGTGGTCCAGCAGGTCGGCAGCCCCCTGGAACTCTATGACCACCCCGCCAACCTCTTTGTTGCCGGTTTTATCGGCTCGCCGGGCATGAATTTCCTCGACGCCACATATGACGCTGGCGGCGTGCGGCTGAAGGATGGAACGATCGTGCCGCTCGCCAAGCCGCTGCCGCTTGCCGATGGCGCGAAGGTGACGCTCGGCATCCGGCCGGAGCATGTGGTGATGAGCGACAACGGGGCGGGGCTTGCCACGGATGTAGAACTCGTCGAACCCACAGGCTTCGGCATCATTGTGCACCTTGCCCTGCACGGCCTGCCGTTCAAGATCTTCACGCTGGATCGCGGCGCGCTGAAGGCAGGTCCCAAAGTCAATGTGGCCTTCCCGGCCCAGTATCTGCATGTGTTCGACGGCGAGGGAAAACGCGTCGATTGAACCGTGAGGGCCTGTAGCCCGTCGCTGCCGATTTCGGCATACTGCCTCCGGCAGGAGCTGAAAGGCACGATATGCTTATTGCGCAGATATCCGATATTCATGTAACGCCGGATCTTTCTTCGCTTCAGACGCTGGAGCGGGCGATAGACTGGCTGAAGACGTTTCGGCCGGATGCGCTCGTGGTGACAGGAGATCTGGTGGATGACGGGTGGCGGCAAGGTTATCGCTTGATCGCCGAGTGCCTGCGGTCGTTGGACTGTCCAGTTCATCTATTGCCGGGCAACGGCGATGATGCGTTCTTGATGCGATCCGAACTTGCCGCTGTCGGCACATGGGCCGCTGCGGCGGGACCGATGCATTTCCGCGGAGCCGTCAATGGGCTGATCCTCTGTGGTCTCGATGTTACGGTAGCCGGTCAGAGCTACGGCGACGTCCTTCCCCATCTGCACTGGCTGACGAGCGCGCTTGCGGATGTGAAGACCCCCGTCCTTCTGTTCATGCATCAGCCACCATTCAAGGTCGGCATAGAGTCGTTGGATCAGGTCAGATGCAGGAATGACGGTGCGCTTCTCGGCGCCCTGGAGGCAATGGACAGACAGCCGCTGGCGATTGCCTGCGGCCATGTTCACCGACCCCTATCCGGCAGGCTGGGATCGATTCCGGTACAGACCTGCGGTTCTCTGTGTCCGCCCAATCCGCTGCTGCTTGATGGCCGGGCCGATCTTCCGGTGGCCGACGCTCCCTCCTTTCTCGTTCATGACGTTACCGACGCCGGGCTGCTTTCGCATGTGGTATCGATCCCGGCACCCCGCGAGCGCACGACCGATTGAACGGTGAATACTGATACGTCGCGAATGGAAAAAGCTTTTGCCGTACGATCCGCAAGGCCTATATCCTCCGCGTGATCTCGCTGGGATGAAACTATGACCGATACTGTCCTCGACCGCTTTCTCCGTTATGTTGTGATAGACACGCAATCCGATCCCTCCTCGTCGGCGCAGCCGACCACCGAAAAGCAGAAGGATCTTGGACGGGTTCTGGTCGATGAACTGCTGAAGATCGGCCTTGCGGACGCGCATCTCGATGAGCACGGCTATGTCTACGCGACCATTCCGGCCAATAGCCACAAGACAGTTCCGGTCATTTGTTTCTGCTCGCATATGGATACGGCGCCCGATTTCAGCGGCACCGATGTCAAGCCGCAGCTCGTCAGGAACTATGCGGGCGGGGATATCGCGCTTGTCGGCGATCAGAGCCGGGTGATCCGCGTCAGCGAGCATCCCGAGCTGAAGAACCAGATCGGCAACGACATCGTCACGACCGATGGCACGACATTGCTTGGCGCCGACGACAAAGCTGGTTTGGCGGAGATCATGACCGCAGCCCAGATCCTCGTCGATAATCCCGATATCAAGCATGGGACGATCAAGATCCTGTTCACGCCAGACGAGGAGGTCGGGCGCGGGGTCAACAAGGTCGACCTCAAGAAACTCGGAGCGGATTTCGCCTATACGATGGACGGAGAGACGGCAGGCCATGTCGAGGACGAGACCTTTTCGGCCGATGGTGTGGAGATCGCCATATCGGGCGTGGCGATCCATCCGGGCTTTGCCAAGGACCGCATGGAAAACGCCATCAAGATCGCCGGCGCGATCATCGATCGGCTGCCGAGGAATATTGCGCCCGAGACCACAGAGGGCAGGCAAGGCTTCATCCATCCGGTCGATCTGACCGGCTCGATGGAAAAGGCTTCGCTGAGCTTGATCATTCGCGACTTCACCGACGAAGGTCTCGTGGAAAAGGAGACCATGCTCGAAGCCATCGTCAAGGACGTGATATCAGCCTATCCCGGCTCGACATATCGTTTTGAGGTGAAGGAGCAGTATCGCAACATGAAGGTCGTACTCGACCGCCACCCTGAGATCGTCGAGAACGCCATCGAGGCGGTGCGTCGTGCCGGCATGACGCCGGTGCGCGGCAGCATCCGTGGCGGCACGGACGGCTCGCGCCTCTCCTTCATGGGGCTGCCATGCCCGAACATCTTCGCCGGCGGTCATGCTTTCCACTCGCCGCTCGAATGGGTCAGCCGCCAGGATATGGAAAAGGCCGTCCAGACGATCGTGGAACTTGCCAAGGTTTGGGAAGAGCGTGCTTAGACGCTTTTCCTTGTCCGGGGTGCGGGGTTGGCCGCGTCAGCCGCCATTCGCGGGCATGCTTCCGCGCAGCATCACGCTGTCATAGGCGGGGCGGGGAGTAGGGATTGCGATCGGCATTCCCGGTTCGGGCTCGATTGAGGTTGTCGGCAAGGGTGCAGGCGTGGTCACCGGAACCGGCGAAGGTGCTGGTGCGGTCACCGGTGCAGTTATCTGCATCGACGCCGTGCTCGCCGTGGCCAGGGAATCGGGAGCCGGTAGAGGCACGGGAACGGCCGAGGGAATCAGGGCCTCGAATTGCGGCGGCAGCATGCTTTCGCCGGGCACATAATTCATCGCCACCTCATAGGAGGGCAGCGGAGGCGGCGTTTCGAGCGTGCCGTTGGAATCGCGCTTCTCATAGAAGGCGTTACCGCCGGCGACCGTCACATAATGCATGTTGTCGTAAGGGAATTTCAGCCCTTCGGTGTGGAAGAACATCGCATCCTTCACCGCCGGATGACGTGCGCCCTTCACGAGGATCGCATCGGCGGCGGTCGCAAGCTCCGTTTCGGCCTGCGGCTTCACCTCGCGCGTCATCACGCCCGGTGCAAACTGTCTCTCCTGAGCGACGACGCCGCAGATGGAAGGAGGATAGGCGCCTGATGTGAGCCTGTTCATAACGACGGTGCCGACGGCCAGATAGCCGTCCTCATCCGAATGCTGTGATTCGAAATACATCGCGCGCTTCAGACAGTCGCGATCCTTGGCCGTATAATTGAAGGTGACTTTCGCCGGTTGAACCTGCTTCGTCTTGGTCTTCGCCGCCGTTGCCGCCGGTGTCGATGTCGTTGTGCAGCTTGCCGCTGCCAGCCCCACGAGCAAAATCCCGATCAGGGATTTTCCAAAGGAAATCTCCGCCCTCAACGCCAGGTGCCTCCGTTTGGATAAGTCCAGCCCCTCATGATTAACGCGAAAACGTTTTACCCGGCATGTGACAAAAATACAAACAACCTGGGATCACAAAAAGCCTGAGGGACTCTCGCCAAATACGATTCCGGCGATCATCCCGATTGTGGCTCCATTTCCGTCAGCCGCGGAATAGCTTCCAGCGTGTCGGCTTGAAAGCGACCCGGTTGCGGTCCAGCCTGTCGGCCTCGCTCGGCGGCAGTTCGATTTCGATATGCGGGCGGTCGTTGCCGATATCGAGTTCGATATGGCGGGTGCCGGCCACACGGCGGCTGGAAACCGATTGGCCGGCGATGCAGTTTTCAGCTGATTCGCAGAGCCGCACGTCATGGGGGCGGAAGTAGAGCTGGGCCGTGCCGTCCGATTCGCCACTGGCATTGAGGCCGAGCGAGCGGCCGTCGAAACGGATGTCGCCATCTGATATCTCGACCTGCAGGCAGTTCGACTGGCCGATGAAGCCAAAGACGAAGGGAGAATTCGGATTGTCGTAGACCTCGTCGGGCGTTCCGATCTGTTCGATCGCGCCCTGGCTCATGACGACGACGCGGTCGGCAAGCTCAAGAGCCTCATCCTGGTCGTGGGTCACGAAGACGGTGGTGTGGCCGGTACGGTCGTGAATTTCGCGCAGCCATTTGCGCAGGTCCTTGCGCACCTGGGCATCGAGCGCGCCGAAGGGCTCGTCGAGCAGCAGCACGTTCGGTTCGACGGCCATGGCGCGGGCGAGCGCCACGCGCTGGCGCTGGCCGCCGGAAAGCTGTGCCGGGTAGCGTTTTTCGAGACCGGAAAGCTGAACGAGGTCGAGCAATTCCAAGGCCCGCCTGCGGATGTCGGCCTTCGGGGGGCGCCGCGCGCCGTTTCTGACCTTCAGGCCGAACGAGACGTTTTCGAGCACCGTCATGTAACGGAAGAGGGCATAATGCTGGAAGACGAAGCCGATATTGCGCTGCTGCACTGATTTCTTCGAGGCATCCTCCTCACCGAAGAAGATCTTCCCCTCGGTCGGACTTTCGAGGCCGGCGATCAGGCGCAGCAATGTCGTCTTGCCGGAACCCGACGGGCCGAGCAGTGCGATCAATTCGCCGGAGCGGATGTCGAGCGAGACATCGTGCAGCGCCGGAAAACGATCGAATTCCTTGCGGATGTTTTGAACGCGTACTTCCATTCCAAATCCTTCAGTGCCGCCGGCTGGCGGCGATCTCCGCGCTATAGCGCATTTCCAGCAGCGTCTTCAAAACAAGAGTCACGAGCGCGAGCAAGGCCAAAAGCGTGGCGACGGCAAATGCGCCGGTGAAATTATACTCGTTGTAGAGAATCTCCACCTGCAGCGGCATCGTGTTCGTCTGGCCGCGAATATGGCCTGACACCACCGAGACCGCGCCGAATTCGCCCATGGCGCGGGCGTTGCAGAGCAGCACGCCGTAGAGCAGCCCCCACTTGATGTTCGGCAGCGTCACGTACCAGAAGGTCTGCCAGCCGGAAGCGCCGAGCGAAAGGGCTGCCTCTTCGTCTGCCGTTCCCTGCTCCTGCATCAGCGGGATCAGTTCGCGGGCGACGAAGGGAAAGGTGACGAACATCGTGGCGAGCACCAATCCCGGCACGGCGAACAGGATCTTGATGTCGTGAGCGTTGAACCACTGGCCGAGCGATGCATTGGCGCCGAACAGCAGCACGAAGACCAGGCCCGATATGACGGGCGAAACCGAGAAGGGCAGGTCGATCAGCGTCGTCAGGAACGCCTTGCCCTTGAACTCGAACTTGGCGATCGCCCAGGCGGCGGCGACCCCGAAAACGAGATTAAGGGGAACGCTGATGCCGGCGACGGTCAGCGTCAGGCGGATCGCCGAGAAGGTCTCGGCATCCGCGAGTGCCTCGAGGAAGGGGCCGGCGCCCTTGCGGAAGGCTTCGACGAAGACGGCGGCGAGCGGCAGAAGCAGGATCAGCAGCAGGAAGACGAGCGAAAGGGCGATCAGGGTGAAGCGCGCGATCCTGTGTTCGGTGGTAACCGAACGCAGCTTCGCGGGTGGAACGGTCGCATCAAGCGCCATAGCCGTACCTCCGCCTGCTCCAGCTCTGGATGAGGTTGATAACGAGCAGCAAGGCGAACGAGATCACCAGCATGATCGCCGCGATGCCGGTTGCCGCCGCGTAATTATATTCTTCGAGTTTGATGATGATCAGCAGCGGTGCGATTTCCGATTTGAACGGCAGGTTGCCGGCGATGAAGATGACCGAGCCGTATTCGCCGACGCCGCGGGCAAAGGCAAGCGCGAAGCCAGTGAGGACGGCAGGCGCAAGTCCCGGCAGCAGCACGCGGAAAATCGTCTGGAGGCGGTTGGCGCCGAGCGTTGCCGCGGCCTCCTCCACTTCCTTGTCGATCTCCTCCATGACAGGCTGCACGGTGCGCACCACGAAGGGCAGGCCGACGAAGATCAGCGCCACGACGATGCCGGCTGGCGTAAAGGCGATCTTGATGCCCAGCGGCGTCAGGAACTGGCCGACCCAGCCGTTCGGCGCGTAGAGCGCCGCCAATGCGATACCGGCAACGGCGGTCGGCAGCGCGAAGGGCAGATCGACCATGGCGTCGATGATACGCTTGCCGGGGAAACGGTAGCGCACCAGGACCCAGGCGAGGATGATGCCGAAGACGGCGTTGACGATTGCTGCGATGAAGGCGCTGCCGAAGCTGATACGCAGCGCGTTCAATACGCGCTGATCGAACGCGATCGACCAGAATTTCTCCCAGCCGAGGGCGCTCGAACGGACGGCAAGGCCCGAGAGCGGGATAAGGATCAGAAGGGTGAGCCAGGTCAAGGTAAGGCCGAGCGCCATTCCGAAACCCGGAATGACGCTCGGCCGTTTGAACCGCCACCGCGTGGGGCTATGTGCTTTCATGAAGTCTATTATTGGGCCGGCTTGTAGATTTGGTCAAATACGCCGCCGTCGCCGAAGAATTTCGGCTGTGCCGTCTTCCAGCCGCCGAAGTCGTCGATGGTTGCGAGCGTCAGCTTCGGGAAGCGGGCGACATCGGCCGGATCGGCGGCTTCCGGCTTGATCGGCCGGTAGAAGTGCTTGGCGGCGATCTTCTGGCCTTCGTCCGAATAGAGGTAGTTGAGGTAGGCTTCGGCGACCTTGCGCGTGCCCTTCTTGTCGACATTGCCGTCGACGATGGCGACCGGCGGGTCGGCGCGGATGGAGAAGGAGGGCGTCACGATCTCGAACTGGTCGGGACCGAGTTCTTCGAGCGAAAGATAGGCTTCGTTTTCCCAGGCGAGCAGAACGTCGCCGAGGCCTCGCTGAACGAAGGTGGTCGTTGCACCGCGGGCGCCGGTGTCGAGTACCGGAACGTGCTGCAGGAGTTTGGTGACGTATTCCTGCGCCTTGGTATCGTCGCCGCCATTCGCCTGCTTGGCCCATGCCCAAGCGGCGAGGAAGTTCCAGCGGGCGCCACCCGAGGTCTTCGGGTTCGGCGTGATGACCTGGACGTCGTCCTTGACGAGGTCGCCCCAATCCTTGATGCCCTTCGGATTACCCTTGCGCACGAGGAAGACGATCGTTGAGGTATAGGGCGTCGAATTGTTCGGGAACTTCGTCTTCCAGTCGGCCGGGATCTTGCCGGTCGCCTTGGCGATGGCGTCTATATCGCCTTCCAGTGCAAGCGTGACGACGTCGGCGTCGAGACCGTCAATGACGGAGCGAGCCTGGGCACCGGAACCGCCATGCGAAGCCTTGATCGTCACGGCTTCGCCATTGTCCTTCTGCCACTTGGCAGCAAAGGCAGCATTGAAATCCTTGTACAATTCGCGGGTCGGATCGTAGGAAACGTTAAGCAGCGTCTGATCCGCGAATGCCGGAGCAATGCTTCCGATCGCGAAGCTGCCTGCCATGACCGCCGCCGCGAGGAGCCGGGTGAGCCGTTGTGTCTGCATGGGGAACCTCCTGTTTTCTGCCTTAACTCTATCAAGTCAGTCGTATAATGAAACGAAGGTTCTTCCTGTTCCCTCATTGCCGTTAGAATGTCATTCCATTTAGCTGCCGATTTTGAAATGGACGTGCCGAAGTTGGCCGCGGCCAATCGCAGGGTCGTCGCCGTCCTGCCGCAGAGCCGTGTTTTTTCTGCCACAGTTTCTCCACAAGCGGCGCTGCGGATGCTGATTTTTGCCAAGATTTTGCCGCGATGACACTTGCGGATTCCTATATCGCGTCGGTGCGGCCGAATTCGCCGACCGCTACGTGGGGGCATCCTTGAAATGCGCCTCGCATTCCAAACCTGTTAAGGGCCATTCAAAATGAATATCAGAACTATCCTTTTTGCTTCCGTTGCCGCCCTTGCCGCGGCATCCGGAGCACGCGCTGCCGACGCCATCGTGGCGGCGGAACCCGAGCCCGTGGAATATGTTCGCGTTTGCGACGCCTACGGCACGGGTTACTTCTACATTCCGGGGACGGAAACATGCCTTTCGATCGGCGGTTATATCCGTACCGAAGTGCGCTTCGGTGACAATATCGCCGGCGATTCCGACGTCAACTTCTGGACTCGCGGTCAGGTCACCTTCCAGGCCAAGAACGACACCGAGTACGGCACGCTCACCGGCGTCATCACGCTGCGTTACAACGTCGACAATGCATCCGATCAGGAAGCTCTTCTGGACGAAGGCTATATCGACATCGCCGGTTTCCGCGTCGGTAAGCTGTACAGCTGGTGGGACGACGACATGAGTGGCGAGACCGATACGCTCGCCAGCAACGAGACGACCCACAACTCGATCCGTTATCAGTACGAGGCCGGCGCTTTCACGGCCGGTATTTCGGTCGACGAGCTGGAAGACGACTACGCCACCAAGCCGGGCGAAGGCCCGAACAATTTCGGTGTCGCAGGTCAGGTCTCCTACAAGGCCGGCGCCATCAGCGCTTACCTGCTCGCCGGCTATGACACGGACACCAGCGAAGTCGCTGTCCGTGGCATCGTCTATGCCGATATCGGTCCCGGCACGCTCGGCATCGCCGGCGTATGGGCAAGCGGCGCCAACTACTACTACGAAGAGTCCGAATGGACGATCGCAGCAGAATACGCCTTGAAGATCAACGACAAGTGGAAGATCACTCCCGGCTTCCAGTACTTCGAAAATATCGCTCTCGAGGCTGACGGCAATGGCTTCACCGGCGGCAGCGCCTATACCACGGGTGTAACGATCGACTACCAGATCGTCGAAGACCTGCGTACGAAGCTCAGCGTGCAATATCACGACGAGGACGAAGGCGACGACGAAGTGTTCGGCTTCCTGCGCTTCCAGCGCGATTTCTAAGATCGTCTCATTGCAGGCGAGCGGGCGCGGCCTTCGGGCCGCGCCTTTTTTTATGCTGTCACACCCGGGAATCGGCGATGAAGTCGGAATAGAATTCGTCGACCGTTCTTGCCTTGCGCATGGCGGCAAGCACGCCGTCCGATTGCAGACGGCGCGCGATGGCGGCGAGAACATTCAGATATTCGCCGCGATTGTTTTCCCCGAAGAGCAGCACGACGGCGATGTCGGTCGGGATATCGTCGATCGCCTCGAAGTCGAGCGGCTGGGCGAAGCGGACGAGAAGGCCGCGCGGGCTGGTCATGCCGTCGATCGCCGCATGTGGAATGGCGATGCCGTTCCCGATCCCTGTGGAGCCGAGCTTCTCACGCGCTTCGAGCGACTTCAGGATGGTCTGGCCGTCGACGGAGAAAGCCTTGGCCGCCTTCTCCGATATGGTTTGCAGTGCGCGCCATTTCGTTGGCGCCGACACACCGATGAAGGTGTGTTCCGGCCGGATGATGTTGGGAAGGTTCATGTGATTCTCAATGCTGTTCGGCTCGATACTGTTCGGGCAGCGGAAGGGAGCGGATATCAATCCGGTTCCCTGAGCCGGTAGCCGACGCCGGTCTCGGTGGTAATATAGTGAGGCTGATCCGGAATCTGTTCGACCTTTTGCCGCAGCTGCCGCACATAGACGCGCAGATACTGGACATCGGCTGCCGGTCCCCAAATCTGCTTCAAAAGAAACTGGTGCGTCAGCACCTTGCCGGCATGCTGGGCGAGCACGCGCAGGATGTCGTACTCCTTCGGCGACAGCTTGATCTCCCTGCCGTCGACCTTGACGATGCGCTTGACGAGATCGATCGACAGTCCGCCGGTCTGGAAGATCGCCTTTTCGCCCTGCTGCTGCAGGCGGTGGCGCAAGGCGACGCGGATGCGGGCGCCAAGCTCGTTGATGCCAAAGGGCTTGGTGACGTAGTCGTCGGCGCCGCTTTCCAGCGCCTTGACGATGCCGGCCTCGTCGGTACGGCTGGAGAGGATGACGACGGGCATGGAGAGCCCTTCGTCGCGCCACTCCTGTAAGAGATCGTGACCTGATTTGTCGGGCAGGCCGAGGTCGAGCACGATGAGGTCGGGCATGTCGTCGGCGACCGACTGACGGGCGGCCGCGGCGTTTGCCGCTTCCTGCACCTCGTAGCCCTGCGCGGTCAGGCCGACGCGGAGCAGCTTGCGGATCGGAGGCTCGTCGTCGACGACGAGCAGTTTGACGGCTGAACCGGTCATCTCAATTCATCCAGCTTCGGAATGTCGTTGGGTTTCGGCAGACGGATGGTGAAGACGGCGCCGGGGCGGCCCGTCCGATTGCCGGCGACGATTGTGCCGCCCATCGCCTCAATGAAGCCGCGGCAGATGGAAAGGCCAAGCCCGGTGCCGGCGCGCACCTGATCCCCCTTGCGCACGCGGTAGAAGGTATCGAAGACGCGGGTGAGGTCGGCGGGCGGAATGCCCGGGCCTTCGTCCGAGACCTGCAGGACGACATTGTCGGCATCGGCCCAGCCCTCGATGTGGATCACCGATCCCTCGGGGGCATATTTGGCGGCATTGTCGAGCAGGTTGAAGATCACCTGCTCGAACAGGACGGGGTCGACACGCACCATCGGCAAGTCGGCGGGAACGCTCATCTCGGTCTTGTGCCGCTCGAGGATTTTTGCGGCGCGGCGCAGCGCGGTGCCGACGACATCGCCGGCAAAATGCAGCGCATAGTTCGGTTCCATCGCGCCGGATTCGATCTTCGTCATGTCGAGCAGGTTGGCGATGAAGCGGTTGAGGCGTTCCGATTCGTCGACGACGGTGGAAAGCAGGTCGCTTCGATCCTCCTCCGGCATGGAGGCGAAATAGTCGCGCAGCGTGCCGGCGGCGCCGAGGATGGCGGCAAGCGGTGTCTTCAGGTCGTGCGAGATCGAGGTGAGCAGGGCCGAGCGCAGCCGGTCGGCTTCGGCCGCGAGCCTTGCCCGATCGACGTCGGCGACAAGCTGGACGCGTTCGATGGCGAGAGCCGCCTGGTCGGCCAGCGCATCGAGCAGGCGCTGTTGCTCCGGCGTCAACAGCGGTCCGTCGCGACGGTCGCTGTCGAGGCCGATGACGCCGACGGCGGCGCGCCCCGTTCGGAGCGGCACGTAGAGGCGCTTGGCGCCGGGCAGGGTGTCGGCGCCGCGGCCGGCGGCGTGATTGTGTTCCCAGGCCCAGCGGGCGGCGGCGATATCGGCATCGTCGAGCGTATCGTCAGGGGGATAACCGGCCTTGACGGCGATGGTACCTTCCTCGGGCAGCAGCAGCACGACGCGGACCTTCAGCATCGAGGCGAGCTGAAAGGCGGTTGCCCAGAGCACGTCGTCGAGCGTGCCGGTGCCGGCTAGCTTTTTCGAGAAGAGGTAAAGGTCTTCCGTGGTCCGCGCCCGCTGGCGGGCTGCGGCGGCCTGGCGCTGCACGGTCGCGGTCAGGTTGCTGGCGATGATGGCGACGCCCAGGAAGAAGAAGAACGCGAGCACGCTTTCCGGATCGCTGATCGTCAGCGTGTAGCGCGGCGGCAGGAAGAAGAAATTGAAGGACAGCGCGCTGAGGATGCAGCTGTAGAGCGCCGGCCGCAGCCCGTGGATGACGGCAGAGGTCAGCACCGCCATCAGGAAGACGAGGGCGAGGTTGCGTACGTCGAGCACCTGGTCGAGCACGATGCTGACGCCGAGCGCGATGGCGACGTAGGCGGTTGCCAGCAGATAGGCCCAGAGATCCAGCGGCTGCGCCGTGGCGGCGGTTTTGACGCCGCGCGCCGTGGTGCCGTCCTTCTCGTTGCCCGAAATGACATGGACGCTGATTTCGCCGGTCTTGCGGATCAGCTCGTCGGTGATCGAGCGGCTCCACCAGTCGCGCCATGTCGGCTTCTTCGGCGCGCCGATGACGATATGTGTGACGTTGTTGGCGGTGGCATGGCGGACGAGTTCCTCGGCCACCTCGCGGCCGGGAATGGTGATCGCCTCGCCGCCCAGCTGCTCGGCAAGCCGCAGCGTGGCGGCAATGGTATCGCGCTCCGTTTCCGACAGATTGATCGAGCGGTTGGTCTCGATGTAGACGGCGGCCCAGGGCGCGCGCAGCCGCGAGGCCATGCGCGAGGCATAACGCACCAGCGAGGCCGAGCGCGGATGGTGGTCGACTGAAACGAGGACGCGCTCGCCCGCCGCCCAGGGGCCCGAGATGGCATGAGCCTGCATATGGGTGAGCAACTGATCGTCGACGCGCTGGGCGGTTTTGCGCAGCGCCAATTCCCTGAGTGCTGTCAGGTTGCCAGGCGTGAAGTAGTTGGTCAGCGCCCGCTCGGCGGTGCGCGCCATATAGACTTTGCCGTCATGTAGACGCTTGATCAGATCATCCGGCGTCAGATCGATGATCTCGACGTCGTCGGCAAGGTCGATAATCGAGTCCGGCACCGTCTCGCGCACGCGGATGCGGGTGATCTGCGAGACGACGTCGTTCAAGCTCTCGACATGTTGGATGTTCAGCGTCGTGTAGACGTCGATGCCGCGGCCGAGCAATTCCTTGACGTCGAGATAGCGCTTCGGATGGCGGCTGCCCTCGGCATTGGTATGGGCGAGTTCATCGACCAGCACGAGATCGGGCCTGCGGGCGAGGATGCCGTCGAGATCCATTTCCTCGAGCTGCCGGCCCTTATAGTCGATCTTGACGCGGGGGATGATCTCGAAGCCGGCGAGCAGCGCCTCGGTCTCCTTGCGGCCGTGGGTCTCGACGACGCCGATGACGACATCGAGACCGTCGGCGATCTTGGCACGGCCGGAGATCAGCATCTCGTAGGTCTTGCCGACGCCGGGCGCAGCACCCAGAAAGATTTTCAGACGGCCGCGTGTTTCGGCCCGGGCTTTTTCGAGAAGCGCATCGGGCGAGGGCCTGCCGGCCTGGTCGCGATTGTCGTCTGGCATGCGTGTGGTCTTTCTGCAAATCGCTGCCGGGGACGCGTTGCGTCTCCGTAACTCTCGTCAAGTCAGTTCAACCGCCCCACCCTACGTCATGCTCGGGTCTGACCCGAGCATCCAAACCGCATCCGTCAGCAGCCACGGTCATGGATCCTCGGGTCAAGCCCGAGGATGACGGAGCGCGGGGTTGGCCTTCTCGTCAAACCCGCCCAACGTACCAAACTCACTGAGTCATAGAAGCATCGAGGCTCTGGTTCAACGCCAGAACATTGACGGTGGGTTCGCCGAGAATGCCGAGCTCCCGGGCCTGAACCGCGCCGTCGACCAGTGTCTTGACCTTGGCTTCATCCACGCCCCGTGCCTTGGCGACACGCTGCACCTGGAAATAGGCCGCCTCGGGCGAAATATGAGGATCGAGGCCGCTGCCCGAAGCGGTGACGAGGTCGGCGGGTACGTCGGCCGTGGGATTCGCGGCCTTGGCGGCCTCATAGTCGCCCCTGACGCGGTCGATCAGCTTCTGGCTGGTCGGGCCGAGGTTCGAGCCGCTGGAGGCGGCCGCATTGTAGCCGTCGCCGGCCGCCGAAGGGCGGCCGTGGAAATACTTGTCGCTGGCGAAGGCCTGGCCGATCAGCGTCGAGCCAATCACCTTGCCGTCCTTTTCGATCAGGCTGCCGTTTGCCTGGGTCGGGAAGAGCGCCTGGGCCGCACCCGTCATGGCGAGCGGATAGAGAAGGCCTGTTATGGCGGTGGTGGCAATGATCATCACGATCGCCGGGCGAAATTCTCTAAACATTGTTCTTACTCCTTGGAGTGTTCAGGCCGAGTTCTGCTAAGCGAGACCGAGGGCCGCGACGGCCATGTCGATCGCCTTGATGCCGATGAAGGGGACGATGATACCGCCGAGACCGTAGATCAGCAGGTTGCGCGAGAGCAGCGCGCCTGCGCCGATCGGACGATAGCGGACACCCTTCAGCGACAGCGGGATCAGCGCAATGATGATCAACGCGTTGAAGATGATCGCCGAGAGGATGGCGCTTTGCGGCGTCGAAAGTCCCATGACGTTGAGCACGCCGAGCTGCGGGTAGAAAGTCAGGAACATCGCCGGGATGATGGCGAAATACTTGGCGATGTCGTTGGCGATCGAAAAGGTCGTCAGCGCGCCGCGTGTCATCAACAGCTGCTTGCCGATCTCGACGATCTCGATGAGCTTCGTCGGGTCCGAGTCGAGGTCGACCATGTTGCCGGCCTCGCGGGCGGCGACCGTGCCGGTGTTCATGGCGACGCCGACATCGGCCTGGGCAAGTGCGGGCGCATCATTGGTGCCGTCGCCGCACATGGCGACGAGCTTGCCCTTCGACTGTTCCTCGCGCATCAGCGCCAGCTTCATCTCAGGCGTTGCCTGGGCGAGGAAGTCATCGACGCCGGCTTCGGCGGCGATGGCGGCTGCCGTCAGCGGATTGTCGCCTGTTATCATCACCGTGCGGATGCCCATGCGGCGAAGCTCGGTGAAGCGCTCGCGGATGCCGCCCTTGACGATGTCCTTCAGCTGGATGATGCCGAGCAGCCTGCCGTCGCGCGCGACGGCCAGCGGCGTGCCCCCTGATTTGGCGACCTCGTCCGATATCGACTGCAGTTCGCGCACGACCTCGCCGCCGTTCTTGGAAGGCGCGTCGCCGTTGACATAGGTCAGCACCGCATCGACCGCGCCCTTGCGGATCGAGGCGCCTTCGAGATCGACGCCGCTCATGCGGCTTTGAGCGGTGAAGGGCACGAAGGTGGCCTTGAGGCTTGCCATGTCGCGGCCGCGGATCGCGTATTTCTCCTTGGCGAGCACGACGATGGAGCGGCCTTCCGGCGTTTCGTCGGCAAGCGAGGCGAGCTGGGCGGCATCGGCGAGATCCTGCTCGGAAACGCCGCGGACCGGGCGGAAGGTCGTCGCCTGGCGGTTGCCGAGCGTGATCGTGCCCGTCTTGTCGAGCAGCAGCGTGTCGACGTCGCCGGCGGCTTCGACCGCACGGCCGGACATGGCGAGCACGTTGAAGCGGACGAGGCGGTCCATGCCGGCGATGCCGATCGCTGAGAGCAGCGCGCCGATCGTCGTCGGGATCAGGGTGACGAAGAGGGCGACGAGCACGATGATCGGGATCGAGCCGCCGGCATAGATGGCAAAGCTCGGGATCGTCGCGGTGGCGAGCACGAAGATCAAAGTCATGCCGGCGAGCAGGATGTTGAGCGCGATTTCGTTCGGCGTCTTCTGGCGTTCCGCACCCTCGACGAGCGCGATCATTCGGTCGAGGAAAGTCGAGCCGGCAGCCGCGGTGATGCGCACACGGATCCAGTCGGAGAGCACCTGTGTGCCGCCGGTTACCGCCGAGCGGTCGCCGCCGGATTCGCGGATGACAGGAGCGGATTCGCCTGTGATTGCCGCTTCGTTGACGGAGGCCACACCTTCGATGACCTCGCCGTCCGACGGGATAATGTCGCCGGCTTCGACGAGTACGAGGTCGCCGACCTTGAGGCTGGTGCCCGGCACCATGCGGTAGTCGCTGCCGTTAGTGGAGGTGAGCAGCTTTGCCTGGGTTTCGGTGCGCGCCTTGCGCAGCGAATCCGCCTGCGCCTTGCCGCGGCCTTCGGCGACGGCTTCGGCGAAATTGGCAAAGAGCACGGTGAACCAGAGCCAGATATTGATCTGGAACGAGAAGCCGAGATTGCCGTTGCCTGCGATGAGGTCACGCAGGAAGAGCACGGTGGTGAGCACCGAAACCGTGGCCACGACGAACATGACCGGGTTTCTGGCGAGCGCGCGGGGGTCGAGCTTCTTGAAAGCGGCGCCCACGGCCGGAATGAGGATGCGACTATCCATGATACTCGCGGATTTTGCCTGGCTCATAAGAGACTCCAGCTTTGAAACGAGGATGGCGAACCGGAAGCCGGTCAGCCCTGTAAGATTTTGACGATGGCGGCGATGACGAGGAGGCCTGCCATCATCACCAGGATGATGTCGGAGGCTTGGGGTTCCGGGCCATTTCCACGTCCCGGCGCGCCGGGACGTGGATGAGAAGCGTGGCGAAGCCTGTGGCGGAGGATCATGGCATCACCTCAGAAGGTCTGGCCTGCGATCATGACCAGATGCTCGACGACGGGACCGAGGGCCAGCGCCGGGAAGAAGGTCAGGCCGCCGACGATCAGGATCGTGCCGACAAGCAGGCCGACGAAGAGCGGGCCGTCCGTCGGGAAGGTGCCTGCCGAGGCAGGAACCGACTTCTTGGCGATCAGCGAACCGGCGATGGCAAGGGCCGGGATGATGACCAGGAAGCGGCCCATCAGCATGCCGAGGCCAAGGGTGATGTTGTACCAGGGCGTATTGCCTGTGAGCCCACCGAAAGCCGAGCCGTTGTTGGCGGCAGCCGACGTATAGGCATAGAGGATTTCGGAGAAGCCGTGCGGGCCTGAAGTGCCGACGGAGGCGACGGCGCTTGGCAGCACCGAGGCGATCGCGGTGAAAACGAGCATGGCGAGCGGCAGGCAGAGGATGGCGAGAACGGCCATCTTCATTTCCTTCGCTTCGATCTTCTTGCCGAGGTATTCCGGTGTGCGGCCGACCATCAGGCCGGCGACGAAGACGGCGACGATGATGAAGAGCAGGATGCCGTAGAAGCCCGCGCCGACGCCGCCGACGATGACTTCGCCGAGCTGCATGTTGATGAGCGGAACGAGGCCGCCGAGCGCAGTGAAACTGCCATGCATGGCGTTGACCGCGCCGCAGGAGGCCGCGGTGGTGATGACCGCAAAGAGCGAGGACAGGGCGACTCCGAAGCGGACTTCCTTGCCTTCCATGTTGCCGCCGCCAAGACCGAAGGCATGCATCAGCGGATTGCCGGCGGCTTCCGCCCAATAGGTGATGCCGACGCCTGCGACGAACAGGATGCCCATCGTGGCGAGGATCGCCCAGCCCTGCCGCTGGTTGCCGACCATGCGGCCGAAGACGTTGGTGAGAGCCGCGCCGATCGCGAAGATCGAGACCATCTGGATGAGGTTGGAGATGGCGTCGGGGTTTTCGAACGGATGGGCGGAATTGGCGTTGAAGAAGCCGCCGCCATTGGTGCCGAGCATCTTGATGGCAAGTTGCGAGGCGACAGGGCCGATAGCGATCGTCTGCTGCGCGCCTTCGAGCGTCGTCGCATTGACGTAAGGCCCAAGCGTCTGCGGCACGCCGAGATAGACAAAGACCAGCGTCAGCACGATGCAGATCGGCAGCAGCACATAGAAGGTGGCCCTAGTCATATCGACCCAGAAATTGCCGATCGCCTTGCCCGAGGCGCGCGAGAAGGCGCGGATGAAGGCGAGCGCAATGGCAATGCCGGTCGCCGCGGAAACGAAGTTCTGGACGGTGAAGCCGGCCATCTGAGTCAGATACGACATCGTGCTTTCGCCGCCGTAGTTCTGCCAGTTGGTGTTGCTGACGAAGCTGACGGCGGTGTTGAAGGAAAGCTCCGGTGGGACGGCTGTCATGCCGGCCGGATTATAGGGAAGACCGGCCTGCAGGCGCTGCAGCGCGTAAAGTACGATCACGCCGAGCAGATTGAACATCAGCATGGCGAAGGCATAGGAGGTCCAATGCTGCTCCTCGCGCTCGCTGGTGCCGGCAAGACGGTAAAGTCCCCGTTCGAGCGGAGCGAGGACCGGTGAGAGGAACGTGCGCTCGCCGCTGAAGACGCGCGTCATATAGCCGCCGAGCGGTTTGACGAGCATGAGGACGATCCCGCAGTAAAGCAGGATCTGAAGCCATCCGTTGAGGGTCATGGAGGTAAACTTTCAATACCCGGCTGCTTCTCGGTCGCGCATCGCGACCTCAGAAGCGCCAGTTTTCTTCAAAAGCGTTCTGGGCGAAGGAGAGCGTAGGTGAGGTAGACGGTGAGAAATACGGTCACCGCACCGCTCAAGACATAATCGAGGGTCATTGCGGTTCTCCGGTTAGAGCCTGTCGCAGGCTCTGGTGTAAGCAAAGCACAGCACGAAGAATATGATCGTCGTGCCAAGTAAAATGATATCCATCATGATCGTGACTCCTGTTGTTTTTCTTGGAGTCAGACAAGACAAAGGGCCGGCATCTCGATGGAGGCCGCCTTTCATGCTTTCTGGCGTGGAGATGATCGCCTTGATCTCTCGGGCATCAATATGGAGCCGGAGGGCATAAAGGATCGAGACGGGCCGGCGGCCATCAATATAAAAATCCTATAAATGCTTTTATGGGCCAAAGCGGCGGTTCGGTGTTAAGGATCGACCCGGAACTGATACTGGCCTTCGGCGCTACGGCCGTCCATCGAGAGGACGCGCCAGTCGACGGTATAGAGGCCTGGCGCCATCGACGGGTCGAGCGGGATCTTGAATATGGATCCTTCGGGGCCGGCGAGAAACGGCTTGCCTGTCGGAAGCGGTGTGCCCTGGGCATCCAGCAGGATGGCCGTCGAGCGGGCAAGATCCACAGGGCCGGTGAAAGTGAGTTCGAGATTGGCCGGCACCAGCTTTTCTTCCTGCTGCTGCGGTGGAAGCGATGCTTCCTCGATTGCGGCAGACGTTCCATTTGCTGCAAGGAGAAGGGATGCGAACAGGCAAAATGACACGATCGACTTCATGATGGTCTTCCTTCTCTTGCCGATCCGCATGGTGCCGGGAGCCGTGATGTCTCCGCGACGCCATGCCGGCGCCTGCTATTAACGCTGTAGGGGACGATTTCGATCCATTGGCTTGACAATAACGCGCACCGGCTTCGGCGAGCGGTCTTCTTCGAACGCGGCGATGCAGTTGTCCACGAGCCGGCGCCAGAGGTCCCGGAATTGCTTTGATATCGTCGCGCCGCGAGAGATATTCCTGACGATATTATCGTTATCGTGCTTCATCTCTTTGTCTTTCTTTATTGATGGCGATTTAGACTTTAGAATATACTCCCCAATGGCCCCTGCTGGAATCATCCAGAGGTCTTGGGACCTGAATCTTTCGGGTTATGGAAAATGGGCATTTCATCGCATCTTGAGCAAAAGCTTGAGAGGATTGTATTGTCGACCCTAACGGTCTTATAGTCGGTTCAACGGCGCTCCATGAATCGCAGGGGGCCATAGGGAAGGAAACCGATCATGACCAAAGTCCGTGCGCTGGTGCTGGAGCGCCAGCATGAGCTCGCGCTTCGCGATATCGATCTGCCGCTGGAAACGGGACCGGGGCAGGTGAAGATCAAGATTCATACCGTGGGCGTCTGCGGTTCCGACGTGCACTATTATACCCATGGCAAGATCGGTCCTTTCGTCGTCAATGCGCCGATGGTGCTCGGCCACGAGGCGGCGGGCACGGTGGTCGAGGTCGGGCCGGGTGTGATGCATCTCAAGGTCGGCGACCGCGTCTGCATGGAGCCCGGCATTCCTGATCCGAATTCGAAGGCAAGCCGGCTCGGCATGTACAATATCGATCCCGATGTCACCTTCTGGGCAACGCCGCCGATCCATGGCGTGCTGACGCCTGAGGTCGTGCACCCGGCAAATTATACCTTCAAGCTGCCCGATAACGTCAGCTTCGCCGAAGGCGCCATGGTCGAGCCTTTCGCCGTCGGCATGCAGGCGGCATCCAAGGCGAAGATCGCGCCAGGCGATACCGCCGTCGTCCTCGGCGCCGGTCCGATCGGCACGATGGTGGCAATCGCTGCCCTTGCCGGCGGCTGCGCCCGTGCCATCATCGCCGATCTCGCCCAGCCGAAGCTCGATATCGCTGCGCGGTATCAGGGCGTGATCCCGGTCAATATCCGCGAGAAGAGCCTGATCGAGGAAGTCGGCCGGCTGACCGACGATTGGGGCGCCGATGTCGTCTTCGAATGCTCCGGCTCGCCAAAAGCCTGGGAGACGGTCATGGCGCTGCCGCGCCCGGGCGGCGTCATCGTCGCCGTCGGCCTGCCGGTCAACCCTGTCGGTTTCGACGTCTCGACGGCATCCACCAAGGAAATCCGCATCGAGACGGTGTTCCGTTATGCACACCAGTATGAGCGCTCGATCGCTCTGCTGGCGTCGGGTCGCGTCGATCTCAAGCCGCTGATCTCAGAGACGTTCAAGTTTGAGGATTCGATCAAGGCGTTCGATCGCGCCGTCGAAGCGCGGCCGAGCGACGTCAAGCTGCAGATCGTGATGGAGTAGGAAGCCGCGCTTCTTCTATGAGTGCCCGGCTCTCGGCTTCATCTTGCGAAAGGCAAAGGCGGCGGCTGCGACGACAGCCGCGGCTCCGGCGGCAATGAGCAGGTGGTGCTGAAGGGGAAGGTGCCCCATCGTCTGCTGAATGCCATGTCCGAACAGGTAGCCGAGCGCCGTGAAAAGCTGTCCCCAGACCAGCGCGGCCACGGCATTCAGGACGACGAATTTTCCGGTTGGTATGCGCGTCGTCCCGATGACAACAGGGCTGATCGTCCGCAAGCCTATCAGGAAGCGAAACGCCAGGATGAAGCCGGTCGGATAGTTTTCCAGAAGCCTGGTCACGCGTGTCAGCGCCGGCCTTTCCATCAGCCGGCGGACGAAGCCCCATTGCCCGGCGTAGCGGCCGGCAAAAAACCACATCTGATCGGCGGCGAAGGAGCCTGCCGTGGCCGCAAACGAGGCCGACCAATAGGTGAGCAACTCGCGGTGGGATATCACGCCGCCGAGGAAAGCCGCCGTTTCGCCCTCGAAGGCGGCGCCCAGAAATATTGCCAGCAGACCGTAATGCTCGATCAGCAGTTCAATAGACACGCGGGTCCGCCTCCGGCCGCATTCACAGCTGAACCGGCTTCAAATCGGCAAGCAGCGTCGGGATCAGCTCCGACACCGTCGGGTGGATCGGCACCGACCACTGCAGCGTTGGATAGGTCGTTCCCGCGTTCATCGCATCGATGATGCCGTGGATCACCTCGTCTCCCTCGATGCCCAGGATCGCCGCGCCGAGGATCTCCTTGGTCTCGGCGTCAGCAATCACCTTCATGAAGCCTTTGGTTTCGCCGCGCTCGTTGGCGCGGCCGACACGGCTCATCGGCCGGGTCGAGACCATGATCCTGCGTCCCGAGGCGCGCGCCTGCTTCTCCGTCATGCCGACACGGCCGAGCGGCGGGTCGATATAGAGCGCGTAGGCCAGGATGCGGCTTGAGACTTTGCGGTCGTCGCCGTCGAGCAGGTTGGCGGCGGCGATCTCGAAGTCGTTGTAGGAGGTATGTGTGAAGGCGCCGTGGCCGTTGCAGTCGCCGAGCGCGAAGATGCCTTCGACATTGGTGGCGAGCTTGTCGTCGACGGTGATGTAGCCGCGTTTATCGGTGGCGACGCCGGCAGCGTCGAGCCCGAGATCGTCGGTGTTCGGTTTGCGGCCGGTAGCGATCAGCACATGGCTCGCATCGATCTGCGCCGAGCCGGCGCTGACGTTCACACCGCTGCCGTTGCGTGCAAAGCCAATGCTGCCAGCATCGGTGTGGACGCCGATGCCCTCCGAGCGCAGGATATCGGCGATCGCGTCCGATATATCCTCGTCCTCGCGCGATGCCAGCTTCGGCCCATGCTCGATCACGCTGACCTCGGCGCCGAAGCGGCGATACATCTGGGCGAATTCCAGCCCGATATAGCTGCCGCCGATCACGGCGAGGTGCCGCGGCAGGGTGTCGAGATGGATGATCGACGTGCTGGTGAGATATTCGATCTCGTCGATGCCCGGTAGCTCGGGGATGACAGGCCGTGCGCCGACATTGAGGAAGATGCGCGGGGCGGTCAGCGTCTCGCCGTTGACGCTGACGGTCTTCGGTCCCTCGAAACGGGCATGGCCGTAGATCACGCTCATGCCGTCCATGCCGTTAAACCAGCCGATCAGGCCGTTGCGGGCATTCATGGTCACGGCCTCGGCGCGGGCTCTCACCACCTTCATGTCGATACCGATCTCGCCCCGGATCTTCACGCCGTAGATGGCGCCGCTTCTTGCGACATGGGCGGCGCGGGCGCTGGCGACCAGCGTCTTCGTCGGCATGCAGCCGGCATTGACGCAGGTGCCGCCGAGGAATTTGCGCTCGATGAGCGCCACCTTCATGCCCTTTTCGGCCATGCGGGCTGCGAGGAACGGGCCGGCCTGGCCGGCGCCGATAACGATGGCGTCGAAGCTTTTCATGAGACGGCCCCCACGATCAGCACCGCCCCGATGACGGCGACGGCATCTTCAATGAGGGCGGCCGGCAGGTCCTTACCGAATGAGGTTGCGAGCCTGCCGCGAACGGCAGCGCCGCCATATGTGCCGATGACTGCGCCGATCACGCCAGCGATCAGCCCACCGAAGAGCAGGCCGCTGACCGCCCCGATCGTTGCCCCCGACAGCGCCCCCGTGACGATGCGGGCGCTGAACTGCACCGGCACCTTGCGCGACGGCGTGGAGGGCAGCTGGTCGGTGATCAGCTCGACGACGGCGAGAAGCGTCAGGATCCACGGAGTCCACTGGTACCCCATGAAGGCAAGCGGCGTCTGCGAGACATCGAACCAGCCGAGCGCCGCGCCCCAGGCGACGGCGGCCGGCGCGGTCATGGCGCGAAGGCCAGCAATGACACCGATCAGCAATGCAAGAAGCAGAAACATGCGCGATCCCCCTCTTTGCCGGCTTTTGGGCCGTCGCTAGGGAAGGTTGCACATTGTCAGGCGTGTGGCAATTCGCCCTGTCGCGTCATCAGGCTAAAGCACGTCGCGTCGGAGCTCCGAAACCGCCGCATACTTTTAGGCAACATGCATTGATTATGAGAGCGCATCAGGCCTGCTTTAGGCCTATTGAATCACTTGCCTGCTTACTTCCGCCCCACGAACAGCAAGCTTTCGTTTGATAGTCATGGCGACTTCAGCCATTACCTTTTTCGCACCGAGCCCCGACAGGTGAGTGTCGTCGGAATACAGAGGTCCGTCGCTCATAACCGTGCACTCTTTTCGGGCGCAAAGGGCATCAAATGGGTCCACGAACGTCACTGCAGGCGACAAATTTTCCGCCAGAAGCTCATTGATCTCAGCTCTTTTCGAAATAGCCGGGTTGGAAATTGGTTGCTTCAGGCATCCCGGGTCAACCCGGTAAAGCTTGCCGAAGCAACCGAGCGGAGACCCGATGCCGCCAGATGTCGGAACGCTGCCGAGAACAACCATCTGACGATTCCCGAAGGACTTCCGGAGCCGCGACACTTCTGCACCCACGAACTGATAATAGGCTTCCGGCGTCGTGACCGCCCAAGGAGCCCTGCCAGCCTCCGATAGCATCCGCACAGGATACCAATACTCGCCCAGCACGATCAAAGCGTCGGGGGCTTTGCGAATACCCTCGAATGCCTGTTTCCGCGCTTCACGGCATTGGCTGTCATAGAGTACCGGATCGTCATATCCGGTGTAGTCTCGCGTGTATTCCAGGGAAAAGAACTGGCAACTGGGGAAGGCGTAGAAGTCCACTTTGAGCCCGACCAACGCTTCCTTTGCGCCACGATAATACTGACGGGAATGTGAGTCCCCGATGAATATGACGTCGGGCTTCCGGCTCTCTGTCGAAGTGCTGCACGGCGTGCTGCAACCGCTACCCCCATATTGCGCGTCCGCTCTCCGATCTCCTCCACGAACGAACTCTCCGATAAACTCTCCACGCTCACCGAGGCGCCATAGCCAACCGTGGGATGCCAAGACCTGGAGACCGATCGCCGATACGGCAAGCGCTGCTACCACAGCACCACGCATGTAGACCCGCGGCAAAATCAAATAGCCCGCGGCGTTTCTTTTCCGGAATGGCCGCTCGACGAAGACGTACATGGCCCAGGCGATTGCAAACGTCAGGATCAGAAGAGCAACGCTCTCATGGGGAACCAGTGGCTCCGCACGTCCATATTGCCAGAACACCAGCAACGGCCAATGCGCCAGGTATAGCGAATAGCTGATCAATCCGACGGAGGCTGCTGCCTTGTTGCGCAGAAGCAGCCCAGACCACCGTGCCTGTCCGCCCCAGATAGCCAGGGCCGCTCCGACGGTCGGCACCAGCGCCGGATAAGACGGAAACAGAGTGGCTTCCGTGAAATACCGATAGGCATAGCCGATCATCGCCAAGCCGGCCAGCAATGCTGCCTCCATTGCGGCATTCGATTGTGCGACGGGTGCGAATACCAATCCTGCACCTATCGCGAATTCGAAGAACCGAAATGGCGACAGATAGAAGAGCGTCGATTGATAGGGCTCAAGCGCCAGGTTCGCGCCAAGGCTTGCGACAAAGACCAGAGCCAATGCCGCCATTGCCGCCTTCCGTCCGAACCGCAAAAGCCACACCAGCGCGAACGGCCAGACCAGATAGAACTGCTCCTCGACGCTCAGCGACCACGTATGCAACAGAGGCTTCAGGTGCGAACTGACATCGAAATAGCCATGCTCCGACCAGAACAGAATGTTCGAGCCAGAGAACACCGATGCCGCCAATGATGCGCCGAAGCCTGTCATCTGCTCCGGTGGGAAGATCAGCGCCGCAGCGACGAGAGAGCAGAGCAGCATGAAGAGCAATGCCGGGAACAGCCGGCGCATACGTCTCACATAGAACCGCTTGAACGAAAACCGCCCCTGTTCCACCTCCTCGACGATCAGCTTGGTGATCAGATACCCGCTGATGACAAAGAAAATGTCGACGCCCGCAAATCCGCCGGGGAATGGTCCGATAGAAAAGTGGAACAGAAGAACGCCCAACACGGCTATGGCGCGGAGTCCATCCAAATCGGGGCGGTAGTTCATTCTCACATGCGCATCCATTTCGAGCAGCCATATAGTAGAATCAGGCTACGCCCAAGGCCTGAAGCGCCCGAGAACCGCATACGCAGCGTTCACAGTCTCAGCTGTCGCAAAAATTTGGCGCCCGTATTTTGTCAACAGGACCGACAGCGCTGCGCGTCCTTTCGGAGACGCAAAAGACTTTATAACGATTTGAATCCACAGCGCTTTCCGAAAATCGATTCCGATGTTCGGGCCAATGCTCTAGTTCGCAAAGGCGGCAATGCCTGTTATCGCCCGTCCGATAATCAGCGCGTGGATATCGTGCGTGCCCTCGTAGGTGTTGACCACTTCGAGATTGACGAGGTGGCGGGCGATGCCGAATTCGTCGGAGATGCCGTTGCCGCCGAGCATGTCGCGGGCCGCGCGCGCGATCTCCAGCGCCTTGCCGCAGCTGTTGCGCTTGAGGATCGAGGTCAGCTCCACCGGGGGATGGCCTTCCTCCTTCATGCGGCCGAGCCGCAGGCAGCCCTGCAGGCCGAGCGAAATTTCCGCCGCCATGTCGGCGAGCTTCTTCTGGATCAGCTGGTTGGCGGCGAGCGGCCGGCCGAACTGCTTGCGCTCCAGCGTATATTGCCGCGCCCTCGCATAACAATCCTCGGCCGCGCCGAGCGCACCCCAGGCGATGCCGAAACGGGCCGAGTTCAGGCAGGTGAACGGGCCTTTGAGGCCGGTGACGCCGGGCAGCAGGTTTTCCTCCGGCACGAAGACCCCGTCCATCACCACTTCGCCTGTTATAGATGCGCGCAAGCCCACCTTGCCGTGGATGGCGGGCGCCGAAAGTCCCTTCCAGCCTTTTTCGAGGATGAAGCCGCGAATGAGGCCATCCTCGGTCTTTGCCCAGACCACGAAGATATCGGCGATCGGCGCATTGGAGATCCAGGTCTTCGAGCCGGTGAGGCTGTAGCCGCCATCGACCTTTTTGGCGCGCGTCGCCATCGAGCCGGGATCGGAGCCGTGATCTGGTTCGGTTAGGCCGAAGCAGCCGATCCATTCGCCGCTCGCAAGTTTCGGCAGGTATTTCAGCTTCTGCTCTTCGGAGCCGAAAGTCTCGATCGGCACCATGACGAGCGAGGACTGGACGCTCATCATCGAGCGGTAGCCGCTGTCGACCCGCTCGACCTCACGGGCGATCAGACCATAGGCGACGTAACCGAGGCCGGCGCCGCCGTATTCAGGTGAGATCGTCGGGCCGAGCAGGCCGAGCGCACCCATCTCCCGGAAGATATCGGGATCGGTCCTTTCGTGGCGGAAGGCATCGAGAACACGGGGCGCGAGCTTTTCCTGCGCATAGGAATGGGCGGTGTCCTGCACCATGCGCTCTTCGTCGGTCAGTTGCTCCACCAGCCGGAACGGATCGGCCCAATCGAAAACCTCGCGCGTGTGCTGCATGGCGGCGTCTCCTCATCCCCGGTTCAAGCCTGCTTGTCTCCCGGTCGGGATAGACCCGCCAGTCGACCGCGTCAACCGAGGGCGATCTGGCGAAAAGACGAGACGCGTGATCTTTTCAAAGGCGGCCGCATGATCCACTTTGCCCGCGATCGAGTCTGCAACGAGGAGGCGGAAATGTCATCAAGCGATCTGTTCGTATCGGCCGAAGGCGCCGAATGGGTCAATCCGGAGCCCGGCGTCGTCAGGCGCATCATGACCTATCTGCCCGAGATGATGATGGTGGAAGTGGCCTTCGAGAGTGGTGCGGTGGGTGCTGCCCATTCGCATCCGCACATCCAGGCAAGCTATGTCGCCGAGGGCAGCTTCGAAGTGACGATCGATGGCCGCACCGAGGTGCTGCGGCAGGGCGGCAGCTTCATCGTGCCCCCCAATCTCGTCCACGGCGTCAAGGCGCTGGAAAAGGGCCGGCTGATCGATGCATTTACCCCGCACCGGGCCGAACTCCTGAAGTAACTAGGCTTCCGGCTTTCCTCTGCGTACTGGGCCGGCGGCGGTAACATAGGGCGGGACGAAGCGCGCATCCTCGCTGCGCACGGCCTCTCGCAGGAAATCGATGACGGCGCGCACGCGCGGCGCCTGCTTCAGGTCGCGGTGGCAGGTGATCCAGTAATGGCGCTTGAGGTCGATCTCCTCGGGCAGGACGCGCACGAGTTCGGGGTAACGGCTGGCGAAGAAATAGGGCAGGATGCAGAGGCCGAGGCCGTTTCGGGTGGCAGTCAGCTGCGCGAAGATACTGGAGCTCTGGAACTGCGGCTTGATGCGCGGATGCACGTCGCCGAGATAGTCCAGGCCCGGCGCGAAGATCATCTCCTCGATATAGCTGACGAAGGGATGGTTGAGCAGGTCTTCCCGGCAGGTGATGTCAGGCGCCTTTGCCAGATACTCGCGTGAGCCGTAGATCTGCAGATGGTAGTCCGTCAGTTTCTCGGCGAAATAAGGCCCGCCCTTCGGCTCGTCGAGCACGACGGAAAGATCGGCCTCCTTGCGCGAAAGCGACATGATCTGCTGGATCGTCACCAGCTCGAGCGAGAGATGCGGGTGCTGGGCGGCAAAGCGCGGCAGCACGGTTGCAAAGAAAAAATTGGCAAAACCCTCCGGCGCGCTGAGACGCACCAGGCCGCGTTGCGCCATCGAACCGTCGGCGAGGTCGGCGCGCAGCCGCTCGGTTTCCTGCTCCATCCTCTCGGCCGTCTCGATGAAACGCGTGCCCATGGCAGTCAGCACATAGCCGCGCGGATTGCGCTCGAAGAGCTTGACCTTGAGGGTGAATTCCAGCCGGTCGATGCGGCGTGAAACGGTGGCATGGCTGGAGCGCAGCTGGCGGGCTGCCGTCGACAGCTGTCCGGTGCGGGCGACGGCTAGAAAAAACTGGAGATCGTCCCAAGTAAACTGCGGTGGATTGCTCATCGCGGTCCCATCTGTTCAAAAACGAACAGATACTGTTTGGAATTAATTGTAAACCACCGGTTGCTTCAAGGCGGAATTTCCTTGATCGTAGGCTAAGGGTCGGTCGCTCTGAGGAGTGCGGCTGGCCAAATCTGAACAGATCCGTAATCTGGCTAATCTCTGGGAGGAGAGAGTATGCGAAAGAATCTCGTTGCATCCGTTGCATTTCTGCTTGCAAGCAGCACGGCGGTGTTCGCGCAGAGCGCGACCGACGGCAAGGTCAAGATCGGCATTCTCAACGATCAGTCGGGTGTCTATGCCGATTTCGGCGGCAAGTCCTCCGTCGAAGCCGCCAAGATGGCGGTCGACGATTTCGGCGGCAAGGTGCTGGGTGTTCCTGTCGAGATCGTCGACGCCGACCACCAGAACAAGGCGGATATCGCCTCCAACATCGCCCGCCAGTGGTACGACACCGAGCAGGTGGATGCGATCATGGAATTGACGACCTCCTCCGTGGCGCTCGCCGTGCAGGCGATTGCCAAGGAGAAGAAGAAGATCGACATCGTCACGGGTGCTGCGACGACCGATCTCACCGGCAAGGCCTGCTCCCCTTATGGCTTCCATTGGGCCTACGACACGCACGCTTTGGCCGTTGGCACCGGCGGCGCGCTCGTCAAGCAAGGCGGCGACAGCTGGTTCTTCCTGACCGCCGACTATGCTTTCGGTTACTCGCTGGAGCAGCAGACCACCGATTACGTCAAGGCGAGCGGCGGCACGGTCGTCGGCTCGGTTCGCCATCCGTTGTCGACCCAGGATTTCTCGTCCTTCCTGTTGCAGGCGCAATCATCAGGCGCCAAGGTGATCGGCCTTGCCAATGCCGGTCTCGACACCTCGAACGCCATCAAGCAGGCGGCCGAATTCGGCATCACCCAGGGCGGCCAGCATCTGGCGGCACTGCTCTTCACGCTGGCCGAAGTGCACGGCCTCGGCCTCGAGGCGGCTCAAGGCCTGACGCTGACGGAAGGTTTTTACTGGAACCGCGACGACGAAAGCCGCGCCTTCGCCCAGAAATTCTTCGCCCGCACCGGCAAGATGCCGAACATGATCCACACTGGTACCTATTCGGCAGTGACGCAATATCTGAAGGCGGTGCAGAAGGCCGGTACGGACGATACTGATGCCGTCGCCAAGCTGCTGCATGAAATGCCTGTTGATGACGTCTTCGGTCGCGGCGGCACGGTCGGCGCCAACGGCCGAATGATCCACGACATGTACCTGCTGCAGGTCAAGAAGCCCGCGGAAAGCAAGGAACCGTGGGATTATTTCAACGTTCTCGCCACCATCCCCGGCAAGGAAGCCTATATCGATCCCGCCAAGAGCGGCTGCGATCTGGTGAAGTAATCACCATGGCGGTTTCCGCGATTGAAACTCAGGCAAAGCCGCGGGTGGTATTGTCCGCCCGCGGCCTGCGCCGCGACTTTGGCGGCTTCACGGCCGTCAAGAACGTCGATCTCGACGTGCATGATGCAAGCGTGCATGCGTTGATCGGCCCGAACGGCGCCGGCAAGACGACGGTCTTCAACCTGCTGACGAAGTTCCTGCAGCCGACGGCAGGCACGATCACCTTAATGGGCACCGATATCACCGGGACACCGCCCGACCGGGTGGCGCGCATGGGATTGGTGCGCTCCTTCCAGATCTCGGCGGTCTTCCCGCACCTCTCCGTTCTCGACAATGTGCGCGTGGCGCTGCAACGGCCGAACAACCTCTCAACGCAATTCTGGCGGCCGCTCTCCGCACTCGACCGGCTGAACGAGCGCGCCGAGCAGCTGCTTGCAAGCGTCGGACTGTCCAAAGAGCGCGATCATATCGCCGCCGATCTTTCCTACGGCCGCAAGCGCGTGCTGGAGATCGCCACCACGCTGGCGCTGGACCCGAAAGTGCTGCTTCTCGACGAGCCGATGGCCGGCATGGGACATGAGGATGTCGGCGTCGTTTCATCGATCATCCGCGAGGTTGCCCGCGACCGGGCGGTGCTGATGGTCGAGCACAATCTCTCCGTCGTCGCCGATATCTGCCAGCATGTGACCGTGCTGCAGCGCGGCGAGATCCTCGCCGAGGGCGATTATGCCACAGTCAGCCAGGACGAGCGCGTGCGCGTGGCCTATATGGGCACGGAGGAGCATTGATGGCCGCCCTCCTCGAAGTTCGGGGTCTCAATGCCTGGTATGGCGAAAGCCACATATTGCACGGCGTCGATATGCGCGTCGGCGAAGGCGAGACGATCACCATTCTCGGCCGCAACGGCGTTGGCAAGACGACGACGCTGCGCACCATCACCGGTATCGTGCGCGCCCGCAAGGGCAGGATCAGTTTTGCCGGCAGCGACATGATGCAGGTGCCGCTGCACAAGACGGCGCATCGGGGCATCGGCTTCGTGCCGGAGGAGCGCGGCATCTTCTCCACGCTCACCGTTTCGGAAAACCTGCTGCTGCCGCCTGTGGTGGCCGGCGGCGGCATGACGCTCGACGAGATCTACGAGCTCTTTCCCAATCTCTACGAGCGCCGCGGCAGCCCGGGCACCAAACTGTCAGGCGGCGAGCAGCAGATGCTGGCGATCGCTCGAATCCTACGCACCGGCGTTCGGCTGCTCATTCTAGACGAGCCGACGGAGGGGCTTGCCCCAGTCATCGTTCAGCGCATCGGCGAGGTGCTGAAGAAACTCAAGGAGCGCGGCATGACAATCCTGCTCGTCGAGCAGAATTTCCGTTTCGCCAGCCGTATTGCCGATCGCTTCTATCTGATGGATCATGGGCAGATGGTGTCGGAATTCCCGGTCGGCGAACTGCCGCAGCGCATGGATACGCTGCACAAGGTTCTGGGAGTGTGACCAGATGACGATGATCTTCGGCATTCCCCTGCAGGCGCTGCTCGGCCAGCTGCTGATCGGACTGATCAACGGCTCGTTCTATGCGCTGCTCAGCCTCGGCCTCGCCATCATCTTCGGCCTGCTGCGGGCGATCAACTTCGCCCACGGCGCGCAATATATGCTCGGTGCCTTCGTGGCCTACCTGTTGCTCACCTATGCCGGTATCGGCTACTGGCCGTCGCTGATCCTGGCGCCTGTCATTGTCGGCCTTGCCGGCGCGGTCATCGAACGGCTGTTCCTGCGCCGGCTCTACGATCTCGACCCGCTCTACGGCCTGCTCTTCACCTTCGGCCTGGCGCTCGCCGTCGAGGGCACCTTCCGCTATCTCTACGGCTCGTCCGGCCAGCCTTACGCGACGCCATCAGCCCTTGCCGGCGGGGCAAACCTCGGCTTCATGTTCCTGCCGATCTATCGCGGCTGGGTGGTCGTCGTCTCGCTCGTCGTCTGCATCGGCACATGGCTACTGATCGAGAAAACCAAGCTCGGCGCCTATCTCAGGGCGGCCACAGAAAACGCCGTGCTGGTGCAGGTTTTCGGCGTGAACGTGCCGGTGCTGCTGACGCTCACCTACGCGCTCGGCGCCGGCCTTGCGGCTTTTGCCGGGGTGCTCGCGGCGCCGATCTACCAGGTTTCGCCGCTGATGGGCTCGAACATGATCATCGTCGTCTTCGCCGTGGTCGTCGTCGGCGGCATGGGATCGATCATGGGCGCGATCATCACCGGCTATGTGCTCGGCATCGCCGAAGGGCTGACCAAGGTCTTCTATCCCGAGGCCTCCAACATCGTGATCTTCGTCATCATGGCGATCGTGCTTCTCATCAGGCCCGCGGGCCTCTTCGGCCGGGATGCCTGATATGACCGACATCACAGACACCATTCAAACGGAGAAAAGCCGCACCGCCTTTTCGGTGCAGGCGGGTTTCCTGCTCGTGGGGCTGCTGCTCCTGCTCTTGGCGCCGTTCTTCTTCTACCCGATCTTCCTGATGAAGCTGCTCTGCTTCGCGCTCTTTGCCTGCGCCTTCAACCTGCTGCTCGGCTATACCGGCCTGCTTTCCTTCGGCCATGCCACCTTCTTCGGCGGTGCTGCCTATTTCACCGCCTATACGGTGAAATCATGGGGTCTGCCGCCGGAACTCGGTATCCTGATCGGGGTGGCGGGGGCATCATTTCTCGGCCTCGTCATGGGCTTTTTCGCCATCCGCCGTCAGGGCATCTATTTCGCGATGATCACGCTGGCGCTGTCGCAGATGTTCTTCTTCTTCTGCCTGCAAGCGAAATTCACCGAAGGTGAGGACGGCATCCAGTCCGTGCCCCGCGGCCATCTCTTCGGCTTCATCGATCTGAACAGCTCGACCAACATGTATTATTTCGTGCTGGCCGTTTTCATCATCGGCGTGCTGATCATCTGGCGCTTCATCAATTCGCCCTTCGGCATGATCCTGAAATCGATCCGCGAAAACGAGCAGCGAGCGATCTCGCTCGGCTATTCCGTGGCGCGCTACAAACTCGGCGCCTTCGTCATGTCGGCTGCCCTTGCAGGGCTCGCGGGTGCAGTGAAATCGATCGTCTTCCAGTTCGCGACGCTGACCGATGTCGCCTGGCAGATGTCGGGCGAGGTGATCCTGATGACGCTGCTCGGCGGCATCGGCACGCTGATCGGCCCGCTCTTCGGCGCCGGGCTGGTGGTGGCGCTGGAAAACTACCTTGCCACGTCGGAATTCCCGGTGACGATCATCACCGGCATCGTCTTCATGGTCTGCGTGCTGATCTTCCGCCGCGGCATCATCGGCGAGTTCTATGCCTCGCGGCTGGGACGCAAACTGGGCTTCGTCTATCGCCGCTGAACGGGCGGACCTCTCTTTTATCGGGAAAGAATCTCTCTTTCCCGATAAAAGAGACGGGCGGCGGCGCTGCGACTCTCCCTTTCCCCGTCCTGCGGGGAAAGGGAACGGAAGCATTGGGAGTTCGTGCGGGGCATGGATCGTTACGACTACATCATCATCGGGGCGGGCAGCGCCGGCTGCGTGCTTGCCAACCGGTTGTCGGCGGATGGCCGGAGCCGTGTGCTGCTGCTCGAAGCCGGCGGCAGCGACAATTACCACTGGATCCATATTCCCGTGGGTTATCTCTATTGCATCAACAATCCGCGCACCGACTGGTGCTTCACCACGGCGCCGGAAGCGGGGCTGAACGGCCGGGCGCTGAGTTATCCCCGTGGCAAGGTCCTCGGCGGCTCCTCGTCGATCAACGGCATGATCTACATGCGCGGCCAGGCCCGCGATTACGACCTCTGGCGGCAGATGGGCTGCAGCGGCTGGGGATGGGACGATATTTTGCCCTTCTTTCGGAAGTCCGAGGATTTCTATCGCGGCGCGGACGACATGCATGGCGCGGGCGGCGAATGGCGCATCGAGAAGGCGCGCGTGCGCTGGGCCGTGCTCGACGCCTTCCAGCAGGCGGCCAAGGAAGCGGGCATTCCGGAGACGGCGGATTTCAACCGCGGCAGCAATGAGGGGTCCGGCTATTTCGACGTCAACCAGCGTTCCGGCGTCCGCTGGAATACCTCGAAGGCTTTCCTGCGCCCGGCGATTAAGCGCGCCAATTTGACCGTGCTCACCAAGGCGCAGGTTCGACGGCTTCTGGTGGAGGAGGGTGCCGTCGCCGGCGTCGAGTTCCAGCATGACGGCGTGGCCAAACGCGCCTATGCGGCGAAAGAAACCGTCCTTTCCGCCGGTTCGATCGGTTCGCCGCATATTCTGGAACTGTCCGGCATCGGCAGGGGCGAAGTGCTGCGCCAGGCGGGCGTCGATGTCGTCGCCGAGGTGAAGGGTGTCGGCGAGAACCTGCAGGACCATCTGCAACTGCGCCTCGCCTATAAGGTGACGGGCGTTCCGACGCTGAACGAGAAGGCGACGAAACTGATCGGCAAGGCGGCGATCGGGCTCGAATATCTCGTCCGCCGCTCCGGGCCGATGGCGATGGCGCCGAGCCAGCTCGGTATCTTCACCCGCTCGGGTCCGGACCGGGAAACGCCTGATCTGCAATATCACGTGCAGCCCGTATCGCTGGAAAAGTTCGGTGATCCCGTCCACCCTTTCCCGGCGATCACGGCGAGCGTCTGCAATCTCAGGCCCGAAAGCCGGGGTTCTGTGCACCTATCGAGCCCGGATTTCGCCGCCCAGCCGACGATCAGCCCTAAATACCTCTCGACGCAGCGCGATCGTGACATAGCTGTCCGTTCGATACGGTTGACGCGCAGGATCGTGGCGCAGCCCTCGTTTGCTCGTTTCAGGCCCGAAGAATTCAAGCCGGGGCCGGCCTATCAGACGGAGGCCGATCTGGAGCGCGCGGCGGGCGATATCGGCACCACGATCTTCCATCCCGTCGGCACGTGCCGCATGGGCGCCGACAGGGACAGCGTCGTCGATCCCAGGCTGAAACTTCGGGCGCTCGGCAAGCTCAGGATTGCCGATGCCTCGGTGATGCCGTCGATCACGTCGGGCAACACCAATTCGCCGACGATCATGATCGCCGAAAAGGCGGCCGCGATGATCCTCGAAGACAATCGATAGGGAGAAGACCATGGCAAGGATTGCATTCATCGGATTGGGCAACATGGGTGGCCCGATGGCGGCCAATCTCGTCAAATCAGGTCACGAGGTTCTCGGCTTCGATCTCGCGGCTTCCGTGTTGAAGGCGGCCGAGGAGAGCGGCGTCAAGCCGGCGAGCCATGTCAGCCAGGCGGTCAAGGACGCTGAGATCATTATCACCATGCTGCCGCAAGGCAGACACGTGCTGACGGCCTGGACCGATATTCTGCAGTCCGCCGCGCAAGGCACGCTGGTCATCGATTGCTCCACAATCGATGTCGAGAGCAGCCGCAAGGCGCACGAGATGGCCAAGGTTGCAGGCTGCCTGTCGCTCGACGCGCCCGTCTCCGGCGGCACGGGCGGGGCGAGCGCGGGCACGCTGACCTTCATGGCCGGCGGCTCGCAAGAGGCGTTCGCCAAGGCGAAGCCGATCCTCGAGGGCATGGGAAAGAAGATCGTCCATTGCGGCGAGGCGGGTGCCGGCCAGGCGGCGAAGATCTGCAACAATATGATCCTCGGCATTTCGATGGTCGGCGTCTGCGAAGCCTTCGTGCTTGCCGAGAAACTCGGCCTGTCGCATCAGGCGCTGTTCGACGTCGCCTCCACCTCATCGGGGCAGTGCTGGTCGATCAATACCTATTGCCCGGTGCCGGGACCCGTGCCGACCTCGCCTGCGAACAATGGCTATAAACCAGGTTTTGCCGCCGCACTGATGCTGAAGGATCTCAGGCTCTCGCAGGAAGCGGCGCTCGCAAGCGGCGCCTCCACGCCGCTCGGTGCGGAGGCCGCTCAGCTTTACGCGCTCTTCGAAAAGCTGGGCAATGGCGGCAGGGATTTTTCAGCCATCATCGAGATGTTCCGCGAGAAGGTGTAACCGACGGCTGTCGAGCCGCCATCAATCGACCTTGGACACCGAAAAACCGAGCCTGATGTCGCCGAAGAGAATGTCGATCTCACCGGGTCCGGTCAGTTCGACCGCGCCGCTCAACGTGCCTGTGGTGACGAGCGCGCCTGCCTTCAGCGATGCTTCGGGACGCGAGCCGTTATTGGCGTAGTCGACGAGCCAGGTGAGAACATCGCCCTTCGGATGCTGCGCCGGACCATCATAGATCGTGCGGCCGGCATGGGTAACCCTGAGGGGCGTGCCGCCGGCAGTATCGACGACGCTTTTGTCGACCTTGGGGCCGAGCACATAGCCGCTATTGCCGAGGCGGTCGGCGAGGAACAGCGGAAAGGAGATGCCGCCGCTTTCCCTGACGGCGCTGACCAGCAGTTCGGCGCCGAGATGGACAGCGGAGATGGCCTCGACCACTTCGGCGCGGCTGTATGGTCTCTCGGGGCGGATGGGCAGATCCTTGCCGAGGCGCACGGCGACCTCGGTTTCGAATTTCAGGCCCGGATACCAGCGAATGCTGGCGCCCGAGACAGCTTCGACATAGGGGTGCAGCGGTCCGGCGACCCCCTGGCCCTGCGGCGAGGCCGTCACCTTCCAGGCATTGCTGGAAATGCCATCCGCGGCGGCGAGAAAATTCTGCGTCTCCATCGCTTGATGCAGGTCGGCCGGCAGCGTGAACGTGCTCGTTGTCTCCTGCCTGCCGGCTTGGCGCAGGCCGTGAAGCCTGGCCGCAAGGGCGCGCGGATCGAATGTGTCTGTCATGGCATCTCCTCGAGTGATTTTCGAGGTGCACACTAACCGCAAGGTCCGGCCGAGCAAGATCGTTTTGGAAAGAATCCTACTCCATCGCCGCGTACCAGCGATGGCGATAAGCGGCCAGTCCCTGGATATCGGCCGGCGGAAACTGCGTCTCGCTGCCTGATACCGGCCGGATGCCGGTGAGAAGCGCTGCACCCTGGCTGGTGCCGGTTGTCCCGGGAAGGGCCAGGACCTCGCGGCCGACCAGCGCCGCAAGCAGCTTGAGATAGATCTCGTTCAGGGCAAAAGGCCCTTCGACGATCACTGGGCCTTTGGCGCCGATCAGCCCGAGGCAGGCGTCAGTCATCAACGCAAGATAAAGGCAGGCGCTAGCATGGCGTTCCTCGCGGCTTGCTTCCTCCGCGCCCTCCCAGCGGCCTGCCTTGTCAGGAAAAGGTCCGGAACCGGGAGCGATGTTCGGCAGCAGCATCATGCCCTTTGCGATCACAGCCCCGATCGCTGCCTGAGCATTCTTTTCGTCGACATTGCCGATCTCGGCTGAGAGGATCTCGAACTCCCGCCCACCCATGAAACGAGAGGAGGGAACAGCGCGGCCATAGGCATCGACATTGGCGAGCGCATCGCGTTTCGAATCGAGATGATCGAGATCGCCGCCGACGCCGAAACTGATGACCCAGGTGCCCGTGGAGACGACGGCGAAGGGCGCCTCGCGATGGACGAGGTGCGGCAGCAGCGACGCGTTGGAATCATGGATGCCGCAATAGACCGGCACCGGCGCTGCAAGGCCGAGTTCGGCGGCGATATCAGGCAGGACCGGGCCGAGCGCATCGAAGGCGGAACGGATCGGCGCCATCAGGTCGCGGATGCCAAGCCTGTCGACCAGCGAAGAATAGCTGCCGACCTTCGGATTCCAGAGGTCGGTGTGGCAACCGAGCGAGGTCAGCTCGTTGGCGGCAACGCCGGTCAGCCGTGCCGCCCAATACTGCGCGTAGGTGAGGATGGCAGCGACTCTGGCGAATTCTTCGGGAAAGGCGGTTTTCTGGTAATGCAGCTGCGCGCCGACATTGAGGCCCATCGAGAGGCGCGGCGAGAAGGTTTCGTCGAAGGAGGGACGCAGTTGTGCATAGGCGTCGCGGATCTCCTGCGGATATTCGTGTTCGTAATCGATCACAGGCATGGCAAGCGTGCCGTCCTCGCCGATGAGCGCGGCGGCGGCGCCGTGGGTGGTGATCGAAATGGCGTCGAAACCGGGCTCCCGCGCAAGGTTCTTCAGCGCGTCGAGTGCGAAGGACCAGAGAGCCTCTATGTCGTAATGCGGGTAAGGGCCGGTCTTGATCGCAACGTTCGGCCGCTTCAGGACAGCGATCTCGGCGCCCGTCCCACTGTCGAGCACGACGACCTTGGCATTGGTCTTGCCGATATCGAGGACGGCGATGCGGCGATAGGAGGGGGCGTTCATGGCATGTGGAAGAGGGTGACGAGTTCGCCTTGAACAGGCGAATTGTCGGGATTGGTCGCCATGATATCGGCCATATGAGCCCACCATTTCTTCATGACCGGATGTTCCGGCAGGCTCGCCATCGTGTGGTCGGCGGGCCGCGTCAACACGCCGAACAGCGTGTTGGTCTCGCGGTCGAGATGGATGGAATAGTCGCTGGCGCCTGACTGGTGCAGGAGATCGACCAGTTCCGGCCAGATCTCGTCATGCCGCTTGCGATACTCGGCTTCCATGCCGGGATTGAGCTGCATCTTGAAGGCGTGTTTTTCTAGCGTCATCGGGAGCTCATGGCTTTGATACGGCGGGCGATGATCGGAATGGCGATGGTGATGATGAGAAGCAGCCCGATGAAGATCGACATAACGATGCCGGGCACGTTCAAGAGGCCGAGGCCGAAGGTGACGAGGCCCATGACGAAGGCGGCGATGACGACGCCGCCGATCGTGCCGGAACCGCCGAGGATCGAGATGCCGCCGAGCACGACCATGGTGACGACCTCGAGCTCCCAGCCCTGCGCGATCGACGGCCGCGTCGAACCGAGGCGGGAGGTGAGGCAGACGGCGGCGACGCCGCTCATGATGCCGGTCAGCAGGAAGAGGATGAATTTGACGCGCTCGACGGGGATGCCGGAGAAGCGGGCGGCAAAATCATTGTTGCCGATCGCATAGACCTGCCGGCCGAAATTCGTCGCATGCAGCAGGATCGCGAAGAGGATCGCCAGCACGATGAACAGCACGAATTCGAAGGAGAACACCCAGACGACATAACCCTGGCCGAAATAGGCGAAATCGGCCGGGTATTTGCCATAGGCCTGGTCGCCGAGCACGATGTAGGAAATGCCGCGGAACAGGCTCATCGTGCCGATGGTGACGACGATCGACGGCAGCTTCAGCACCGAAACGAGGACGCCGTTGAAGATGCCGCAGGCAAGGCCGGTGCCGATCCCGATGAGGACGAGGCCCGGGGTGCCGATGCCGACCTGCGCTGCCGCCCCCATTGCCGTCGAGGCGAGCGCGATGATCGCGGCGACCGAGAGGTCGATCTCGCCTGATATGACGAGCAGCGCCATGGCGAAAGCGATCATCGCCTTTTCGGTGAAGTTGAAGGTGGCGTCCGAGAGGTTCCAGGCGTCGAGGAAGTAGGGCGAGGCCAGCGAATTGAAGATGAAGATCAGCACGGCCACGGCAAAGAGCAGCACTTCCCAGCTCGCGAGGATGCGGCGAAAGGGCGTGCCGAGGCGGTCGGGGATGATGCGCTTTTCGGATGTCTGCTTGCCTGGAGGGGCGGAAACCATGCTCATGCTGCAACCTCCGCTGCTGCGCGGTCACGCAGGATGATGCGGCCGCGATTGCGTTCGCGCCGGGCGTTGAAGACGACGGCGAGAATGATGACGGTTCCCGAGATCGCCATTTGGGTGAAGGGCGAAATGCCGATGACGGGCAGGGCGTTCTTGATGACGCCGAGGAAGAGTGCGCCGAGCACGGTGCCGGCGACCGAGCCGACGCCGCCGGCAATCGAAATGCCGCCGATCACACAGGCCGCGACGCTATCGAGCTCGAAACCATTGGCGATATCGACATAGGCGACCGCATAACGCGAGACCCAGAGATAGCTGGAAAGACCGGCAAGCGCCCCCGAAAGCACGAAGGCGAGAAATTTGGTCTTGCCCGTATCGATGCCGGCATAGACGGCAGCCGTCGGATTGCCGCCGGTCGCATAGGCCGAGCGGCCGAACTGGCTGTAGCGCAGCAGCATATACATCAGCGCGACGATGATGATCGCAACCCAGCTAAGGACCGGTAGGCCGAGGATCGGCGTGCGGGGGACCGAGAGGAAGATCGGCGTCATCTGGTGCGCATTCACCCAGGCGCCGCCGGAGAGCACGAAGGCCATGCCGCGATAGATGGTGAGCGTGCCGAGGGTCACGACGATCGGCGGGATTTCAAGGCGCCAGACAAGGAAGCCGTTGATCGAACCGAGGGCGGCGCCGATCACGATCGCAGCAAGGATCAGCGCGATCAGCGGCAGGCCGGGAAACGCGGCGTTCATCATCGCAATGGCCATGCCGGTAAAGGCAAGATTGGCGGCAACCGAGAGATCGATCGATTTCGTCAGGATGACCGTCATCTGGGCAAGCGCCAGGATGATGAGGATCGCCGTGTCGTTGAAGATGCCGGCGAGATTATCAGGTGAGGCGAAATCGGCAGCGCGCGTCGAGAAGACGGCGATCATCACAACGATGATGGCGAAGAGCAGGGTTTCGCGTTTTCTGATCAGTTTGGCCATGCCCATCACCTCATGCATTTCCGGTCGCCGCGCGCACGAGCGCTTCCGGCGAAAGCTGATTGCGCTCGAAGAGCCCGGCCGACAGGCCTTCCTTCATGACCAGAACGCGATCCGACATGCCGATGATTTCGGGCAGTTCGGAAGAGATCATGATGATGGAGAGGCCTTCTGCGGCAAGTTCGCTGATAAAGCCATGGACGGCGGCCTTCGAGCCGATGTCGATGCCCTTGGTTGGCTCATCTAGGATGATGACCTTGGGCATGGTGGCAAGCCATTTGCCGATGACGACCTTCTGCTGGTTGCCGCCGGACAGTGTACCCACAGGCACGGAAAGGGCAGCTGCGCGCAGATCCAGCCGCTCGGCATATTTGCGGGCGAGCGCGAATTCCTGCGCCGCCTGCAGAAAGCCCTTGCGTGAGGTGCGCGTCAGGGACGGCAGCGTCATGTTCTGATAGATCGGCATCGGCAGCGCCAGGCCATGGCGGCCGCGTTCTTCCGGCACGTAGACGATGCCGGCTCTGATGGCATCGTGCGGCGAGTTGATCAAAATTTCCCGTCCTTCGAGAACAAGCCTGCCGGAGAGCGGCCTGGTGATGCCGAAGAGCGATTGCGCGAGCTCCGAGCGTCCGGCGCCGATCAGGCCGTAAACGCCGAGGATCTCGCCTTTGCGCAGCGTCAGCGAAATATCGCGGAATTCCGTGCGGTGGCAGTATTTTTCGACTTCGAGCACCGGGCCGCCGATGGCGACCTCGGTCTTCGGAAATACGTTCTCGACGTCGCGGCCGACCATCATCCGGACGATTTCGTCCTGCGGCGTTTCCTTGAGCCGGCCCTGGCCGACGGCGCGGCCGTCGCGGAAGACCACGAAGTCGTCGGCAATCTCATAAAGTTCGTCGAACTTGTGGCTGATGAAGAGGATCGCCTTACCCTGTTCCTTCAGGCCCCGGACGATGCGGAAGAGATCGTCGATCTCCTTGCGGGAGAGAGCGGCGGTCGGCTCGTCCATGATGACGATGCGGGCCTCGATCGACAAAGCGCGCGCGATCGCCACCAGATGGCGCTGCGCGATCGAGAGGTCCTTCAACCGGATCGTCGGATCGATATTGCTTTCAAGGGCGGTCAGCAAAGCCCTGGAGCGGCTGTTCATCGCCTGCCAGTCAATGGTGCGCAAACGCGTGCGCGGCGCATGACCGAGGAAGATGTTTTCGGCAACCGTCAGCTCGTCGAAAAGCACGGTTTCCTGGTGGATGGCGGTGACGCCCGCATCGATCGCGGCCTGGGCGCTGGCAAAGGTCACCGGCCGGCCGTCGACCAGGATCTCGCCTTCGTTCGGCCAGTAGATGCCGGTCAGGATCTTGACGAGTGTCGATTTGCCGGCGCCGTTTTCGCCGATCAGCGCCGTCACCTTGCCGGGATAGAGCGCGATGCTGACATTATCGAGCGCCTTCACGCCCGGGAAAATCTGCGAAATGCCGCGCATTTCCAGAATGGCAGTTGCGTCGTCAGGTTTTGGATCCGAGACGGGGTGTTGAAGGGCAGGGGTCATCAGCAAGCTTACCACCATCGAAAGAGAAGCCCGGCGGCAGAGCCGCCGGGTGTCCGTTCATGATCTCTGCAATCAGAAGACCTTGGAGAACTGGTCGATGTTCGAGGCATTGTAGACGAAGGGGTCGGCCATAGCGGCTTCGCCATTGTCGCCAATCTTGATCTTGCCCATGCGGCCGGCTGCGATTTCGCTGCCCGGCTTGCCGTCGGCATCACCCTTTGCCAGGTGATAGGCGATCTGCGTTGCAGAGTAGCCGAGGTCGATCGGGTTCCAGATAGCGAACTCCTTGGTGGCACCCGACTTGATCGCGCCAGCCATTTCAGAGGGCAGGCCGAGACCGGTGACGTAGACCTTGCCAACCAGGCCCTTGTCTTCGACGACCTTGGAGGCAGCGAGAACGCCGACCGTCGTCGGAGCGACGATGACCTTGACGTTCGGGTTCGACTTCAGCAGACCTTCGGCTTCACGATAGGACTTGTCCGAGAGGTCGTCGCCGTAAACCGTGGTGACGAGATTGAGGCCCGGGAAATCCTTGAGCTGCTTCTTCATCTGGTCGATCCAGATGTTCTGGTTGGTCGAAGTGGTCGTTGCCGACAGGATGGCGAAGTCACCCTTGCCACCGTCGAGGTGGTCCTTGGCGAGCGTCAGGCACATCTTGCCGATCAGCTCGTTGGACGACGGGTTGAGCTGCAGGATGCGGCCTTCCGGCGCGACGCCGGAATCCCAGGAGATGACCTTGATGCCGCGCTGGGCAGCCTTCTTCAGGGCCGGAACGAGCGCATCCGGATCGTTGGCCGAAACGGCGATAGCGTCAACGCCCTGGGCGATCAGCGAGTTGATGACTTCGATCTGGCCTTCGGCCGTCGTGGTCGTCGGACCGGTGTAGATCACTTCCACGCCGCCGAGTTCCTTGGCTGCTTCCTGGGCGCCCTTGTTGGCGGCATCGAAGAAACCGTTGCCGAGCGACTTCACGACGAGGCCGATCTTGATGTCCTTGGCGCTTGCCGTGCCGGCCATCATGGCGACGGCCAGCGCTACGCCGAGCGCAAGTGTCTTTGCGAGTTTCATGTCATTTTCCTCCCATTAAGATTAGACTTCCACACCTCGGCGGCGCCTTATGCGACCGACGAGGAATCCTCCTTCACAGCCTGAGCCACCGGGCTTGCGACGACGAGCCGGACGCCGGCATTCTCGATCATACGAGCTGCCTCTTCCGAGATTCCGTCATCGGTGATGACCACAGAAACGCGGTCGAGCGCGCAGAGAATGAGGCTCGACCGGCGATTGAATTTGCTTGAATCGACCATGACGACGAGCTCGTCGGCCTGGTGCATCAGTTTCTGCTCGCTCTGAATGATGAGGGCGTCCGCCTCCATGATGCCGAGCGGGCCGACGCCCTGCGCGCCGATGAACATCCGCCGCGCATAAAAGTTGCGGATCGCGTCATTGTCGAAAGGCGACAGGATGAGGCTCTGCTCGCGGTAGATCGCGCCACCCGGCACCGTCACGGTATTTTTGGAATGCTTCACCAGATGCTCGGCGATCGCGAAAGAATTGGTCATGACCTGCAAGCGGTGGCCGGCCATGTAATGCACCATCTGGAAGGTCGTGGTGCCGCCATTGATGATAATTGCGTCGCCCGCTTCGCAGAGATCGACGGCTGCGCGTGCAATTGCGCGTTTTTTATCGATGTTGACCGATTCTGAAACCCTGAAGGGCCGGCCGGCAAGATTGCCGAGTTGCGGCGGGTGCACCGCTTCCGCGCCGCCGCGGACACGACGGATCTTGCCCTGCACATGAAGAGCCGCAATGTCGCGCCGGATGGTCGCTTCAGAGGCTTCCGTCAGCTCGGAAATGTCCTGGATCGTAACGACAGACTTTTCCTGAACGGCGCTTAGGATGATGCGATGGCGTTCGCGTTCGTGCATTGGGCTCCTCCTCTTGTCATATTTATTTCGTATCCGTTAAAGGCTGTCAATCATAAACGATCACAAATTTTCATATTGCGTTGCACAATAATCGAATTTGATCGTTTTCGATTGACAAGTTTGGCTTTGATGAGCGATACCGTCAACGAAAAGGGGCGCGAACCTCGCGTCCCGATGATGATATATATGGGAGGATGACATGGCGGCGAACGTCCGGCTTCTGGAAAACCGGTGGGATGATGGTTACGCGGCAGGTCTCGACGAGCCCGGCAAACTTCTCTATCGCTCCAATCTGCTCGGCGCCGACAAGCGCATCACTAATTATGGCGGCGGCAACACCTCGGCGAAGGTGATGGAAACCGATCCGCTTGACGGCGGCAAGGTCAAGGTGCTTTGGGTCAAGGGCTCCGGCGGCGATGTCGGCACCATCAAGCTCGACGGTTTCGCGACACTCTACCAGGACAAGCTGGAATCACTGAAGGCCATCTACAAGGGCGTCGAGGACGAGGATCGCATGGTCGGCTTCCTGCCGCACTGCACCTTCAACCTCAACGCCCGCGCCGCCTCGATCGACACGCCGCTGCACGGTTTCGTGCCTTTCACCCATGTCGACCACATGCATCCGGACGCGATCATTGCCATCGCCGCGTCGAAGAATTCGAAGGAATTGACGCAGCAGATCTTCGGCGACGAGATCGGCTGGCTGCCGTGGCGCCGTCCGGGCTTCCAGCTCGGCCTCGACCTCGAAGCCTTCGTCAAGGCGAACCCGAACGCTAAGGGGGTCGTGCTCGAAAGCCATGGTCTCTTCACCTGGGCTGATGACGCCAAGGCCTGCTACGAACTGACGCTCGATATCATCAACAAGGCGATCGTCTGGTTTGCTGGCCAGACCGAAGGCAAGACGATTTTCGGCGGCGCGGTCACGCAGAGCCTGCCGGTCGCCGAACGCCGTGCCATTGTCGCTCGGCTGATGCCGGAGATCCGCGGCCGCATCGGCAAGCAGGAGCGCAAGCTCGGTCATTTCGACGATCAGGACGCCGTGCTCGAATTCGTCAATTCCAGGGATCTGCGCCCGCTCGGCGCACTCGGCACCAGTTGCCCGGATCACTTTCTGCGCACCAAGATCCGTCCGCTGATCGTCGATTTCGACCCGGCCAAGCCGGATATCGACGCGATTGTCGCTGGCCTCGACAAGGCGCTGGAGGATTACCGCGCCGATTACGCCCGCTATTACAACGACTGCAAGCATGACAATTCGCCCGCCATGCGCGACGCCAATCCCGTCATCTTCCTCATTCCCGGCGTCGGCATGCTCTCCTTTGCCCGCGACAAGGCGACGGCCCGCATCGCCAGCGAATTCTACGTCAACGCTATCAACGTCATGCGCGGCGCCTCGACCGTATCGGAATATCAGGGCTTGCCGGAGCAGGAAGCTTTCGACATCGAATACTGGCTGCTCGAAGAGGCGAAGCTGCAGCGCATGCCGAAGCCGAAGAGCCTTGCCGGCCGGGTGGCCTTCGTCACCGGCGGCGCCGGTGGCATCGGCCGGGCGACGGCTGCGCGTCTGGTCGGCGAGGGCGCTTGCGTCGTGCTTGCCGATATCGACCAGGCGGCGCTCGAGAGCACGGAGGCCGATTTCGTCAAGAGATACGGCGCCGACGCCGTCCGCAGCGTGCGGCTCGACGTTACCAAGGAAGATGCGGTGATTGCCTCCTTCGCGGAAGCCTGCGTCGAATTCGGCGGCATCGACATCCTCGTCTCGAATGCCGGCATTGCCTCCTCCGCGCCGATCGAAGCAACCGAGCTATCGACCTGGAACCGCAATATCGATATTCTCGCGACCGGTTATTTCCTCGTCTCGCGCGAGGCTTTCCGGCTGTTCCGTCGCCAGGCGCTCGGCGGCAATGTCGTCTTCGTCGCTTCGAAGAACGGTCTCGCCGCCTCGCCGAACGCGTCCGCCTATTGCACGGCAAAGGCTGCCGAAATCCATCTCGCCCGCTGCCTGGCGCTCGAAGGCGCGGATGCCGGCATCCGCGTCAATACCGTCAACCCGGACGCCGTTCTGCGCGGCTCGAAGATCTGGAGCGGGGAATGGCGCGAACAGCGCGCCGCCTCCTCGAAGATCGAGGTGGACGAGCTCGAGGAACATTACCGCAAGCGTTCGATGCTGAAACTCAACGTGTTTCCGGAGGATATCGCCGAGGCGATCTACTTCCTGGCGTCTGATCTTTCGGCCAAGTCGACCGGCAACATCATCAACGTCGATGCCGGCAACGTGCAGAGCTTTACGCGGTAAGGCTTGGTCTCTTCTCCCCGACGGGGAGAAGATGCCGGCAGGCAGATGAGGGGGACGCAGAGCGAAGCGATGCGTGTTCTGAGCGGGAGGCGAAGGACGATTAGCGTCCTGCCGTGTAGCCCCCTCATCCGACCCTTCGGGCTACCTTCTCCCGACTGGGGAGAAGGGAAGAAAGAAACAATCGGGAGGAAGAAATGGCCGAATTCAGGATCGCGCAGGATCTGATCGCCAGTGAAAACGACAAGCGGGCAGCCGCGCTGAAAGCCGATTACGAGGCGCTGGGTGCGAACCTTGCCCGTCGCGGCGTCGATATCGAGGCGGTCACCCGCAAGGTGGCAGAGTTCTTCGTTGCTGTTCCTTCCTGGGGTGTGGGCACCGGCGGCACGCGCTTTGCCCGCTTTCCCGGCACCGGCGAGCCGCGCGGCATCTTCGACAAGCTCGACGATTGCGCCGCCATCAACCAGCTGACGCAGGCGACGCCGAATGTTTCGCTGCATATCCCCTGGGACAAGGCGGATGCACGGGAATTGAAGGCCAAGGGCGATGCGCTCGGCCTCGGCTTCGACGCGATGAATTCGAACACCTTTTCCGATGCGCCCGGCCAGGCCCATTCCTACAAATACGGCTCGCTCAGCCACACCGATGCGGCGACACGCGCCCAGGCGGTCGAGCATAATCTCGAATGCATCGAGATCGGCAGGGCGATCGGTTCCAAGGCGCTGACGGTCTGGGTCGGTGATGGCTCGAATTTCCCAGGTCAGAGCCATTTCACCAAAGCTTTCGAGCGCTACCTCGCCTCGATGGCCGACATTTACAAGGCGCTCCCCGACGATTGGAAGCTGTTCTCCGAGCACAAGATGTACGAGCCGGCTTTCTATTCCACCATCGTGCAGGATTGGGGCACCAACTATCTGATTGCCCAGACACTCGGCCCCAAGGCCTATTGCCTCGTCGATCTCGGCCACCATGCGCCCAACACCAATATCGAGATGATCGTCGCCCGGCTGATCCAGTTCGGCAAGCTCGGCGGCTTCCATTTCAACGATTCGAAATATGGCGACGACGATCTCGATGCCGGCGCGATCGATCCCTATCGGCTGTTCCTCGTCTTCAACGAACTGGTCGATGCCGAACAGCGTGGTGTCAATGATTTCAACCCGGCGCACATGATCGACCAGTCGCACAATGTCACCGACCCGATCGAAAGCCTGATCAACAGCGCCAACGAAATCCGCCGCGCCTATGCGCAGGCGCTGATCGTCGACCGCAAGGCGCTCGATGGCTACCAGCAGGACAATGACGCGCTGATGGCGTCTGAAACGCTGAAGCGTGCCTATCGCGCGGATGTCGAGCCGATCCTCGCCGAAGCCCGCCGTCGGGCGAGCGGCGCGATCGACCCGATCGCCGTCTACCGCGCCAGCGGTTACCGCAAGAAGGTGGCGGCCGAACGCCCGGTTTCCGTTGCCGGTGGCGGCGGCATCATCTGAGAAATATGCTTGCCGGCAGCGCGGGGGTGAAACGCTGCCGGCAATCGCCGCTCACGGTTTCCAGGCGCCGGCGATCTGGCGGGTGGCGATGTTCAGCCGGTTCCAGACGTTGATATTGGCGATGGCAATGACGAGTGCGGCAAGGCTCCTGCCGTCATAGTGCCGCGTCGCCTCGTCCCAGATCTCGTCCGGCACCGGGTCGGCGCGGTCGCTGACGCGGGTCACCGCTTCGGTCAAAGCAAGGGCCGCCCGTTCGGCGTCGCTGAAATAGGGCGTGTCGCGCCATGCGCTGACGGCGAAAAGTCTTTCATCCGTCTCGCCGAGCTTCTTTGCGATGCGGGGATGGCCGTCGATGCAGACGCTGCAGCCGTTGATCTGGCTGGCGCGCAGATTGACGAGTTCGAGCAGCTTTGGCGAAAGGCCTGTTTCGGCTGGCACCTGGCTGAGCGCATTGAGCGCCTGCATGGCCGCGGGAAGGACGAGGGCGGGATTTCCCATTCTCTCCTGCATGATATGTCTCCTTGATACGTTTATCGTTTGACGATCCGCCGGCGTCGTCACATCGGCCGGGTTTCATTCGTCATGGCTTTGACGGAACGCAGCGGAGGAATGTGACAAATGGACGAGAAAAAATGGCTGGCCGATGAGTTCGAGGCGAACAGGCCGCATCTGAGGGCTGCCGCCTATCGCATGCTCGGCTCGCGCAGCGAGGCTGATGATGCCGTTCAGGAGGCCTGGCTGCGGCTGAGCCGCACCGATACGACCGATGTCGGCAATCTCGGCGGCTGGCTGACGACCGTGGTGGCGCGCATCTGCCTCGACATGCTCCGGGCGCGCAAGACCCGGCGTGAGGAGCCGCTGGAGTTGCCCACTCATGCCGGGATCGCCGATCCGGCCAGGGATCCGGAGCGCGAGGCGGCTTTTGCCGATTCGGTCGGGCTGGCGCTGCTCGTCGTGCTGCAGACGCTGGCGCCTGTCGAACGTGTCGCCTTCGTATTGCATGACATGTTCGATCTGCCTTTCGACGAGATCGCGCCGATCATCGGCCGTTCGTCCGCTGCCACCCGTCAGCTGGCAAGCCGCGCCCGCCGCCGGGTGCAGGGCTTGGACGAAGCGCCTGATGTCGATTTCGGGCGCAAGCGGACGATCGCCGAGGCCTTTCTGACGGCGTCGCGCAATGGTGATCTGGAAGGCTTGCTCGTGGTGCTTGCTCCTGACGTCGTCTTCCGGCCGGATGCGACGGCGGCCCGCTTCGGCACCATTGGTGAAATGCGCGGCGCAGCTCAGGTGGCCGAAGCCTTCAAGGGCCGGGCGCAGGCGGCCGAAATCGCCATCGTCGACGGCGGGCTCGGATTCGTCGTACAGATCGCGGGCCAGCTTCGCGTTGTGGTGGCGCTGACGATCGCCGATGGCAGGATCGCCGCGATCGATGCCATTGCCGATCCGGATCACCTGGAACAGCTTGACTATTCAATCCTTCGGGATTGAAAATAAAGGCGAATTTACCCGATCTTCGAAACAGGCGCGCTTCGGAAGGAGCGCGCCGCTTACATTTTCCCACGGCGATAGGCTGCGTCATTTTCCTTGACAGCGTCGCCCTCCGCTTTATTCTATTATAAAGATTTGTATAGCATAACTATGGAATTGCAGTGATGCGGTTCCCTGAGCCCTATCTAACTTCTCCAACATCCTTCCATAACGACCCGCACACGGATGACGAGGAGTGATCCCGTCCGAGACTTCGAAAGGAATGCATGCCATGTCCGGCGATCAGGCGAAGAAGCCGCTTCTCCTCACCAATCTCAAACCGATGGCTTTCGGCGCGGGCACATCCGAGGGGGTAATCGACATTCTCGTCAATGCCGACGGTAGGATCGCCGAGATCGGTCCGTCGTTTGCAGTCTCGCAGGATGTGACACGCATCGACGGCAAGGGCGCCTTCATTTCGCCCGGCTGGGTCGATTTGCACGTGCATATCTGGCACGGCGGCACTGACATTTCCATTCGTCCGTCCGAATGCGGCGTCGAGCGCGGCGTCACCACGCTGGTCGATGCCGGTTCGGCTGGTGAGGCGAATTTCCACGGTTTCCGCGAATATATCATCGAGCGCTCACGCGAGCGTATCAAGGCCTTCCTGAACCTCGGCTCGATCGGTCTCGTCGCCTGCAACCGTGTTGCAGAACTCAGGGACATAAGGGATATCGATCTCGACCGCATCCTCGAAGTCTATGCCGAAAACAGCGAGCACATCGTCGGCATCAAGGTGCGCGCCAGCCATGTCATCACGGGTTCCTGGGGCGTCACGCCGGTAAAGCTCGGCAAGAAAATCGCCAAGATCCTAAAAGTGCCGATGATGGTGCATGTCGGCGAGCCGCCGGCGCTTTATGACGAAGTGCTGGAGATCCTCGGCCCCGGCGACGTTGTCACCCATTGTTTCAATGGCAAGGCCGGTTCGAGCATCATGGAGGACGAGGACCTCTTCTATCTCGCCGAGCGCTGCGCCTCCGAGGGCATCCGTCTCGACATCGGCCACGGCGGCGCCTCCTTCTCCTTCAAGGTCGCCGAAGCGGCGATTGCGCGTGGGCTTTTGCCGTTCTCGATCTCAACCGACCTGCACGGCCATTCGATGAATTTTCCGGTCTGGGATCTGGCGACGACGATGTCGAAGCTGCTCAGCGTCGGCATGCCCATCGACAAAGTGGTGGAGGCCGTCACCCATGCGCCGGCATCCGTCATCAAGCTGTCAATGGAGGACCGGCTTTCGGTCGGCTCGCAAGCGGAATTCACCATTTTCGACCTTGTCGATTCCGAGCTCGAGGCCACGGATTCCAACGGCGACGTCTCGGTTCTCAACAAGCTGTTCGAGCCGCGCTACGCGGTTATCGGCGCCGATGCCTTCGCCGCCAGCCGCTATGTGCCGCGGGCACGCAAGCTCGTGCGCCATAGCCACGGCTATTCCTACCGGTAGGATCCGCTGGGAGGGGCAGGGTTCAACGGTTGCGCCAGCCCATCAGCTTTTCAATCCGTTCCGCCGAACTGCGCACATGCGCGGTATAGTGGGTTTCGTCGGAAAAGGCCTTCTGCTCCGGCAGGACGATGGAGATGGTGGCGACGCACTGGCCGTCGCGATCGCAAATCGGCGAAGCGATGCAGGCGACCGCATAATCCGATTCCCCCGCCTGGATCGACAGGCGCGACTCAAAGGCCTTGCCGGCGGCTTCCGATAGGGTGCCCGGGTCGATCTCGGCACGGCCGGTAGGTGACGAGCGGGCGCAGCGCTTGAAGAGCTCGATGCGCTCATCCTCGGGCAGGTGGCCGACGAGCAGACGGCCCGAGGCTGTCCAATTCAGCGGCACACGCGTGCCGACGCGGGAGGCCACCTGGAAGTGGCTCGGGCCGTCGGCCATGGCAAGCACCAGCATATAGTCGCCGTCGCGGCCGCAGACCTGCACGGTTTCTCCGGCCTGGCGGCAGAGATCGTGCATTTCGTGGGTGGCGATGCTCATGAAATCCAGCGATCGGGCATAGGCGAGGCCGTAATGATAGAGCCGCGCGCCGAGCCAGACCGAGCCGTCCACCTGGCGCGTCAGCATGTTCTTTTCCACGAGATCGTCGACGATGACATAGACAGTCGACAGCGGCGCCTTGACCGCCTTGGCAATGGCATAGACGCCGGCCGGCGACCCCGTCTCGTAAAGATGATCGATCACCTGAAGCGCGCGGTCGATACCGCTGACGCGCGCACGCCGCGTGCCCTTGCCGCCGCTTTCATCGGCAAGGCCCTCATCTTCGGAGTAAGCTTCAGGTGATGTTTTTCCGTCCAATTCCACGCACCTCATGAAAACTGCGGTCATGTTACATTACTATGGCATAGCGGTCGCTGTGGCAAATCGCAACATCTTGTAGGTTGATCGCCCGATCCTCTAACGCGGGTCGGCGTCGTGACGATCGCGCCGTCGTCGGTGGCGAGCACACCGCTGAAAGGCTGATCCCGCGATTTGAGGAGGGAATGGAATCTATTGTTCCCTCGCGTATCGGGACGTTGCCATCAAACGACAAAGGCCGCCGCTTCGTAAGGCGGCAGCCCTTGACGGGGGCAGGGAGAGATCCCCAAACTTTCAGACGGCGTTATCAGCCGAAGCAGGGCATCGCCGGCAGATTGGCGCGGCTAGCAAGCGCGCCGATCATGTTGCCCACTGACGTCGGGCGCGGTTCGCGTTTACCGGCGGCCGTCTCCAGGAGTTGCTTGAAGTCTTCAAGCTTCACGCCGTCGGCGCGCAACACCATGGCGATCAGGGGGTCGCGGAGGGCTTCGGATATCGTCAGGTCGTCTCTGGTCTTTCTCATGGCTTGTCCTCCTTTCGTGGGCGGTCGCCCGTGTTCCACTCCCGCCGTCACGCCCTTGGCGTTGACTTTCGCGGTGTGTGGTGTTACCGGTAAGTAACAATATAGTTGTTACCGATCGGTCACATTGATGTCAAGGACTTCGTCCGCAAAAAAATCAGAAACTTCGAATGAAATCTCCGCAGCCGTTTCAGAAGATCGCATCCCGCCGCGGGAGCGTATCGTCTCGACCGCCCTGGAGCTTTTCCGCGAGCACGGCATCCGCGGCATCGGCGTCGATGCCATCGCCGACGCGGCTCTCACCAACAAGATGACACTCTACCGGCATTTCGGCTCGAAGGACGAACTCGTCTGCGAGACACTGCGCCGGGCCTCCGACAAGGCGGGCGCAATCTGGCGCGAGCTGGAGGCAGAGCATCCCGGCAATCCACGCGCTCAGCTGGATGCCTGGGTGGATATGCGGGCGCAATGTCTGAACGGCGAGCCCGCCGGTTGCGATCTCGCCAACGCCGCCATCGAGCTCAAGGGTGAGGGTCATCCCGCCCATGAGATGATCGAGCGGCACAAGGCCGAGCAGCGTGATCGCCTAGTCGCGCTCTGTTCGGCGGCCGGTGCGCGCGAACCCCAACTGCTTGCCGATACTCTGACGCTGCTCCTCGAAGGTGCGCGCGTCAGCCGCCAGGCCATGGGCGCCGATGGATGCTGCGGGCATTTCGCCAAGGCCTGCAGGGCGGCGATCGCCTCTTTCGCCTGAACCGTTTCGGGAACCTTACCGTTTCGGCGTCGTTCTCCCGTGAGGGAGTGACATGGAGGCAGAGAGATGAATTATGTCTATCTCAAGCACCTGTATGCCAAACGCGCGGAGCTCGAAGCCAAGCTGGAGCTTCATGATGCGCGTTATTGCTTCGGCGACGAGGAGGTTGATGACGGCACCGACAGCGATCTGCGCCAGCGGTTGAGCGAGATTTCCGAGGAAATTGCCGCGTTGGAGAGCCGGCCGGGCCGCTAATGCAATGTAAAGGCGTGCGGCGGTTTTGCGTCAGGATTGCGCAAGACCTTAATCGCCGGCGCTGAGGATCTCCATCGTCCGCTCGTCGAATTTTCCCTGATAGAAACGCTCGATCGCCCGGTGAAAGGGCGAGCCGTGATCGCTGATCGCGGCAAACAAGGTCATCGACGAGCGTAATTTGAGGTCGTCGGGCGAGCCCAGGATCTCATGCGCGGATCGGCCGGTAACGGACAGAATTGCTTCGACGCAGCGCAGCAGCCGGCTCGAGAGAATGGGATCGGCGAGATAGGCGACCGCTTCCTCGGCCGAACGGATCGCATATTTCTCGGCCATCGGCGAGGTGCCGAGACCGGCGATCTGCGGGAAGATGAACCACATCCAGTGGGAGGTCTTGCGTCCGGCCTTCAGCTCGGAGAGCGCCCGCTCATAGACGCCGTTCTGGGCGTCGATGAAGCGGTGAAGATTGTAGTCGACATCACCGGCCATGGTCCTTTTCCCTTCTCTGCTGTCAATGCAGCCTGGGCCAAGGTTTCCATGCCCGGCGGTACTTTTTGCGGTCAGCAGACCCTTTCGGCGTAAGGGCTGCTGTCACGGCAATGGCCGTAGGTCTGATGATGCGGCGTGTTGTCGCCTGATGTGGCCGCAATGGCCGATGTCGTCATCGGATCCGTATTGCCGGATGAATATGCGGCAAACCCGGCAAAGCTCAAGACAAGCAGCGCTCCGACCACGACAATTCGCTCGAAGCCCGAAAGTTTCTGGGCGCTGACATGTTCCACATAGTCGCGCTCGCCCAAGCCGGTGGTCTCATCCTCTTTCACATGGAGGGTCACCATATCCTGGCGACGGGTCAAATTTTCACGATCTGTCATTTCAATTACTCCTGCAACGCATGCGGAGCCGGTTCCTAAGAGCAAACCTCTTACCCTCATGCCGAGCCCACTCCTCATGCGAGCAGCATGTGTGTCTTCGATCGCGGCAATTGAAGGGGCGATCTGCAAACTCAGTGTTCAAAAAATCGTCCTAATAAATGCAAAATATCGTGAAGCTCTGGCTCGTTGGAACGATCCGGGGTAGGTCAGGAGATCACCTTCCGTCTGGATCGTCCCATGAGCAAATCCTTCGGCGCGATGTCGGTCGCGCAGCTTTCCACTCTCATTCAAGGCGGTGCGGCCGATCCGGTCGATGTGGCCGAGGCGGTCTTCGAATCCATCGCAAATTATGCCGACAAGGCCGTGTTCACCACGCTCACTGAAAGCCGGGCTATGGAGGAGGCGCTCGCCTCCTCGAAGCGTTTGCGGGAAGGGCGCTCGCTCGGATTGCTGGACGGCATTCCGATCGCCTGGAAGGATCTTTTCGACATGGAAGGCCTGGCGACGACGGCCGGTTCCATTGTCCTTGCCGGCGATGCGCCGGCAAGGCACGATGCGGCCGTCGTCGGTTTGCTCAGGCAGGCGGGCATGGTCGCCGTTGGCCGCACGAATATGAGCGAATTCGCTTTTTCCGGCCTCGGCATCAATCCGCACTACGGCACGCCGGTAAATCCGCGCAGCACCGATCTCCCGCGCATTCCGGGTGGTTCGTCCTCCGGTGCGGGCGTCGCCGTTGCGGCCGGGCTGGTGCCGGTTGCCATGGGAACGGATACCGGCGGCTCTGTGCGCATTCCCGCCGCCTTGAACGGCATCGTCGGCTACAAGGCGACGCGCGGCCGGTATGCGATGGAAGGCGTCTATCCGCTGGCAAAAAGCCTGGATTCGCTGGGGCCGCTCTGCCGTGCCGTCAGGGACGCAGTCTGTATCGACGCGGCGATGCGCGGGCTGACGGCGCCTGTTGTCGCCGAACGTCCCTTGCAGGGGCTGGAACTCGTCGTGCCTGAGAATATCGTTTTCGACGGGGCCGAACCCGGCGTCGTCGCCGCGTTCGAGGCAGCATTGGAACGTCTTCGAAAGGCCGGTGCCAATGTTGCCCGCATCGTCATCCCGGCCTTCAACGAGATTTTCGATCTGATGACGAGATATGGTCCGCTGGTGACGGCGGAGGCTTTTGCGCTTCACCGCGAACGCTTGGCGGGACCGGATGCCGACCGCATGGACCACCGCGTCGTCATGCGCACCCGGCTTGGAAGCAAGACGACGCTGCCCGATTACCTCAGAATCCTCGAAGCGCGCAGCCGCCTCATCGTCGATGTCGAGCGTCTCGTCGGCGACCGCCTGATCGCCTTTCCCGCAGTTGCCCATGTCGCTCCTCCGATTAAACCGCTGGCGCAGGACGATGAACTGTTCTTCGCGACGAACAACAAGACGCTGCGCAACACCGCGCTCGGTAATTTCCTCGACTGGTGCGGCGTCTCCATTCCCTGCGGCACCGGTGAGGCCGGGATGCCGGTCGGCCTGCTGCTTTCAGCGACTGCCCGTCGCGACGAAGCGCTGCTCGGTACGGCGCTTGCCGCCGAGGCGATCATCCGCGACGATTTTGCCTGAATTTGCAATTGACCGCCGGGATTTAGTGGCCATTGATGGCATGAGGAGATCTCGGAGGACAGCACGTGCAGGTTTTGCAAAACGGACGTTTCGCGGTTTCGACATGGTCGCTGCATCGGCTGCTCGGCGCCGTTTATGCCTATAGTCCCGATCCTGACAAAAGTGCCGCGCCGAAAGAACCTTATGGTCCCGGTGCGGCTGCGCTGATCGACGTGCCGGCGGCGCTTGCGGCCCGCGGTATCAACCGGCTGGAGGTCTGCTCCTTCCATCTGCCGAGCCTCGACACCGCCTATATAAGTAAACTGCGCGACGCGATGGCGGCGTCGAACGTGCTGTTCCAGACGCTGCTCGTCGAGGACGGTGATCCCAGTCATCCCGAAACGGCCGAACGCGACGTCGAGTGGATGGCAGAGTGGATCGGCATTGCGGCTACCCTCGGGGCGCAGAAGATGCGGGTCATCGCCGGCAAGCAGAAGCCGACGGAGGAAAATCTGACCCGCGCCGCCCGCCATTTGCGCTGGCTCGGTGAAAAGGCAGAAGGCAGCGGTGTGCGCGTCGTCGTCGAGAATTGGTTCGATTTGCTGCCGTCGCCCGTCGAAATGAACTGGCTGCTGGACCGGCTGGACGGCAAGGTCGGGCTCAACGGCGACCTCGGCAACTGGGCGGCGCCTGCGAAATATCAAGGCCTCGCCGATATCATGCGCCGGGCGGAAATCTGTCACGCCAAGGCTGATTACGGTACTGCCGGCCTCGATGCCGAGGATTACCGCAAGTGCCTGGAGATGTGCGAAAAGGCCGGCTACGCCGGCCCCTTCACGCTGATCTACGACTCGCCCTTTTTCCCCGATGAATGGGACGGCATCCTGCTGCAAAAGCAGTTCATCGAGGATTTCCTGCGAGAGGCGCCGGCAGTCAGGACGGCTTAGTCGGAAGGCTATTCCTGACGCGGGAACCTTTGGTTTTCCTCGAGCACGTTCAGGTCCATGTGGTTGCGCATATAGCGTTCCGAGGCTTTCTGCAGCGGCTGATAATCCCACGGATAATAGGCGCCGTTGCGAAGCGCCGCATAGACCACCCAGCGGCGCGCCTGGCTCTCGCGCACGGCTGCGTCGAAATCGGCAAGGTTCCAGCGCCGGCTTGCCTGTTCGGTGAGCCGCGCCAAGGTGTCGGCATGCGAGGGATCGGTCGCCAGATTGTCGCGTTCTTCAGGATCGGCCTCGAGATCGAACAGCATCGGCGGATCCTTCTCGCAGAGCGAGAGCTTGTATCGCTCGTCCCTGATACAGACGAGCGGCCCTTCGGAGCCTTCTGCCGCATATTCCATCGGCACGGGACCGCGACTGCCGGTGCCTTCGGCGAGTGCTGCGAGATCCCAGCCCTCGGTCCACGGTTTCAACGAGGCGATATCGATCCCGGCAAGGCCGGCGAGTGTCGGCGTCACATCGAGGGTGGAGACGGGCTGATCGATGCGTTTGGGTTTCCAGCCGGGAACTGAGATCATCAGCGGAACGCGGGCCGATCCTTCGAAGAAGTTCATCTTGAACCAGAGACCGCGATCGCCGAGCATATCGCCATGGTCGGACGCGAAGAGGATGATCGTGTTTTCGGCCATGCGGGTCCGCTCCAGGACGGCGAGGATTTCGCCGATCTTCTCGTCGACATAGGAGATATTGGCGAAATAGCCCCGCCTTGCCCGCCTGATCTCTTCCGGGCGGATGTCGAAAGCATCGTGGTCGCAGGCTTTCATCAGACGCTGCGAGTGCGGATCCTGCTCGTCGAAGGCGATCGGCGCAACCGCCGGATCGAGCGCCGAGCAGTCCTCGTAGAGATCCCAGAATTTGCGGCGCGCGACATAAGGGTCGTGCGGATGCGTGAAGCTGACGGTCAGGCACCAGGGGCGTTCGTCGTGGCCGCGCGAGAGATCAAAGAGCTTGCGCGCGGCGTGATAGGCGACCTCGTCGTCATACTCCATCTGGTTGGTGATCTCGGCAATGCCGGCGCCCGTGACCGAGCCCAGATTGTGATACCACCAGTCGATGCGCTCGCCGGGCTTGGTATAATCGGGCGTCCAGCCGAAGTCAGCCGGGTAGATATCCGTCGTCAGGCGTTCCTCGAAACCGTGAAGCTGGTCGGGGCCGACGAAATGCATCTTGCCTGATAGTGCCGTCTGGTATCCGGCTGCGCGCAGATGATGCGCATAGGTCGGGATGTCGGAGGCAAATTCTGCCGCATTGTCATAGACGCGCGTCCGGCTCGGCAATTGCCCGGACATGAAGGACGCCCGCGCCGGTGCGCAGAGCGGGCTTGCCGTATAGGCGTTCGTGAAACGCACGGAGCGCTCCGCCAATGATTTCAGATGCGGCGCATGAAGAAAATCCGCAGGACCATCCGGAAAGAACGTCCCGTTCAGCTGGTCCACCATCAGGATGAGGATATTGGGACGCGTCATGGAATTCCTCTTTTACTATTTGAGGAATTTATTGAAGCGCCTATTATTACGGCTGTAAAGACAGCTTTTTTCGATGGGTGACTAAAGGAATTTTTATGCCAGACCATCAGCCCGAGCTTGGATGGATGCGCATCTTCGTCGAGGTCGCAACCCGCGGTAGCTTTTCGTCGGCGGCAGCGCGTCTCGGGCTCACGCAACCTGCCGTCAGCTATCAGATCCGCCGGCTGGAAGAGCAGTTCGGCGTCAGCCTGCTGCACCGCCGGCATCGCGGCGTTGAGCTGACTGCGGAGGGCGAGCGGCTTCTAGACGTCGCCGCCAAAGCGGTGGGCAACATCGATGCGCTCGCCCGCAGTTTCCGTCTCGAGGCCCAAAGGCCGGTCATCAGGCTCAGAACCGACTATGCCTTTTCAGCACTTTGGCTGATCCCGCGCATGGACGGCTTTCGCCTTGTGCATCCCGAAACCGATATACAGATCGTCGCAACGCAAAGGGTCGAGGTCGGATTTCGCGACGATGCGGATGTCGCGATCGTTTTCGGGACGCGGGCGGAATTCGGTGCTGTCGGTAGGCTTCTGCTGCCGGAAAAGGTTGTACCCGTCTGCACGCAAGGTTTTCTCGATCGCAACGGACCATTCAAAAATCCAGCGCAGCTTGCCGAGGCGAGACTGATCCATCTCGACACATCGATGCCGTCGCCCTGGTTCGACTGGCGCAGTTATTTTGCCGAATTCTCGGCTATCCCAGGCGCCTACGCCACCGGCGGCGGTATCAGCTTCAACACCTACTCGCTGGTTGTTCAGGCCGCTTTGAGCGAGCAGGGCGTGGCGCTCGGCTGGATGGGTCTCGTCGATATGCTTCTTTCTGCGCGCATGCTGGTGGAAGCCGGTCCGCCGCTTGCGGCGAGCGATCGCGGCTACTGGTTGATGCCGCCGCGATCTCCAAGCGCTCAGAGCCAAAGGCTGAGCGCCTGGCTGGTCGATGAGATGGGAAGGAGCGCTTAGGGCCAGATGCGTTTCCCCACAGAAGAAGCCTTGTCATCGACGACGGTGACCGACATTGTGGGAGCGAATCTACAGCGAAGGCGGCTTGAACATGGGAACGATCGGATCTGTCATCGGCCTGCTTATGGTCATTCTTGGGCTGATCTGGATCGGACAGGGAAGCGGCTATTTTCCCTATCCGGCATCGTCTTTCATGATCGCCCAAACGATCTGGATGCTTTGGGGCTCTATCCTGGCGGCGGCGGGCATCGCCGTGATGGTCATAATCTCACGGCTGCGCCGAAGAGGATGAATTGTTGCTGCCGTCTGGCAGCAATCCGGCCGTTGATGGCCAGTCGAATTAAGGAGAATGGCATGAGCGCAGCTGAAATCGATGGTTTTGCCGACCGGATCAGGAAGCACCAGGGTGGCATGATATCAGCCTGGGTCGGTATTCCCGACGCCATGCTCGTCAACCATCTTGCGCAGGAGGCCTTCGATGCCGTAGTGCTCGATATGCAGCATGGCATGTGGGATATGCCGGCGGCGGCAAACGCCGTGGCTCAGGTGCGTCTTGCTGGCAAGCCGGCTATCGCGCGCATTCCCGTCGGCGATTTCGCATCCGCCTCTCGGCTGCTCGATGCCGGTGCCTCGGGCATCATCGCGCCGATGATCAATTCGGCCGAGGACGCGAGAGCCTTGGTCAGGACCACCAAATATCTGCCTCTCGGCGAGCGCAGCTGGGGGCCGTCATTGGCGCTGAACCATATGGGCCTCTCGGCCGATGACTATCTCAAGGGCGCCAACGACCTCACCGTCGCCATCGCCATGGTCGAAACCCGCGCCGCGCTCGATGCGATCGACGGCATTCTCGGCGTGACCGGCATCGACGGCATTTTCATCGGTCCTGCCGACCTTTCGATTGCGTTGTCGAATGGTGATCAGGTAGCGCCGAACGCCGCCGAAATCGACAGCGCCATGCAGCATGCCGTCGCACGTTGCCGCGCCCACGCCAAGTTCGCCTGTGCCTATGCCGGTGACGGCGAGCGGGCCGGCGAACTGCTGAAATTCGGCTTCGATCTGGTCATCGCCGGCGCCGAGACAGTGCAACTGCGCGCCGGCGCCCGCCGCGCCATCAATGCCGCGCGCAGGATCGCTTCAGGAAGCTGAGCAATGCCCGACTGAGTGAAACTGCCATCTTCTGCAGCGAGCCGACCAAAGAGCTTCTCGACCTCATGCTGCAGGCGTTCCGAGGACAGGACGCGGGCGGCGAGCCGCAGACAGACGCCGCCTGAAACGTCTCTCAGGGCAGCCCATCAGCCGCCCGATTTGACGGCGAACCATATGACGTGGCGGGCGCCGCGTTTACGGTTGGCGCGGGTGTTGATGACGTCGACAGAAAAGCCGCTGTCCTTGAGCCGCCGCGTGAAATCGGGATCGGGGCCGGACGACCAGACCGCGAGCACGCCGCCGCGGCGCAGGGCGTCGCGGGCGGCGCGAAGGCCTGCGAAGTCGTAGAGCCGGTCGTTGGATTTGCGGGTCAAGCCGTCCGGGCCGTTGTCGACGTCGAGCAGGATGGCGTCATAGGCGGCCTTGCCTGCGCGGATCGCTTCGCCGACATCGCCCTGGTGGATGCCGACGCGGGGATCGTCGAGACAGCCCTTGAAGACTTCGGCCATCGGCCCGCGTGCCCAGGCGACGACGGCTGGCACCAATTCGGCGACGGTGACGCCGGCATCTTCGGGAAGAACGGCGAGAGCGGCGCGCAGGGTAAAGCCCATACCGAGCCCTCCGATCAAGACCCTCGGCTTCGGATGTGTTTTGATCCGCTCCCAGGAAAGGGTCGCCAGCGCTTCCTCGGAACCGCTGAGGCGGCTGTTCATAAGCTCGTTGGCGCCGAGCATAATCGAGAACTCGTCGCCGCGCCGTTTCAGCCGCAATTCTCCGTCTTCGCCGGGAATGATCGCGGAATCGAGTTGTATCCAGGGCAGCATGACGGCTTGGCCTCGTGTGAGAAGGAACCGTGCCCTAGCACAGGGCAAAGAGCGAGGCCAGCAACGCGGCCTCAGACCATCCGCATGAAATGATCCGGCTCCACTTCGACGATCTCGTCCTGCGGCGTGGCCGAACGGCGGCGGATATCCTCGACCTCGTCGGGCCTCAGCCGGGCTTTTGGGTCTTCGAAGCGGACGTCGGGATCGGGCACGGCCGAGAGCAGTAGCCTGGTATACGGATGCAGAGGATTGTCGATCACCTTGCCGACGCTGCCCCATTCGACGATCTGGCCGGCATACATCACGGCGATATCCTCCGCGACGTAGCGGGCGGTGGCGATATCATGGGTGATGTAGAGCAGGCCAAGATTCATCTCCTGCTTCATCTCGTTCAACAGGTTCAGCACGCCGAGGCGCACCGAGACGTCGAGCATCGAAGTCGGTTCGTCGGCTACGATCACTTCCGGCTTGACAGCCAAGGCACGCGCAATGTTGACGCGCTGGCGCTGGCCGCCGGAAAGCTCATGCGGATATTTCGGCGCGACGAGATCGGGATCAAGCCTGACGCGCTGCAGCAGTTCGCGGACCGCGACGTCGATCTCGGCTCCCTTGATTTCCGGGCGATGCAGCTTCAGCGGCCGCCGGAGATGATGGGCGATGGTATGAGCGGGGTTGAGCGAGGCGAAGGGGTCCTGGAAAATCATCTGCACCGAGCGGCGGTAGCGGGCGATCTCGGCGGATTTCGCTGCCTCCACGGACCGGCCCTTGTAGAGGATCCGGCCCGAGGTCGGCAGATATTCGCGCATCGCCATACGGGCGCAGGTGGTCTTGCCGCTGCCGGATTCGCCGACGAGCGCCAGTGCCCGGCCGGCATGCAGGGAAAACGATATGCCGCGCGCCGCATGCACGGCCCCGGAACCATGGCCGAAGGTCTTGGTCACCTGGTCGAGCGCAAGAATGGCGTCGGTCATAGCAGCACGCCTCCATGCAGCGAGGGGAAGGAGGCCCAGAGCTTTTTGGTGTAATCGTGCTCAGGCGTCCTGTAGATCGCCTCGGCTGAGTTCTGCTCCACCAGCCGGCCTGATAGCATGATGCCGATGCGGTCGCAGAACTGCACCATCAGCCCGAGATCATGGGTGATGAAGAGTACGGAAAAGCCGAAGCTGCGGCGCAGCTCGTTGATGCGCTGCAGGATCTCGCGCTGGACGACGACGTCGAGCGCCGTCGTCGGCTCGTCCATGACAACAAGCTTCGGATCGAGCGCCATGCAGATGGCGATGACGATGCGCTGGCGCATGCCGCCGGAAAATTGATGCGGATAATCGCGCATGCGGTCCGGCGCGATGTCGACGAGCCGCAGCATCTCGGCGGTGCGTTCGCGGGCTTCGGCGCGGCTCATGTTCTTGTGGGTGCGCAGCATGTCCGAGAATTGCGCCTCGATGCGCAGCACCGGGTTCAGCGAATTCATGGCGCTCTGGAAGACCATGGCGACCTCGCGCCAGCGGAAAGCGGCGAGCGCCTCCCGATTAAGGCCGAGCACGTCGCGGCCGTCGAGCAGGATACGGCTCTCCTTGCGGATCAGCGCCGGCGGCTTGTGCAGGCGGCTGATGGCAAAAGCGATGGTGCTCTTGCCGCAGCCGGATTCTCCGGCAAGGCCGAAGACCTCGCCGGGCGCGACGTCGAAGCTGACATCGTTGACGGCGCGGAAATCCTTCTCTTCGCCGATATAGTCGATGGTGAGGTTTCTCACCGAAAGCAGCGGCTGCGTCACAGGCGGCCCTCCCCGGAACGGACGAGCAAGGACCAGCGCTTCAAATGATTGCCGGTGCGCAGACGCGGATTGGCGATCTCGTCGACGGCGAAGTTAAGAAGCGACATGCCGATGCCGAGAAAGGCGAGGGCAAAACAGGGAGTCAGAATATCCCACCAGGCGCCGACCGAAAGCGCCGAAGCCTTCTGCGCATTGTAGAGCATGGTGCCCCAGGAGATGGCTCGGGGATCGCCGAGGCCGAGGAATTCCAGTGTCGCCTCGGTGATAATAGCAAAGATGACGCTGCCGATGAAATTGATGCCGACGATTGAAATCACGTTGGGAAAGATCTCGAATGTCATGATGCGCCATTGCGGCTCGCCCATCATCTCGGCGGATTTGACGAAATCCTTCTGCTTGACGGAGAGCGTTTCGGCGCGGGTGACGCGTGCGCCCCAGGCCCAGGAGGTGGCGCCGAGGATGAGGGCGATGACGAGGGGGCTTGCCTGGCCGATGAAGGCGGCGAGCACCAGCAGCAGCGGCAGATTCGGAACGACGAGCACCATGTTGGTGAAGAAGCTGATGACCTCGTCCGTCTTGCCGCCGCGATAGCCGGAGATGATGCCGAGCGCGGTGCCGACCACCGTGATCAGCAGGCCAGCGCCGAAGCCGACGGCGAGCGAGGTGCGGGCGCCATAGATCAGCCGGGCGAATACATCCTGGCCGATGCGGGTCGTGCCGAGGATGTGGTCGAGCGATGGCGGCTGGTGCGGCCGCCCGGTGCGGGCGGCGGGATCGTAATGCGTGAGCAGCGGGGCTGCGATCGCGACGATAAGAATGAAGGCGATGATGACGAGGCCGGTGAGCGCCTTGCGGTTTCGAAGCAGGCTCTTCATCTCACGCTCCCTTCAGCCGAGGGTCGAGCAAGATATAGCTGACGTCGACGATGAAATTGGCGATCAGCATGGTCGCCGTCATGATCAGGAGCTGGCCCTGGATGACCGGATAGTCGCGGGCGAGGATCGCCTGGTAGAGAATGTTGCCGAGGCCGGGATAGTTATAGACGACCTCCGTCACCAGCGAGCCGCCGAGGATGGTGCCGATGGCGATGGCAAGGCTGGAAACGGTCGGCAACAGTGCGTTGCGGGCAGCATACCAGAGCATCACATGGCGGTCGGACAGGCCCTTGGCGCGGGCCATGACGATATAGTCCTCGCCAAGCAGGTTGATCATGTTGTTTCGCATGGTGACGGTGAAACCGCCGATCAGCACGGTGCAGAGCGTCACCATCGGCAGGATGCCATGATAGGCGACGCTGCCGATATATTGGAGGCTGAAGGCCGGATCGAGCGAGGGATCGGCCGCATAACCGCTCGGAAACCAGCCGAGCGTGAAGCCGAAGATGAAGAGCACGATCAGCGAGGTGACGACTGCCGGTACCGAGGTCGCGAAGATCGCGCCGACGGAGACGACGACGTCGAACCGGCTGCCGCGGCGCCAGGCGGCGACGATACCGAGGAAGGTGCCGAGCGCGAAGCTCACGATCGTCGCCGTTCCCATCAGGGCGACGGTCCAAACGAGGGCATGGCCGAGCACCGAGGTGACCGGCAGCGGGAAATACTTGATCGAACGCCCGAGATCGCCGGTGAAGATGCTGCCGAGGTAGGTGAGGTATTGCTGCCAGAGCGGGCCATCGACGAAGCCGAAAGCGAGCTTCAGCGCCTGCAGGCTTTCCGGCGGCAATTCGGTGCCGGCGCTCGAAAACATGATCTGTACGGGATCGCCCGGCATCAAGCGGGGCAGGAAGAAATTGATCGTCGCTGCCGCGATAAAGGCTGCCATGTAGAAGACGAGGCGGCGAAGCAGGAAAGCCATAGGAACTCCGTCGTAACGGAAGCGGCGTTTTCTACGCCGCTTCCGGAGATCATGCTGCTTACTTTACAGGTTCCAGGGCCAGGAGGTTCAGCAGGCGTGCCGGATTGGTGCGCGAGATCGACGGATTGACGAAGGGGTTCTCCTTGGTCGACCAGCCGGTGAAACGCTTGGTGTTGTACTGATACCAGTTCGGATTGTTGAAGACCGGAATGACGGGCATGTTTTCGGCGACGATACGCTGCGCCTTGTTCATCGCTTCCTTCTGCTTGGCAAGGTCGGCGGTCTGGGTGAACTCGGTCACGAGTTTCTCGACCTCCGGATTGAACCAGCGCTGCGCGGTGAAGCGCGTCTTTCCCTTGTCCGAAGCGCTGAAGGCGCGCTTGTAGGGATAGTAAGGCGAGGCCGATGCCGGCAGGCTGTTGATCGCCGCATCGAAGGTGCCGTTGATGAGGTTGCCGGTCCAGACGGCTTCCTCCGGCGTTTCGATCTTGGCGTCAATACCTACCGCCTGCATGCCCTCGACGGCGATGTTGACGGTGTCGATCCAATCCGTCCAGGAGTTCGGGACGATGATCGAGAATGAGATCTTCGAACCATCCGGGTTATCACGGAAACCGTCGCCGTCCTTGTCCTTGTAGCCCGCTTCGTCGAGCAGCGCCTTGGCGGCGTCGGCGTCATAGGTCGCGAACTTGCCGAAGTCTGCCTTGACCGACGGGTCGGCCCAGCTCTTGTAAAGCTCGCCCATCAGCCCCGGATCTTCGTTCAGCGTCGGATAGCCGTAGCCTGCGACATCGATCATCGTCTTGCGGTCGAGCGCCATGCCGACGGCGCGGCGGAATTTCAGGTCGTTGAAGGCCTTCTTGTTGTTCTCGTTCGATGTTTCGAGATTGAACAGGAAGGCGACCATGCTGCTCGGCGAATACCAGTAGTGGAAATGCTCCGGATCCTTGGAGACATAGACATTGTCGATATCGGGAATGAAGGAGACGCCCCAGTCGAGCGTGCCGTCGGCCGTTGCCGTCAGCATCTGGTTGTTGTCGGCAAGCTGCGGGAAGCGCATGCAATCGATCTTCAGATGCTCGTTGTCCCAATAGTTCGGGTTGCGGCACTGATCGTAGGTCTGGCCGGTGAAGCGCGGCACTTCCGTCAGCGGGCCGCTTCCGACCGGGTTCTCGTTGGCGAAGGTGACGGGATCGGCGACATCCTTCCAGACATGTTCCGGAACGATAGGCAACTGCGAGATCTGCTCGGCGGCAAGCGAGCTCGGATTGGCGAGCGTGAAGCGCACCGTCTGGCCGTCGACGGCCTGGACGTCGGTGACGAAGGTCCAGATGCTGACGAAGTCGAGCGCCGGGAACTTCTTCAGGTAGTCATAGGTGAACTTGACGTCTTCAGAAGTCAGCGGCTTGCCATCAGACCATTTCAGGTTCGGGCGCAGCTTGAATTCGATGCTCTTCAGATCGTCGGAGAGCTTGAAGCTTTCGGCCAGGCGATAGACCGGCTTGTTGCTGTCGAATCGGTTGAAAATGACCAGCGGCTCGTAGATGAAGTCGAGCGTCGACTGGCGCGCCGAGGTCTGGTTGAACGGGTTGAAGTTGCGAACCCAGGTCGTCGCCGGTTCGATATTCGCCGTCAGGACCGTCTGCGCCAAGGCGGACCCCGAAAGCAGCGTCAGCGCGGCGGCGGCAAGAAGATATTTTTTCATGTCTTATTCCCCTTTTTATGTGGTGAGAGATGAGGTGCCGGTCAGGAGACCAGAGCGCTTGCAAACATGGCTTCAACTTGCCGGTGCGCGGCGCGGACATCGATCTTGAGATTGCCGAGGCGGGCCTTGCCGGCGGCGATGCGCTTGAGGGCGGCGTCCGTCAATGGGCTTGCGGCCTTGGCGGCAGCTTCGCTTTCCCTCACGTCGCCATGGCTGTGGAGGGCGATGTCGAAGCCTGCGTCGAGCACCTGGCGGACGCGCTCCGGCAGGGTGCCCTGCAGCGATTCCATGAAGATGCAGTCGGAGATCAGCACACCCTCGTAGCCCATGTCCTTGCGGATCACGTCACGCATGACGGGCGAGATCGAGGCGGGAAGCTCCGCGTCGTAAGCCGAATAGACGACATGGGCGACCATGGCCCAGGGCGTATCCTTCAGCGCGACGAAAGGCTTGAAATCGGTGGCGGAGAGCGTCTCGCGGCTGGCATCGACGACCGGGCGTTCCTTATGAGAGTCGAGCGTCGCACGGCCATGGCCGGGAATATGTTTCATCACGGGCATGTTGCCTGTCTCGAGCAGGCCGTCGACCACCTCGCGGCCCAGGGCTGCGATGAAGTCGGGATCGGGGCCGAAGGAGCGGGCGCCGATGACCGCGCTCGTCGTCTCGAAGACGAGATCGAGAACGGGTGAGCAGCCGCTGGATAGGCCGAGTTCCGTCATCATCGCGCCCATGGCCTGGGAGGAAAGGCGCAGCGCTTTTTTGCCGAGATCGAAATCACGGCGCGCAAGTTCGGCGAACTGGCCGAAACTGCGGAAGAGCGGCCAGGGGCCGGCATCGAGATGCTGGACGCGGCCGCCTTCCTGGTCGGTGAAGACAGGTGCGTCGTCGCGGCCGACGGCTTCGCGGAAGCGGTCGATCAGACGCCTCGTCTGCTCGGGTTCGCGCTGATTGCGCCGGCCGACGAAGAGGCCGAGCGGATTGGTGTCGCGAAAGAGAGCGAATTCATCATCCGAGATGACAGGGTTCGGAAGGCCGACGAAAAGGGCGAGCGGGGTCGAGGACAATTCTGTAACTCCGGTATCAGATGATCATTTCGGCGCGCTTCTCAGCATGCCTTCGTAAATGCCCCTGTCGGGGGCGGGGATGACGATTGCGCCTGCGGTCTTGGCGTAGAAATCGACCGGGCCTGCATCGCCGATGAAGGCATAGGCATGCCCGAGCGTCTTCATGCTCTGAAGGCAGGCTGAAAAGAGGGCGAGTCCGATACCTTTGCCTCGTGCTTCCGGGGCGACTCCGGTCGGACCGAAGAAGCCCCGTGCGGTGGTGTCATAGCAGGCAAAGCCCAGCAGCTTGCCGCTTTCGACTGATATCAGGCAGGCAACAGGCTGGCGGGAGAAAGCAACCGAGACTTCGCTCGCCCAGTTCTCGCTGAACCGTTCGCGAACCCAGCCGACGACGAGATGCAGTTCCGGGGGCAGCGCCGGACGGATGGAGGCGCCGACATCGTCGGCCTTTTGTTTCAGTTCGGCGAGCTTGGTGGAATATAAACTCACAAGCAGGTCTGGCACCTGTCACTCCTCCGATATTCCGTTATTGCGGAATGTATCCCCTTTTAATGTTATAGACTTGGCCATCTGACCGGGCTTGTCAACAAGGTTTTTCAAAGGGTCAAAGGGACTACCCGCTGCTGCAACTGCAGTTTCAACGCAAAGTAGGTGCCGAACGCAAAAACGGCCCGGGAGGGCCGGGCCGTTTTCGATTGGCGGTATGTTTGCTGGGCGCGCGCTTATTCGCCGTCTTTCCACAGCGCATGAAAATGCTGCACCGGGCCGTGGCCGGAGCCGACCGAGAGACTTCCGGCAGCCGCGACTGCGCCGGCAAGGTATTCCTTCGCGATGGCGACAGCCTCCCGGGCCGAGGCGCCCTTGGCGAGTTCGGCGGCCAGCGCGCTGGAGAGCGTGCAGCCGGTGCCGTGCGTGTTCTTGGTCGGCACGCGTCGGGCTTCGAACCAATGCAAGCCGTCGGCCGTGGCCAGCACGTCGGGGCTTTCATCGCTTTCGAGATGGCCGCCCTTGACCAGCACGGCGGCCGGGCCAAGCGCCCGCAGCTGTTCGGCCTGCGCTGCCATCTCCGCGCGGTTGGCCGCAACCGGCTGGTGCAGCAGGGCGGCGGCTTCGGGAAGGTTCGGGGTCAGAAGGGTTGCGAGCGGCAACAGCCGGCGGGTCAGCACGTCGACGGCTTCCGGCGCGAGCAGGGCAGCTCCACCTTTGGCGATCATCACGGGATCGATAACGATCGGAATGTCGCGATGGCCGGCGAGTGCCGCGGCGACGGCTTCGGCAATGCCGGCATTGGCGATCATGCCGATCTTGACGGCATCGACTCGCACATCGGCAAAGACGGCATTGATCTGGTCGGCGACGAATTGCGGCGGCACCAGATGCACGCCGCTCACCCCTTGCGTATTCTGCGCCGTCAGCGCCGTCACCACCGCCATGCCATAGACGCCGCGGGCGGAAAAGGCCTTGAGATCGGCCTGGATGCCGGCGCCGCCCGAGGGATCGGAGCCGGCGATGGAGAGAACGTTGCGGATCATGGACGAACCTTTCGGATTTCGGCAGCGATGCGGCGCGTGGCCGCTTCGGGGTCGGGCGCGCCGCAGATGGCGGAAACGACCGCAAGTCCCCTGGCGCCTGCGGCAAACACTTGCTCCACATGGCCCGCCTTGAGCCCGCCAATGGCAACCGACGGCACCGGCGAGGTCTTCACCAGCCTTGCAAGGCCATCAAAACCGATCGGCTGCTTGTGGTCGGCCTTGGTCGGTGTCGCAAACACCGGCCCGACGCCGGTATAATCGACGAGATCGGGATCGACGGCGCCGGCAAGCGGTTCGGTTTCGACCGAGAGGCCGAGGATCATATCGGGGCCGATCATCGTTCGCGCTCTGCGCGCATCCATGTCCTCCTGGCCGATGTGCAGGCCGTCTGCGCCGATGGCGATCGCCGCCTCGACATCGTCGTTGACGATCAGGAGGGCGCCGGTCCCATCGAGCGCCTGTTTCAAGGCACGGCCGGTCTCGATCATGCTGGCGGTGCCGGCATGTTTGTCGCGCAGTTGCACCATCGTCGCCCCGCCGGCAGCGGCAAGGCGCGCCGTTTCGACCATGCCGATCCCGGCGCAGAGATCAGGATCGAGGACGAGATAGAGCGAAAGGTCGAAACGCTTCATGCGGGCAATATCCTTGCCCTCGCGTCGAGCGTTTCGGCGTCGATTGCAGCCAGCGCATCGAGGAAGCGCCAGGAGAAGGAGCCGGGGCCGGCGGCACCCAGCGCTGCATCTTCGCCGGCGACGGCGAAAGTTGCGAGAGCTGCGACAGTCGCGCCGAAGAGATCCTCGGGCGCGGTCGCAGCGAAGGCGCCGACGAGGCAGGTGAGCGAGCAGCCGAGTGCGGTGACCTGGGGCATCAAGGCCGATCCGCCCGCAACGCGGACCGCCCTTTCACCATCGGTCACGAAATCCACCGCGCCGGTGACGGCGACGATCGCCCGCTGCCGCTCGGCGAGCCGCCGCGCAGACTCTTCCGCCTGTTCGACCGGATCGCGGCTGTCGACGCCCTGGCCGCGGCTCTCTCCGCCGGCAAGTGCGATGATCTCGGAGGCGTTGCCGCGGATGATGGCGGGGTTGAGCGCCAGGAGACCGGCAACAGCGCTGCGGCGGAACGCCGTGGCGTAATGCGCGACCGGATCGAGAACCCAGGGTTTACCGGCTGCGTTCGCCGCCTTTGCAGCCGCGTGCATGCCTGCGATCCATTGCGTCGAGAGCGTGCCGATATTGATGGTCAGCGCGTTTGCGATCCCGGCGAATTCGCCGGCTTCCTCCGCAGCATGCACCATGGCCGGCGAGGCGCCTGATGCAAGCAGGACGTTTGCGGCAATGTTCATGGCGACGTAATTGGTGATGCACTGAACGAGCGGCGGCTTTTCGCGCATCGCCTTCAGCATCATTCCTGGCGTGGTCTCGGTCTGCATATTGCCCCTTTCAGGCGGGGGCAGGCACGGGGCGCTTCGTGCGGGCAAGCCGCAACCCCGAGCGACTCCCTCCGCCGGCATGATCCGGTTCAGGTTCGAAGGGTGCTTCTCAGCCCGTCTTTCGACGGACGCCCCTGTCTCTCATCAGGCTCTATTTTGCAGAGAACGGGGCGCATGTCACCCCGAAAACGACAATTCTGCGACCGTGCAGTGCGGCTAATTTGCGAAAGGCGATCAGCCGACGATCTTTGCCAGCAACCGTCCGACATCCTCGTTCTTCACGTTGTTATGGGCATCCGAGGTCGCCGTCTTGACGATGTATTTGTCCGCCAAGAAGGTGTTCACCTTGCCGGCCTGCGGCGCGAAGACGGTGTCCGTATCGTCCGCGACGGCCTGTCCGGCTTTCAGGTGCTGGGGGCCGTTTGCTCCCATCGCGCCGAAGGCGTCGTTCGCATCGCCGATGCTCTTGGAGATATCGCGCGACAGGCGCGAAGCCAGCGCATAGGCAAGCGTGCAGGCGAGATCGTTGTGGGTGTGAGTGACGCAGATCGGGCCGGTCGGTTTGCCGACGACCTCAGGGAAGGCGCCGGCAAGGCCCGGCTTGATCTCTTTGGCGAAGCCATTGTGCGAGAAGGCGCCCTGCAACAGGGTGAGCGAGAAGAACTCCAGCTTCGGGACCGGCGCGAGCCTGTTCGCCGCCGCCGAGACCAGCCGGGCGCCGAAACTGTGGCCGACGAGATGCAGGCGGATCGGCCGTTGCAGCACGAGCTTCGACAGCACGCGTTTCGTCAACGCCTCGCCGACGATGCCGGCGCGGTTCTTCATTTCGTAATAGGTCAACTGGTTCAGAAACCGCGCCACGGCGGCTCTTGGGCCGGAGATCAGGCTGGAGACGACGTCGCCTAGGCCCTGCGCCTGGCCGACCGGGCTTTCAAGATTGAAGGTCGGCGCCGGGACGAGGCCTTCCATCAGCACCCTGGCGCTGGTGGCATCGTCGGTCGCGAGCGCAATCGGTTCGACATCCGCCTGGAGTTCCGTGTCTGCTCCGGGAGAACCGAGCGCCTCATTGCCTTTCCTGACGAGGAAGAGCGACGTCGTTTCATCGAGAGTCTTGGCTGCGGCCCGCGCCTTTTCGGCCGTGGCGACGCCATCCGGCCCGAAGAGATCCTCGAAATCGGCCAGCACCTGGTTGAAAGCCTCGTCGTCGAGATCCTTGAGGGCTGCCGCTGTCCCGTCGGCTGCCTGGGCTCCGCCGCCAGCCGTCACCAGCGTTTCTTCGTCGAAATCGGTGCGATAGGTTTTGGCCGGCCAAACGACGCCGGTGATCGCGGTGCGGCGCGCCTTGTCGGGCGTAAGATTTTTACAGGCATTCGCCCAGAGCGTTCCGTAGAGCGTGCGGGCATCGTCCTTGGTGTTCTTCCAGCCATGCGACATGACCACCAGATCGGTCATATCGGGCTGGTTCAGCAGCACAGCGAGCTTTGCCGTCAACGCGGGATCGATCGCGCCGTTCTTGTCGAATTCGAGCCATAGAAGTGGCGAGGGTCCAAGCGTTTCCATGTGTCCTCCTACACAGCTTGCAGCGTTCGCATCAGATCGAGCAGGCCGGCGCCCTGAAACTCCGGCCGTCGCTTGAGGTCGGTCGCAGCGCCGACGAAGATCTCCTTGACGCGCTCCGGCTGGCCGAGAAATTCGCGCCGGACGGACAGGAAGGCGGCGATCGCGCCGGAAACGTGCGGCGCGGCCATGCTCGTGCCGGTATCCTCCCGGAACGGTGCCTCTCCCGGCTTGTCGCGGTCGTAGAGCGCGCAGGAAATGATGCGCTCGCCTGGAGCGACGAGATCGGGCTTCATGCGACCGTCGGCGGTCGGTCCCTTCGAGGAGAAATAGGAGACGCCATAGGTGTGCGGCATATCGCGATGTGTCGACCCCACAGTGATGGCGAGCGCCGCATTGCCGGGGTCCATGATCGTGCCGCTATGGGCGGCGCGCTCCGGCGCTCCGGAAAATTGCAACACCGTGCCATAGCCGGCATTGCCGGCCGCAACGACGACGCAGACGCCCGAGCGGACGAGCCTGTTGACCTCGACGCAGAGCGGGCTCTGCCCTGCCGCGAACCACACCGGGTTGAAGGGATAGCCGAGGCTGAGGTTGATGCCATGAATCTTGATGTTGCGCCCGTAATCGTTCGAACGCTGGACGTAATTGATGGCGGCCAGCAGGTTGCTCAGTCTCCCCTGCCTGTCGTTGATGAGCACCTTCAGGCTCATCAGCTTGCAATGGGGCGCCATGCCGGAGATCACGCCCTGATATTCGTCGGTGACCTGTGATTTCGTATCGTCCTCGTTGCGTATTTCCGAAGTGACAGAGATTTTCTCCACCCCTTGCGTCGTCGGGTTTTCCGATATGGACGTGCGGCCTGCGATGATGCCGGCGACATGAGTCCCATGCCCGGCGGCGTCGGTCAGCGCCGTTGCGGGTGCGGAGGCCGGATCGGGATTATCAGATGTAAAATCCCAATGGCTGAGGCCATCCGGCAATTCGAGCGTTTTCAATGTCGAGAAATGCGGATGGTTCTTGTCGATGCCGGTATCGGCCACCGCCCAGACGACGCCCTTTCCGCTGGCCGCAAAAGAGGCCTGCGCTGCATCGCATTTGATCGTCCTGATGGATTCATAGACGCAGCGAGATATCTCGTGATCGAGCCAGATCTTGTAGACGAGCGGGATATCTCTCTGCTTGCCGTCGCTCTTCTTTTTGTCGTCGCTCTTGGGCATTGTCCAGATCGACAGCCGGCCGATGGCGTCCCGCGTCAGCGTCGCGAAAACGTAGCTGTCGGTCCAGAGCGATTTGGCGGCAATCCTGCTGCCATTCGAAAAGATCTGCGAGAGATCGAGCCTGCTGTCATCGGAGACCGCAGGCATGCCGAGCGGTGCCGACATGCCGAAACGCCGCAGATTGCTGCTTTCATCCGTCGCGCCGATCCTGTCGAGGTAGAGCAGATATGCCTCGAACAAAAGCTGCCGCGCTGCCGTCACGCCGCCGGGAAAATCGCGATTGAATTCGACGACGACATCGAAACGCTCAGGAGTTTTGCTGGCTCTCCTGGGGCGGTCCGGATCGCCTTTCATGAACGACGAGAGATCGCCCCCGATTCGGGTCTTGACCAGGTTTTCCTGAATGCTGTCCCCGGTTTCGGTTCGGGGCTGGGCCGGTCGCTGCCGTTTCGCCATGCGGCTGTCCTCTCCCTTTTCGGGAAGAATAGCAGCGGCAACCGTGGGTGCAATGCATTTCTAAAATACATCTCTGTATTCGTGGGAAGTGGCTGCATACACAGCTTGTCGGAGGTTTGCTGATTAACCTTGAATGGTGGGAACGTCGAAAAAGCTCTTTTCTTCGACGGCGCGCGCTGATCTTCGAGCAGACTTCTTCTGCGCCTGTATAGTGATAAATTATTCATCCTATACGTTTGTGTTTATGCATTTTCAATGCAAGAGAGTACGTGAGCAGCCCCGCGTAAGTTGCGTGTCGTCTCATGGGTTTCGCCATTCAGTTTTAACAGGACAGCGAAATTTGTGGCCGATTCCATTCGAGGAGTCGTGACGGCGGCAGGATCTCATCTCCAAGGAACCTATTTGATGTGGGCAGCCAATCGTTGATTTTGGAAGACCAATTGGTTCATGGTGCTTCGGGTTCGTCCACTCAATTTGGCAGCATTCATTCGGGTAAAAGCGGCGCGCACATCGTCTTCAAACCCCATAACGCTTGGAGGATACCTGTGGACAAACTCCCAGACTGGCTAATCCTAAGTATTTGGCGAAACCTCTTCTCATAAGATACTACTTAGAGCGCGAGCCAGCCGAGTTTGACGTAGAGAGCATGGAAGTATTATCTACAAACATCTATGCCTCCGCCGGATCGGCACTAATAGAGCGTATTAATTTAGAATGCTTCTGCGCAACTCAGCCCTTCAAAGACTTGGATCCATTGTCAGGATTTGTATATTGTCGTCGAGAATACGATATCGAAATACCTTAACTCAAATCATGCAGCCCCGTCGTAATCGCCGCCCCAACCGAAAACTCCGAAAACCGCACCCGCAACCCGCTACGCTCCGGTGTGCAGGCAGCCGGCCCCACCTCGTAGTGCTCTGCTGCAGGGAAGGGCGCTAATCGCAGCAGCGGCCAGCGGCGCCCATCGCGGGAAGCCTGGATGCGCATCGCGCCGTTTGCGACCGTCGCACGGATGCGGAAATCCTCTAATTCCCTGAACGGCTGTGCCACGGACCAGTCGGACCTGCCGTCGGTGACGACGGTGCTGAGGAGGGGTTCGCCGTCGGTGAATTCGACGCCTGTCTTTACCCAGCGTCTCTCGTCGATGCGCACGATCAGGCCGGCCTGGTCATAGAGGGTGCGGAATTCGCCCTGGATGCGGATCTGGGCGGTGAAGCTGTCGCCGGTGGGAAAGGCGAGGAAGTGGCCGCTGTCGCGGGTGAAGCCGTAATAGGTTTCCCGCCAGAAATCGGTCTTTTCGCCTGTCGTCATCGTCAGGCCGGTTTCGTCGGCGCGCCAGTTGGCTGGCTCGTTCAGCCATGTTCCGTCGTTGAAATCGATGCTCATTCCATCCTCCCTTTATTGAAGCTCCGGCGCTGACGATTCTTCGCTTGGGCATAATGCGCAACCTTCGCGCGGGCGGCCAGTCGCAGCCGGAGATGCCGCGCTCTTTGCGATCTGCCGATATCGGCGCGATGACATAATCCGCGGCTTCGGCTTGACACGATTGCTCCATCTCATATTCTCTTACAAAAATATGAATTACATAATTGTGGAACTTAACGGGGAGCCTCATATGAAAACATTGGTCGCATTCCTGCTCGGCACCGCGCTTGTCGCCCTGCCTTCGACCTTGCTTGCCCAGGAAAAAGGCGGTGTCATCAACGTCGCGACGATCGGCGAACCGCCGACGCTCGATCCGATGTCGTCGACAGCAGATCTCGTCGGCATCGTCACACAGCACATTTTCGAAACGCTCTACACCTTCGACAAGAGCTGGAACGTCACGCCGCTTCTGGCCGAGAGCCTGCCCGAGATCAGCGCAGACGGCAAAACCTATACGATCAAGCTCAGGACCGGCATCAAGTTCCACGACAACAGCGATATGACATCTGAGGATGTCGTCGCTTCGCTCACCCGCTGGATGAAGATCGCTTCGCGCGGCAAGCAGGTGGCCGGCTTCATCGACAAGATCACCGCCGCCGATCCGGCGACCGTTACGATCACGCTGAAGCAGCCCTATGCGCCGCTGACCTCGCTGCTCGCCTTCAACAATTCGGCCGCGATCATCATCCCCTCCGAAAAGCAGGACGAGCCGATGAAGGAATTCATCGGCACCGGTCCCTACATGCTGAAGGAGCGCAAGGCCGACCAGTATATCCAGCTCGTCCGCTTTGATGGCTATAAGTCACGCGAGGGCGACAGCAATGGTTACGGCGGTGCCCGCCATCAGTATCTTGATGAGATCCGCTTCGTGCCGGTGCCGGACCCGAATACCCGTGTCGAAGCCGCCGTTTCCGGCCAGTATGATTATGTCGATTCGATCCCTGTGGAATCGTACGACAAGCTGAAGGCTTCGACCGCCTCGCAGCCGGTCATGCTGAAGCCCTTCGGTTATCCAGTCTTCGTCTTCAACACGAAGGAAGGTGCTGCTAGCAATGTCGAGGTCCGCAAGGCGATCCGCCAGGCGCTCAGCATGGAAGACATGCTGGCCGCTGCCTTCGGCGGCACGGATTTCTACGCGCTCGATGGCGCCATCTATCCGAAGACCTTTGCTTGGAATACGGATGCCGGCGTCGAAGGCGCCTACAACGTCGCTGATCCGGAAGGGGCGGCCTCTGCCGCCAAGAAGGCCGGGTACAATGGCGAGCCGATCCGCATCCTGACTAGCCGCCAGTATGAGTTCCACTACAAGATGGCGCAGGTTGCCGCCGAATATCTGAAACTTGCGGGCTTCACCGTCGATATGCAGGTCGTGGACTGGGCGACGCTGACGCAGCGCCGCACCGATCCGAAGCTCTGGGATATCTACATCACCCATAGCCCCTTCCTGCCGGAGCCGGCTCTCATCGGCTCGCTCTCGACCAGCTCGCCCGGCTGGTGGGATACGCCAGCCCGCAAGGCCGCCGTCGATGCCTTTACCTCGGAAGTCGATCCGAAGAAGCGCGTGGCGCTCTGGGCCGATGTTCAGAAGGCCATCTATGCCGACGCACCCTTCATGAAGATCGGCGATTTCAATGCCGTCTCGGCGAAATCGGTCAAGCTCGAAGGCGTCGATCCTGCTCCCTGGCCATATTTCTGGAATGCTTCGATCAAGAAGTGATGGAGTGACTTTGGTGGCCACCGCTTGCTCCCTCATTCCTGTGCTTGTCACAGGAATCCAGCGCGCCCAAGTCCTTGGGCGCGGAGGACCTCTTGACCGAATAAGAGTCAATCACGGCGCCGACGCGCCGTGGCTGGATCCCTCTGACAAGCACAGGGATGAAGGAGGGCGGCGGATTCCGCTACGACACGGACACGGACCAAGCGCAGGAGCAAGGTTCGGATGATACGCTACATCCTCCAGCGCCTGTTCGGCATGATCGTCGTGATGTTTCTCGTCGTCACGATCGCCTTCGTCATCGTGCGCGTGACGCCTGGAGATCCGGCCGCCGTCATGCTCGGGCCGGATGCGACGCCGCAGGATATTGCCGATCTCAGATCCCGGCTCGGTCTCGATCAGTCGCTCGGCCTGCAGTATGTCTATTATATCGGCCAGTTGCTGAAGGGCGACCTCGGCCAGTCGATCTTTCTCAACATGCCTGTCACCTCGGCCCTCTTCGACCGCGCCGAACCGACCTTCTTCCTGACGCTGTTCTCGCTTGCCATCGCCAGCATCATCGCCTTGCCGATCGGCATCTATGCCGCCTATCGCCGTGGTTCCTTCGTCGACCAGGCGGCAACGACGCTCGCCATGTTCGCCGCCAGCATCCCGAGCTTCTGGCTCGGCCTCATCCTGATTCAGTTCTTCGCCGTCAGGCTCAATCTCTTCCCGGTCTCAGGTTATGGCGGTCCCGGCTCGACCTTCTTCGAGCGCATCTATCACCTGACGCTGCCGGCCTTTGCGCTCGGCATCGTTTCCTCCGCGCTGATCCTGCGTTTTACCCGCGCTTCGATGCTCGATGTGCTCGGCGACGATTATATCCGCACAGCGCGCGCCAAGGGGCTGGCCGAGCGCCGGGTGATCCTCAAACACGCGCTGAAGAATGCGCTGATCCCGATCCTGACGGTGATCGGCCTGACGGCGGCGGTGCTGATTTCGGGCGCGGTCGTCACCGAGACCGTCTTCGGCCTGCCGGGTGTCGGCAATCTCGTCGTCTCGGCGGTTCTGCGCCGCGATTACCCTGTCATCCAGGGGGCCCTGCTCGTCATCGCCGCGCTCTATGTGTTGATCAATTTTGCGATCGACATGCTCTATCTGTTGATCGATCCGAGGGTGCGCTACTGATGGCCGATATTGCGATCAAGCCCATCGAACGCGAGGGCGGCAAGTTCGTCCGGCGCCTGCTCAAGCGCAAGACGGTCGCCTGCGGGTTGCTGATCCTGGTGATCTTCGTGCTTCTGGCGGTCTTTGCGCCTGTCGTCGCGCCCTATTCGCCGTCCAAGCTTTCGATCGTCAACCGGCTGAAGCCGCCGAGCGGCATCTTCTTCTTCGGCACGGATGAGTTCGGCCGCGACGTCTTTTCACGCACGATCTTTGCCGGCCGTCTGTCGCTGCTGGTCGGTGCTGCGGTCGTGACCCTGTCAGCTGTGATCGGCGTGACGCTCGGCCTGCTTGCCGGTTTTTTCCGGAAGCTCGACACGCCGATCGCCCGGCTGATCGACGCGATGATGGCATTCCCGGATATTCTGCTGGCGATCGCGCTCGTCGCAGCCCTCGGCCCATCCTTGACGACCGTCATCATCGCGCTGTCGATCGTCTATGCGCCGCGCCTTGCCCGCATCGTCCGCGCTTCGACACTTGTTATTCGCGAGCTTCCCTATGTCGAGGCGGCGAGGGCGCTCGGGATTTCGACCTTCCACATCATGACACGGCATGTGCTGCGCAATCTGCTATCGCCGATCCTGGTGCAGGCGACGTTCCTTTTCGCCAGCGCCATGCTTGCCGAAGCCGGCCTGTCTTTCCTCGGCCTCGGCGTCAGCCCTGAAATCCCGACCTGGGGAACGATGATCGCCGCCGGCCGGCAATATATCGGCCAGGCCGACTGGATGACGCTATTTCCCGGCGTCGCGATCATTCTCTCGGTGCTGTCGCTGCAGATGGTCGGCGACGGCCTCAGGGATATGCTCGATCCAAGACTTCGCAAGGACCTTTAATCCGCCGACGAAATGTCGGCCAATCGAATTCGCATGACAGGAGTTAGCGTGAATCAGTTTCCCGCCGCAGGCACGGTTGAGAACTCGCCTTATGAACGGCTTGCCGCGCTCGGCATCGAGCTTCCACCGCCGCCGCCGCCGATCGCCAATTTCGTGACGCATGTGCTTGAGGGCAACATGCTCTATCTCTCCGGCCAGGGCCCGCGCGAGGCCGACGGCTTCCTGCATGCCGGCAAGGTCGGCGCGGGTGGCGTCGGCATCGAGCAGGCCTACGGCCATGCGCGGCTGACAGGCATCAACCTGCTGTCGGTCATGCACGACGCGCTCGGCGATCTCTCCCGGGTCAAGCGAGTGGTCAAGCTGCTCGGCATGGTCAATGCCGTGCCCGATTTCGAGGATCATCCAAGCGTCATCAACGGCTGCTCGGACCTGTTGATCGAAGTTTTCGGTCCGGCCGGCGAACATGCCCGCTCGGCGGTCGGCTTCGGCTCGCTGCCCGGCAACATCACCGTCGAGATCGAGGCGATCGTCGCCTTGCACGGCTGACGAGAACTTTCATATTTTGAGCAGCGCTCCACTTATCCTCTTCCCGAGCCAGAATTCTGGAGAACTTCATGCCCACTGATATAAGACCATCGATCGGCCTTCGTCCCGTCATCAACGTATCGGGCACGATGACGAGCCTCGGCGCCTCGATCGGGGTGCCCGAAGCGGCCAGCGCGATGGCATCGATCCTGCCGCACTTCGTCGAGATCAACGATTTGCAGCGCAAGGCAAGCGCCATCATCGCCCGGCTGACTGGCGGCGAGGCGGGTTTCGTCACCGCCTCCTGCTCGGCCGGCATTTCGCTCGCCGTCGCCGGCGCCATCACCGGCGACAATCTGCTGGCGATCGAAAAGTTGCCGGACACGACATCCGAGAAGAACGAGGTGCTGGTGCAGATGGGCCATGTGGTGAGCTACGGCGCACCCGTCGACCAGGCGATCCGGCTTGCCGGCGGCAAGGTCGTGCTGATCGGCCAGGCGACCTCGACCCATCGCTTCCACATGGAAAACGCCATCACCGACAAGACCGCCGCCGCCGTCTATGTCGTCTCCCACCATGTCGTCGATTACGGCCTGTTGAACCTCAAGGAGTTCGTCGAGATCGCCCATGCGAGAGGCGTGCCCGTCATCGTCGATGCGGCCTCGGAATACGATCTCGGGATCTTCCTGGAGCAGGGGGCCGATATCGCGCTCTATTCCGGCCATAAATTCCTCGGCGGCCCGACCTCGGGCATCGTCGCGGGCAGGAAGGAACTGGTGCGTCATGCCTTCCTGCAGAATATGGGCATCGGCCGGGGCATGAAGGTCGGCAAGGAGAGCATCTTTGGCGTTATGGCCGCACTCGAAGCCTGGGAAAAACGCGACCACGCCGGCATTCGCGAACGCGAGACCAGCTATCTCAATCTTTGGAAGCGAACGCTTGACGGCCGTCCCGGCGTCACCGCGCTGATCGAGCCCGATCCCACAGGCAATCCGCTCGATCGGCTGCGCCTCATCATCGATCCCGAGCAGGCGCATATCACCGCCTGGGATCTGGCGGATGCGCTGGCGAAGGGCAGCCCGCCGATCATCGTGCGCGACCATGAGGTGGAGCACCGCTATTTCTATCTCGACCCCTGTAACCTGCATCCGGGCCAGGAAGAGATCGTCGCAAACCGCCTTGGCGAGGAACTCGACAAGGCCCGCGCCTCCAACGAGATCATCGCGACACCCATCGAAAACCGCAGCCGGCACCGCTTCGACGGGCTCTTGCGCTGGCCTGATTAAACCGTCGGAAGAGGAAACAATATGGCCAGCGTCCAGGCGCAACCGATTGAGACACCAGCCGTTCTTTCCGTCGACAGGCTGACGACGTCTTTTCTGGTCGACGGGGCCTGGAAACCTGTTGTGCGCGATGTTTCCTTCACCGTCGCGCCGGCTGAAACGGTGGCGATCGTCGGTGAATCCGGCTCGGGCAAGAGCGTCACGTCCCTCTCGATCATGCGGCTGCTGCAGGCGGACACGAGCCGCATCGAGGGCCGCGTCATGCTCGGCGGACGCGATCTTCTGGCCTTGCCCGAACCTGCCATGCGGCGGGTGCGCGGCAACGAAGTGGCGATGATCTTCCAGGAGCCGATGACATCGCTCAACCCGCTCTTCACCATCGGCGACCAGATTTCAGAAGCGCTGCTCTGCCATTCCGATATGAGCAGAGCGGATGCGAAAGCCGAGACGATAAGGCTCCTGGAAAAGGTCCGCATCCCCTCGGCCGCTTCGCGCTTCGACGAATATCCGCATCGCTTCTCCGGCGGCATGCGCCAGCGGGTTATGATCGCCATGGCACTCGCCAGCCGGCCGAAACTGTTGATCGCCGACGAGCCAACGACGGCGCTCGACGTGACGATCCAGGGCCAGATCCTCGATCTCATCAAGATGCTGCAGGACGAGGAGGGAACATCAGTTCTCTTCATCACCCACGACATGGGCGTCGTCGCCGAGATCGCCGACAGGACGGTGGTGATGTATCGCGGCGAACAGGTTGAAAGCGGCGCCACCGCTGATATTTTCCACCGCGGCAAACATCCCTATACGAGAGCGCTGCTTTCAGCCGTGCCGGTGCTCGGCTCGATGCAGGGCCGGCAAAGGCCGCTGCGTTTTCCCGTGGTCAATACGGCGACGGGTGAATCGGACGTTCCGGCCGAGGCGGCCGATACGGTGGCGGCAAAGCCTGTGCTTGAGGTGAAGAACCTCACCAAGCGCTTCGATATTCATTCCGGCCTCTTCAACCGGCTGACCAGCCGGGTGCACGCGGTCGAAAATGTCTCCTTCGATCTTCATGCCGGCGAGACGCTGTCGCTCGTCGGCGAGTCCGGCTGCGGCAAATCGACGACCGGCCGCGCCATCACGCGTCTGATCGAACCGCAGTCCGGCTCCGTTCTCGTCGAGGGCAGGGAGGTGCTCAGCCTTGACAGGAAGGATCTGCGCGAGATGCGCAAATCCGTGCAGATGATCTTTCAGGATCCGTTTGCCAGCCTCAATCCGCGCATGACGGTTGGTGCTGCGATTGGCGAACCCTATCTCGAGCACAGGATGGGCAATGCGAGAGAGGCGAGGGAGGTCGTGGACGACCTGCTGGTGAAGGTCGGCCTGTCGCCTGACATGGCTTCGCGTTACCCGCATGAATTTTCCGGCGGCCAGCGGCAGCGCATCTGCATTGCCCGGGCGCTGGCCTTGCAGCCGAAGGTCATCGTCGCCGATGAAAGTGTCTCGGCGCTCGACGTTTCGATCAAGGCGCAGGTCATCAACCTGATGCTCGACCTGCAGCAGAGCCTCAATCTCGCCTTCCTGTTCATCTCGCATGATATGGCGGTCGTCGAACGCGTCAGCCACCGGGTGGCGGTGATGTATCTCGGCGAGATCGTCGAGATCGGCCCGCGTGCCGCCGTCTTTGAAAATCCGCAGCACCCCTACACGAAGAAGCTGATTTCGGCCGTGCCGGTGCCCGATCCCGACCGTCGCCACGAAAAACGGATGGTGGCGAACGACGAGATCAAGAGCCCAATGCGATCAGTCGATTATCAGCCTCCTGCCGTTTCGTATCGCGAGGTCGGTCCGGGCCATCTGGTGATGGCGGATCGCTAGCCCCTGCACCGTCCAATGGGAGTTGCCTAACGGGCCGGCGGCGCATAAAGCAGAGGCATAGCCAAATGCCCGGAATCTGCACCGATGAACAACAGCGATTATTATTCGAAGCTCGGCGGATTGCCGCCGCAGACCCAGCTGCTTTCAAGCAAGGCCGTTTTCACCACCGCCTACGCGGTCATCCCGCGCGGCGTCCTGACCGATATCGTCAGCAGCGTTCTGCCTCACTGGACGGGGACACGGGCATGGGTTCTCTCCCGTCCGCTCTCCGGCTTTTCCGAGACCTTCTCGCAATATGTTATGGAAGTTCAGCCGGGTGGCGGAAGCGATCGGCCGGAGTCCGACAAGCGGGCCGAAGCGGTGCTGTTCGTCGTCGAGGGCGGCATGACGGTGGAGCTCGATGGCGTCAGCCACGCGCTGCGCGCCGGTTCCTTCGCCTATCTTCCGGCCGGTTCAGTCTGGCGCCTGAAAAACGATGGTTCGACCGCGGCGATATTCCACTGGATCAGAAAGGCGTTTCAGGAGGTCGAGGGGCTGGAGCCGCCACCGGCGATCTTCACGCATGAGGACGATCATCCCATGGCGGCAATGCCCGACACCGACGGGGGCTGGGGGACGACGCGCTTCATCGATCCCGCCGACGTTCGCTACGATATGCATGTCACCATCGTGACCCTGGAGCCGGGCGCGGTGATCCCCTTCATGGAAACCCATGTCATGGAGCATGGTCTCTATGTGCTGGAGGGCAAGGCCGTCTACCGCCTGAACCAGGATTGGGTCGAGGTTGAGGCCGGCGACTTCATGTGGCTGCGCGCCTTCTGCCCGCAGGCATGTTACGCCGGCGGCCCCGGCCGGTTCCGCTACCTGCTCTACAAGGATGTCAACCGCCACATGACGCTCTGGTAGGCGGCCTCGCGAGCCGGTGCAAGCTTGCGCGCCGGAAGGCGGCGAGGCTCTCGGCCAATCGATCCTTTCACAAGGTATAACAGGCGCTTGAGGCGAGCCGGAATGCGGTCTGCGCATTTTCGGCGAACCTGTCCGGTTGCTTGACACCTCTAGCGATTGCACGCATCGTCGTTCGATGCGGGATATGGATTCATGGCTGTCGGAGAAGAAAGAGATAGGCCGAAGAAACGCTGCCGAAGCGGTCTTCGAAGATATCCGCACGGCCATTGTGGATCATAAACTGACTCTCGGTACCCGGCTTCCCTCCGAGGTGCAACTGGCCGAACGCTACGGCATCAGCCGGGCTATCGTGCGTGAAGCGCTTCGCTCGCTGCAGACGCTGGGGTTCACGCAAACCAGAACCGGTCGGGGCACCTTCATCGTTTCGGAGAGCCCGGCGCGGCAACTCGGCGGAGGGGCATATTCCGCTCGCGATCTCATGGAAGCGCGTCCCTGCATCGAGATACCGGCTGCGGGCTGGGCGGCATTGCGTCGCTCCAACGAGCAACTGGCCTCCCTGAGGTCCTTGTGCGACCGGATGGACGATGAGGAGGATGTCCAGAAATGGGTGCGGATGGACGCTGAGTTTCATGGAGAAATCGCGGAAGCTTCGGGCAATGCGATCTTCCGGAAAGTCGTTGCCGGTGTTCGCGGTGCACTCTCGACGCAATCGGAACTCGTGGAGCATGTTCGCGGACGGCGGAAAGCGTCCAATGCGGAGCATCGCCGAATACTGGAGGCAATTGCCGCAAGCAGGGAAGGGGATGCGCGTGGCGCCATGGCAGAGCACCTGCTCGAGGTGAAGCGGTCCATCATCGGGACTGGCGATGAAAAGCGAACTCCACTTAAGGTATAATCTCTAATTTTGCGCCTGGATGTCTGGGCGCGCTGCCGATTGAATGCGAAGCGATGAACGATCTAGAAAGCTGGCTTTCAGACCCCGCGATCCTCAGTCGCAAAAGCGCCTCGGAACTGGTCTTCGAGGAGCTGCGCAATCTCATTCTTTCCGGCCGGTTCGCTGCTGGCTCCAAGCTTCCGTCGGAAGCCAAGCTGGCGGGAAAATACGGAGTGAGCCGTCCGATCGTGCGGGAAGCGCTGCGCTCGCTGCAGATTTTGGGATTGACGGAGACGCGGACCGGGAGCGGGACCTACGTGCTCGCCGACAGCGGCAACAGAGATATTCGCTACGGCAATTATTCGGCGCGTGATCTGATGGAGGCGCGCGCCTTCGTTGAGGTATCCGCCGCCGGTTGGGCGGCTCTGCGTCGAAGCGATGATGATCTGTCCCGGTTGCTGGCACTTTGCGACCGGATGGAGCAGGAAGAAAATACCGAGATCTGGGTGCAGCTGGATTCGGATTTTCATGGGCTGATCGCCGAGGCATCCAAGAATGCTGTCTTCTGCGATATCATCGATGACGTCCGCGAGGCGATGGCCCAGCAATCCGGGCTGCTGACGATTTTGGGGCCGCGGCGTCAGGAGTCGAACGAGGAACATCGGGCGATCATCGAAGCCATCCGCAGAGGGTCGGAGGTCGAGGCTCAGCTTGCGATGGAAATTCATCTGAGAAAAGTCGAGGCGGCGCTAGGCCGCATCATCGGCTCCGAGCCGCGCTAAGCCGGCGATCTATCTGCCACAAACGAGCGAAAAATCCTTGACGGGATCGTATTATTCAATTTAAACGCTAACCTGTCAGACCGCATGGCAGATTAGCATCTTTACAGAAATCTGCGCGGACGGGGGGCCTGGAGGTTGCCGAACCGTGGATAGGGAGGAGAAATGACAGTGATGGAATCCACCAGAACCGAGGCCGATGGCCAGGTTTTCGCCGAGGAAGATCTCGGTTACAAAAAAGCGCTGAAACCGCGGCAGATCCAGATGATCGCCATCGGCGGAGCGATCGGCACAGGGCTGTTTCTTGGTGCGGGCGGCCGGCTTGCTGCCGCTGGTCCGGCGCTTGTGCTGGTTTATGCGCTGTGCGGCTTTTTTGCATTTCTCGTTCTGCGGGCTCTGGGCGAACTCATCGTGCATCGCCCGACCTCGGGCTCGTTCGTGTCCTACGCCCGTGAATTTTATGGCGAAAAGCTCGCATTTGCGGTCGGCTGGCTGTATTGGCTGACCTGGGCGATGACTGCGGTCGCCGACGTCACCGCCGTCGCCCTCTACATGAATTTCTTCAAGGCCTATGTCCCGTGGATCGCCATGATCGATCAGTGGGTATTTGCGCTGGCAGCGCTGATCATCGTTCTCGCCATGAACCTTTTGTCGGTGAAGGTTTTCGGCGAATTGGAATTCTGGTTCAGTCTCATCAAGGTTCTCGCCCTGGTCGTCTTCCTGATCGTGGGCGTTTACTTCGTGGTATCTGGCACGCCGATCGACGGTCACGTTCCGGGCCTGAATACGATAACCGACTTCGGCGGCATGTTCCCGAACGGAATCCTGCCGGCACTGGTGGTGATACAGGGCGTGGTGTTTGCCTATGCCTCCATCGAGCTGATCGGCACTGCTGCAGGCGAAACCGAAAATGCACGCAAGGTCATGCCCCGCGCGATCCGGACCGTCGTGCTCCGTCTGGTGGTCTTCTATGTCGGCTCGGTCCTGCTGCTGTCGCTGCTGCTGCCTTATACCGCCTACAAGGGTGGCGAGAGCCCGTTCGTGACTTTCTTCGGCAAGATCGGCATCCATGGCGCCGACGTCGTCATGAATCTCGTCGTACTGACCGCCGTTATGTCGTCGCTCAATGCGGGCCTCTATTCGACGGGCCGTATCCTCCATTCCATGGCGATTTCAGGATCGGCTCCGGCCGCGCTGGCGAAGATGAACAGGTCCGGCGTGCCCTATGGGGGCATTGCGGTGACGGCGGTCGTGACCGCATTCGGCGTCGTGCTGAATGCTTTGGTTCCGGCGGAGGCTTTCGAAATTGGGCTGAATGTCGCCGCCCTCGGCATTATCGCAGCGTGGGGGGTGATTGTCCTGTGCCAGCTCAAGCTGTGGAAACTGTCGCGTCAGGGCAAACTGGCGCGCCCTGAATTCCGGATGTTTGGCGCTCCTTACACCGGCGTGCTGACGCTGGGGTTCCTTGCGGTCGTCGTGGTCCTGATGGCCCTCGATTATCCCGTCGGCACCTACACCGTTGCCTCTCTGGTCCTGATCATTCCGGCGCTGGTGCTCGGTTGGCTTTTCATGCGGGAGCGCATCCACATGATCGCGGCCGAACAGGGCCAAGATCGCGACGGTTTCGATTTGGCTTGATGTGAGCAAGCATTGCCCCGGCGGCGAAGCTCGCCGCCGGGCTGGTGCATGGCGCGGCATGAATGGAGAGAGAAATGACCTCGAATGAGGATGTCGTCGTTACCGACCGTGGCGGGATCGTCGAGAACAGTCACCGCGTCCACGTGGCCGTTGTCGATGCAAAAGGCAGCCTGCGTTATGCACTGGGAAATCCGACACGCATGACACTTGCCCGGTCTGCGGCAAAACCGGCCCAGGCGCTTGCCATTCTGGAAACGCATGGTTTCGAGCGTTACGGGTTCGACGATGCCGACCTTGCGCTGATGTGCGCTTCCCACAGCAGCGAAGAGCGGCATATCGAGCGAACACGGACCATGCTGTCGAAGGTTCGGGCCGAGGAGGCCGATCTTCGTTGCGGCGGCCATCCTTCCCTGTCCGAAACGGTGAACCGTTCCTGGATCAAGCAGGATTACACGCCAACGGCGGTTTGCAGCAATTGTTCGGGAAAACACGTCGGGATGATTGCCGGATCCCGCGCGATCGGAGCAGGCGTGGAAGGCTACCACCTGCCGGATCATCCGATGCAGGTGGTGGTCAAGCGTACGATTGCCGAGCTCTGCGATTTGGAAGCACGGGACGTCAAATGGGGGATCGACGGATGCAATCTTCCGACCCCTGCTTTTCCATTGGATCGGCTGGCGCGCATCTATGCCAAGCTTGCTGCGGCTGCGGATGGGAACGATGCGCGCGAAGACCAGTCGGTGCGCAGCACCGCGCTGGCTCGCATTTTCCATGCGATGGCACGTTATCCTGAGATGGTCGCGGGCGAGGGGCGCTATTGCACGGTGCTCATGCAAGCATTCAAAGGCGCAATGATTGGCAAGCTCGGGGCCGATGCCAGCTACGCGATCGGCGTGCGAGCCTCGGATGAAACCAGGCGATTGGCAGCGGATGGTGCGCTCGGCATCTCGGTTAAAGTCGAGGATGGCAACGTCGAAATCCTCTACGCCGTTGTGACCGAAATCCTCGAGCAGCTTGGAATCGGTTCGCCTGATATCCGCAGGCAGCTCGCGACGTTCCATCGTCCTACGCGCGTGAACACGATGGGCGTCACGACAGGCGGCGTGTCTTTTCCGTTCAAGCTGCGTGGATTCACGCCGGACGGGGCCAACCTCGTCTCGCGGCCCTGACTTGAACAGACATCCCGGGTGGCGGCAATTGCCGCCTCTCCACACATCATCCTCTCCGGCCTGCCGCCTCAAGTTCCAGCCCGCAGCGCCTCTTCTCGAAGGTCCCGCTATGACCGCATCCGATATTACAAAAATCCGCATCGAGCATGACCTGATCGGCGATCGCGAGGTGCCGGCCTCGGCCTATTACGGCGTGCATACGCTGCGAGCGGTCGAGAATTTTGCCATCACCGGTCAAACCCTTCGTGAATCGGCAGACCTGATTGCATCCCTGGCTGCGATCAAGCAGGCGGCGGCCCAGGCCAATGCGAGCCTCGGCCTTCTGGACGGGGAACGAGCCGACGCCATCATCGCGGCCTGCGTCGAGATCCGCGACGGTGCACTGCACGACCACTTCGTCGTCGATCTGATCCAGGGCGGGGCCGGTACCTCGACCAACATGAACGCCAACGAGGTGATTGCGAACAGGGCGCTCGAAATCATGGGATATGGCCGAGGAGACTACCAACACCTACATCCGAACGAGCATGTGAATCTCTCGCAATCCACCAACGACGTCTATCCGACGGCTTTGAAGCTAGCCGCATGGATCGGCGTTCATCGTCTCGTCGATGCCATGGGCATCCTACGCCGGTCGTTCGAGGCCAAGGCGATCGAGTTTTCCGACGTCCTCAAGATGGGCCGCACCCAATTGCAGGATGCCGTGCCGATGACGCTGGGGCAGGAATTCGGAACCTATGCGCTGATGCTTGCGGAAGACGAAGCGCGCCTTTCCGAAGCGGTCTCGTTGATCCGCGAGATCAATCTCGGCGCGACGGCCATCGGGACCGGCATTACGGCCCATCCTCGATATGCGGCTGTGGTCCGCGAGCGCCTGTCGGAAATCGTCGGCGTCGATCTGGTGACCTCGCCGGATCTGGTGGAAGCCACGCAGGATTGCGGGGCATTCGTCCAGCTTTCGGGCGTTCTCAAGCGCGTGGCGGTCAAGCTGTCCAAAACCTGCAACGACCTGCGGCTTCTGTCCTCGGGGCCGCGCGCCGGATTGAACGAGATCAATTTGCCCGCAAGGCAGGCCGGCTCCTCGATCATGCCGGGCAAGGTCAATCCCGTGATCCCGGAGGTCGTCAACCAGGTCGCCTTCGAAGTGATCGGCAATGACGTGACGATCACCATGGCCGCAGAGGCCGGCCAACTTCAGTTGAATGCCTTCGAGCCCATCATCTTCTACAGCCTCTATCGCAGCTTGAGCCACCTGACCAACGCCTGCCTGACGCTCGAGGCGAATTGCATTCAAGGCATTACCGCCAACCGCGACCGGCTGCGCCAAACGGTCAAGCAGTCGATCGGCATCGTGACGGCGCTAAACCCCTATATCGGCTATCGCAACGCCACCGAGGTCGCGTTGGAGGCGCACCATTCGGGACGGGGTGTATATGAAATCCTTCTCGAACGGGGCCTGATGCAGAAGGAGCATCTGGATGCGGTTCTGCGTCCCGAAACTCTCACGCGGCCGAGCGAGAAGCTCACGTTCTCATAGCCCGCGCGGGGTGACCTGGCGGGGCTCATCCAGACCGAATGCGATAAGCGTGTCTTGCACGATGATCTAAAAATGGTTGTGTTGAAGGGTAATATGCACACGTTATAAGTGTAAAGTGGCGTAATCTATCTTATGGAACTTGAAAGTGTCACGCAAACGTCGCTGCATAATTCTTTGAAAACTATGCAGCAATATCAACGGCTTTTGGTGCTTTCCCACATCAACGTGCGAGCGTCAGCCAATCGCCGATCGTTGTCCCAAAACGTCGCATGGAACGTGTCGCGGGGATGGCCGGGCGCTCAGTTGCTATTGTCTTTCGGACTTCACGCGGGCTGAGCCCGAATTCATGGCTGAACGCGCGCGTGAAATTGGCCGCAACGTCGAAGCCGGCGGCCTCGGCAATCTCCGAGATCGGCCTGTTGTCGGTCGGGTTAGTAAGATCCGCATATGCCTGCAGCAATCGATGTTTGCGAATGTAGTTGAAGACGCCCCCGCTCGTTTCGAACAATTGATAGAGTCGCGTCCGCGAGATGCCCAGCGCACGGCACATGACGTCAGGCGTCAAGCTATCTGAATGAAGATTGAGGTGAATATAGCGATGCGCCCGCTCCATAAGCCCCATATTGGTCTGTTCCTGACCGCGATCCAAACTTGTGGACGATGCAGCGCATGCAACGACCATATCGCCGATCGTCCGTATGATCCGCGGCACCTCCTCCACCGTCAAATTGCCCAGGTTCGCTTCCAGGCCGTTGATATAGCTGACGAGCAATTCAGCCAGGCTACCGGACAGGGCGATATTGTTGGCGTTCTGCAGAAGACCTGCATCACGGGTCAACAGTTCATATGGCAAGAAGACGAGCACAGCGGCTGAATCGGTCATCCGCCCGCGGTAAGGATAACCAAGAGACCTGAAAAATATCTCACCCGGGCCGGTCGCCGTTACATGCCGATTGGCCTCGGTCCAGGCCCGACCGCTGCGCAGTACGCCGACGTTCCAGTGGTCGATTGGGCTCGATCGCAGCATGGCCTGATCGCGAATATAGCTGCATGCCTGCGCGCGCTGCTGAACGATGAGGATCTCGCCGAGATGCCAGCCGGTCTGTTCCGCAAGAAAACCGTCGCCTTCTGATTTTCCATCCGGCAGATGAACATCCACAAGCGGCGCCATATGTGATCGCCAGGACTGGAACTGTTCCTTCGGTGGCAGGTCGTGCGTCGAAAATCGCAAGGGGACCAGTGCCGGTGCAACGTCCACCCGATGTTCTTTCTGGGGGGACGGTTCGCGCGGCCAGCGCCGCCGCTCGAGGTGAGTCGGCCATTCCTTTCCCGAAGCGGGGTCATCTCCAGAACCCGTAACCATCCAATTCCTCCAGCGCATAAGCCGATCCGGGCTGTTGAAACTGAAGCAAACAATCGTTTTCGCGGCTGAACCGCACAGCCATCCGACAAAGCCGAATTGGCTAAAGCTCTACGTGCATAAGCTACCTATCATATTCTCTGACGAGCAGAAATGGACGGACCGATAATTTTCAGGATGCGGCGATAACGACAATTGCGTGCTGTTCATATATTTAAATGAGCAATCGTTAATTCCTGAGGAAGTTCGGAAAATCCAAAATCCTCATTTGTTGGTGCAATGTAGTTTCGAAGCGCCGGCAACGTAAAACGACACTTATTCAAAACAAAACATGAAAACACAGGAGGATAGGTCGTGAACTATCGGAGAAATATTCGTGCGCTCTTTGCGCGAGCGCGGCCCGCAACGGAAATTATTCTGCGAGAGGCCCTCTGGCGTCAGGAAAAATGCTTACCTTGTGTCGTGAAAATTCATGCGAGACGCTCCTGAGGCCGGACATCGGCAAATAATGGCGCGCAAGGGGTTGCGCGCAGCCGAGGCCATCTGTGTCGATGCGTAACGACCGAGGCCTGCACGCAACCCCTATCATATCCACCCATTGTCGAATTTGTGGACGCTGCCTTTCATATGGCAGAACGGAGGCTAAGATGACTACGGCATGTGATGAGAAAGTTATCGAATTGAAGCCGATTTCGAGCTGCAGACGAGAAGTCGAAGTCGCGATGGTGGAAATGCTCGTTAGTTTGCAGAAACGTGGATGGGAGGCTGCGGAACTGGCACTGGCGCTCGCCGATGCCTCCGAAGATCTCGTGATGCTGATCGCGACCAAAAGGCTTCGACCGAATTAGGGCAATCCGGGCGTCCGGAATTGCGCAAATACAGAAGATGAGAGCGGTTCTGTGCTTCCGGGAAAAGCTGAACCGCTCTAGAAAAGGTCGCGTGGAATTAGGCCCTCAACGACGGCGGAGTATAAGTCGTAGCGGCGACAACCAAGACTATTACCTGCACCTGTATTTCGAACTCAGCGGCTCTGCTCGCGACAGCATGATTGTAAAACTCTACACCGGTCAATATTCGCGAGACATTCGCGACATCGACAAGGTTGCCGTCTCTCTCAATCTGTGTTGCGGACTTTCGGGCGAACGTGCACGTTGTAGTCCCGCGTAAGAGCCTTTGTCGCGTCTTTGACGAAGTTGGCCTCGATTGATCGCTCTTGACGGGGATCGAACCACAGACAAGGGGCGTTCACCGGTCGATGGGCATACTATTGGTCTGGTCGTACACGACCGGGATTGATCGTCCGCACACGAGGAGATCGACGAAGCCGGCACCGCGATCTTAAGATACTGCCACCCGATCTCTCGGATTTGTCGAAGCTCGTCGATTTGTTCTCGAAAGGATTGGCTAGATAGTTGGTCCGAGGATGGAAAGTGCGTCCTGCAGTCTGAGCGCGGCCAGCGCTTCCGTTGCCTCGTCCGGAGACCATCCTGCTTCCAGCGCTGCAGAGAGAACGAGCGACTCCGTTTGAAGCTCGAGCTTTTCGTAAAGCGGCTCGATGGCTTCGCGGGCGGTTACGACATGCTGATCGGGCGGAGTGATGGGTGTCGCAGCAACCGTAGGCATAATGCTCCTCCTTTTGAACGCTAAGGTTCGAAACCCAAGTGCAGGCATCATTGTTCCGTTCACATCGCATTATTGCCGTATCACGGCTGGCGGAAACTGTTCCGAAACTCGGGACGGTCGAAACTTCTCCGTCCTCGGCGTCTTTTGGGGTCGCGGCGAAAAATCTTCGCTCGATGTAAACGAAAAAACAGGCTACCGCACAATTGCCAAAAGCGGAAGCGACTTGTGGTAATCGCGCTGTTGCGGCTTGTATCGCAGATGTCGAAGGAAGCGCGCCTATGAAGCACACCGCCACATCTGCCGAATTTTCCTCTATTTCAGAAACGCCCCGATGACGGTGGCCGGCGGCATTTTCTTGTGGTCGCCGACGGTCCCCTGCTTGGCGACGCGGGACGTCGGGCGCCGACAACAGGCAGACGGACGACGGTCATCATCTTGCTGAAAATGCCGATGAATGGCCTTAGTGGCAATAATATCCGTCGCAAAGCGATTCTTTAACGGGACTTCCAATGACCATCGAAAGAGTACGAAATCCGCATCCGATCTACTTTGCCGGAGCCTTTGCCACGGGTGGGCTCCTGACGTTCATGGTGCACCTCAACGGGGAGCTGGCGCGTTATGGAAATCCCCTCTTCTCGTCATGGACCGCCCACGGCACAGGCATCATCGCAGCCATCATTCTTCTCTTGGTTGTCCGCCGCCGGCGAGCAACGACGGGAAAGCCCCCCGGCGCCCCTTGGTGGGCCTACTTTGGCGGAGTATCCGGCGCGGCAACGGTCATTCTGACCTCGACTGCGGTCAATTCACCGCTCGGGCTCTCCGGCACTTTGGCTTTGGGGTTGGCCGGCCAGGTCGCTTTCAGCGTCGCGGCCGACAGTTGGGGACTGTTCGGCCTGCAAAAGCGGCATCCCGATACACGAGACGTCGCGGCGCTAGGCTTGGTCGTCACGGGGGCTGCGCTCATCATTCTGTTCGGGCGAGGTGTGGCATGACGGTCTTCATTCTCCTCGCTTGCCTGGGCGGCGTGCTCGTCGGTCTCAGCCGCCAGCTCAATGGAAGGTTGAGCATCTCCACGACGCCGCTGATCGCATCTTTCTGGAACCACGCCGTTGGTTTTGTCGTCCTTACCTGCCTCGGTCTCTTCGTCGGAGGCCTGCTTCCTGCCGGCGCCGCCGAGGCGCCCTGGTATATCTATTTGGGCGGCCCCATCGGCGTTATCTTCGTGGCAGCCGGCAGCTGGGTGATTGCGCGAATAGGCGCGGTCAATTCGGCTCTGCTGATCATCGGCGGGCAGATGGTAACGGGGGTGGCGTTTGACTATGTGCGCGCCGTCCCAGCATCGTTCTGGGCAAACGCGGCCGGCATTGCTCTTATCGTCGGCGGCATGGTGGTCAGTCGGGGAAGACGCAAGGTCGACGGTTCGCAATAGCTGCGCCACGTTGCCGGGCGGCGGGAACGCCTTCCCGCCGTGTGATCTTCAGCCGCGGCCTTCTCAGGCGAGATATTTCGTGAACCAGTCGACCGTTCTCTGCCAGGCGAGCTTGGCTGCCGCTTCGTCATAGCGGGGCGTGGAATCGTTGTGGAAGCCGTGGTTGACGTTGGGGTAGATATAGGCCTCGTAGGTTTTTCCGGCTGATTTCAGCGCGGCCTCATAGGCCGGCCAGCCTTCATTGATCCCCTTGTCCAGCCCGGCATAGTGAAGGAGCAACGGCGCTTTGATCTTCGGCACGTCCTCGGCGGGCGGCTGCCTGCCGTAGAAGGGCACGGCGGCGGCAAGCTCGGGATAGGCGACCGCCGCAGCGTTGGCAACGCCGCCGCCGTAGCAGAAGCCGGTGATGCCGACCTTGCCGGTGGTGAGGTCGCTGTGCATCAGGAACTCGACCGCCGCGAAGAAGTCGTTCATCAGCTTTTCCGGATCGACCTTCTGCTGGAGGTCCCGCCCCTTTTCGTCATTGCCGGGATAGCCTCCGACCGAAGTGAGGCCGTCGGGCGCAAGCGCAATGAAGCCCGCTTTCGCCACGCGCCGTGCCACGTCTTCGATATAGGGATTGAGGCCCCTGTTCTCGTGGACGACCACCACGGCCGCGACCTTGCCGGCGGCTTTCGCAGGGCGCACGAGATAGCCGCGCACATCTCCATTTCCTTTCGGCGAGGGATAAGTGATGTATTCGGCTGATATATCGGGATCGGTGAACTCGACCTGGGTCGCCAGCGCATAATCGGGGCTGAGCGACGCAAGAATGGCGGCTGCCGTCACGCCGCCGACGGCAAATTTGCCGGCCCGGTCGAGAAACTCGCGCTTGGTGATTTTCCCATGTGCGTAATAATCGTAGAGTTCGAGAAGTTCCTGAGGGAAATCCTTGGCTGTCATACGGGTCATGATGGCTCCTCCTTGCCTCGGGTCCTCGGGCCATCCTACACACGTAAGCCCGCGACTCTTTTCAACATTTCGCGAGTTCTGCGTGAGCTTGCCGGGGCGATCGAGGCTCGGGGCAACTGGCCCCTCGCATTCGCCGGTCCTCTGCCTGACGGTGCGCCCGGTGCCATCTGTCGGTGGCGAAGGCAGCTGGAGGCTCGGAATCGGCAGCCGCCTATCGATCTATGAAAATTAATTTCATACTTCTGCTTTGAGGCCCGTTTTCTATTGACGCCCCTCGTTTTTTGTCCCAACTTAAAGAAAATAAATTACTTAAATGGGAACCTGATCGGCATGAAAGTGGGAATCATAGGGCTAGGATTCCGGCTCGGTTATCTCGGCTATGTCTTCAAGGCAATCGACAGCAGTTTCGACATCGTAGGCTATGTGGACCCGGATCCCGCCGGACTTCCCGGGTTGACGGAAAAGGGAATTTCGGTCGGCAAAGCCTATGGTTCGCCAGAAGAACTCCTTGCCTCCGAGAAGCTCGATCTCCTGATGATCGGCTCGCCCAATCACATGCATCTCGACCATATCAGACTCGGGCTTCAGGCCGGTCTCAAGGTCTTCTGCGAAAAGCCGATCGTCACGACGATCGCAGAAAGCATCGAGCTTGCCCATCTGATGGCGAAATTCGGTCATGAGCGGCTGATGGTCGGTCTCGTGCTGCGCTATTCTCCTCTTTACCGGGATCTGCGCGCTATCCAGGCCGAGGGCAAGCTGGGTCAGATCGTATCGATCGAGGCGTCCGAACACATCGAACCTTATCACGGCGCCTTCTTCATGCGCGACTGGCGCCGCTACGAGCGCTATTCCGGCAGCTTCATGCTGGAGAAGTGCTGCCACGACCTTGATCTTTATAATGGTGTCGTCGGCGCACGGCCGGAACGTGTCGCCAGTTTCGGCGGCCGCAAGAGCTTCATCCCGGCCAATGACCCGGCGCGCGAAGGCATCAACGATCTCGAGCTTTTCCATCGCAAGCCGAGCGGATGGATGGGTTCGGACAAGGTCTTCGACAGCGATGCCGACATCATCGATTATCAGGTGGCGATCGTCGAATATGCCAATGGCGTGGGGATGAACTTCCATACCAATCTCAATGTGCCCGACCAGTTCCGTCGTTTCGCCATCATGGGCTCGCGCGGCATGGCCGAAGGCGATTTCGTTCGCGGCTACCTCAATGTGCACGAACAGCTGACGGGCAACAAAGTGGTCGAGAACACCTACGCCGCCACGGAGCTCTCCCAGCATTACGGCGCCGATGAGCAGATGGCGGGCGACCTGCTCGAAAGCGTGCGCACCGGGCTCGAACTTCCCGTGTCCACGCTGAACGCGCTCGAAGCCGGGATTCTTGCTCTGGCGATGGACGAAGCAAGGATGAAGAAAACGGTCGTCGACCTGCGCCCCGTCTGGGACCGCTTCGACGAAGCCCTCCACGCAAAAGCGGCTTGAGGAGGGCGGCAAGATGAGTGTTCAAAGAAGCACGATCATCTTCGCCTGGATCCTTCTTCTTCCGGCAGTCCTCTATGTTCTCGCGATCGTCGCCTATCCGCTGGTCGATACGTTCATACTCTCCTTCACCGACGCGTCGCTGAAGAAGACCACGGAATGGGTCGGTTGGATCAATTACGAAAAGATCTTCAATGAACGGTTTGCGGAGGTCATCATCCGCACCTTCATCTGGACGTTTTTCTCGGTCGCCCTGAAAATGGTGATCGGCACGTTCGGCGCAACCATGCTGAATGCCGCCGTGCCCGGCCGCTCCCTGTTCCGGCTGCTGACCATGCCGCCATGGATCGTGCCGATGGCGATCGGCATCTTCATGTGGGGCTGGATGTATAACGGCCAGTTCGGGATGATATCAGGGGTCTTGCAGCGCCTCGGTCTCGTCGACGGTCCGGTTGCCTTCCTCGCCTATGGAAGCACCGCCTTCTGGGCAACGATCGTCACCGACGTGTGGATTGGCGTGCCGCTTGTGACGATCTACTTCCTGGCGGCGATCCAATCCATTCCGAAGGATCTCTATGAGGCTGCCTGGACGGACGGCGCCGGCCGCTGGTACCGCTTCCGCCGCATCACGCTGCCGCTTATGGTTCCCGCCATCATCACCATGTCGATGCTATCGCTGATCGCCACCTTCAACTCGTTCGACATCATCTGGATTCTGACGCAGGGCGGGCCGAGCGGCGAGACGACGACGATGATCATCGATACCTATCAGACCGCGATCGGTTCGAAGAAATACGGTGAAGGGGCGGCGCGCGCCGTTTTGATCTGCATCTTCCTGTCGCTCTTCTGCTTTGCCTATTTCCGCGTCACCCGTCGTCTCAATCCGGAGAAGCGCGCATGAGCAATGCGGCCATGATCGATCGCTACCGCTGGTGGGAAATCATCCTGATCTATTGCGGCATCGCCGTGTTTCTGTTCTTCGTGCTGGCGCCCTTCTTCGAAGGTTTCCTGGTTTCGCTGAAGCCGCTCAGCCAGCTCTTCTCCTCGCCCTACCGCTTCTGGCCGGAAAACGGCTCGTTCGAAGCCTATCGGACGATGTGGATCAGCGTGCCGGGTTTTGCGCGCTATATCTTCAACTCGTTCTTCATCTCGACCATCGTGACGGTGATCGTGCTCTGCCTCGTCATCCCGGCGGCCTACGCCTTTGCGAAGTTCGAATTCAGGGGTATGGGCATTCTGCTCGGCGCATTCCTGACGGTGAACATGTTTTCCGGTGCCGTGCTTTTGATCCCGCTCTTCCGGTTGATGCGCAGCATGGGCGTGCTCAACACCTATCTCGCCATGATCGTGCCGGGTGTCGCGTTCCTGATCCCTTCGGCGATCTGGCTGCTGCGCACCTACATGATCCGCATTCCCCAGGAACTCAACGAAGCGGCCTACATGGATGGCGCCAGCCATTTCTACACGCTTCGCCGCGTCATCCTGCCTATCGCGATGCCGGGGATCATCGTCGTCGCCATTACCACCTTCATCGGCGCCTACGCCCAGCAATTCATCTTCGCGCTGACGTTCAACTCGAAGACCGAATACATGCCCTTGCCAGTGGGGCTCTTTGCTTACTTCGGCAAGCAGGAGGTCATCTGGAACGAGCTGATGGCGGCTTCCTTCGTCGGCATTGCGCCGGCAATGGTCGTCATCTTCTTCCTTCAGCGCTACCTCGTCGGCGGCCTGACCGCCGGTGCGGTGAAACAATAAGAGCAAAAAACGAGTGAACAGCTAACACAAGAATGGGAGTCACGACGTGAGCATATCAATCAAGACAGGCCTCATGGCACTCGCCTTGCTCGGTTCAACGGCACTGACTGCGGTCACTGCCCAGGCGGCCGACAAGGAAATCAGCTGGATCTATTGCGGCGACACGATCGACCCGGTCCACACCAAATTTATCAAGCAGTGGGAAGAAAAGAACGCAGGCTGGAAGATCGCGCCTGAGGTCGTCGGGTGGGCGCAGTGCCAGGACAAGGCAACGACGCTCGCAGCCGCCGGCACGCCTGTTGCGATGGCCTATGTCGGTTCGCGCACCCTGAAGGAATTCGCGCAGAACGATCTCATCGTTCCGGTGCCGATGACGGATGACGAAAAGAAGAGCTACTATCCTCATATCGTCGACACGGTGACCTTCGAGGGCAACCAGTGGGGCGTTCCGATCGCCTTCTCCACCAAGGCGCTCTACTGGAACAAGGATCTCTTCAAGCAGGCCGGTCTCGACCCGGAAACTCCGCCGAAGACCTGGGCTGAAGAAATCGCGATGGCGAAGACCATCAAGGAAAAGACCGGCATCCCGGGCTTCGGTCTCTCTGCCAAGACCTTCGACAACACGATGCACCAGTTCATGCATTGGGTTTACACCAACAACGGCGCCGTCACCGATGCCGACGGCAAGGTCACGCTCGACAGCCCGCAGATCCTTGCAGCGCTGAAGGCCTATAAGGACATTTCGGCCTATGCCGAAGAAGGCCCGACCGCCTACGAGCAGAACGAAGTCCGCGCCATCTTCCTCGACGGCAAGGTCGCCATGATCCAGGCAGGCTCGGGTGCGGCCGATCGTCTGAAGAAGACGACGATCAGCTGGGGCATCACGACGCTGCCGCTCGGCCCCGACGCCAAGGGTCCCGGCACGCTCCTGATCACCGACAGCCTTGCAATCTTCAAGGGTTCCGGGGTCGAGGACAAGGCGACGGAATTCGCCAAGTTCATCACCTCGCCGGAGGTCCAGTCGGAATACGAATTGCAGGGCGGCGCCGGCCTCACCCCGCTGCGTCCTTCGGCAAAGGTCGACGAATTCGTCGCCAAGGATCCCTACTGGAAGCCGCTGATCGACGGTATCAGCTACGGCGGTCCCGAGCCGCTCTTCACCGACTACAAGGGCTTCCAGAATTCGGTGATCGAGATGATCCAGTCCGTGGTGACTGGCAAGGCCGAGCCTGAGGCCGCGCTCAAGAAGGCTGCCGGCGAAATCGAGGCCTTCAAGTAAGCCCGCTTCGGCTCTTCGGGATCGCGGAGGCAACAATCCGCGATCCCTCCCCCACGGCGCCCTGTGTCTGTTCAGATGTGCAGAACGCCGCAACACTTTGAATTGCTGCATAATTCCTTAAATCGAATTCGACTTAAGGAATTATGCGGGAACGACGATCGAACGTGCGACACAGGTCGCCGGCGGAGACAGATTTTTGGGACAGCTTCTTCTCAACAAAGTTCAGAAGTTCTACGGCGACTATGAAGTCCTGAAGGGCGTGCAGCTCGAGGTGAGGAATGGCGAGTTCGTCGTCTTCGTCGGCCCGTCTGGCTGCGGCAAGTCCACTCTCTTGCGCATGATCGCCGGTCTCGACGCGACGACGGCGGGCGACATCGTCATCAATGGCGTCAGGGTCAACGACCTGCCGCCCGTCAAGCGCGGAATCGCCATGGTGTTCCAGTCCTACGCGCTCTACCCGCACATGACTGTTTTCGAGAACATCGCCTTCCCGCTGCGCGTCGAAAAGATGGAAGAGGCAAAGCTCAAGGCTAAGGTCGAAAATGCAGCGCGCATCCTGCACCTCGAACAGCGGCTGCAGCAGAAACCCGGCATGCTTTCCGGCGGCCAGCGCCAGCGTGTCGCGATCGGCCGCGCCATCGTGCGCGAACCGAAGATATTCCTGTTCGACGAGCCGCTCTCCAATCTGGATGCGGCGCTGCGCGCCGACATGCGCATCGAGCTCGCCAAGCTGCACCGGCAGTTGAAGGCGACGATGATCTATGTGACGCACGACCAGGTCGAGGCCATGACGATGGCCGACCGCATCGTCGTGCTTGATGCGGGCAATATCTCCCAGACAGGCGCCCCGCTCGAGCTTTATCACAAGCCCGCGAACCAATTCGTCGCCGGCTTTATCGGCAATCCGAAAATGAATTTTCTTCCAGTGATCTGCAAGGGCGTCAGCGCCGATGGCGTCGAGGTGGATTATCAGGGTCAGACGGCGGTTTTGCCGGTGACGCCACGTGACGGCATGGTGGGCAAGCCTTTGACGCTCGGCATCCGGCCGGAGCATATTCAACTCGGCGGTGGCGATATCGTCTTTACCGTGACGCCGACGGTCATCGAGCGCCTCGGGGCAAATACCGTCGCTTACGCCTCCCTCAACGGAGAAGCCGAGAACTTCTGCGCCATGCTGCCCGGCAGCGTCGGCATCCGTACGGACATTCCGGTCGCGACCGGAATCAATGCCGCCGATTGCCATCTCTTCGACGAGGCGGGCATTGCCTTCGAGCGGCGCGTGGAACTGACCGAAATCGATATGAACGTGATCAATCCGACGGCGGCCTGAACCGCCCGCCAGGTCGTCGTTTTTCCTACCGGGGGGCGGTTCCGGATAGGGGCCAAACGACCCCCTCAGCAATTGCGGCTGCTTGCCGGTAGGGGTTCGGGTGATTTTCACTCCACGAACGATGTTGGCGATCTTCTGTAGATGGCAGAGTCCGGCCATTTGCGTCATGGCAGTCGTTGGCCCCAAGCGGACATAGAAAGTTCGATTGCTGCAAGGCGGCTTCGCGCGCCCTCTTATCGGTCATTTCGGACGGTCGGAACCTTCCGCTGAAAGCAGACATACTGGCCACCTCCGCACAGGCTGAGTTAGACAGAAAGTTCGAGAGTCCTGCCGGTTCCAGTCGGGACGAGAATCGTTCAACCGAGCGATAATCTCCAGTCCTGCCTTCTCAATACCCGAGAAGGTGAAGTCAGCGACTGAACCGCTTAAATTGAAATGGATATAAGCTCGAAATTCCATTGTTTGTAAATTGAAATATCGATTTGCAGCTGCTAGTTATCGGGGTAACAACTTGGGGTAATTATTCGCTAATTGTGTAGGTAGATCATGAGCGGACGGTCGCGTGTCGATACGACTAGCGCAGAAGATAAATCAATCGGATTCGACTACCAGTATTATTATTTTCTCAATGAGTTGTTGAATCTGAAGAGCGGCCAAGTTGTAGGCTTGGAAGTTCTTGATGATGTTCACGTCGAGCGACCCGACGGCACTAATCTACTTGTCCAGTTGAAGCACACGGTTCAGACGAGCGCACAGGGAGTTCCTATCAACCTTACGACGTTGGACAGTGATCTTTGGAAATCGATTTCGAACTGGTGCAAACTGATCATCGATCCGGCGGATGGGCGGGCGCTGGTGAATTCTCAGCTTGCCTATCTTAAAAAGACCAGCTTCCTACTTGCGTCCAACAAGTCGGAGAACGACAAAAACGCTCTCCTGATATCCGTTGAAGCCTTTAAGTCTGCCGCCAAGAGTCACGCAGAGCTTGTCGCTGATATCACGTCACTTAAGGCGAAAAGCAAAGACTTGGTCATCCAGGGCTACATCGATGATGTGCTCTCACTCGACGACGCCGTGTCAGAGAGGTTTTTTCAGCACCTGTCATTCGCCCTGGGCAAGGACGAAATCATCAATCTATGCAAAGCGTCCATCGCTGAAAAACAGATACACCAGTCACGAATTGACGACGTTTTCAGCGCCGTCGACTCCGAGGTGCGGCAAAACTCCTTCGCCACCGTCAAGGCAGGGAGCAAGATCACGATCAGCTTTGACGAGTTTAATCAAAAATACCGACGGCATTTCGATAAGGCCCGGAGCGGCTCTCTGCTTTTCAGAGAGTTTCCGCCCGTTTTGCCGGACAATCTATCCGACCAGACGTTCATCAGGCAGTTGGTAGATATCAATGATATCGCAGCGAATAGCATCGAGTTTCATACCAAGTTTACCACGAGGCGTCTGCACTTTCGCGATAACCTAGAGCGACTGATCCAAGACGGAGAAATCACTCAATCCGATATCGACGCTTTGGAGGAGGAAGCTGCCATTATGTGGGAAGGCAAGTTCCTCCAAACATATTCGGGTCAACCGGCCGCTGTTGATGAGGACGCAGCTGCCCGCGCGATCCTCGGAGACTTGCGGTCGAGAAAGCTCACGCTCGCTTCGCAGGAGCTTCCGTTATCCATGAGCAATGGCGGATTCTACGATCTATCTGATCGTCCGGTGATCGGTTGGCTGAGCAACTGGGAAGATCGCTACAAGTGAAATTCAGCTCTTATTACAATAACCTTGGGATCAACGCGTTTTCTATCTCTTCTGTCTTGAAAGAGGCTAAATTTCTAACGCTTCCCAAGACCGCGTTGATCTTGCCCGTTGTTGCGCATCGCGAGATGGTGAAAAAGCTTGCGGACCGCAGATTTCGCTTCGTCAGCTTTGAGCAGTATCTGATCGACAACATCGAACATTTCTACAATTTCAATGAACGGTACTTGGCATCGTTGACTCCGACTCTGAATGCTCTCCAGTTTTTGTGTGAAATTGGTGTAGTTAAATTGAAAGATGACGGGGCGGTGATCGCGTCTGCCTTACCCTTCGATACGTCCATGGGCAAACGCGCCGAGCGCGTCCAGCGCGCCTCAGCCAACATAGCTGCGCTGGTCTCGGGCAATGCTGAAGTTTTCTACCTCAATGCGAGGATCGAGCTGTGAAGTTTCATATTGAAAGCCTGCAACTCTGGCTGAAGACCGAACAGAGACGGTCCGTTACGTTCCTGCCGAACAAGATCAATGTGATCACCGGCGAAAGCCACACTGGCAAGACGGCCATCTTGGACATCGTCGATTACTGCATGTTCGCGAGTAACCATCGGATTTCAGAGAGCATTATCAATGAAAATGTCGCCTGGTACGGGCTGCGCATTCATGTGAATGACAAAATCTACATGCTTGCGAGACGCGCGCCAGAGGGGACGGCACCGTCGCCCGATTACTACTTCTCTTCGACGGGAGAAGTTCCGAATACCGCGCCAAGCCCGAATATCAGCGAAAGCGTATTGAAGAAGCTATTAAGCGCTGATTTCGGCATCGATCAGGACGTCAAAATTCCATTTGGCGGGAGAACTTTGCAGGCCAATTCTCGGGTGTCGCTTCGATATTTCCTGCTCTTCAACACCATCTCGCAAGACATCATCACGCATAGCGACCAGTTTTTCGACAAACAGAACCAGGCTCGCTACCAAGAAGCGTTACCACGCATATTCGACATCGCTGTAGGGATCGACACAGTCGAAAACATCTTGAAGCGGGAGAAGCGCGCAGAGTTGGAGCGTAACCTTGCCCGCCAGCAAAAGTTAGCGGCTAAGACGGAGGAAAAGCGCGAGCAGTTTAATGCTCAGCTGACGGAAACCGTCGCTCGGGCTAAGGGGTACGGTCTCGTTGCCGAGAATACTGACCCTGATGCTTCAGTCACCGCATTGAGGCAAATGGTAACAGAGCGGGAGAGTGGTCCCGACCAGTATGTGTCGGCGCAATATGAAGAAATTTCTTCACAGATATACCGCGTTTCCCGGAAAATCAGGGGGCTCCGCAGGTTCGCGTCGGAATATGGGAACCATAAGGCGACCCTCAAGGAAACAGCGGATAGCCTGCAGCCTGTCGAGTATCTGCTAGGGAACTTCGAGGAGACAGTTCGGACATCCGTGTTCGATGACATCCTCAAAAACCTTTCCCAAGGGCTACAGGAGATCAAGGACGCTACTGCTCGAAAGACGCCGCTAGACAGCAACATCTCCGAAATCATGAAAGGATTGGAATCTCAGCGCCAGAAGCTCGAAAAGGACCTTCAAGCCCTGCCTGCCGAGATGGAAAGTTTCGAAAGCGACAAAGATAAGTACATCTTCATCGGCGAGACGAAGGCCAAGCTTGAGCTGTATAGCGACCCACAGTCAGACAAAGCTCCAGATAACAGCGAGTTGATCGCAAGCCTGGAAGCTCAAATCGAAGACCTTACTGTATCACCCGTCGAAGACCGGAAAGAGCTTTTTACCAGGGCGTTGGATGAGGCGATCCAGGATTACATCACACTGACGAAGGCAGCGCTCGGGAACTATGGCGATTATCGTTCCGCGTTCAACTATTCGGAGAAGAAGCTCCATCTGCGCAAGCCTAAGACCGCTTCGACCGAAAATGTCGGTAGCAGTTCCAATCATATGTTCCTTCACCTCTTCTTGTTCCTGGGCCTGCATGAATTGATTATGCGGAACGATGGCATTCACGTGGCTCCGTTCCTGATTGTCGATCAGTTCTCCAGGCCATACTGGGGCGAAGATGATCAAAAAGACGGAGCTGGCGAGAAGGACGTCGATGAAAGCGACGTCGCGAAGGTTAAGTTGGCACTGGAGCTTTTGGACCAGTTCATCACTACGGCGAATGACATTGGAAAAGAGTTCCAGATGATCGTCTTCGAACACATAAATCCGCGGTATTGGGACGGGCTCAAGAACGTGCACCTAGTAGAAATTTTCCGAGATGGAAACGCCCTGATCCCGGTTTCCAGGCCGGGCTAGGACGTATCGGTCGCGAACGTTTGCCAATGTCCGCAATTGATCTGAAACCGCCATATCAGCAACCTATTCTGACGTTTTTGATGAGATCAGCGCTGCCATTTCGACCGTAGCGAGGCTGGGAGCGGTACGGCTGCTCTTCAATGCCTTTCGACAGAATCGGACTGACCGCATCCGGCCCCCATTAGGTCAATCCTCTAAGTCAAGCCCGTGTCCGCTCTTGGCGCAACCAAGTCATCCCTTGCGCGCACGTCTTACGATATCAGCTACTGTATTTGCCGATACCGAGATCGCGGGTGATCCATCGGCAACTGCGGCTTTCGGTAATCGGTGTCATTTCGCCCCCAACTGGGACCGACCTACCAGACGAGACCGCGGGCCGCGACCTTCTCGACGCGGGTCACGACACCGCTGCGATGGAAGACCATCGTGTCGAACAGGTTGGAAACGACGCAGGTGTGGTTCGGGATGATGAAGAGTTTCTCGCCGATCTGAGGCCGGGGGTCGGTGCAGTTCGACAGGTCGATCACGCCGTGTTCTTCCGAGAGGCTGGTGATGCGTGCTTGGGGATAACCGACGATCAGCCCGTAGTCGCTGAAGCCTTGAAGATCCGAGGTCAGCGCCTTCGATCCGGCATCGATGACGGCGCGGTCGGCATTCGGCCGTGACACGACGGTCGCCAGCACATGCATGGCGCAATCATCCTCGGTGCAATGGCCCATGCGCACCATCTGGCGATCGTTGTAGATATAGGTGCCGGCGCGGTGTTCCGTGGCCGACGTGACGAGATGCGCCTCGAAAAGGCTTGGCGTTCCGCCATTGCTGACGATCGGGCAGGCAATGCCTTCCGATTTCAGGCGGCTCACCGTTTCGGCGATGAAGGCTTCCACGGTGGCGGCCGATTGCGGCTTCGGATAGGTCACGATGCCGCCGAAGGTGAGGCCGTCAGCGGCGGCGATGCGTTTGGCGAGCGCAACTGCCTCCTCCGGCGTCTGCACGCCGCAGCGGCCGGCGCCGGTATCGCATTCGACAAGCACCATAAGCGGCTTATGGCCGGAAAAATGCGCGGCGAGGCCGTCGACCGTCACTTCGCTGTCTGCGACGACCTTGAGGGCCGAGGTCTTCTCATTCAGTTTGGCCAGGCGGTCGAGCTTCTGCTGTCCGAGGATATTGAAAGTGATGAGGATGTCTCCGAAGCCGGCCTCGGCAAAGACCTCGGCTTCCGTGACCTTCTGGCAATTGATGCCCCTGGCGCCTGCGGCGACCTGCGCGACGGCCAGGGCGGGAATCTTGTGTGTCTTGATATGCGGGCGGAAGTTCAGCCCGTGTTGATCCATATAGGACTGGACGCGGCTGATGTTTGCAGCGAGCCGGTCTTCGTCGATGACAGGACGCGGTGTCGAGAGATCGGCGATCCTGTCACCCGCCTTGGCGACAACGGCAAAGCTGGCATTATGCATCTAGGCGGCTCCGCGTACTGTCCCATGTGGATCGGCCACGATCGGCCAGATGGTCTTTGGCGCCCGCCGGTAAGCCGTCGTCGCCGGATTATTGGGATACGGCGTTCCAGCCGAGCAGTAAAGGATCTCCGCCGCAATCTTCGAGAAGGACGCGAAGAAGTGATTGGTGGATTTGATCACCAGGATCTTCTGCCTTACGGGATCGATACCCATGACCGAAAAGAGGCTCGGGTCGAAGCTCTGGGCGCGTGTCGAGTTGAGGATGATGTCGATGCCGTTGAGCACGATATGGGCGGCATCGCCGAAAGGTGCGAGGCTCTCGCCGAACTGCATTTCGGCATTCTTCACCAGCTTGACGACCCTCACGGTGCCGTCGACGGGATTGCCGGTGCCAGGCGCCGACTTGGCGCCGAAGCGCAGCGGAATGTCCGCCCCCTCGCCTGCCGCAAAACAGATCTGCACGGCCACCGGATCCCAGATGGTGCCGATCGCGGCGCTCGTGACGCCGCGCGCCATGAGTTCCCCGAGAACGACGGTTGCATCTCCCGCCGTGCCGCCACCCGGATTGTCCCAGACGTCGGCGATGACGACAGGCCATGCGGTTGCCGCGATCGCGCGCGAGACAGCTTCCTTCTCGTCGATTTGCGGGACCATGAAGGTGCCGCGCTTGGAAAAGAGTTCCAGGCCGAGTTCGCGCGCCAGAGCGCCGCCTCTTTCCGGCTTGTTGTCGGTTACGACAAGCAGCTTCGTTCCCATTTCGGGAACGTCGCCCACCATGAAGCCGTGGATCACCGAGATCGACAGAATGTCAGGATCATCCTTTTCGATCTGCATGATCTTGTCGACGAAGGAGCGCATGGGCTCGCGCGATGTCGGGAAGACATCGATCATCCGGCAGTCGAACACCGATATATCAGGCTTGACCCGGCCCTCGAGCGTGTCGACCGCGATGCGCCAGAGATCCTCGGCGCGATCGACGAAATCCGTATGCGGAAATTCCTTGAAATAGACTGCGAAGTCGAGTGCCGCGACGCGCTTTGCGGTCAAGTGGCTGTGCGGATCGAGTTCGGCGCAGATGAGGACGTCAGGTCCGACGATCTCGCGCATGCGCGAGAGAAGATCGCCTTCCGTATCCTCGTATCCGGCTGCCACCATGGCGCCATGCAAGCCCATGACGACGGCGTCGACCGGCATTGCCGCGCTGAGCTGGCCAAGGATCTCATCACGCAATTCCTCGTACGTCGCCCGGTTGACGAGGCCGGCGGGGTCGGCCCAGGTGGCCGTTCCCTCGATCAGCTCCCAGCCCTTTTCCGCGGCGACGCGCCTTCCGACGGTGATCGGCGCGGTGCAGAGCGTCGGTGTTTCCGGATGCTGGCCGGGCGGAGCATAAAGCGAGGCTTCGAATGCGCGGCGATCCACGCAGATCGGGGAGAATGTGTTGGTCTCGGTCGCCAGTGCTGCCGTGAAAATGCGCAAGAAAGTGGCCTTCTTCTTATCGGCCCCGCTTCAACCCATGGGGTTCGGCAGGTAGCCGGTGAAACCGGAGATCTTCCAGCGTCCTTCGTGAAGTCTGCAATAATAGAGCGTCTGCCATTGCAGGACGTCGCGGGTGCCGTCGCTCTTGGTAATGCCGCCGTCGAATTTCTTGCGGACGAGCGCCGTGTCGCCTTCGATCTCGATATCCTCAAGCGTCGTCGTGGTGAAAATCGCTGCGCGCGCATCCTCCGCGAAACTCTGTTCGCCGAAATCCTTGGCCTGCCTCAGCCATTCCTGGCGATAGGCCGAGAGTGTCGGGAAAGCCAGGCGCCACTTGTCGGGGCTGACTTCCTTCCGGCCGTCGATGCCGATGAAACCTTCTTCCACGAAGTCATGCTCCACCATCGACCAATCGGCGGCGAGAAAGGCATCGATATCGCGGGGAACGAGCATTTCCCAGATGGCGTGGCGGGCGCTGTCGGAGGGGAAAGGATTCTTGAAGGGATCGCGCATGTCAGCCCCGGATTGAAATTCTTTTCATAAAACACGTTTTTCACTGGTCAAATTCTGCTTTCTATGGTCACTTGTCAACTTATCAAGAAAATAATTTGCAAGGACTTGAGAATGCCTATCAAGCGCTATGGCACTGTTCAAACGGGCGCCGGCGGCAAGGCGCTGCCTTTCGCGCGCGCCGTCGAAGCTGACGGATGGCTCTATGTTTCCGGACAGGTTGCAATGGAAGATGGCGAGATCATCGACGGCAACATTATCGCCCAGACCCACAAGACGATCGCCAATGTTCTGGCGATCCTCGAGGAGGCCGGATACGGCGTCGAGGATGTCGTGCGTGTCGGCGTCTGGCTGGATGACCCGCGCGACTTCTGGACCTTCAACAAGATCTATCAGGAGTATTTCGGCGAACATCCGCCGGCACGCGCCTGTGTGCAATCGTCGATGATGGTCGATTGCAAGGTTGAGATCGACTGTGTGGCCTATAAGAAGAAGGATGGATAGAGAGCCATCGGGGGGACGGGTTTGGATATCTTTTCGACATTGCAGGAAGACAAGGGCCGGCTCTCTCCCTCCGAGAGCCGCATCGCGGAGATCATCGTCAACGACTTCGAATTTGCCGTGAATGCCTCGATCATCGAACTTGCCGAACGGGCCGAGGTTTCGCCGCCGACCGTCACGCGCTTTTGCCGCCGCCTGGGCTGCGAGAGCTTTTCCGATTTCAAGGTGCAGCTCGCCCGGACCGCCCATATCGGCGTGCGCTATCTGAAGCCGGAATCGAAAAGCACCGATCCGGCCGATGTCGCCCAGGATATTATCACCAAGGCCCAGAACGCGCTCTTTCTCCTGCACAGGTCGCTCGATCTTGCCGCGATCGAAGCCGCCGTTTCGCATATCGCCAAGGCCGACATGATCTATGCCTTCGGCTCCGGCGGCAATTCGTCGATGATTGCCGACGAGCTTCAAAACCGCCTCTTTCGCCTTGGGCTGCGCATCACGGCAAGCTCCGACCACAGCATGCAGCTGATGATGGCCGCCGCGGCAAAGCCGGGCGACGTGTTGATCGGCTCGTCCTTCTCCGGGCGCAACATGGAGCTGGTGCGAGCCTTCGAGCTGGCCCGCGACACCAAGGTAAAGACGATCGCTCTGACCCAGACGGCAAGCCCGGTTGCCAAGGCCGCCGAAGTCGTCGTGCCGATCGATCTTCCGGAAGGCAGCAACATCTATCGCCCGACCTCAACGCGCATCGCCTACATCGCGACGGTCGATATCCTGTCGAGCCTGGTCGCCTACGCCGTTCAGCCGAAGGCGACGACCACGCTTCGGCGCATCAAGCAGCAGCTCGTCATTCACCGGGACGGCGACGACCGGCAATTGCTTGGAGATTGAATCTCATGAACGGGAGCGACAGCAAATGACCCAATCGGCAGCCATCGTGACGGGCGCCGCAGGCGATATTGGCGCAGCGATTGCCGCCCGGCTCGCAGATGACCATGATGTCGTGCTGCTCGCCGACATAAATGCGGCAGCCGCAGCCGCCGTGGCTTCGAAGCTCGGACCGGACAATCGCTTCGTGGCCGTCGGCTGCGATGTGACCAGCGAGGCGAGCATTGCCGAATTGGCGAAACGCGCCGCGGATATCGGCGTGGTCCGAACCCTTGTCAACAATGCCGGTGCTGCCCGCGCGACCAGCCTGCACGATACGACGCCCGATATCTGGCGGGCGGACAATGCGCTCAATCTCGAAGCGGCATTCTTATGTTTCCGGGCCTTCGAGCCCATGCTGAAGGCCTCGAAGGGTTCCGTCATCAACATCGCCTCGGTCAACGGCCTGCATGTCTTCGGACACCCGGCCTATAGCGCCGCCAAGGCGGGCCTGCTGCACTTCACTCGGCTGGTCGCGGTGGAATACGGGAAGTTCGGCATCCGCTCCAATGCCGTCGCGCCCGGCACGGTGAAGACGCAGGCCTGGGAAGCGCGCGCCGCCGCCAATCCGAATGTTTTCGAGGAGGCGCGCCGCTGGTATCCGCTGCAGCGCGTGGTCGATCCCAAGGACGTCGCCAATGCCGTGGCCTTCCTTGCAGGTCCGCTGGCCGCAGCCATTACAGGTGTCTGCCTGCCCGTCGACTGCGGCCTCACGGCAGGTCAGGCCGAGCTTGCGCGGACTTTCTCCCAATCGGAACATTACTGAAAATCATTGCAGGACTTGCCCGTCCCGGCCGCTCTTGCCAATTTCCCTGACGATTGATTGACCGCATGAGCCGCCTCTTTCCCGACGTCTTCCGCAATCCGGCGATCCGCGCCAGCATGATCGCCATTTTCACCTTTGGAATGGCGGGGGCGATGACCGCACCCTACCGTTCGGTTATCGGCATCCGTGAACTGGGGTTGAGCGACGGCCTTTATTCCTCTCTGAGTTTCGTCTCGGCGGCGGTGAACGTGGTCATCAGCGTCCTGCTCGGCAATCTCGCCGATCGCCTCGGCGAGTACCGGTCGACGATGATCGGCGCCTGCCTCTTCGGCATCGTCGGCTACGGCATGGTCTACGCCTTTCCCACAGCGGCCGTCTTCATCATCAGCGGATTGCTGCCCTTGCCGATCTACGGGGCGTTGAACTCGCTGCTGTTTGCCAATGCGCGCGCGGCGATGCACGGCATGAGCCGAAGCGAGATGGTGACGGCCAACTCCGGCGTGCGCGCCATGATCTCGCTCTCCTGGGTGCTGATCCCCGGCGTCACCGGCCTGCTGCTCTCGGGTGGGGCGAGCATGCTGCCGGCCTACCTCTTTGCAGGCATCTCGTGCCTGATATGCCAGGGCATCATCGTCTTCGCCCTGCCAAGACGGGCAGCAAAGGAGATGGCCGCGGCTCACCATCTCAGCTATCTCGGCGCCCTTCGCCAGGTGGTTTCGCCGCGGATTTCGACGCATATCTGCGGGGTGGCGCTCATCACCAGCACGCTTCATCTCAACGACGCCCTTCTGCCGCTGATCGCCACCGGCGCGGCACATGGAGCACTGAGCGATGTCGGCATCCTCGTCGGCATCGTCGCATTGCTCGAGGTCGTCTTCATCATCGTCTGGTCGCGCATTGCGCGGAAAACCGGCCAGATGACGGCGCTTGCCGCCGGCACCATCATCTACGCCGTGTTCCTCAGCCTTCTCGGCTTTGCCTCTGAGCCGTGGCACCTCTACGCCCTCACCTTGATCGCCGGTATCGGCGCGGCCGCGATCATCAGCATTCCGATCACCTATCTGCAGGATCTCATCGCCGACCGGCCGGGCCTCGGCAGTGCGCTCATCTCCGTCAATATCTTTGCGAGCGCCGGTATCGGCGCGCTGATCTTTGCCGGCGGCACGTTCATGACGGGTTATTCCGGAACCGCCATTCTGAGCGCCGTTGCGGGCCTGTCCGGGATCACGATTCTCGGCTTCCTGCACAGACGCAATGTCCGCCGAGCTGACGCCATCGCAAATGAGGCGCAACGAAGAATGTAGCTTTCTTCAGCGTTCGTCTTGTGACAAGGGTGATGCACCATTTCCTTTGAAGGCGACATGAAGGCGATCTCCGGCACGAATCTCGAACAGGCCAAGTCTCACAACCGGCGTGTGGTGATCGAGGCTGTGCGTACGAACGGCCCTTTGTCGCGCGCCGCGATCGCCCGAATGACGGCGCTCACCGCCCAGACCGTCTCCAACATCGTAGAGGAGTTGGAGAGGTCGCACCTTCTCGTTGCGGCCAAGGCGCAGAAGCTGGCGCGGGGCCAGCCGATCATCCCCTACAGCATCAATCCGCGCGGCGCCTATTCGATCGGCCTGGAGCTCGGACGGCAGCGCGCCAGCGGAGTCCTGACGGATCTTTCCGGCGTGGTCTGTGCACGTATCGAGCGCCACGTCGAGCACCCCGATCCGCAACGGGCCATGCCGGTGCTGCAATCCATCGTCGAAGATCTTCAGCAGGCCTTCGCCTTCGACCGAAACAGGCTGCTCGGCGTCGGAATGGCCCTGCCCGGCCGCTATGCCGACGGCGGCACCACCTCCCTCAGTCCGCTGAACCTGCCGGGCTGGCAGGGCTTTCCTGTCGGGCAAGAGCTGGAACAGCGGGTGAAGGTGCCGGTGCTCGTCGAGAACGATGCGACGGCGGCAGCAATCGGCGAGCGCCTTCACGGCGTCGCCCGCGGTTTTGCCAGCTTCGTCTATCTCTTCCTCGCGGGCGGCGGCGGCATTGGCGCCGGAATGTTCCTCGACGGCCACCTCTACAAGGGCAGCCGCAACAATGCCGGCGAGATCGGGCATATCATCGTCGAGCCGCATGGCAAGCTCTGCAGCTGCGGCAAACGCGGCTGCCTGGACCGCTACATCTCGCTGACGGTCGCCTACGAATTCATGGGCATTGCGAATGCCGAGGAGCTTTCGCCTGACGATCTCGATGCGCTGGTTGCCAAGGGCGGCGAAGGTCTGGACGCCTGGCTCGATCAGGCCGTCCAGCCGCTGCGGCAGACCGTCGACTTTCTGGAACTGGCCTTCGATCCACAGACCATCGTGCTCGGTGGCAGCATATCGACACCCCTGATGCAGCGGCTCGCGGAGCGGCTGGAGCCGCTGCACATCCCGATCGACCCCAGCCAGAAGCGGACCATTCCCCGCGTCATGATCGGCATGACCGGCAAGGATACGGCCATCCTTGGCGCCGCCGCCCTGCCGATCTTTTCCGAAACCAATCCGCGCTTTGACGTTCTGCAAAAGCCGCTCGGCTGAGCCGCGGCTCACGGGTCACGTCACCGTCCTAACTCCGCTCGAAAAGAAGATGTTGCCTCTCAGGAGGCAGACAGCCCCGCATCGGCTTGCGGGCGACGGGCCAGAGGTCGGGCAAAGATGACCACGTTCCCGAGAAGCGTCAGCGCCAGGCCGATCAGACCTAGACCGCTCCAATGGTACCCCTCGAAAACAGTCGATAGCGAGAGGGCGACGATCGGGAACAGGACGGTGGCATAGGCCGCGCGTGAGGAGCCGATGCGCGACACCAGCATGAGATAGGTGGTGAAGCCGATCACCGATCCGATCGCCGCGAGATAGATCAGGGCGGCAAGATAGGTGATGTCGGGCGGCGCCACGATCGGCGTTTTCGTCACGGCAATGAGGAAGAGGAGGATGATCGCGCCATAGGTCATCCCCCAGGCATTGGCGGTCAGCGGTGAGATTCCGGCCGCGCTGTTTCGACGCGATGCCATATTGCCCAGCGAGAAGAACAGCGTGCCAAGCGCTGCGAGCCCGATCCCTTTCAACGTGCCCATATCGAAATCGACGACAACATCCTGTCCGAAAAGCAGGAGAAGGCCGGTTGCTCCGAGCGCGGCTGCGAGAAGCGTGCGGCCTGTAATGCGGTCGCCGAAGAAGAGACGCGCATTGACGGCATTGTAGATCGTTGCGAGCGAGAAGATCACGGAGATCAGCCCGGACGGGATAGAGGCGGCTGCGTTGTAGAAGCAGATGAAATTGAGGCTGAACAGGCAGAGCGCTTGCGCAAGGATGAAAGGCTGATCGCGCAAGGCTGGGAGCTTGAGCCGCCGCATGACAGCCAGAATGGCGACGAGGATTACTGCCGCGACCCCAAATCTGTAAAAGACCGAGACCAAGACCGGTACGGGACCGACCTGCATCGCTATGGCGATCCAAGTCGTCCCCCATATAAGGACGGTCGCGATGAAGAGAGCGGCATTTGCCATGGAGTGATCCTCGTTTTCCCGACCAATAGGCGAACCGTGAGCAGGCCTCTTGCAGATTCTTGCTATGAAATCGATCTGCCCGGACTTCCGGCTCGCCATGAGGGTTGTCCGCCGGTATTGTTCGCACGGCATGGTCAGGTGTGGGGAAGAATTGGTGAAATATAGTCACCCCTCGGTTTTCAGATTTTTGTCCGCATCTCCCACCGCGCGGATGTCGCAGTCCATCGATTTGGGGTTCGGGCGATCAGCTGCTATCTGGAGCAATGCACACGACAGGATGAGCTATCAGCGGCCGAACGGTCACACGTTCAGTCTTTATCTCAGGGGCGGCGCTGGAACGCGTCGTCTGGATGGCAACCCCGCCGCGCGCGGCCGTCCGGGAGTCCTGTGCATCATGCCACAGGAGCATTCGTCCGAATGGGAAATCACCGACTTCTCCCAATTCGCCCATCTGTATGTTCCCGATGATCAGATGCGCCGGATGTTTGCGGAGACGTTTGACCGCGATGCCCGGCTTATGGCTCTTCCCGAAGTGACCTTCGCAGAGGCACCCGCCTTGGCGCGCAGGCTTTGGCAGATGACGAAAGCGATGGTGGCGGGCAGTCATCTGCAGGCTGAAGAAGCGATGACGCAGACGATCAATGATTTCTTCGTTGATCCGCGTTATGGCGGGATGCGTCCCTGCGTAATCAGCGGCGGGCTTGCCCCTCATGTGCGGCGGCGGAGTCTGGAATATATCGAGGCCCATCTCGATGAGACAATCCGCTTGCAGGATCTGGCGGCGATCGGGCAGCTCAGCGCCTTTCATTTTCAGCGGATGTTCCGGGCAAGCTATGGCGTTTCCCCGCATGGCTGGGTGGCCCACCGGCGTGTCGAGCGCGCCAAATCGATGTTGTGCGGCACGGACTCAATCGCAGAGATCGCTTCGGCCTGCGGCTTCAGCAGCCAGAGCCACATGACACGGGCATTTAAGCTCGGCACAGGCGTCACACCCTCTGTCTACCGGCAACGACAATGAAGTACCTTCGCTCGATAAACGTTTGTTCGTTGTAGGCGGGACGACAGCCCTGACATCTGACCGATAATGCTGGCCTCGACGCCTGCAAAAGCCGCTCGGCTAAACCGAGGGCTCTTCGGCCTTCCAGACCTCACTTCACCGCGATGACGACCTTGCCTTTCGCGCGTCCCGTTTCCACATAGTTCAGCGCCTCGTTGGTCTTCTCGAATTGGAAGGCCCGGTCGATGACGGGGCGGATGGCGCCTGCCTCGATCAGCGAGGTGATCTTGCCGAGCTGAGCGCCGTTTGCGGTCATGAAGAGGAAAGAATAGCCGATCCCCCGGCGTTTCGCTTTCCGCCTGATGCCGAAGCTCAAAAGGCGCATGACTTGCTGCAGCAGCCAGCCCGAGCCATTCGCCTTGGCGAAATCAGGATCGGGCGGACCTGATATAGAGATCAGCTTGCCGCCCGGCTTCAGAACGGCGAGCGATTTCTCCAGCGTGTCCTTGCCCAGGCTGTTCAACACGACATCGTAGCCCTTCAGTACCTTTTCGAAGTCGTCCTTCTTGTAGTCGACCGCCACGTCGGCGCCGAGGCTTTTCACCAGATCGATGTTAACAGTGCTCGTGGTCGTCGCCACATGGGCGCCGAGATGTTTGGCAAGCTGGATCGCGACCGTTCCGACGCCGCCGGAGCCCGCGTGGATCAGTATCCTCTGTCCCTTCTGCAATTTGGCACGCTCGACCAGAACCTGCCATGCGGTCAGCGCCACCAACGGAATCGATGCGGCCTCTTCCATGTTGAGATTGGCGGGCTTCAGTGCGACATCGGCCACATCGATGGCGATATACTCGGCGAACGTCCCGATGCGATCCTGGCCAGGCCGCGCGTAGACCTCGTCGCCCGGCTTGAACTGCCGGACATTCGCTCCGACCCGGACCACGACGCCCGCGACATCATTGCCGAGCACTAGGGGAAGCCGATAGGGCAGAATGAGCTTGAATTCGCCATCCCGGATCTTGGCATCCAGCAGGTTCACACTGGTGGCATGGATCTCGACCATCACGTCGTTTTCACGCAGTTGCGGTTCTGGGCTGTGGCCGAGCCTGAGGGCGCCGCCTTTCTTGTAGCGATCGATCAGGAATGCTTTCATGGGACGAACTTTCGTTTCTGTGGTGAGCCGGCGCAGCGGCAAGGCAGGCTCAGTCGGGAAGCCTGTTGAATTTCCGGAGGTTCTTGTCGACGAAGGACTCGGGCAGGAAGCGGCGGATGAAGCGGACCTGTCCTGCAGCTTTTCCGGCCGTGTAGCGTCTCTTCGGCGATGGCGCATTGGCGGCTCGGACGACAGTTGCGGCGACCACTTCGGGTGCATCGCCCTTCGAGACGATTTCACGCATCAGTTTTTCGGCGTCGGCACGTACCGTATCATAGATGGCGAGCGGCCGGTCCGGCCGCGTGATGTTCTCCTCGAAGGAGGTGCGGGTGACGCCAGGCTCGACGAGCACGACGCGGATGCCCTGCGTGCGCACTTCATGGTCGAGGGATTCCGAATAGCCTTCGATCGCGTGTTTGGTCGCGGCGTAGAGCGCGTTGAAGGGCGCCGGGATCAGCCCGAGGATCGAGCTCAGGTTGATGATCCGGCCGCTGCGCTGGCGTCGCATCACCGGCAGTACCGCATTCGTCATCCGTATGGTGCCGAAGACGTTGACGTCGAATACGGCTTTGGCTTGTGCCGTCGTCGATTCCTCGGCGCCGCCGAGCAGACCGATCCCGGCATTGTTGACGAGAAGATCGATCCGTCCCGTGCGTTTCAGAACCTCGTCGACGGCGCCCTGCACGGATTGATCGTCAATGACATCGCAGACCAGCATGGTGATTCCATCCGAGGTGTCCGGCATCGGCTTTCGGCTGGTGCCGAACACACGGTAACCATCGCGCCGCAGCGCCTTCGCCGTCACCAGCCCGATGCCGGATGAAGCCCCGGTGACCAGGGCAATGCCGCGTTCTCTCTTGCTCATCAATATCTGCCTTCGTTTTTGGCATGGAACATCCATGCGCATCCTGTTACTATCAAATTGATAGCGAGTCACTATTAAAAAGATATCGACATGAAGAATCTTTCGGACCAGCCCTGTCTGATCGCCCGCAGCCTGGCGCTCGTGGGCGATGCGTGGAGCATGCTGATCATGCGCGACGCCCATGCGGGGCTGACCCGCTTCGATGATTTTCGAAAAAGCCTCGGCATCGCCCCGACGATGCTGACGGGGCGGCTGTCATCGCTGACCGAGGAAGGGCTATTGGAAAAACGCCGCTATTCCGAGCGCCCGCCGCGCGACGAATATGTACTGACGGAGGCCGGCCGCGACTTTCTGCCGGTCCTGTTTGCGATCGGCGCCTGGGGCCGCAAGCATCGCGGCGGCGGTGAAGTCACCCGGTTCTTCGACGCCGAGACCGGAACCGAGATCGATCCGGTGACCATCGACCGCGCGACCGGCGCTCCTGTGGGAACCCGCCCCATTCGCATCGCCGAACCCGGATGTGCCGCCCCGCCACAGGATCAGCAGGACTGACGCCGGGTGCAGGCCTGTTTGGCGGGGTAGCTTAAAGCGACTGAGTATCCTTGCCATCACCGCCTTCGGCGATGGCAGGGATGATACTCAAATCAAAGTCTTACGACTCCTGCAGCCCGTAGAGCAGCGGCATCAGCCCTGCGAGCGCCTTGAAACGCTCCCACGACTTGGATGACGGCTTCGTCCAGCCCGTTTCGGCAAGGGCCGAAAGGCGCGGGAAGACGAGGCGGTCAAAAACGGCGCGATCCGTCATCGGTTCAGACCAGATGCAGGCCTGGATACCGAGGAGCTTCTGTTTTTGCGCCGCCGTCCAACCGCCGACCGGGTCGAAATTGTAGAGTTTTTCCGCGTCGGAGGTTCCTGCCCAGCTGGCGCCGGGTTCATCCCAGTTGGGCCTGAGTGCCATGTCGAGGTAATAGACCTGTCCGGGGCAGACGACCATGTCGTAGCCGCGCTCGGCGAGTTCAGCCGAGACCTCGACATTGCGCCAGCTGCAGAGATAGCTCTTCGCCTTGTCGATGACGTCGCCGTGGGCCGCCTCTTCCCAGCCGCCGGTGACACAGCCCTTGCTTGCAAGGAAGCGCTGGACGCGGTTCAGGAACTCCGCCTGCAGGATGGCGGCGCCCGAGCCGTGAATGTCGTCGGCGCCGTGGGTATTGGTCACGACGTTCAGCCGTTTGGCATGCGCATCGGCAACTTCGTCGCCGGCGACGGCGCGCAGGCGGCTGAGCGCTTCCGGCGAACCCGACCATGCGCCGAGAGGCACTTCGTCGGCGCCGAGATGAATCGTCTTGAACGGAAAAAGTTCGATAAGCTCGGAAAGGATCGTCTCGACGATCTCGTAAGTCCTTTCACGGGCCGGATTGATGCAATTGTCGGGAAAACCCTGGACTGAATAGTAGCTGCCGATTTCATCAGGATCGCGCAGCTCCGGTATGGCCTTCTGCATGGCGTAGCAATGGCCGGGCATGTCGATCTCGGGCACGATCTCCACGCCGAGGCCCTTTGCATAGGCGACGATGTCGCGGATGGCGGCCTTGGTGTAATAACCGCCCGTCCGGGCCGGGCTCGAGCCTAAGAGCGGCGGAACGGCAAGGCCGTGGCCGCGCCAGGCGCCGATCTCCGTCAGCGCTGGATAGGCCTCGATTTCCACGCGCCAGGCTTCGTCATCGGAAAGATGCCAGTGAAAGCGGTTGAGCTTGTTCCAGGCAAGCACCGCAATCAGCTTCTTGACTTCGGCCGCGGCATAGAACTGGCGGGCGACATCGAGATGCAGCCCGCGCCAGCCCATCGACGGCTGGTCGACGATCTCGCCGGAGCCGGGAAACTGGAAGACCCCAGGATGCAGCCTTGCACCGCGCCAGATCTGGCCGAGTGTCACGAGACCGTAGAGGAAGCCGGTCCGGCTACTCGCCTCGATCGCGATCGTTTCTTCGTCGAAGCTCAGCCGATAGGCTTCCGGCCCGAAGCTGGCGGCATCTTTCAGAGTAACCCGAACAGCGCCTTCCGCTTCGTCCCGCACGATGCCTTCAACGGCGAAGAGATGATTCACCAGAGCCGCGAAGCTTCGGGCTGCGGCCTCCCCTTCGGTGCTCTGCGTCTGCGGCGCAAAACCGGCCGGCAACGGCCGGCGCGAGGCGACCGCCACGCGGTTCGGCCAGGGAACGATCGACACCTGAACCGGCGCATTGGCGGGAACAGGATAGATTTCGGCACCACGCTTCAGCGGCGCGTTGCTGACCGAGGATCGCGTCGGCTCGATGGAGAGAACGATGGTGCTGCCGTCGGAGAGTGCCAGATAGGCGCTCGTCGCACCGTCCGTCCAGTGGCGGAACTGCCAGCTGAGCGCATAGACCGATATTGTCCAGGTCTCGCCGGCGCCGAGAACGAAATTGGCGGGGGGCTGGAATTCGGTAAAATTCGACAGCCGCTGCGAGACGCTGGCGCCTTCGACCCGCCCGGCCGGATCGACGCGACCCGGGCCGCTCACGCAGAGGGAGAAATTCGAAAGCGGCTCGGCGCCGAGGTTCTTGAGGCGCAGCACATAGGAAAATTCCTTGCCGTCAACAGGCGGGTTCCAAAGGGTTTCAAGCCGCAGGGCTTTCGGTCGCGGTGTGGACATGGTCACTCTTTCCTTTTGAAGATTGGGCCTTTGGACGATCGGGTCCTTTGAAAGTCAGGTTTTGAGCATTCCGGCATCCTTCAACCGGGAACGCCGAGCGCGCGTATGAAATGATTGGGGCCGAGCTGCTCGATGACGGTCGATTCAGGACGGCTCAGCGAGCGTACCTTTTCCGCCTGTTCGAGGAAACGCGCGCTCCCGCCCGTCACGAACGGCCGGCTGCCGTCGGGAACGGCGGAAAGCAACAGCCGCGTATAGGGATGGCGGGGATCGGAGAGAACCGTATCGGTGTCGCCCCATTCGACCATCTGGCCGGCGAACATGACGACGATCTCCTCGGCCACATGCGCTGCCGTTGCGATGTCGTGGGTAATGTAGAGCATGGCGAGATCGTTCTCGCGTTTCACTCTGGCGAGCAGATCGAGAATATCCTTGCGGATAGAGACATCGAGCATCGAGGTCGGTTCGTCGGCAACCAACACGCTGGGTGCTACGGCAAGCGCACGGGCGATGTTGACGCGCTGGCGCTGCCCACCCGAAAGTTCATGCGGGAATTTCTGCCGGGTCAGATCAGGCTCCAGCCCGACGCTTGCCAGCAGGCGGGCGATCTCTCCGGCAAGATCCGCCCTGGAGCCGCTCTGTCGATGCAGTTGTAGAGGCCGCGCCAGATGATGGCTGACCGTGAAGGCCGGATTGAGCGAGGAGAACGGATCCTGGAAGACCATCTGCACCTCCCGGCGGTACCGATGCTCGTCTTTCGCCTCGCCGCGGAGCTCCTGCCCGCGGAAAAACAGCCTGCCGCCTGTCGGTTTGTCCAAACGGGCGATGATGCGGGCGCAGGTCGTCTTGCCGCAGCCGGATTCACCGACGAGCGCCAAGGCCCGACCGGGAACGAGTGAGAAGGATACGCCTTTCAGCGCGCGTACCGGGCCGAAATTGCGCGTGATGTCCTCAAGCCGGATCACGGCTTCGGCGACGACGGGACTTGCCTCCGCTTTCATGCCACGACTCCCGATAGATGCGGATTGCCGGGAAGCTGCGGAATGGCATTCCAGAGCTTCTTCGTATATTCGTGCCGCGGCGCCTGGGCGACCTGGCGAACGTCTCCCACTTCGACGAGTTCACCCTTCAGCATGACACCGATGCGCTGGCAGAGCTGCGCCATCAGATGCAGGTCATGGGTGATGAAGAGCACTGAGAAACCATAGCTCCGCTGCAGATCGACGACCTGTTCGAGGATCTCCCGCTGCACGACGACGTCGAGCGCCGTCGTCGGCTCGTCCATGATGATGAGTTCGGGACTTAGCGCCAGGCAGATCGCGATGACGATGCGCTGGCGCATGCCGCCGGAGAATTGGTGCGGATAATCGCCGATGCGATGCGTGGGAATGCCGACGAGGCGGAACATCTCCTCGGCCCGGGCTCTGGATTCCTCATGCGAACAACCGGTGTGCCGGCGCAGAACGTCATGGAACTGCGCCTCGACCCGCATCAGCGGATTGAGCGAATTCATCGCGCTCTGGAAGACCATGCCGATGCGCTTCCAGCGGATTTTCTGCAACTCGCGTTCCGGCAGTCTCAGGAGATCCTGTCCGGTAAGCCGGATGCTGCCGCCGCTGATCCAGGCGGGCGCCTTGGAAAGACGCGTGATGGCATAAGCGATCGTGCTCTTGCCGCAGCCGGATTCACCGGCAAGCCCGAAGATCTCGCCGCGGCCGATATGGAAGGAGACGTCCTTGACGGCGCGGAACTCTCCCTTGTCGACGAGATAGTTGACATTGAGCTTTTCGATCTCAAGAAGATTGTCGCTCATCGGCCGAGCTCCAGTTCCCTGTTGCGGGCGCGGGTGAGGCGGAACCAGCGCGTCAGCGCCGGACCGGAGCGAAGCTGCGGGTTGGCGATCTCGTCGAAGGTGAAATTCAGGAGCGCCAGGCCGAGGCCGGTGAGCGCGATACCGAGCGCCGGTACCCCGATATCCCACCATGCGCCCACCATGATCGCCGAGGAATTCTGTGCATTGTAGAGCATGGTGCCCCAGGAGACCTTCAGCGGATCGCCGAAGCCGAGATATTCGAGCGTCGTCTGGGCGACGATTGCGTAGATGATGCTGCCGACGAGATTGATCCCGATCAGCGTCGTCAGGTTCGGCAGGATTTCGACGAAGATGATGCGCCAGGCCGGCTCTCCGATCATCTTGGAGGCCGTGACGAAATCGCGATTGCGCAACGCCATTGTCTGCGAACGCGTCATGCGGGCGCCCCAGGGCCAGGAGGTCAGCGCGATGATCGTCATGATCGTCATCGGCCCCACCGTACCGGCAAAGGAGGCGAGCAAAATCAGAAGCGGCATGTTCGGGACGACGAGCACGGCATTCGTCGCAAGATCGAGCACGGCATCCGTCCTGCCTCCGGCATAGCCGGCGACGAGGCCGATCGCCGTGCCGAGAACGGTGATGGCAATGCCCGTGGCAAAGCCGACGGAGAGCGAGCTGCGCGCGCCCCAGACGAACTGGCGATAGACATCGCGCCCCATCTTCGTGGTGCCCATGACGTGTTCGATCGACGGAGGCTGATGCGAGCGGCCGACACGCGCGCCGGGTTCGCCGGGCGCAATCACCGGCGCAAACAGCGCCATCAGCCACAGGACGGCAATGATGATGAGTCCGGCGAGCGCCTTCTTCTGCTTGAGGATAGGCCACGGCGTGAAGCTCATTACACGGCCTCCCGCAATCTGGGATCGACGAGCCCATAGATGATGTCGACGAGGAAATTGGCGCCGAGGGTCGCGAGTGTCATCAGCAGCAACTGTCCCTGGATGACGGGATAATCGCGGGCGATGCTTGCGGTATAGAGGGTCAATCCCAAGCCGGGATAGTTGAAGACGATCTCGGTGACGATCGAGCCACCGAAGACGGCGCCGAGCATCAGCGCCAGGTTGGTCAGCACGGGAAGCATGGCGTTGCGTGCGCCGTAGCCGAACATGACCGTAAGGTGGCTGAGCCCCTTGGCACGGCCCATGGTTACATAGTCCTCGCCGAGCACCGAGATCATCGACGAGCGCATCGTCGTCTGGAATTCGCCGATCAGGAACGGTGAAAGCGTCAGGACCGGCAGGATCGCATGGATGAACACGCTGCCAACGAATGTGAAATTGAATGAGGGATCGAGGTTCGGATCGTAAGCGTAGCCCACCGGAAACCAGCGCAACGACACTGCGAATACGAAAAGCGTCGTCAGCGCCACGATGACGGGCGGCACCGAAATCATGATCACCGAGAGCGGCGAAACGATCGTGTCGAAACGCCCGCCGCGGCGCCAGGCCGAAACTGCGCCCAGCACGACGCCGACGCAAAGTGAGAAGACGATCGCGGTCGTCACGAGGAAGACCGTCCAGAGCGTCGAACGGCCGAGAACCTGGACGACGGTCTGGGGATAATATTTGACCGAGACGCCGAGATCGAAGGTCGCAAGCCCCTTGAGGTAATCGCCGAACTGCCAAAGCATCGGCTGGTCGACCGCGCCGAAGCGCGCCTTGATCGCCTCGACCGCGGCAGGTGTTGCCCGCGGACCGAGTTGGGCGACCATGGCGTCGACCGGGCTCCCCGGCATCAGCCGGGGAAGAATGAAGTTCACCACGATGGCGAACGCCAGGGCGACCGCATAGACGCCGAGGCGCCGGCTCGAAATGCGCATTTCCGCTCCCTCGTCAGACTCAGCTGACCGGTTTGAGGCGCAGCAGATGCATCAGGCGCATGCGGTTGTTGTCATGATCCTCCGGATTCATGATGGGGTCCTTGTCGGTAACCCAACCGATGAAGCGCTTGCTGGAGAACTGGTACCAGGTCGGTCCGTTGAAGACGGGCACGACGGGGAAATCGTCGGCGATCAGCATCTGGATGTCGTTGAAGATCTTCTTGTGATCGTCATCCGACGTCGCCTTCAGATATTGATCGAAAAGAGCGTCGAGCTTCGGGTTCGAATAGCGCGACGGCGCGCCGGTGATGCGCCCGCCATAGGCGGTCGAAAGGCTCTGGTAGTAGCCACGGAAAGGCGTTGCTCCGTCGGCGCGGGAATTCATGACGACCTCGAAGCTGCCGTCGATGATCTGCTTGCGCCATTGCTCATATTCGGGTGTGGCGACGGAAGCGTTGATGCCGGCGGCGCGCAGGCCTTCAACCGCGATCTGCACCGCATCGATCCAGTCCGTCCAGCCGTTCGGAACGATGATCGGGAAGGCGATAGGTTTGCCGCTCGGAGTCGAGCGGAAGCCATCAGCGCCCTTCTTGTAGCCGGCATCGTCCAGAATCTTGCTGGCCTTCTCGGTATCGAAACCCATGAAGGCATCCTTGTCGCCTTCCGCACTTTTGTTGCGCCAGGTCTCGAAACGCGGCGGCAGGCCGGTCGCATGCTCGTTGACGACGGGATAGCCGAAGCCTGCGATATCGACCATGGAGGCGCGGTCCATGGCGAGGCTGAAGGCATGGCGGAAGTTCAGGTCCTTATAGGCTTGGAGATTGCCTTCATTGCCGCTCTTGAAATTCATCTGGAAGGCGACGGTCTCGGCCGGCGGCTGCCAGTAGCCGTTATGATCGGCATCAAGCGCGACGAAGGTCTTGTCGATCTGCGGGATGAAGGATCCGATCCAGTCCATGTTGCCTTCGGGGAGAATGGCAAGCATCTGGTCGTTGCCCGAGATCTGCGGCAGCCTGAGGCAATCGACATGCAGCGAGGCTGCATCCCAATAGTTCGGATTGCGGCACTGCTCATAGACCTGCGGCGTGAAACGGCGCAGCTCCGTCATCGGACCGGACCCCACAGGCTTCTCGTTCTTGAAGGCAACAGGATCGGAGACATCCTTCCAGATATGTTCGGGAACGACCGCGAGGTCTGCAAGCGTTTCCGGGAAATCGGAGTTTACGGCCTTGAGATTGATCTTGACCTCGGTTGCCGACGGCGTCTCGACTGATGCAACGGTCTCGCCGACGCCGACGGTGTCAAGCGCCGGGTTCTTCAGCATGAGATCGATCGTGTATTTCACGTCGGCCGATGTCAGCGGCTGCCCGTCAGACCATTTCACGCCTGACCGTAGCGTGTAGGTGACCGATTTCATGTCCTCAGAGAATTTATAGTCGGTCGCCAGACGAAAAACCGGCTTGCCGCCATCCTCCGCATTGAAGATGACGAGTGGCTCGTAGATGAAATCCATCGTGCTTTGCCGGCGGCCGGCAAGGTCGAATGGATTGAAGTTCTGCACCCAGCTGGTCTGCTCCTCGATATGCATCGTCAGCACCGACTCTGCGGCCGCTTTGCCCGCTCCGAAGGCGACGAGCGTCGTCAGGGCCGTTGCCGTCGCCCAGCCTGCATGCACGAAAATGTCCCGGAATACGCGCTTGCTCGATCTCATTTCGACGTTCCCCTCGTTATTATTTTTGAAGTCAATCAAATTGATTTAATATTGATAGTCAGTTTCCAGCCGACCCGTCAATTGCTGATCTCAAATTTCTGCAGCGCCTGGGTGGACGGTTCTCGGCAGAATTCAACCTGCATGGTTTTGGCCGGGGTTACGGATTTCTGTTGGCAGGTCCCTATCGCTTCCGTCCTCATCCGAACTATGGTGTCGGCATCGACGAGATCGCGGTCTGCCCAGTGTCTCCGGCATGCCGATCGACCTTGAATATTCGCATCGGGGCGGAGAATACCGCGCTCGCGGGATCATCGCATGCTGGAACGACCGGAGCCTCCCCGTCCTGACAAAGCGCCCGCCATTGTCTGGCTTGGCTTCATGGCCATGTGCGTCGGCATGTTCATGGCGATCCTCGACGTCCAGGTGGTGGCGACGTCGCTGCCGACCATCCAGTCCGCTCTCGATATCGGTCCGGATCAGATGAGCTGGATACAGACGGCCTATCTCATCGCCGAAGTGGTGGCGATCCCGCTGACCGGCCTGCTGACGCGGCTCTTGACCATGCGATGGCTGTTCGTCGTCGCCATCAGCCTGTTTGTCGTAGCCTCCGCCGGCTGTGCGGCGAGCGGCAGCTTCGGCGAGCTGGTGGCCTGGCGTGTGCTTCAGGGCTTTTCCGGCGGAACCCTGATCCCCTCGGTATTTTCAGCCGTGTTCATCCTCTTCCCGAACGAGCGGCAGGCGCTTGCCACGACGATTGCCGGCGTTCTCGCGGTGCTGGCGCCGACCGTCGGGCCGATCATCGGCGGATGGCTGACGCAGACCTATTCCTGGCACTGGCTGTTCCTGATCAACGTCATCCCCGGCATCGTCTCGGCAATCGTCGCGGCACGCTTCCTGCCGCGGCAGGCGCCAGATCCGTCCGAACTCGGGCATCTCGACGGCCCGTCGCTCCTGCTGATGGCGACCGCGTTGACGACCCTGGAACTTAGCCTGAAGGAGGCGCCGACGAGTGGCTGGATCTCGGCCTATGTCCTGAGCCTGTTGGCAGCGTGCCTTGCATCGGGAAGCATTTTCGTCTGGCGAACGCTGCGCAGAGACAGGCCGATCGTCGATCTCGGCAATTTCGGCGACCGCAATTTCCTCGTCGGCTCGGTTCTGAGCTTCGTCCTCGGCATAGGCCTCTTCGGTTCGGTCTATCTCATGCCGGTCTTTCTCGCTTTCATCAGAGGGCACGACGCCCTTGAAATCGGCATGACGATGCTGGTCACCGGCATCGCGCAGTTGATTACGGCGCCGATCGCCGTGGCGCTGGAGAAGCGCATGGATGCGCGGCTACTGTCGGCTGCCGGTTTCACCCTCTTTGCGATCGGCGTCGGAATGAGCGCGTTTCAGGATCCCAGTACTGATTACGATGCGATGTTCTGGCCGCAGATCGTGCGCGGCGTCGCCATCATGTTCTGCCTGCTGCCGCCGACGCGGCTGGCGCTCGGCACGCTTCCGCCGGATCGCATTCCCGATGCCAGCGGTCTTTTCAACCTGATGCGCAATCTCGGCGGTGCAATCGGCATCGCCCTCATCGACACCATCATCTACACCCGCTCGGAACCGCTGGGGCAAGGCCTCTGGGCTCGTCTCCAGGCCGGCGACGCTGCGGCGGCGGCATTCGTCGGTGCGCCTGTTCAGGCCATATCGGGACATAGCGGCGGCTTCGATGCGGATACGACGGCGATGCTCGATCCCCTGGTCCAGACGGCGGCGAGCGTTCAGGCCATCAATGAGGCCTGGATGGTCGTCGCGGTCCTGACCGGCTGCGCCCTGCTCTCAGTGCCCTTCGCCAGGCGCCCGGCTCCGGCATGAGACCCCTGACGTAACGAGCCCGGCTTAAACAAAATCACCTAACCAATTGATTTCACGATAGTTGTGTCATTAGACGCAGGCGATCAGGTCAGCTCTAACAATGATATCCGTGGTGCACGAGGCAACGATCCATATTTTGCAGCAAGCTGCTGCAAAATATGGCCATGCGTCGACCCGGCTACCGGCTACGGGAAATATCAATCAGATACAGAAACGTCGATCCATCGACCGGTCCCTTGGCCACCGTAGATATCAACGTCAATCCACACGTTGCCACGTACGATCATATTGGCGGCCTCTCGCGTCATCGTTCCGTTCCGCAGCATCTGCTCCAGAGCTTGCCGATTTACCGGATCGGCAAAGAATGAGTCTGATTGATCGTCAGAATCGCGCACATGGTACTGATGGAAATTCGCCCGGTCTTGTCGGATGATCTGCCACGGTTGGGTAAGTCTAACCCCATTTGAATTGTAAAGATCAGCGTCGCCAATATAGGCGCGATAGCTCTCGATCAAGCGGTTGCTGTGGGTGGCCTGGACTCTCGCTTGAGCGTGCGCTGTTCCTGCCAAAATAACTGAGCTGAATAGAATCGATAATAATTTTCGCATGTTGCCCTCTCTCAATGAGAGGGTCTTACCTAGAGTCACGCCAATTCGCCAAGCAAAAAGCGTCTTGTTGGAAACGCCCATGGAAGCGGCTTGTATTGCACCGTTCGAAGGGATGTACGGCTACACTCGACCTTCGCCAACACGAGCCAGACCAGTGCGCGATTGCCTGGAGGCATGCTCCAAATACCGAAGCAGAACACAGCGGTGTATACGCAGTGAACCGCTCTGTTTCACACGGGCATGTGCGACAGCTGAAACACGTTTATCGTGCGCTTGATGGGGGTGGCAGACGGAACTCCCGTTGCCTATCTGCCTCGCTTTAGACCAGTGTTTGTTTCGCTCTAATGTGAGTTCGTCACCTGTGATAGATTGCCGATCGCCGGATCGCCGGTAAGATTTCCTACAATCATTTTGCGTCATCCTTCGATTCCCTTCTGATGCCAATCGACGAGAGCCCCGATGTCCCCGGACCCGAAGCGCAGTTTGCAAATGCCGAGACGCGAAGAGCTTGGTCTGTTCACGATCAGCAACGGCTCCGGCCTGTCGATATCGGCCTTGCCGAACGGCACGCTGTTTGCCATCGAATATGCCGACGACAAGGGATCGGTGCAGATCAATCAGATCCAGGGCTCGCCGCTCTTCGGCGGGGTTGGCCGCCTTTATCTCCGTGTCGGCGGTGCTGCGTCTCGCGTGGTCGAAATCGTCGGGCCTCGCGCCAATGGCAGCTTCGGACAGGATGCGACGAGCTTCTCCTGGAGCGGCAAAACAGACGATATCGGCTACACCGTCCGCCTTGAGCTTCATCCTTCCGAAACGGCGTGGTTCTGGCGCGCCTCGATCCGGCATCTGAAGAAGGGGACGCTGCCGGCGGACCTGGTGCTGGTCCAGGATGTCGGCCTCGGGGACCGCGGCTTCCTTATGAACAGCGAAGCCTATGCCTCGCAATATGTCGATCACCACATCGCCGATCACGAGACATATGGTCCTGTTTTGATGAACCGGCAAAATCTCAAGCAGTCGGGCGCCCGCAATCCCTGGCTCGTGCAGGGCTGCCTCGAGGGCGCGGTCGCCTATGCCACGGATGCGATCCAGCTGGTGCAGGCGAAAGACCGCCTCGGCGACCTGCTGGTCGGTCCTTTTGGCGTCAGCCTGCCCAGCGAACGGCGGCAACAGGAGACGGCATGTCCCGCCATTCAATCGAAATCATTCTCCGTTCCGGCAAGCGGTGCCAGCGCGACCTTCTTTGCGCTGTTTGCCGCCGATCATCCAGAGGCGTCGAGCGATGCCGACCTTTTACGGCTCGATGGGCTTGCGGCCACGGAAAGTGCAGCCGCTGATATCGAGGAAGCAGCGCCGGTTCGCAGCCTGTTGCAGGATGCTGCCCTGCTGCAGGCCGAGCCATTCGACAAAAAGGCGATTGCCCGGCTTTATCCGGAACGGAGCCTGGAGGAGCGCGCTGGCGGAAAACTTCTTTCGTTTTTCGTGCCGGACGGCGTTTTGAATCGCCATGTCGTCCTGCGCGAAAAGGAACTCCTGGTGAGCCGCCGGCACGGCGCGATCGTGCGCAGCGGCCAGAACATGCTGCTCGACGATTCCACCCTTGCCGCGACCTGCTGGATGCAGGGCATCTTCGCCGCGCAGCTGACGATCGGCAATACCTCCTTTCACAAGCTCTTTTCCGTATCCCGTGACCCCTACAATCTGACGCGCGCCAGCGGGCTGCGTATCATGGCCGATGTCGGCGCGGGCTGGCAGCTTCTGGCAGTGCCCTCGGCTTTCGAAATGGGGCTGAGCGATTGCCGCTGGATCTATCGTTGTGCCGACGACCGCACGATCACCGTTGCGGCGACCGTCTCCGGTGAGGATGCGGCGATGCAATGGACCGTCTCCGTCGAGGGCAGTCCGTGTCGATTCCTGGTGTTCGGCCATGTCGTCCTCGGCGAGCGCGAATATGATGCGGGTGGGCAGATCGAATTCGATACGGCGGGCAAACGTATCCGCTTCCTGCCGGATCCCGCATGGCTCTGGGGCGAGCGATATCCCGACGCCAGCTATTGGATGGTGAGTGCGACCCCCGATGCCATCGAGGAAATCGGCGGCGACGAACTGCTCTATAGCGATGGGGTTGCGCGCAACGGTGCTTTCGTCGCGCTGCGATCCCGGTCAACGCAAACGCTTTGCTTCGCGGTCGTCGGCTCGATGACCGATGCGGCCGCAGCCGAGCGCCTGGCAGAGCGTTATGAGGCAGGCGTCACCGATGAGGCCATGCTGACCCCGGCATCAAAATTCTGGCGGAACGCCATACGCGGCTTGACGATCGACAGCGCGTCGCCCGATCTTGCCGCACAGGCGACCCTTCTGCCCTGGCTCGCGCATGACGCCATCGTTCATCTGAGCGTGCCGCACGGCCTCGAGCAATATACCGGTGCTGCCTGGGGCACACGCGATGCCTGCCAGGGCCCGATCGAATTCCTGCTCGCCTATGAGCATGATGGTGAGGCCAAGGAGGTGCTGAAGACCGTTTTCAGCGAGCAGTACCTGGAAAAAGGCGACTGGCCGCAATGGTTCATGCTCGAGCCCTATTCCAACATCCGTGCAGGCGAAAGCCATGGCGATATCGTCGTCTGGCCGCTGAAGGCGCTTTGCGACTATATCGAAGCCACCGGCGATCTCGCCATCCTCGACGAAAAGGTCTCGTGGCGCGATGAAAAGACCATGCAGAAGGCGCCGGAGGCCGATACCATCGCGATCCATGTCGAGAAGCTGCTCGATACCGTGCGCGGGCAGTTCATTCCGGGAACGCATCTGATCCGCTATGGCGAGGGAGACTGGAACGATTCCCTGCAGCCGGCCGATCCGCATCTGCGCGACTGGATGGTTAGCAGCTGGACCGTTGCCCTGCTCTATGAGCAGGTCGTCCGGTATTCCGCGATCATGCGCCGCCTCGGGCACGATGAAAAGGGCAAGGCGCTCAGGAAGATCGCCACGGCGATGCGTCGGGATTTCAACCGTCATCTCATCCGTGACGGCATCGTTGCCGGCTACGGCATCTTCGATCCCGAACATGACGGCGTCGAATTGCTGCTGCATCCGAGCGACAAGCGCACTGGCTTGCATTTCTCGCTGATCTCAATGACGCAAGCGATACTCGGTGGCCTCTTCACGCCGGTTCAGAGGCACGATCATATGAAGCTGATCGAAGAGCATCTGCTCTTTCCCGACGGCGTGCGGCTGATGGAGAAGCCCGCGACCTATGCCGGCGGGCCTGAGACGCTGTTTCGCAGGGCTGAATCCTCCTCCTTCTTCGGCCGCGAGATCGGGCTGATGTATGTGCATGCGCATCTGCGCTATTGCGAGACGCTTGCCCTGGAAGCCGAGGCGGAGGAGCTCTGGAAGGCAATTGCCGTCGTCAACCCGATCGCCGTCACATCAGCGCTGCCGCACGCATCGCTGCGCCAGCGCAACACCTATTTCAGCAGCAGCGATGCGGCTGTCCACGACCGGTATCAGGCAGCGGCCGAATGGGAGCGGGTCAAGGCGGGAAAGATCGCCGTCGACGGCGGATGGCGCATCTATTCGAGCGGCCCGGGGCTCTATACCCGAAGCGTCGTCGAAAATATCCTGGGCTTCAAACGGCGCTTCGGACGGCGCAAGCACAAACCGCTTCTTCCCGCGGCTCATGCTTCCGTCGATCTGCAAACGGATCACGCCGCTTGGCGGCGGATGATGAAGCCGTAGAAGAGAAGGGGTTCAAGACGAGGCGCTGGCGTCGCGCAGCTCTTCGAAACGCGCGGTGCTTTTCGACAGGTGGGTTCGGATGGCGCGGCGTGCGGCGGACTCGTTGCCGTCGCGGATTGCCGCGAATATGGCGTGGTGTTCCCTGCGCATGCGCGCGGCATGACGCTTGCGCTCGGCTGAGGTCATCTTGTCCAGGCGCGCCCATTGCCGCGGCACCATGATATTGCCGAACGTATCGAAGAGGCGGCTGTAGTAGGAATTCTGCGTCGCGACCAGGATGGACCGGTGGAACGCGTAATCCTCCTGCGCGCCATATCCGCCTTCCTCGAGCGCCTTGTCGAGGGCGTCGAGGCGATCCTGCATTCGGTCTATGTCTTCCCCCGTGCGCCGCAGCGCCGCAAGGCCGGCGGCTTCGTATTCGATCCCCATGCGCAACTCCAGCACGCGCAGAACCTCGTCGATCGACTGCAGGTCGTTCGGAATGATGGAGAAGGATCTTGGCGTCGGATCGTTCGAGACGAAAGCCCCGAGGCCCTGGTGGGTGGTGATCAGCCCCTTCGCGCGCAGCGTGGCGAGCGCCTCACGCACGATCGTCCGGCTGACGCCGGTTGCCGCCATGATTGCCTGTTCGGTCGGCAGGCGCTGGCCGGGCTTCAGGTCGCCGGACTCGATCTGGGCCGTCAACGTATCCGCAAGGCCGCTGCGCAGGTTCGGTGGCTGGCGAGTGGTGTTGAAGACCGCGTTGTCCTTGTCCGTCATCCCGTGTCGAAGTCCTGCGTGTCGATGCGGCTGCGCCGGCCGTTATCCTGTGCTAGCGCATGCCGGCGGGAAAGGCAAAACGGTGTGAGCTGCGGCAACTTCGTGCCTGGTCAGTCGGGCAGCCGGATCACCGCGCCAGCCAGCCGCCGTCGACGGGCAGTACCGTTCCATGCACGTAGTCGGATGCCGATGATGCCAGGAATACCGCAGCGCCTCCGAGTTCATCAGGCGTCCCCCAGCGCCCGGCCGGAATACGGGCAAGGATGGCTGCATTCCGGTCAGGATCCTCGCGCAGCGCCGTAGTGTTGTTGGTGACGAAATAACCTGGCGCAATGGCGTTGACGTTGACCCCCTTGCCGGCCCATTCGCAGGCAAGCAGCTTGGTCAGTCCGGCAAGCCCGCTTTTCGAAGCGGTGTAGGACGGGATGCGGATGCCGCCCTGGAACGAGAGAAGCGAGGCGATGTTGATGATCTTGCCCCTGCCCTTCTCCACCATGTGGCGGCCGGCTGCCTGCGAGAGGAAGAAGGCGGTCTTCAGGTTGACGTCGATCACCGCGTCCCAGTCTTCTTCGGTGAAGTCGAGCGCGTCGGCGCGGCGGATGATGCCGGCGTTGTTGACGAGAATGTCGAGGCCACCGAAGGTGCGGATCGTCTCGTCGACGATCCCCCTGACCGGTTCGATGGTGGAAAGATCGGCCTTGATGACATGGAAGCGGCTTCCCGCCTCCTTCACAAGTGCCTCGGTCTCGTCCATCGACGAGCGCCCGACGGCGACGATGGACGCGCCGGCGCCGGCCAATGCGGCAGCGATGGCCTGACCGATACCGGTATTGGCGCCGGTGACCACAGCCGTCCGGCCGGAAAGGTCGAAGGGATTTGCCACGGTGCTCACCTCAGATCCGCAACAGCGATATGGTCCATATCGGTAAAGCTCTTGTTGTCGCCGGCCATCGCCCAGATGAAGCTGTAGTTGCGGGTGCCGGCGCCCGAATGGATCGACCAGGGCGGCGAGATGACCGCCTGCTCGCTGGCCACGACCATATGGCGGGTCTGCTGCGGTTCGCCCATGAAGTGGAAGACGCGCTGGTCAGCCTCGAGATCGAAATAGAGATAGGCTTCCATGCGCCGGTCATGCGTGTGGGCCGGCATGGTGTTCCAGACACTGCCGGTCTCCAGCATGGTGAGGCCCATGGTGAGCTGGCAGGACTGGCAGATCTCAGGATGAATATACTGGAAGATCGAGCGCTTGTTGGAGGTCGCCGGGTCGCCGGGGCTCAGATGCCTTGCCTTGTCGCGGGTGAGCAGCACGGTCGGGTGCGTGGCATGCGCTGGAGTCGAGACGAGATAGAACTTTGCGGGATCGGCAGCGTCGTTGCTTTCGAAGCGGATGTCCCGCGCACCCTTGCCGACATAGAGGCAATCATATTTGGCAAGATCGTAGCTCATGCCGTCGACGATGATGCGGCCGGCGCCGCCGGTGTTCAGCGCGCCAAGTTCACGTTCGGCAAGGAAGGTTTCCTGCCCGATCGCCGTCGGCGCCGTGAGCGTCAGCCCGGTGCCGAGCGGCGTCGCGCCGCCGATGACCATGCGGTCGTAATGCGAATAGGTGAGCCGGATCTCGCCGCCTTCGAAGATGGTTTCCACCAGAAAGTGACGCCGCAGCGTCTCCGTGTCGAAATCACGCACGGCCTCGGGATGGGAGGCGTGCCTCACGTCGATCTGCATGTCAATTTTTCCTTCAGCTTCGTTGTCGTCGGCCATATCGCTATCGCGGAAGCCGGTCTTGCCTCTCGCCTTCCGCTGCGGTGGTATCCGTCTGGTTACATAGTTGTACGACAAGTTTGGTGTCAACAGATTTGTCCCGTGCTCCCTTGAGGAGACGCGAGGCTCGTAAAAGCATGGAGGCAAATTTGAGAATAATCGGGAGAAATTGCCGGAGCTGCTCACGACCAGGCGGTGATCACAAGCGGCCGCTCCCGGCGTGCGCCGGGCATTCCGTCGGCCAAAACGAAAAAAGCCTGCCGCGGGAGGAGGTGCGGCAGGCTTTCGAAAAAATCGAACGACAGCTGGGAGGAGGAGTGCTGTCGTTCCGACAGGCGATCCTGGGAGGAGGATGGAGCGCCTGTACATCGAAGGGATGCGGGAGGAGGTGCATCGCTTCAATGGAAATAATCATACTTATTTCCTGCTCAGTGGATAGGCATTTCTTTGCAGGGCAGCTATGCGTTATGCGAAAAGCGGGCGGCTCCGTCACGCAGATCCATTGGCCGGGAGTACAAAAGCAAAGCGCCCGCTCGGGAGGAAGCAGGCGCTGGCCAAGTCTCGAAGATGTCTGGTCTTAGTGGCCGTTAGCGGGCGATGGCTGCGCGGGCGATGGTGCGGATTTCATCGCGGCCGATGCCGAGATCGTCCAGTTCGCGCGAGGACATACGGCCCAGTTCAGCGACCGTCTGACGGTACTTGCGCCAGTTGTTGAAAGAGCGTGCTACGTTCATGATGATCCCCTTTCCGTGGGCTTTCGAAGCTTAGCTGCCAGTCCTTGGCGCTTCGTTCGCTTCGATGAGCTGTATATAATATGGGACCGCTGATTGTTGCAGCGCCAATGCATCACTGCACCTATGCGGCCTCTGCATGGGTTGCCGCAGAGGGTTAGATCCTGAAGCGATCGAAGGCAGTCAGCCGCAGGATCGGCGGCTCGGCCTCCCAGCGGTAGATTTCCGCGCGCAGATAGGAGAGCTCGTCGTCGAGGCTTTCTTCGTCGATCTCGATCCACCAGGATTTCAGACGGCCGTCGCTTCCATCAGACCAACGATAGCCCCTCGCCTTCAGATGGTCTTTCATCTCGAACGGGCTGTGTTCCGCAAAGATGCGGATGCGGGAGCGCTGGCTGGCGCGGTAAAGCTCCGCGAACGGGCTTTCGCCGCCACCCTGTTCCCGATCGAGAATTTCGAGCAGCGCATGGCAATCATCCACGGCGCGATGACCCTCGTGAAAATAGCCGGCCTGGCCGACGAGATAGCCGAGCTTGGTGCCCTCGAAGCCGCGGGCGCTCCAGTCGACCTCCGAAACCGAGCACGCCCAGGCCTTGCCGGCGAAGATCCTGGAGAAGGCCTCGCAGAACGGCCGGTCGAAACCGGCATTGTGGGCGACGATCAGATCCGCCGGTTCGATCAGGGCGTTGAGCATCTGAATATCGATGACCTGCCCTTCGACCATGGCGTCGGTAATGCCTGTCAGCCGGGTAATCTCGGGCGGGATCGGCCGGGACGGCTGCTGCAGGCCGCCATAGATGCCGACGATATCCCCGATTGCGCCGTCATCACTGAACGTGAACGCGACCGCGCCGATTTCGATGATCTCGTCGCTGCGATGGCTAAGGCCTGTCGTCTCCGTATCGAGAATGACGCCGAGCTGCGGAAATCCAGGCCGTCTGACTGTCGCAATCGGGCGGGCAACGAGTTTTCTGAGAATACGATAATTGCCGCTCTCTTCGAGCGTCCGCGCCATGTCTTCATCGGAGCGGGCGGTCGGTTGTGACGGAGGCCGGCGCGATGGGCCGCGCACCTTGACCACCGCGGGCGATGCCTTGGCAAACATGTCGAGTTGCGAATCTCTGTGCACGCTCATGGAATCTGTATGTCACGGAGAGCTGGTTTAATCCATCGCTCGCGCAAGATGGGACACAGTCTTGTCGTCCGCGGTCCCGCCCGAGGGGAAGCTGAGCCGGCAGATGGCGCCAGGACTACAATTGTCGAAGGTCACCTCGCCGCGGTGCAGGCGCATGATGTCGCGAACCAGATTGAGGCCGAGGCCGGCGCCGCGCCCGTCGTGGTGGCGCTTGAAGAAGGGTTCGAAAATGCGCTCCTGCAAATCGGCGGGAATGCCAGGACCCTCGTCGCTGACCTCGATCCAGTTGCAGCCCGATGTCAGGGAGATGATGCCTTTCCGGCCGCCATGGTTGATGGCGTTCTGCAGGATGTTCATCAGGGCGCGCTGAAGTGCCAGCGGATCACCCTCGATCTCTCCGGCGCCGTCGACCTCGAACTGCACCGTATAGCCGGCGGCAAAGGCCAGCGGCGCCATCTCGATGATGACCTTCCTTGCGAGCTGGCCGAGATTGATGTTGGTGAATTGCACCTTGCCCTGTTTGAGGCGCTGAAGATCGAGCATCTGCTCGGTCAGAACGGCAAGCCTGGCGGCGTCTTCCAAAAGATCGGTCTTCACCGCGCTGTGCGGCAGGGAGCCTATTCTGGTGTTCAGAATGGCGATCGGCGTGCGCAACTCGTGGGCCGCGTCGGTCAGAAACCGTTCCTGCCGCTCGTAGCCCTCGTCGAGCCGGCCGAGCGCGCGGTTGACGGCACGCATCAGCGGCGCGACCTCCTCGGGGATATCGTTTGCAGACAGCCGGCCGCCGCGCTGATCGACATCGATCGTATCGGCCTGGAGTGCCGCCTGGTTGATCCCGACCAGCGACCTTTGCACGACCATCGGCGTTGCGATCAGAGCGCCCAACGCCATCACGGCGACGATGGGAACGACGAATTTCGCAAGGGTCAGCGAGACGCCGAACAGGATGAACGTGATCGAATTGGGGCCGTCGGTCCCGGTCAAGAACTGCGCCTGCCCCCAGTCCATGGCAATCCACTTCATCCGGGCGGCGGCTGGACGGTCCTGGTCGCCAAGATTCCAGCCTAACCTCGCTTGGCCGACATGATCGAGCGCACTGCCGATGCTGGCATATTCGTCCGGAATCCGGCCGTCGGTCAAAACATGTCCCTGGGTGTCTCGAATGGTGTACCAGAGATCGGGCGCATCTTTCCGGAGCTGTCTGAGATCCTCGGTCTCCCGCAGGCTCAATTCTCCTGTGGGCTGGCGGAACACGGCCCGGCGCAGGATCTCGATCGTGCCCTCCGTCGACCTGTAATCGAACATCTGCCCGACAGAGATCAGCACGATCACCACCAGGATGAGCACGACCGACTGTACGGCGAGAAGCCGCCAGAACAGGCGCTTGCGCAGCGAATAGGGGTATCGTTTGGTCACGATGCCTCCCGCAGGAGGTAACCCACGCCCCTTATAACGTTGATGACGACGCCCGCCTGCGACGCTGCCAGCTTGCGCCGCAGCCGCGATATGTGGGAATCGAGCGCGTTCGGCTGGATTTCGTCATCGAGGCCGAAGACCGCCTCCATCAAGGCCGGCCGCGGCACCATGCGGCCGGCGCGGCGTACGAGGCACTCGAGCACCAACGCCTCGCGGCGCGGCATCTCCAGACGCTGGCCCGAGACGCTGACATCGCAATAGGTCGGATCAAAGGAAAGCCGGCCGATCGAGATCAGCGCCGGGCGCAACGTTTCGGAGCGGCGCATGACGGCGCGCAACCGCGCCAGAAGCTCGTCGAAGACGAAGGGCTTGGCGAGGTAATCGTCGGCGCCTGTCTCGAGGCCGGTGATCTTGTCCGGAACCTCCCCCTTGGCTGTGATGACGATGATGGGAAGGGTAATCCCCTTTTTTCGGATCTTGGCAACAAGTTCCAGGCCGTCGCCGTCAGGGAGTTGCCGGTCGAGGAGCACGGCGTCGTAGGTGCTATCGCCGATCACCATCTCGGCGTCGTATAAGGTCGAGACATGGTCCATCACCATGTCGTGCCTGGTCAGCGCGCCCCGGAGTGCTGCGGCCATTTGAGGTTCATCCTCGATCAGTAATATGCGCATCACACATTCCTATCGGGGGCCTATTGGGACCGTCTGCCCATAGATGGAAACCATATCATCCTCAGGCAGGCCTGCGGCGCCTGTATCGCATGGAATGCCATATTGCGGCCTCGAAGCAAAGGATCGCGGCGACGACAAGCAACCCGGAATAGAGGGGATCGTAACGAGAGTTGCCGACCATGGCGCCAATCCCGATCAGCGATGTGTTCCATATGACGATGCCGAGCATGCTGGCGGGGATGAACAGCCGCAAGTTCAATCCGAGCATGCCGGCCGGCATCGCCAGGAAGATGCGGACGGTCGGGATCGTCTGTGCGGTGAGCGTGATCCAGAACGTATGCCTTTCATAGAGTTCCGCCAGCGCTCGATATCGCGCCAACGGCAGAAAGACGTAACGGCCGCCCTTGTCGATCCAAACTTCGATCAGGTTCCTGCCCGCCAGCCGGCCAACCCCGTACCAGACGAGTGTTCCAAGCATTGATCCCAGAGCCGAGGCGGCAACCGTCGAGATGAAGCCTTTCGTATCGGATGCATGGGTCATGCCGAGAAAGACCAGAAGCGCATAGGACGGTATGACGGGTACGAGCTTTTCGGCAAGCGCCAGGGCGACGATGGAGAGAAATCCGCCGTAGAGCAGCGGTGTGTAGATCGTATCAGCCATCATGCACGGCGCTGTTCGATCAATGCCATTGGCTGGTGTCTTCGGCTGATGCGATAGACCGCAGCGGGCGGGATATTGCGCAACGTCCAGCCGATCCTTTTGGAGACAAGGTCGAGAGAGTCGAGGATTTCTGAAGGCACCGGGCATTTCGGCCCGTAGGTGAATTGGTAGAAGGCACCGTACGGCTTGAGGTTGGAAAAGCAGCCTTCAAGCAGCTCGTGTACATCGTCCGGCTGCATGGCAAGAAGCGGAAGCCCGCTGACGACACTCCCGAAGAAGCTTCCAGAAAGCGCCGTTTTCCACATCTCCCGGACGTCGACTTGCAGAACCCTGGTGCCGGGAAAGCGGTCTTGTAGCAGCGCGGCGAAATCCCGTTCGTATTCCACAAGCGTCAGGTCGCTTTGGGCAATTCCCCGCTTAAGCAGGGCCGCGGTGAAAACACCGGTACCAGGGCCGAGTTCGAGAACCGGCCCGGTCGCGGCGGAAATTTCCTGGGTCATCAAGCCCGCAAGGCGCGGGCTTGATGGTGTGATCGAGGCGATGCGCAGGGGCGCGCGAAGCCAGGCAAGAAGAAAGCGGCGTCGATCGAAGCGTGGCATGGGACCTTCACTTTGGCGTTTTGATCCCGCCTATGAACCAACCCAACATTGCAACAGTCTGTCATATCGCCGCCGGCATGCATTCTCATGCACGCAATGACGCTCTCTCATGCGTTGTCCTCAGCCCGTTCCGGTCGATCCAGCTTTCGATTTCGGCGGCAATCGCCTCCGGCTGATCCTCGGGGGAGATGTGACGAGCCGGGCCGCATCCCTTGATCTCCAGGCCGGCGATGTTGTCGCGGCACCACGAAATCATCTCGTTGCCGATGAGCAACGTTTCGGCGGGGCCTTCGAAGGTCAACAACAGCTTGGGAATTTCGGGACTGGAGGAAAGCCAATGGTCATAGGCTTCTATCCTGGCAACCACGTCGGCTGGTTCGCCGTTGATCGGCATGGCGCGCGGCCATTCCAGCAGAGGACGCCTGCTGTCGCGGTCCGGATAGGGTGCGCTGTAAATCGCCCAGTCGGCGTCGCTGAGCCCTTTCAACGTGGTCACGCGCAGAGCCTGCTCGATGAAGAAATTTTCGTCGAGGACTTTGGCTTCGCCGGTTCCGGCGCCCCGCAACAGCTCGTAACGCGCCTTTCCGCCGCCCGGCAGGTCCGCCCACGTCATCGGACGCAGGATGGTTTCCATGAAGGCGATGCCGCGCACCCGCTCGGGATGGCGCGAGGCCCAGTCGAATGCCAGCGCACCGCCCCAGTCGTGGCCGACAAGGACGACGTTGTCGAGGTCGAGCGCATCGAACCACGCATCGATGTAAGCGATGTGGTCGCCGTAGCGGTAACCGATATCGGGCTTGCCGGAGCGTCCCATGCCGATCAGATCGGGCGCCAGGCAGCGCCCCGGCCCGACGCGAGGCATGATGTTGCGCCAGAGATGCGATGAGGTGGGATTGCCGTGAAGGAAGACGATTGGATCGCCCTCCCCCTGTTCCTCGTAAGCGACGAACGAGGTGAGGATATTGATGGTCGGCATATGGAACTCCACGGTTTTTTCCTATATAGGCAGGTAACTGTCTATTTAACATATGGACAGGTGACTGTCTATATTATCGTATGGGGTTCCATGTCGTCGTCTTCGCTTGGCCTATTGTTGCGTCTGGTCCATCAGCATTGGACGCAGGCTGTCGAGGCGGCGCTCGAAGAAGCCGGCTACGGCGACATCCGCCCGCCGCACGCCAACGTCTTCACCTTCGCCCGTCCCGAGGGAATCCAGGTGAGCGAGCTCACCAAGCTTGCCCGTGTCCGCAAACAGACGATGACTCAGGCGGTCGAGGAACTCGAACGTCTTGGCTATGTCGAACGACGGCCCGATCCGAACGATCGACGCGCCCGGCTGGTGTTTCTGACCGAAAAGGGCCAGGGCGTGCGGCCTGTCGCGATGGCGGCCGGCCGGCGCGTCGATGAAAGCTGGACGGCATTGACCGGCCAGCAGCAGATGGACGATCTGCGCACGGCGCTCAGGCGGCTGCTGGAACAGCTGCAATAGCCGGCAGAAGGCCGTGTCGGCATGCCTCGATGATCGCTGCGGAACTGCAGGTCACCCGCCTCTTGCCTTTCAGGGATACGCAGCTTAGCTGTTTGATTACAGGCCGCATCCGCCTGCGGAAACTGCCCTGTGCCAGGAGAAAAAAATGCATATGTGGCATGGGCTTAGAGCCGTGCTTAAAAAACGCCGCCAGGCCCGTAACGAGAAGATTCTCGTAAAGGAGCCGATCGTTGTCCCGCAATTCACAGCGACAACACAGCCCGATCATTATTTGTCCTGTGTTGCCATTGCCAAGAACGAGGGCGCCTATCTCGATGAATGGATTCAGTTTCATCTGCTGGTCGGCATTTCGCATTTTTATATTTATGACAACGGATCGACGGATCAGTCCCTCTCGGTACTGAGCGCCTATGAGAAGGCCGGTATCGTGACCGTCGTGCCTTGGCGTCCCTTCAGCGTTTGGGCGAATACCCAGAATATGGCCTATGCCCACGCCGTCAGTAATTTTGGGCCGGGCAGCCGATGGATGGCCTTCTTTGATCTTGATGAATTCATGTTTCCGGTGCACGCCGCTTCCTTGACGGAGCTTTTGCAGGCGCGAGAGCAGGAACAGGCGATCTGTGTGACCGGTATCAATTTTGGAACGAACGGCCACGCCGTCAGGCCCGAGGGTCTGGTCGCGGAGAATTACCGGCAGGCGGTTCCCATGGAGCTCCAGCGCCAACATCCGAAGCTTCTGAACGTCAAGTCGATCGTTCAGCCGGCTCACATCAGATCGATCGAGAGCGTCCACTGGTTCAACCTCAAAGGCACGAACAAGATTGGCGTGAATGAGGATGGCGAGCCGCTGCCGCGTTTCCCCAGGGAAGATCCCCTGAAGCTCAAGGCCGACACCCTGCGATTCAATCATTATTATACGCGCTCGCGTGAGGAGTTTTCCGCGAAGGTCAACGGATCCAATGCGCGCGGACCGCAGCTCCCGGCCGATGCCGAACAACGCTGGGCACTGTTCCGGCAGATCGAGGAATTCAGCCGGCCGGACGATACCATTCAAAGATTCCTTCCGGATTTGAAGGACAGGCTTTCCGCCTGGCGGAAGGAGAAGGCTTCAGCGTAGCATCTCGAGCCAAGCGAACGGGCGGCCGAAGGAGAATGCATGCCAGGTGATACCAGCAAGGTCGCCGATAAGGACGTCGTCATCATCGGCGCCGGTGCCGCCGGCATTGCCGCTGCCCGCCGCCTGCAGGCACTCCGACCGGATCTTTCCATCCTCCTGCTCGAAGCCGGCGACCGGCTCGGCGGCAGGGCCTGGACGGTCGGGCTGGAGGCTGATGGTGTCGGGCTCGATCTCGGCTGCGGCTGGCTGCACGGCGCGCGGACCAATGCGTGGACGGCGATCGCAGGAGACGTCGGGCTGACGGTCGACCGTACGCCCGCGCCGTGGAACGGTGGGCGTCAGCTTCAGCGGGATGAGGCGGACGTCCGTGCCGCGCAGGAGGCGATCGGCGCCTATTTCGAACGGCTCGAAAACCATGAGGGTAGGGATACCGACATGGCCGGGATGCTAGAGCCCGGTAATCCCTCGAACGGCCAGATCCGGGCGATCGGCACCTATATCACCGGCGCCGAACTGGAGCGCTCTTCGGTCGTCGACTACAAGAGATATGATCCGGGTCCCGGTCCCGATTGGCGGGTGCGCGAGGGCTACGGGACCTTGGTCTCCCTGTATGGCAAGCCGGTTCCGGCAAGGCTCGGCGCCGAAGTCCGGCGCATCGACCATCACCACGCCGGCCGCGTCGGCATCGAGACGAACCAGGGGATGCTCAGCGCTCGCGCGGTGCTCATCACCGTTTCAACGAACGTGCTTGCCGCCGGCCGGATCGCCTTCGACCCTCCCCTACCCGAGAAGACCGAGGCGGCAGCCCGTCTGCCGCTCGGGCTCGCGGACAAGCTCTTCCTGAGCCTCGCGCATCCGGAGGCGCTGCCCGCGGATACGCATATGCTCGGCTCCACCAGCCGCGGTGCGACCGGCACCTATCAGCTCCGCCCGTTCGGCGCCCCCGTCGTCGAGGCTTATTTTGCCGGCGACCTGGCACATGATCTCGAGCGTGAGGGAAAAGAGATCGCCTTTTCCTTCGCCGCTGATGAACTGGCGGCGCATTTCGGCGCTGACATTCGCAAGCAACTGTCTGTGGCAGCGATATCGGCCTGGGCCGCGATGCCCCATATCGGCGGCTCTTATTCCTACGCCGAACCCGGCGCCTCCGATCTGCGCGCCCGTCTCGCCGCGCCGCATGACGGGCGGATCTTCTTTGCCGGCGAAGCCTGTTCGCGCTCGCGTTATTCGACGGCGCACGGCGCCTACGAGACCGGTGTCGCCGCAGCCGAGCTGATCGCCGGCTCGTTTTCGCAAGGCCGGTAACCATCGCCGGGTGCGTCGGCAGGTGGGAATATTTTTTTCTCACTTGTCGCGCGGGCCGGATTGGTTATCTTCCCTCTCGGCCCCTGCGCTGAGAGCGCAGAGCGCTGAACGTCATCCGGCGGCAAGCGACCGCCTCAAGCACGATATTGTCATCGATTGCAGGAGCCCCGGCTTCTACCCCGACGGTTTTGCCGCCGGCTGCGGGCATCCGCATCAGGAGGAAGAAATGGACTATCGCAAGCTCGGTCCCAGCGGGGCCGTCGTCACCGCTTATTGCCTCGGCACCATGACTTTCGGCGCGGAAGCCGACGAGGCAGCATCTCACAAGCTGCTCGACGATTATTTCGCCTGGGGCGGCAATTTCATCGATACCGCCGATGTCTACAGCGCCGGCAAGTCGGAAGAGATCATCGGACGCTGGCTGAAGGCGCGGCCGACCGAGGCCCGCCAAGCGATCGTCGCCACCAAGGGACGGTTTCCGATGGGCGACGGCCCGAACGATATCGGCCTGTCGCGCCGCCATCTCGGCCAGGCTCTCGACGATTCGCTGCGCCGCCTCGGCCTCGAGCAGATCGACCTCTACCAGATGCATGCCTGGGACGCGCTGACGCCGATCGAGGAAACACTGCGCTTTCTCGACGACGCGGTTTCGTCAGGCAAGATCGGCTATTACGGCTTCTCCAACTATGTCGGCTGGCATATCGCCAAGGCTTCGGAGATCGCCAAGGCGCGCGGCTATACGCGCCCGGTGACGCTGCAGCCGCAATATAACCTGCTGGTGCGCGACATCGAGCTCGAAATCGTCGCGGCCTGCCAGGATGCCGGCATGGGCCTGTTGCCGTGGTCGCCGCTCGGCGGCGGCTGGCTGACCGGCAAATATAAGCGCGACGAGATGCCGACCGGCGCCACCCGCCTCGGCGAAAACCCCAATCGCGGCGGTGAATCCTATGCGCCGCGCAATGCGATGGAGCGAACCTGGGCGATCATCGCTGTTGTCGAGGAGATTGCCAAGGCGCATGGCATCAGCATGGCCCAGGTGGCGCTCGCCTGGACGGCGGCGCAGCCGGCGATCACGTCGGTCATCCTCGGCGCCCGCACGCCGGAGCAACTTGCCGACAATCTCGGCGCCATGAAGGTCAAGCTCTCCGATAGTGACATGGCGAGACTCAACGATGTGAGCGCCCCCCAGCCGTTCGACTACCCCTACGGCAAGGGCGGCATCAACCAGCGCCACCGCAAGATCGAGGGCGGCCGCTGAGCTTCCTCTATAACCGGACGAGTCCTGTCTCCCGGTCTGTAACGCCCACGAAAAAGCCGCCATGTTTCCATGGCGGCTTGGCGGCTTTTCTGCTTGGGAGGAGATTTAAGCCGGAAGCTGGAAGAACCAGTTGGCGATCAGGACGATCGCGAGGCCGCCGACGAGTGCCAGATAGGGCAGCATGCCGGCTTTCTTGACGCCTAGATCCTGGCCGATGAGGCCAAGATCCTCCATCGCGCCTGCGGGGAACTTGCCGCCGTCGCGCACATAGTGGCGATAGGCGAAGACCGGCAGGATAAGAGCTGCGAAGATGAAGCCGACCCAGAGCGCATTGGAATAGCCCCAGACCTTGGCGCCGGCGCCGAGGAAGAGCGCGTTGACGAAGGCGAGCACCGTGTTGAGGCCGATCAGCCAGGTCGGCGCCTTCCAGGGGCGTTCGATATGGCCGGAATCCATCCGGTGGATCCAGCCGGAATTGAGGTTCAGGAAGTTGAAGATGATGTAGCCGACATTCGAGACGGCGAGCACGAAGAAGTAGCCGCCGGTATCCGATGCGATCGCCAGAAGGAAGAGATTGAAGGCGAAATCGGTCCACATCGCCCGCGTCGGCGCACCGTTCTCGTTGGCATGGTCGAGATATTTCGGCAGCCAGCCGTCTTTCGCGCCCTGATAAAGCGTGCGCGACGAGCCGGCCATCGCAGTCATGATGGCGAGGAAGAGCGCCATGATCATCAGCACGACGAGTAGCTGGGTAATGACCCGGCCGGCGCCGATCAGGCCGCCGAGCGCTTCGCCGACGCCAGTGCCGTCGACGATGCCGGGAGCCAGCATGCCGGCATGGCCGAGTACGCCCTGGAAGGCGAAGGGCACGAGGAAGAAGAACAGGCAGCAGGCAAGGCCTGAATAGAAGATCGCCTTGAAGGTGTCGGTCTTCGGGTTCCTGAGTTCGCTGGTGTAGCAGACCGCCGTCTCGAAGCCGTAGGTCGACCAGGCGGCGATATAGAGGCCGCCGAGGAAGAGCGTCCACCCGCCGTTGCTCCAGGTGCCGTCGGCGCCGGAATAGCCGGCTGTCGGCGGCACGAGGCCGGTGACGTTGGCCGCAACGATATGGCCGCTGACGATCGGGTAAAGGCCGATGATGAGCAGCGGCACCAGCACGATGATCGCCAGCCATTTCTGCACGCTTGCCGTTTCCGAGATGCCGCGATGCTGGATCGCGAAGATGATCAGCATCAGGATGCCGCCGATGAAGAAAGTGGCATTGATGTTGGCGGTGGCGAGGAAGGGAATGCTGAAGCTGACAAGCGACCAGCTACGGATCGCCGGCGTCAAGGCGGCGACGCCATCGGTGCCGAGCAACGCCTTGACGGCATCTTCCGGCGTCGTGCCGGCATGGGCTGCAATATATTCGGCGACGCGGGGGCTATCGGCCGTGACGGAAGCGGCGTGCGCTGAGATCCAGTCGAGGACCATCTGCGAATCTGCTGCCGGAATCGGGTAGAATGCGTTGAGGATATAACCGGCGGCGATGGCGCAGCCGAGCGAAAGCACGGGCGACCAGGCAAACCAGTTGCACCATACAGACAGCGGCGCGATGAATTTCGAGTAGCGCAGCCAGGCGGTGGCGCCATAGACCGAGGCGCCGCCGGATTTATTGCCGAACATGCCGGCGATCTCGGCATAGGTGAAGGATTGCAGGAAACCCATCACCATCGAGATGATCCAGACGACGAAGGCGAGCTTGCCCGTCGTGCCTGCGATACCGCCAATGGAGAAGAGGACGAGCGGCGGCACGCCCGCAGCCACCCAGAATGCGCCCTTCCAGTCGAGCGCCCGTATAAGCTTACCTTCGGTGCCGGATGCAATTCCGGCCTCCACTACGTCTGTCATCGATGAAATTCCCCATTCTATTTGTTCCGGACGTATCTTTGTACGTCTCCCTGAACGTGTCTCCCTGACAGTCTCAAGCTCGCTCGGATGATTGTGGCGATCCGTGTTCCGACGGATTCCCCGAGTCTCAACTCTTTATGCATAGTGAAGATATTTTCTTTTTAGTCAACATGCCTTTACTTTCCCGAGGCATTTTGTAACCTGTATGGGTGTGTGCCGGAGGGCGCGCCGATCCCCCATGAGGGTAGAATGCGAGAACTACATCCTGCTGTGACGGGCCTGCGGACGGTCGCTCCGAGCCTCGTATATTATCCCGGCATTCCCACCCTGCCGGAGGGAACCGAGCGCTACCGGGCAAAGGGCGGCGGATCGGTCGTTGTGCGTGTCGAGGCGGGCGACAGCGTGAGCGTCATTGACAGCGAGGGTGGGCAGGTCTGCGAAATTTCTTTTCTTGATGAAAAGGGCCGCTTTCTGGCGGCTGGGCTGGGTACTGCTTTCAGCAATTCTGCCGAAGGCCTGAAGGCCATTCTTCAAGCCGAGGACGAAAGTGCTGCCCGCACGCTTGCAGCGCTTCAGCGGCGCGGCGCCGATCTGTCACTGGCGGGCGCGCTCAGCATTTTCGGCGCGGGCTCGACGCCGGGCAGCCAGGCGGATTTCACGATTTCCATGAAGGGCCTGCTGATCGTCGCGGCACCCGCTGCCGCCATGTCGCCGGAGGCGCAGGATACGGCGACGCCGATCGAGGTCAGGATCAAACGCAGCCTGCTGATCCGCGATTACGCCTCCGCGCTGCCGGAGCCGGTCGCTGATCCGATCGAGGATATCCGCATCCGGGCGGCGACTGCCGCAGCATATTTCGTGCGCGCCGGCGAATTCATCCAGATCATCGACGTCTATGGGCGCCAGTGCACCGATTTCCAGGCCTTCGCCGCCCGCAAGGTCGACAAGGGACTCGATCTCGCGCTCGATTCGACGGTCACCCGCACGCTGCTTGGCCGCAGTTATCCCACCCCGGGTCTGCCCTCCAAGGCCTTCGACCGTGACTTCGAGCCGCTGGTCGAGATCGTCCAGGATACGGTCGGCCGTCACGACGCTTTCGCGACCGCCTGCAATTCCCGCTATTACGACGACATGGGTTATCCCGGCCATGTCAACTGCACGGATAATTTCAACGCCGCGCTGGCGCCTTACGGTATTGCCGGCCGCAAGGGCTGGGAAGCGCTGAACTATTTCTACAACACCAATATCGACCACAACAACCAGCTCTATCTCGACGAGCCCTGGTCGCGTCCCGGCGATTACGTGCTGATGCGGGCGCTGACCGATCTCGTCTGCGTTTCCTCGTCCTGCCCTGACGATATCGATGCGGCGAACGGCTGGGATCCGACGGATATCCACGTCCGCACCTTTTCCGGAAAAGAGAAATTCTCACGAGCGGTAGCCTATCGCATGACCCCAGATGCCGAAGCCGAAATGACGCGCGAAACAGCCTTTCATCCCCGCCTCTCGGCGCTGACGCGAGATTACACCGAATATCGCGGCTACTGGCTGCCGAACCGCTTTTCCAGCGAAGGGCCGGTCGAGGAATACTGGGCCTGCCGCGAGCGCGCCGCCGTCATCGATCTCTCGCCTTTGCGGAAGTTCGAGGTGACGGGGCCGGATGCCGAAGAACTTCTGCAATATTGCCTGACGCGCGACGTGCGCAAGCTGTCGACCGGTCAGGTCGTCTATTCCGCCATGTGCTACGAGAACGGCGGCATGATCGATGACGGCACGCTCTTCCGGCTTGGCGACAAGAACTTCCGCTGGATCGGCGGCGATGATTTCAGCGGCGTATGGCTGCGTCAGCAGGCCGAGAAGAAGGGCTTCAAGGCCTGGGTGCGCTCCTCGACCGACCAGATGTACAATATCGCCCTGCAGGGGCCGAAGAGCCGCGATATCCTGAAGGACATTATCTGGACGGCGCCGCGCCAGCCGACGATTGGCGAGCTCGAATGGTTCCGCTTCACCGTCGGCCGCATCGGCGGCTTCGAGGGCGCGCCTGTCGTCGTCTCGCGCACCGGCTACACCGGCGAGCTCGGCTATGAGATCTTCTGCCATCCGAAAGATGCGCTGACGGTATTCGATGCCGTCTGGGAGGCGGGGCAGCCGCATGGGTTGAAGCCGATGGGGCTGGAGGCGCTCGACATGGTCCGCATCGAGGCGGGCCTGATCTTTGCCCATCACGAATTCACCGACCAGACAGACCCGTTCGAGGCCGGCATCGGCTTCACCGTACCGCTGAAATCCAAGCAGGACGATTTCATCGGCCGCGAGGCGCTGATCCGGCGCAAGGAGCATCCGCGCCATCTGCTCGTCGGCCTCGACATCAAAGCGAACGAGGCGGTCGGCCATGGCGACTGCGTCCATATCGGCCGCGCCCAGGTCGGCGTCGTCACCAGTGCCACGCGCTCGCCGATCCTCGGCAAGACGATCGCGCTCGCCCGCATCGACGTGATGCATGCGGCTCCCGGCACCGAAGTTGAAATCGGCAAGCTCGACGGTCATCAGAAGCGCCTGCCGGCGACGATCGTGCCGCTTTCGCATTACGACCCGCAGAAGACACGGCCGCGCTCGTAGCACATGCTTTCGAGATCGGGGGACGGCGATCGGCTCTCGATCTTGTCGATGACGCGCACGGCCGCCGAGGTGCAACCAAATAGAGAAGTGACGGCTGGAAAAAACTAAAAGTTGACAATTGCGGGTTCGATGACTATATCCCGGTTGTCGATATTGCTTGTTTGACTTTTGTTATCGCGCGCTGGCAACGTGCCCTGGACGAACTTCCCTCTTCAAAATCGAGACTATCATCCGTCGTGCTTCCGCACGTGCGGCCCTCAATTGCTATGAAAGGGTTTGTTATGACCACTGGCACAGTTAAATGGTTCAATTCCACCAAGGGCTTCGGCTTCATTCAGCCGGATGACGGCAGCGCTGACGCCTTCGTTCACATCTCTGCCGTCGAGCGCGCCGGCATGCGCGAAATCGTCGAAGGCCAGAAGATCGGCTACGACCTTGAGCGTGACAGCAAGTCGGGCAAAATGTCCGCTTGCAATCTCCAGGCTGCCTGAACTGAAATCTGCTTTCCTTTGACCGCGGATGTACCGGCACTGTCGAAAGCATGATACTATCGAGGTCAGGCAATTTGCCTGGCCTTTTTGTTGCGTCGCTGAGCGGCGCATGAATCCAGGACGGATATGACAGAGTCACATAGCAAATCACGCAAGCAGGCGGAGATTGCCTTCGGAAACGTGCAATCGCAATTCCTGGCGCGGAGCCGTGCGGTTGAAGAGGTCGATCAGACCGTGCGGGCCCGCGAGGAGAAAACCTTGCGGCTACGTGAAGCCCGTGAGGCCAAAGAGTTGCAGGATCGCTTGACGGCGGCTAACGCTCTTGCCGCAAAGCAAAAACACAAGGACTGACCTTCAGGTCGTCGAACGGTCAGGAAACAGATTTGAAAAACGCCAGAAACAACGAGCTTGCCGATCGCCGCAGCGCCGCTGCCGAAGCCAAGGCTGCGCTCCTCAATGCGTATCGCACCGCCAAGGATACGGCCGAACCCACCCGGCTCGCAAAGCAGGCGGAGCGCCAAGCCATTGCCGCAGCCAGGGAAGAGCGGCGTGCGGCGCGTGAACGGGTAAAGCTTGAGGAACTGGAGCGGGCTCAGGCCGAGCAAGCCGAGCGTCAGGCTGCCGCCGAGGCCGCAGCACGCGCCGATGCAGACGCACGCGAAGCGGCTGACAGAGACCGGATCGCCCGGGTAATTGCCGATGAAGCCGCCCGAAAGGCCGAACGCGACCTGCGTTACGCCAATCGCAAAGCCAGAAAGTCCTGACTGTCAGCGCTGCCTGTCGTCACGACAGGCAGCGCTGTCTTTCAAGCGGCCTGCACGGCTGCGTTCAACGGGATTTCGACGTCGATCTCGAGCGTCGAAACATATTCGTTCCGATCGATCGTCACCTGCACCTTGTCGTGGTCGAGCTGTACGTGTTTTGCGATCACCGCAAGGATCTCCTCGCGCAGTAGGGAGACCAGGTCCGATCCGGCAGAGGAGCGCTCATGGGCAAGGAGCACCTGCAGGCGTTCGCGGGCGGCCGGTGCCGTTCGCTGCTTGTTGAAAAGACGAAAAATATTCATGCTGCCCTCCTTCCGAAGATCTTGCCGAAGATGTTCCGCTTTTCCTCGGGGATTACGACCGGCAGAGTCTCGCCGGCGAGCCGGCGAGCGGCATCGAAATAGGCCATCGCAGCCGCGCTGCGGCTCTCTGCCAGCGTGACCGGCGCGCCGATGTTGGATGCGCGCAGCACATCCATGCTTTCCGGCACGATGCCTAGCAGCGGGATGGACAGGATCTCGAGGACGTCGTCGACCTTCAGCATGTCGCCGCGTTCGGCGCGGTTGGCGTCGTAGCGGGTGAGCAGCAGGTGCTTTTCCATCCGCTCGCCGCGTTCGGCCTTGGCGGTCTTGGAATCCAGCAGGCCGATAATGCGGTCGGAATCGCGTACCGAGGAGACCTCAGGATTGGTGACGACGACCGCAACGTCGGCGTGGCGCATGGCAAGCGTTGCGCCGCGTTCGATACCGGCGGGGCTGTCGCAGATGATCCAGTCGAAATAGCGCTTCAGGTCGTTGATGACGCGCTCGACGCCTTCGGCCGTCAGATTGTCCTTGTCGCGGGTTTGCGAGGCCGGCAGCAGGAACAGCGTCTCCAGCCGCTTGTCGCGGATCAGCGCCTGGGTAAGCTTGGCGTCGCCCTGGATGACATTGATCAGGTCGTAGACCACCCTGCGTTCGGCGCCCATCACGAGGTCGAGATTGCGCAGGCCGACATCGAAGTCGACGACGACGACCTTTTCATTGCGTTGCGCCAGCGCCGCTCCCAATGCGGCGGTCGAGGTGGTCTTGCCAACCCCGCCCTTGCCTGACGTGACGACGATCACTTTCCCCATGTTTCTCTCCTTTGCCGTGGCCCGCAGTAATTCAAAGTGTTGCAGCATCCCTAGCGCGTCTGAAGAGACGCGCGGTGCTGTCGTCAGATCAGTTTTTCCGCCATGATCGCGTCGTCTTCGAGCCAGAGCTGAACAGCCTGTCCGCGAAGATTGGAGGCCATGTCTTCTGCCATCTTGTAGATGCCGTCGATTGCAACCAGCTCGGCCTCGAGCTTGCGGCAAAAGATCCGCGCCGATGCGTTTCCGATGGATCCCGCCATGGCTCGGCCGCGCAAGGCGCCATAGATGTGGACGGACCCTCCGGCGATGACCTCGGCTCCCGAGGCGACCGATCCGATGACGGTGACGTCGCCTTCCGGGAAGATCACCGATTGCCCCGAGCGCACGGGTTCCCTGATGACGATCGATTGCATTGCCGGACGGGTCTCCGTCACGATCGATTTGCCGGGCGGATCGACAGGCTCCTTTGCCTGAACCTCGATATCGGAGGTCGACCGGCCGCCTTTGAGTGCCGGCGGCATGCCGGAGCCGAGGATCGACGGACGCGCGCCTTCGATGCCCATGATGCTGACATTGCGCTTGGCAAGTTCGGCAATCAGGTCCTTCAGCTGCGGCCGGTCGATTTGCAGGTCCGTCAGATCGAGCACGACAGGCCGTCCGAGGAAGAACCCGGCCGAACGCGCAGCCAGATCGTCCAGCCTGATCAACCAATCATCGATCGGAAGATCCGGGGATAACATGACCGCGAGGAAAGAGCGGCCCTTGATGCGGATAGAGCGAGCGTCTGTTAGCACTTTGGTCATCTATGTGAAGAAATCGTTGACCATGTCTACCGCCGGCATGGTTAACAAAAGGTTAACGCGGCTCTAATATTACCTATAACGGCATCAGGTTTTTCACGAGCGCTATCGCTTCAAGTCGTTGAAAATACAACATAATTAAAAGATGCGCCGCACGGTTAATAGTGCGGCTTTCGCTCTGAGCCGCAAATCAGCGGCCGCATGGGTAACGCTCAGCCTTCCGCCTTGCGTTGCGCATTGGAAATGGCGCGTGCGGCCTCTTCGGAAGAGTTGGCGAGCGTGCGCATCTCGGCGGCAAGCACGGCAAAGCCCGATCCGGCCGTGCCGGCGCGAGCGGCCTCGATGCCGGCATTGACGGCGAGCAGCTTGAGGTAGCGCAGCGATTGCAGGATCTCGTTGGTCTTCGAGGCGGTGACACGCATATCGGCGGTCTGTTCATCGATTCGCTGGTAGAGTGATTCGATATTGATGATGCTGCCTTCGAGATAGAGAAGCTCACCCTTCTCGTCCCAGATGCCGCCGCCCGTCTCGGTCACCCAGATCAGGTGGCCCATGGCGTGGCGGATACGATATTCCATCGTCCAGTCCGTGCGCTTCTCGAGCGCCTGTCCGACGATCTCGTCCATCTGAGGCACGTCTTCCTCATACATGATCGAGGTGAAGGTCCGCGTCTTGTTGCCGATGATTTCGTCGACGGGATAACCGAAGATGCGCTCGATGCCGTTGGTCATCTCCAGCATCGTGTAGTTTTCATCGGCGCGGCAGCGATAGAGAAAACCGTTCATGCGCCCGAGAATGCTCGTTTGAAAATCCATGAAGGCCACATCCGAAGAGAAGAGTTGCAGATGGATTCATTTAGCGTCGAAAGCCCCAACTGCCGGAAGGGAGGCTGCGAGTGCCCCTCTTCCGGTGGTGCGGGACCCGCGTTGTCAGTTCCGCAGATATTCCTCCATGGAATCATCGAGCGCCTCGACCCAGGGTGTGTGGTGCGTCGGCGACATGTTGCCGGTCATCAGCGAGCGGTAGGCATGGTCGCGGAAGCCCATGATGTTGTGGGCCTTGTGGTGTTCCCACTCCATGAAGGTCTTGTTGGTGCCCTCGATGTCGAAGGAGGGATAATCGGTCTCGGCGAGCAGTTCCTTCACGTAGTCGCCCTGGTACCAGATCATCTGCTCGGCATCTTCGAGCGTCTCCTCGCGGGCGCGCCACATGTCGAAATTGGCCTTCAGCTCCTCTTCCGGCGGCAGGGTGATGCGGCCCATCATCACGTCGCGCGCCCACCAGGCCTGAACGTCGAACATGTTGAAGGTGTAGAACTGGTCCTGCATGCCGATATAGAAGAGCTGCGGGTTCTTGTCGAAGATCACGCCCTTATAGAGGCTGTCGGCCCAGAGGCGGTTGGCCGTCTTCAGCCGGAGATCGTCCGGCAGGAAGGGGAAGTGGTGCTGGTATCCGGTGCAGAGGATCACGGCATCGACCTCCTTGGTCGAGCCGTCGAGGAAATGCGCCGTGCGGTTTTCGAGCTTGGTCAGCAGCGGCCGTTCCTCGAAATTATCAGGCCACTTGAAGCCCATCGGCTTGGAGCGATAGCTCGTCGTCACCGATTTCGCGCCGTATTTCCAGCATTGCGAGCCGATGTCTTCGGCCGAATAGCTGCGGCCGACGAGCAGGATGTCCTTGCCCTTGAACTCAAGCGCGTCGCGGAAGTCGTGGGCATGCAGCACGCGGCCGTTGAAGGTCTTCACGCCCTCGAAGTAAGGCACATTCGGCGTCGAGAAGTGACCTGATGCCACGACCACATAGTCGAACTCCTCGTCATACATCCGGTCCTCGACGCGGTTGTGCGCTGTCACCGTGAATTTCTTCGTCTGATCGTCGAAGCGGACCATGCGCACCGGCGTGCTGAAGCGCACCCACTGGCGGACATTCGCCTTCTCGACGCGGCCCTTGATGTAGTCCCAGAGCACGGCGCGCGGCGGATAGGAGGCGATCGGCTTGCCGAAATGCTCCTCGAAGGAATAATCGGCAAATTCGAGGCATTCCTTCGGGCCGTTCGACCAGAGGTAACGATACATGCTGCCATGGACCGGCTCGCCATATTCGTCGAGCCCGGTGCGCCAGGTATAGTTCCAGAGCCCGCCCCAGTCCGACTGCTTTTCGAAGCAGACGATCTCCGGGATTTCAGCGCCCTTCTGGGCGGCCGATTGAAAGGCGCGCAGCTGCGCCAGCCCGGAAGGACCGGCACCGATGACGGCTACTCTAGTCATGAAGCATTCCCCTCTTGATGATATCGCTTACTCTGGCACATCGCTGCGCCTCAGTCCGGATAGATACCGGGGCTGGTTGGCGCCCCATCGTCATATTTGGAAAACCAGTCGATCGTCGTCTCGCGGAAGCGGGTGAGGCCCTTGTAGTCGATAAGCTCCGGCGGCAGCGTCTTCAGCACGCGTGGGAAGCGCCGCGCCCATTTCGGCACGGTGGCGAGTTCTTCCATGTTCATCAAATAGCAGCGGATGACGAAGAGGATGGCGTTGGAGCGCGGCAGGCGCCAGAGGCTTTGCAGCTCGACGCGCAGATGCACCTTCTCGCCGACATTGTCAGGCGTCACCGTCGTGCGGTCGGGACCCCATTTGTGATAATTCTCAGGGCTGGTGTCGAGCCGCGGATTGATCGTCATCGTCCAGTTGAAGCGCCGTGTCGGCTTGCCCTGCTGCAGGTTCAGAAGGAATTTCAAAGCCCGGTCGAAGACGCCGATCTGGTGGGCGAGCGGCACCGGCCCGTGCCATTCCATGAAGTTCATGCCGATATCGAAATCGAGCGACCAGTCCGCCTGCGTTGTCACCATGCCGGCATCCATCCAGAGATTGCCGTCACGCTGGTCGACGATGCAGAAATCGCCCTGGGCCTGGCGGGTGATATATTCGAAGGGCTCGCAGGGCAGCGTCGAGGCGTCGCCGAAGGTGAAGCTGTCGTCGATGCCGAGCGGGCGGTTGATCCAGCGCCACTGGTCGCCGCTGCGGATCAGTGTGAAGTGGTCGGGGTAACCCGCCGCCTGCTCTTCCATCAGCAGTTCGAGCGTATCCCATTGCGCGCTCATCATGTGCGGCAGAGCCTGATAGCGCAGCGGGTCTTCCTTCAACACCAGCGCGCGATCGCGCATCTCGGCGACATAGTGCTCGTCGACATCGATCAGGTTTTCGTAAACGGTGTCCGCCCGGCCGCGCACATGCGGCTCCATGTTGACGGAATACATGTATTCGTCGCGGTCGAAGGGAAACGGGAAGCGACGGATGTTCCCGGGGCTGTTCCGATAGCTGAAATCGTCCCGGAACGTTTCCTGCTTGAAGGCGATTGCCATGTCCGGTCTCCTTTTTACCGTCAAAGATCGAGATGCAGCGTGTTTCCCTCGAAACGGGAAACGCATATCATCACCTTGCGGCCGGATGCTTTTTCTTCGCTGGTCAGATAGACGTCATTGTGCAGCAGCTTGCCGTCGCAGGTGACGACCCCGGTCTCGCATTGACCGCAGGCCCCGCCACGACAGAGGAAGGGGGCGTCGACACCCGCCGCCTCGATCGCCTCGAGCATGCTTTCGTGATGGCCGACCTTCACGGTCTTGCCGGACCGTAGCAGCTCGATCGCGAAGGGTTTGCCGGGCAGCGACGACAGGAACCGTTCCGAATGCAGGTTCTGCTCCGGCCAGCCGGCATTCAGCCCCGTCTTCAGCACGCCGTCGATCATGCCTGTGGGGCCGCAGACATAAAGATGCGTGCCGAGCGGCTGGCTGTCGAGCAGCCGTGTCAGAGGAATGGCGCCGCCTTCGGAGTCACAATAGATCTTGATGCGATGCGGACCGTAGCGCTCCAGCAGTTCCCGCCAGTAGGCGCCGCGGTCCCGCGTGCGGATGGCGTAATGCAGTTCGAAATTGGCGCCTTCGCGGGAAAACTGCTCCATCATCGCAATGAAGGGCGTAATGCCGATGCCGCCGGCAATCAGAAGATGTTTGCGTCCGCGCCAGTCCGGTTGGAACAGGTTGACGGGATAGCTGACCTTCAGCTCGTCGCCTTCGCTGACCTTCTCATGCATGAAGGTGGAGCCGCCGCGCGAATCCTCGACGTGCAGCACGCTGATCTCATAGGCGGCGCAATCATGCGGCGGCGACATCAGCGAATAGGCGTTGCGGCGCATATGGCCGCCATCGTTCATCGAGACGATGACATGGGCGCCGCCGGAGAAATAAGGCATCGGCTTGCCGTCCAGCCGCTCGAAGCGGAAGCGCTTGACACGCTCGGCGATCGGGGTGATCCGCGCCACGCGGACGGGAATTTCTGTACCACCGCTCAAAGGAACAACTCCTCCGGATTGGGCGCGCTGCCAGGCTCTTCCGCATCGATATTGACGCCCTGGAAGGCGGCGAGCCGGCGCGAATAATGGTCACGCACGAGAAGCGTCAGCCCGCAATGGCTGCAGGCAAAGGGGCTGGCGGTGACGTCGTCGGTGATGCCCTTGCAATGGACACATTGCACGCGCCTGGCCAGCGAGCCGCGATGCTCGGTGATGATGGAGGCGTGGTCCATGCCGTATTCGAGCGCCACGAGCATCGCCTGACCGATGAAGCCTTCCGTGCCGGATATATAAAGCCGCGTGCCCATATGGGCGGTGGCGAGCGCCCCCTTCAATCGAAAGAGCAGCGTTGCGATCGTCGGGGCCGTGAAGAACATGTCGGCACCGAGATGGCGCAGCGCCTCGTCCAGGCCGGACCCTTGGGAGCCGCGAGCGACATAGAGGATCTCGCTGCGGGAAAGGGCTGCCTCGTCAAGTGCTGCCCGCTGGTCGAGGAGAGCCTTGGCGCCCTCCCCTTCGAGCGCGAAAATGTGCCGCCGGGCGTGCGGCTGGATGGTCAGGCCCTTGTAGACTGGTCGGCTCTTGATGCCTGCAACGAGCATTCGCGTGCTCCTTAACCTACGGCAGTCCTCTTCTTCTTCTCCGGATCGTCGAACGGGAGCGTATGGGCGGTGGCGGTCGCCTTGACGGTCTTGCCGCGCACTTCGAGTTTCGCCCCGTGCACCGCCTTGTCAACATCGAGACGGGCGATCGCCATGGATTTCTTCGTCAGCGACGAATAGCTCGGGCAGGTGATGACACCGACTTTCTTGCCGTTGGCAAAGACCTCATCGCCGAGATCGGTCGGGCCGTCGGCATCGATCAGCATGCCGAAGATCTTGAAGCGTTCCTTGCCCTTCAGGCGGGCATGCTCTTCGGCGCCACGGAAACCCGTCTTGCCCGGGCTGACGGTGAAGTCGAGGCCGAGTTCCCAGAGGCTGTCGCCGGGCGGCTGGTCGGCGAAGGGGTACATCTGCGAATTGTCGTAGGGATAGAACAGCAGGTAGCTTTCGACGCGCAGCATGTCGAGAACGGAGAAGCAGCAGGGGATGATGCCCATCTCCTTGCCTTCCAAGACGATCCGGTCCCAGACCATGGCGGCGTCCTGGCCGCGCACGAAGATTTCGTAGCCGCGCTCGCCGGTATAGCCGGTGCGCGAGATCATCACCGGCGCGCCGAACAGCGTCGTCTGCATGTGATGGAAATATTTGAGGTCGCGGATGCCGGGCACATATTTGGCGAGGTAATCGACCGCGATCGGGCCTTGCAGCGACAGGTCGTGCAGGTCGTCGTCGAAGAGCACGGCGCAGTTTCGGCCCGCCGCCTGCTTGACGAGTTCCTCGTGGCCGGAGCCGGAGCCGTGTACCAGCATCCAGGAGTTCGGGCCTGTGCGATAGACGATGCAGTCGTCGGTGAAGTGGCCGCGATCGTTCAACATGGCCGCATAAACCGAGCGGCCGGGATAGATCTTCGACATGTCGCGGGTGGTGATATAGTCGAGCACGGCAATGGCGTGCGGGCCGACCAGATGCACCTTCTTCAGGCCCGAGACATCCATGATGCCGGCCTTGGTGCGGACCGCGACATGTTCTTCCGACATGTCCTTGTCGTAGGTCCAGGCGGTTCCCATGCCGCTCCAGTCCTCAAGCTTCGATCCCAGAGCGCGATGCCGATCCGCCAAGGCGGAGAAACGCCATGATAGAGCCATTTCCGTTCCCTCTTATTTCTTCTACGGAATATTTATTTCCTGACTATATAAGTCTTTCGCGCCGTGGCAAGCCCGTCCGGCGGCATTCCAATCAAAACTTCGGCGGCACCTCACCTGCGGTGCGGTGGGCGGCAATGACGGTGTTGGCCATCAGCATGGCGATGGTCATCGGCCCGACACCGCCGGGAACCGGGGTGATGGTGCTGGCGACCTCAGAGACCTCGGCGAAGGCGACGTCGCCGACCAGCCGGGTCTTGCCCTCGCCCCGCTCGGGTGCCGCCACACGGTTGATGCCGACATCAATGACCGTCGCACCCGGCTTGACCCAATCGGCTTTCACCATCTCCGGCCGGCCGACGGCAGCCACCAGAATATCGGCATTGCGGCAGACCTCGGCGAGGTTCTTGGTCCTGGAGTGAGCGATTGTCACCGTCGCATTGGCATTGAGCAGCAGCTGCGCCATCGGCTTGCCAAACAGGTTGGAGCGGCCGATGACGACGGCGTTGAGCCCGGAGAGATCCTCGCCATGGGTGTGGCGGACAAAGACCATGGCGCCGGCCGGGGTGCAGGACACCAGCCCGGTCTTCAGATCGCCGGTGGCAAGCTTGCCGGCATTGACGACGCTCAGGCCATCGACATCCTTTTCCGGCAGGATCGACTGGATGATCGGCTCGCTGTCGAGCGGCTTCGGCAGCGGCAGCTGCACCAGGATGCCGTGGATCGACGGATCGGCGTTGAGGCTGGCGACGAGGGCTGCCAGTTCCTCCTGCTTCGTCTCGGCCGGCAGCGTGTGCTGGACCGATTTGAAGCCACATTCCTTGGCCATCCGGCTCTTGGAGCCGACATAGGCATGGCTTGCCGGATCATCGCCGACGATGATGACCGCAAGACCGGTGGTGACGCCGCTGCTTTTCTCCAGTGCCGCCGTCGCAGCCTTCACCGTCTCGATTACGGATGCGGCAACAAGCTTGCCGTCGATGACCTCAACCATCTCTCAACCCATGCGTTCGGATGCGTAGCTTCCCGGGCTTGCCGGAAAGACGACGGTGCGATTGCCGTTGATGAAGGTGCGGTGGTGGATATGGGCGTGGATGGCGCGAGCCAGCACCTGGCTTTCGACGTCGCGGCCGATCGAGACATAGTCGTCGGGCGACTGCGCATGGGTGATGCGCGCCGTGTCCTGCTCGATGATCGGGCCTTCGTCGAGATCGGCGGTGACGTAATGCGCCGTCGCCCCGATCAGCTTCACGCCGCGGCCGTAGGCCTGCTTGTAGGGATTGGCGCCCTTGAAGCTCGGCAGGAAGGAATGGTGGATGTTGATGATCTTGCCCGACATTTTCTGGCACATCTCGTCCGACAGGATCTGCATGTAGCGGGCAAGCACGATCAACTCGGTGCCGGTCTGCTCGGCCACCTCCATGATCCGGGCCTCGGCCTGTACCTTGTTGGCCTTGGTGACGGGAATATGGTGGAAGGGGATGTCGTGGTTGACGACGACCTTCTGGTAGTCGAAATGGTTGGAGACGACGCCGACGATATCGATCGGCAGGGCGCCGATCTTCCAGCGATAGAGCAGGTCGTTGAGGCAATGGCCGAAGCGCGACACCATCAGCAGCACCTTCATGCGCTTCTCGCTGTCGTGGAATTCGTACTCCATCGCGAAGGGCGCGGCGACGGCGGCAAAATCGGCGCCGATCTCGGCGCCCGAAAGCCCCTCTTCCGAAATGAAGCTGACACGCATGAAGAACTTGCCGGTATCGAGATCGTCGAACTGCGAGCTGTCGATGATGTTGCAGCCCTTCTCGGCCAGATAGCTCGAAATCGCCGCCACGATGCCGCGCGTCGATGTGCAGGATACGGTCAGTACGAAGCTCTTCATGCTGTCTCTTCTTTCGCCGATTCTGATGTGGAAAACCCGGTCACGCCGGGAGCTTTCCGCCCCGGCATGTCGGTTGTTGTCGAAGCCATCGGCCCGGCTGCTCAGATATCGAGCGTGCTGTCGCGTTCCCATTGGGTGAAATGCGAGCAGTAGGCGTTCCATTCCCGATGCTTGAGCTTGAGATAGGCGGCGGAAAACTCAGCCCCGATCGCCTCTTTCAAGCCTTCGTCGGCATCATAGGCGCGCAGCGCGTCGAGCAGATTGAGCGGCAGGCGCGGTGCATCCTTCACCAGATGCCCCTCGGCATACATGTCGATATCGTAGTGCCGGCCGGGGTCCGCCTGGCTGTGGATGCCGTCGAGGCCGGCCGCAATGATGATCGCCTGCAGCAGGTAGGGGTTGACCGCACCATCCGGCAGGCGCAGCTCGAAACGGCCCGGTCCCGGCACACGCACCATGTGGGTGCGGTTGTTGCCCGTCCAGGTGACGGTGTTCGGCGACCAGGTCGCGCCCGATGTCGTGCGCGGCGCGTTGATGCGCTTGTAGGAGTTGACCGTCGGATTGGTGATCGCGGCAAGCGCGGAGGCATGCTTCATGATGCCGCCGAGGAAGGTCTTACCCTGAGCGGAGAGCCCGAAGGGCATTTCCTTGTCCGCGAAGGCGTTTACCTTGCCTTCGATGTCCCAGACCGAGATGTGGGCATGGCAACCGTTTCCGGTCAGGCCCTTGAAGGGCTTCGGCATGAAAGTGGCGCGAAGGCCGTGCTTTTCGGCGACCGACTTGACCATGAATTTGAAGAAGGAGTGCTTGTCCGCCGTCTTCAGAACGTCGTCATATTCCCAGTTCATCTCGAACTGGCCGTTCGCATCCTCATGGTCGTTCTGATAGGGCTTCCAGCCGAGCTCAAGCATGTAGTCGCAAATCTCGGCGATCACGTCGTACCGCCGCATCACCGCCTGCTGATCGTAGCAGGGCTTCTCGGCCGTATCGAACTGGTCCGAAATCACCGAACCGTCAGCAGAGATGAGAAAGAACTCGGGCTCGACGCCGGTTTTTACCCGCAGCCCTTCTTTCGCAGCTTCGGCGACCAGTCGTTTCAGCACCACGCGCGGCGCCTGTTCGACAGGCCGGTCGTCCATGACGCAGTCGGCCGCGACCCATGCGACGTCTTTCTTCCAGGGTAGCTGGATGACGGAGGAAGCATCGGGAACCGCAAACAGGTCCGGATGGGCGGGCGTCAGATCGAGCCAGGTCGCGAAGCCCGCAAAGCCTGCGCCATCTTTCTGCATGTCCGCGATGGCTTCTGCCGGGACCAGCTTGGCGCGTTGGCCGCCGAACAGGTCGGTATAGCTGATCATGAAATATTTGATGCCTTTGTCTCTGGCAAAAGCAGCAAGGTCCAGTGTCATTTTCGTTCCCCTTTGGATTTCTTGGAGACACTTTGGTTATGGATATGAAACGGCCGGGACTTTTGCCCGGCCGGTAGAAATCAGAAGCCTCCCTTGCCGGGAATCCAGTTGGTGCCGGCGAGCGGCACCTGCGCCATGGCCGATGCCTCGATCGTCAGTGCGACGAGGTCTTCCGGCTCAAGGTTGTGCAGGTGGTTCTTGCCGCAGGCACGCGCGATCGTCTGTGCCTCGAGCGTCATGACCTTGAGGTAGTTGGCGAGGCGGCGGCCGGCCGCAACCGGATCAAGACGTTTTGCAAGCTCCGGATCCTGGGTAGTGATGCCGGCCGGATCCTTGCCTTCATGCCAATCGTCATAAGCGCCGGCGGTGGTGCCGAGCTTCTGATATTCCTCTTCCCAGTGCGGATCGTTGTCGCCGATCGCGACGAGCGCCGCCGTGCCGATCGCGACCGCGTCGGCGCCGAGCGCAAGCGCCTTGGCAACGTCGGCGCCCGAGCGGATGCCGCCCGAAACGATGAGCTGCACCTTTCGATGCATGCCGAGATCCTGCAGCGCCTGGACGGCCGGACGAATGCAGGCGAGCGTCGGCATGCCGACATTTTCGATGAAGACGTCCTGCGTCGCCGCCGTGCCGCCCTGCATGCCGTCGAGAACGACGACGTCAGCACCTGCTTTCACCGCAAGAGCGGTGTCGTAATATGGACGCGCACCGCCGACCTTGACGTAGATCGGCTTTTCCCAGTCGGTGATCTCGCGCAGTTCCATGATCTTGATTTCCAGATCGTCGGGGCCGGTCCAATCAGGATGGCGGCAGGCTGAGCGTTGGTCGATGCCCTTTGGCAGGTTGCGCATATTGGCAACGCGGTCGGAGATCTTCTGGCCGAGCAGCATGCCGCCGCCGCCGGGCTTGGCGCCCTGGCCGACCACGACTTCGATTGCATCGGCACGGCGCAGGTCTTTCGGATTCATGCCGTAGCGGGAAGGCAGATATTGGTAGACCAGCGTTTGCGAATGGCCGCGTTCCTCATCCGTCATGCCGCCATCGCCTGTCGTGGTCGACGTGCCCGCGATCGTCGCACCCCGGCCGAGCGCTTCCTTGGCATTGCCGGAAAGCGCGCCGAAGCTCATGCCGGCGATGGTGATCGGCGTCTTCAGCGTGATCGGTTTCTTGGCAAAACGTGAGCCGAGCACCACTGTCGTGTCGCACTTCTCGCGGTAGCCTTCGAGCGGATAACGCGAGATCGAGGCGCCGAGAAACAGCAGATCGTCGAAATGCGGAACCTTGCGCTTGGTGCCGGCGCCGCGGATGTCATAGATACCGGTCGCGGCCGCGCGGCGGATTTCGGCGAGCGTATAGTCATCGAACGTCGCGGACTTGCGTGGCGGGGTGTAAGGGTTGTGATAGCTCATGGGTGTCCCTCGCCTCAATACGCGTCGGCGTTGTCGATGTTGAAATTGTAGAGCTTGCGAGCAGAGCCGTAACGCTTGAACTCTTCGGGCCTGACGCCCGTGACCCCAGCGCGCTCGAGCAGCTCGGCAAGCTTGTCCAGATGTTCCGGCCGCATCTCTTTCTCGATGCAGTCGGAGCCGAGGCTCTTCACCTCGCCGCGGACGAACAGCTTGGCCTCGTAGAGCGAATCCCCCAGCGCATCGCCAGCGTCACCCAGCACGACGAGATGGCCGGACTGGCCCATGAAGGCCGACATGTGGCCGATGCTGCCATGAACGACGATGTCGATGCCCTTCATCGAAATGCCGCAGCGCGACGCCGCATTGCCCTTGATGACGAGCAGGCCGCCTCGGCCGGTGGCGCCGGCATACTGGCTGGCGTCGCCCTCGATGACGACGGTACCGGACATCATGTTTTCGGCAACACCCGGACCGGCCGAACCATGAACCGTCACCCTGCCGCCGTCATTCATGCCGGCGCAGTAATAGCCGACCGATCCTCTGACGGCGACCGTAACGGGGCTGTTGATACCAACGGCAACGGCATGGCTGCCGCGCGGGTTGATGACTTCGAATTCAGTGTCGTTGGCGCCTTTGGAAAGGGCATGCAGCGCGCTGTTCAGTTCGCGAAGAGGGGTGTTGGAAAGATCGAATGTGGGCATTTAATCCTCGTTGGTCGGGAGACGGCTGAGCCGCCTCCTGCTTTTCCGGCATCGCTCAGGCGGCCTTGTCGTGATCCCAGAAGTAGACGGTCGCCGGCTCCGGCTCCCAGACGCGGGCATTCTCGATGCCGGGAAGGTTGACCAGCGCGCGGTATTCCGAACCGAAGGCGACATACTGGTCCGTCTCGGCCATGACGGCAGGCTTGCAAGCGATCGGGTCGCGCACCACCCCGAAGCCGGACTTGGTACCGACAACGAAGGTGAAGAAACCGTCGAGATCGTCGAGGGCGCCCGTCAGCGCCTGGCCGAGATCCTTGCCTTTGGCCATTTCGGCCGTGAGATAGGCGGCCGCGACTTCGGAATCGTTCTGCGTTTCGAAGGTCATGCCTTCGCGTATCAGCTCGCGGCGCAGGTTGTTGTGGTTGGACAGCGAGCCATTGTGCACGAGGCACTGGTCGGCGCCGGTCGAAAACGGGTGGGCGCCGAGCGTGGTGACGGCGGATTCGGTTGCCATGCGGGTATGGCCGATGCCGTGGGTGCCGCTCATCGAGCGGACGCCGAACCGTGCCACGACATCCTTTGGAAGGCCGATTTCCTTGTAGATTTCGACGCTTTCGCCCGATCCCATCAGGCGGACTGCCGGACGGATCTCTTCGAGCGCCTTGCGCACATTTTCAAGCTTGGAGGCTTCCAGCTCGATGACCGCGTGCGTGCTCTTGGCCCATACGTGGGCTCTGATGCCGGCCTTCTCGAGGTCAGCCGCGAGGCCTTCGAAATCCACGCCCGGATTGGCGGACTGGATAGTGATCTTTGCCTTGCCCTCGGCAGACCCCCCATAGATTGCGATGCCGGCCGAGTCCGGTCCGCGATCCGTCATGGTTATCAGCATATCCGAGAGCAGGTTTCCCAGCTGGGGCTCAAGGCTCTTGTCCTTGAGGAACAGTCCAACAATGCCGCACATAGCCGCGCTCCTTTCGTGTTGAGAAAGGACTAGCAGGTCTGTTTGTCGACATCAACTGGGAGGAATAAACTTTTCTTCTAAGGCAAGTCAGCCCTTGGAGCTCTGCTGGGGATAACTGATGATCGAGAGGTACTTGCTCGGCAGCTTCATCAGCTGCTCCGGCCCATGTGGCGCATCGGCGTCGAAGAACAGGCTGTCGCCGGGCTGCATCTGGAAAAGCTGGTCGCCGTGGCGGTAAATAACCTCGCCCTCGAGCATGTAGAGAAACTCCATTCCCTCGTGCTGGAAGGTGGGGAAGATGTCGGAATCGGCCGTCAGCGTGATGAGATAGGGCTCGACGATGACGCCGCTGGTATTGTTGTCGATATGACCGAGCAGATTATATTGATGGCCGGCGCGCGTGCCGCGCCGTTCGAGTTCGACCCCCTGCCCCGCCTTGACGAAGACGGCATTGCGCGCTTCCTCAAAGCGGCGGAAGAAGGCCGTCAGCGGCACGCCGAGCGCCCGCGACAGCGATTGCAGCGTCGTCAGCGACGGCGAAATATTGCCGTTCTCGATCTTCGACAGCATGCCGAGCGAAATGCCGGTCGCGGCCGCCAGATCGGTCACCGTGATGCCGAGCTTCTTCCGGTAGGCGCGCACCTCATGGCCGATCGCCATTTCGAGGTTGTTTTCCTTCGGCTCCCGGACGGCGTGCGGATCCTGGGAAAAGGGCGAGCGTCCGCCATGTGGCTGTTCGGCTTGCTCTGCCGCTTGAAGCTTTGATTTCATCGATTCCCCTGCCGCCTTGTCTTGCCCAGCGGCAATCCTATCGTGATAGTGAAATTTCCTCAACCGTGAAGAAAACCTAATCCCGCCGCGCGTCACGCGGAGCGATGCCGTAGATGCTGCGGAACATGCGGGAAAAGTGGCTGAGGCTGGAAAAACCGGTAGCGACCGAGATTTCCGAGACGGAAAGCGGGCTCTGCTTCAGCAGGCGATGGGCGTGCTGCAGCCTGATCCTGCGGTACTGATCGAGATAGGTGGTACCGAGATGCACCGAGAAGAGCCGGTCGAGATGCCGGGTGGTGACGCCCGCGATGCGCGCCATGGCGGCGCGCTCGAGCGGCATCTCGATCGTTTCCTCCATGCGTTCGAGAACGTTGAGCAGGCCGGGATGGTGGACGCCATAACGCTCGGCCAGCGAGGCGCGCTGCGGCGCTGCAGGCTCGTTGACCTCGGTATGAAGGTACCAATCGCTGACCCGGCGGGCGAAGTCCGGTCCCAGGCGCTCGGCGATCAGCACATGCATCATGTCGAGCGGGGCGATGCCGCCGCCGCAGGTGATCCGGTTGCCATCGATCATGAAGCGCGCCTGGCGCGGCGTGAGCTCTGGAAAGGCTTCGAGAAGGGTCGCCGCATGTTCCCAGTGGATGGTGAAGTCGCGGCCGCCAAGCAGTCCGGCGGCGGCCATCAGATAGGGACCGCCCGAGATGCCGCCGATCCTGACACCTTCGCGCGACAGCTGCCGCAAGCAGGCGAGCACGCCGGGATATCGCCAGTCGCGCGGTGAACCGCCGGCGCAGACGAACGCCGTTCCGAGCCCTGAGCCCCTGACGGGGAGAGGTTCGGCGGGGACGCTGACGCCCGAGGAGGAGAGCGCCGGCGCGCCATCCGGCGAGAAGATCTGCAGCCGATAGATCTCGCGGCCGGCCAGAAGATTTGCAGCCCGCAGCGGCTCCGTCGCCGAGGCATAGGACATCAGCGCAAATCCCGGGATAAGGATGAAGCCGATCGTCTGCACATTTTTGCTGTCAATCGATGACATGTCTCTTTCTTAGCTATTTTAGTCCCTGTTGTGCAAGTCCGCTCGCGTCATTCTGGCATCATGGCCCTGTTCATTCCGGGTGACCCATGCGCTATTCCGCTCTTTCGATTTTTTTGAACGGCCTTCGCGGCAATAAAGATTGGGCGCCTGCCTGGCGCGATCCGGCGCCGAAGCCACACTACGACGTCATCATTGTCGGCGGCGGCGGTCACGGTCTTGCCACGGCCTATTATCTTGCCAAGGAATTCGGCATCACCAATGTCGCCGTCCTCGAAAAGGGTTATCTCGGTTCCGGCAATATCGGCCGGAACACGACGATCATCCGCTCGAATTACCTGCTGCCTGGCAACAATCCCTTCTACGAGCTGTCGATGAAGCTCTGGGAGGGGCTGGAGCAGGATTTCAATTTCAACGCCATGGTCTCGCAGCGCGGCGTGCTCAACCTCTTCCATTCCGACGCGCAACGTGACGCCTATACGCGCCGCGGCAACGCCATGCGGCTGCACGGCGTTGATGCCGAGCTTCTCGATCGGCAGGCGGTGCGCCGGAAATTGCCCTTCCTCGATTTCGACAATGCCCGTTTCCCCGTGATGGGCGGCCTGCTCCACCCGCGCGGCGGCACGGTGCGCCACGATGCGGTCGCCTGGGGATATGCCCGCGGCGCAGACAGCCGCGGCGTCGATATCATCACCAATTGCGAAGTCACCGGCATCCGCACCGAAAACGGCGAGGTCACCGGGGTCGAGACCAGCAGGGGCTTCATCGGCTGCGGCAAACTGGCGCTTGCGGCGGCCGGCAACTCCACCGTCGTCGCCGATATGGCCGGCCTGCGGCTGCCGATCGAAAGCCATGTGCTGCAGGCCTTCGTCTCCGAAGGGCTGAAGCCGTTCATCGACACGGTCGTCACTTTCGGCGCCGGGCATTTCTACGTGTCCCAGTCGGACAAGGGCGGCCTCGTCTTTGGCGGCGATATCGATGGCTACAATTCCTATGCCCAGCGCGGCAATCTCGCCTCGGTCGAGCATGTGGCCGAAGCCGGGCTCGCGATGATCCCATCATTGTCGCGCGTTCGTTATCTGCGCTCCTGGGGCGGCGTCATGGACATGAGCATGGACGGCTCGCCGATCATCGACCGAACCCATATCGACAATCTCTATCTTAATACTGGCTGGTGCTACGGCGGCTTCAAGGCGACGCCTGCCTCCGGCTTCTGCTACGCCCATCTGATCGCCCGCAACACGCCGCATCAGACTGCCCGCGCCTTCCGGCTCGACCGCTTCGCGCGCGGCTATCCGATCGACGAAAAGGGCGTCGGCGCCCAGCCCAATCTGCACTGAGGACATTTATCGATGGCAAGCCTGATTTCATGTCCCCATTGCGGCGCCCGGCCCAAAGAAGAATTCTCGATCCGCGGTGATGCGAGTCTTACCCGGCCGGCGCCGGATGCCGGTGCGGATGCCTGGTTCGATTATGTCTATCTGCGCGACAATCCGCGCGGTCGGCATAGAGAATACTGGCACCACTCCTCGGGATGCCGTCGCTGGCTGATCGTCGAACGCGACACCGTCACCCATGCAATCCATGGCGTCAGGGATGCCGCCCTTTCCAAGCTCGGCGGAGAACCGGCATGACGAGCTTCCGTCTTTCCTCCGGCGGCCGCATCGACCGTGCCACGATGCTCGGCTTTACCTTTGACGGCAGGGCGCTCGAAGGCCATCCGGGCGACACACTCGCTTCGGCGCTGCTTGCCAACGGCGTCCAGCTCGTCGGCCGCAGCTTCAAATATCACCGTCCGCGCGGCATCCTGACGGCAGGCGCTGCCGAACCGAATGCGCTGGTGACGACGGGCAGTGGCGGGCGCACCGAACCGAACACACGCGCGACGATGATCGAGCTTTACCAGGGGCTGACGGCAAAAAGCCAGAACCGCTGGCCCTCGCTAGGCTTCGATGTCGGTGCGGTCAACGGGTTACTTTCGCCCTTCCTCAGCGCAGGCTTCTACTACAAGACTTTCATGTGGCCGGCCGGCCTCTGGGAAAAACTCTATGAGCCGATCATCCGCAAGGCGGCGGGCCTCGGCAGGGCCTCCTATGAGGCTGATCCCGATACCTATGAGAAGTGCTGGGCGCATTGCGATCTGCTTGTCATCGGCGCCGGCCCTGCCGGTCTGGCAGCAGCGCTGACCGCCGGCCGCGCCGGCGCCCGCGTCATCCTCGCCGATGAAGGCCCCGAACTCGGCGGTAGCCTGCTGTCCGAGACCGGCACTATCGACGGCAAACCAGCGAGCGCTCTTCTCAGCGAGCTGCTTGCCGGGCTGGAGGGGTTGGAGAATGTGCGTCGCCTGCCGCGTATGACGGTGTTCGGCTGGTACGACGACAATGTCTTAGGCGCGGTCGAACGCGTGCAGAAGCATGTGGCGATGCCCGATCCCGATCGCCCGGTCGAACGGCTGTGGCGCATCGTCGCCCGCCAGGCGATCCTTGCGACGGGCGCCGAAGAGCGGCCGCTCGTCTTCGGCGGCAACGATGTTCCCGGCGTGATGATGGCAGGCGCCATGCGCAGCTATCTCAACCGGCAAGCGGTCGCGCCCGGCGCTCGCACGGTGGTCTTCACCACCAACGATGCCGGTTACCGCACCGCCGCCGATCTCGAAGCCGCAGGCCTCGAAGTCGCTGCGATCGTCGACAGCCGCGCGGATGCGGCTGGGAGCTGGCAGGGCCGCGCCGAAGTGCTGAAGGGCGCCCGCATTATCGATGCGCTTGGCGGCAAGCGCCTGCGCGGCATCAGCGTGGAAATCGCAGGCGGCACCCGTCGGATCGAGGCGGATGCGCTTGCCATGTCGGGCGGCTGGAGCCCGATCATTCATCTTGCCTGCCATCGTGGCGCGAAGCCGCAATGGTCGGACGAGGCCTCGGCATTTCTGGCGCCCGTCCAGCAGGAAGGCCTTATCGTTGCCGGCTCGGCTGCTGGCCTTGCACAAGCCGACGCTTGCCTCGGCGATGGTGCCGCAAAGGCATCAGCCGCATTGAAGGCGATCGGCTTCGCAGCGGAACCAGCCTTTGCATCTGCCGTCGAGACGGCTCAGCGCGCAAAGCCGCTCTGGTCCGTCAAGGGCTCGAAGGGCAAGGCTTTCGTCGATTATCAGAACGATGTGCACCTCAAGGATCTGGGCCTTGCCGTACGCGAAGGCTACGGCCATGTCGAACTCGCCAAGCGTTACACCACATCCGGCATGGCGACTGACCAAGGCAAACTTTCCAACATCAACGCTATCGGCATTCTCGCAGAAGCGCGCGGCGTGTCGCCCGCCGAAGTGGGAACGACGACCTTCCGGCCCTTCTATACGCCGGTTTCCTTCGGCGCTTTGTCCGGGGCATCGCGCGGCAAACATTTCCAGCCGGCACGCAAATCGCCGCTGCATGGCTGGGCTCAGAAGAACGGCGCGGTCTTCGTCGAAACCGGCCTCTGGTACCGCTCCTCCTGGTTCCCGCGCGCCGGCGAGACGACATGGCGCGAAAGTGTCGACCGCGAGGTGCTGAACATCCGGAAGAATGCCGGCCTCTGCGATGTCTCGACGCTCGGCAAGATCGAAATCTTCGGCAGGGATGCCGCGACCTTCCTCGATCGCATCTATTGCAATGGGTTCGCCAAGCTTGCAGTCGGCAAGGCGCGTTACGGCATCATGCTGCGTGAGGACGGCTTCATCTATGATGACGGCACCACCAGCCGGTTCAGTGACGATCATTTCTTCATGACGACGACGACAGCACTCGCCGCCGGCGTGCTCACCCATCTCGAATTCTGCGCCCAGACGCTCTGGCCTGAACTCGATGTCTGCTTCGCCTCCTCGACCGATCAATGGGCCCAGATGGCCGTTGCGGGGCCGAAATCGCGCGCCATCCTCTCTGAGATCGTTGATGAAGATATATCGGATGCCGCCTTCCCCTTTATGAGCGCCCGCAAGGTCTCTCTCTTCGGCGGCAGGCTCGAAGGCCGGCTCTTCCGCATCTCCTTCTCCGGCGAACTCGCCTACGAGCTGGCTGTGCCGGCCGGCTACGGCGAAGGCGTTGCCGACGCCATCATGGCGGCGGGCGAAAAACATGGCATCTGCGCCTATGGCGCCGAAGCGCTCGGCGTCATGCGCATCGAGAAGGGCCATGTCACCCACGCCGAAATCAACGGCACGGTGACACCAGGCGATCTCGGTTTCGGCCGCATGGTTTCATCAATCAAGCCGGATTTCATCGGCAAGGCAATGCTCGCCCGTGAAGGCCTGCAGGATTCCGAACGCCCGCGTCTCGTCGGCGTCAAACCGCTCGATCCGGCAAGAGGCTTCCGCACCGGCTCGCATATTCTTGCCGACGGCGTTGCCGCGACGCTCGAAAACGACCAGGGCTACGTGACATCAAGCGCCTTTTCGCCGGGGCTCGGCCATACGATCGGCTTGGCGCTTGTCAGGCGCGGGCCGGAGCGTATCGGCGAAAAGGTGACGGTCTGGAACGGCCTGCGCAACGAATTCACCGATGCGGTGCTCTGCCATCCCGTCTTCATCGATCCTGAAAACGAGAAGCTCCATGCGTGATCTTCCGCAACACAAGCCGGTTCTGGCCGGGACTAGATATACCGGCATCTCGGAGGCAGGCATCCGGCTGGAAGCCCTGCCGGAGGGCCATCTCCTGCATGTGCTCGGCGCGATCGAGCCATCCGCGCTCGCTGCGGAATTGGCAAAGGCAGGCTTTGCGAAGAGCTCGATCCGCAAGGCGGGCTTCCGCCAATGGTTCGTCGCCGGCGACGAGCGGCTCGTCCCGGCCAGCCTCGACGCTCTCGCAGCGGCGCTGGCGGGAAAGGCCTACGTCATGGACCAGAGCCACGGGCGTGTGCGCATCGGCGTTTCCGGCCGATCCTCGCGGGTGCTTCTCTCGAAAGGCACCGCCGTCGATCTCGATCCGTCCGTCTTCCCGGAAGGCCATTCGGCCATGACGATGGTCGGTCATCTCTCCGTGCAGATCGTCCGCACAGGCGATGACAGCTTCGAGCTCACCGTTCTGCGCAGCTTCGCCGAAAGTCTCTGGGACGATCTCGCCCATATGGCGGCGAGCGCCGAAAAGGACGGCGCATAAAGGCGACCGTACTGGCAACATCGGGAACGACGGTAACGGGACGGAATGACCGCGCTCCCTCGTCAAAATAACCGATGACCTAGTATGTGACCCAGCCCCATCTCTCCTGTCCAAAAGCGGTCAGTTTTGCCTTCCCAAATCCAAGCTCATTTTCTGAGCAAGAGACATCAATTCGCTTTTCAGAATGGTGGCACGTTCGGAGGCCTGTGCAAGGCCACTTTTGATAAAGGTGCGTGCTCGATCTTGATCCGAGAGCTCGACTGCAATGCGAGCCAGATGAAGTGCAGCGCGAGGACTGATCCTTTCTGGAGATTCAGACTCTAGCAATCGTTTAAAGCAGTCCGGATAGTGGGTATAGCGTTGAAAAAACGCCCGCCCGGTTCTTTCCCACTCACTGACTATGAACCTGACATTTTCTTCTGCTTCTTGCGGCGACGAGCAATAAGACCAGCCATGGCCTGGCCCAGGAGGAGGTTGCATTCTATCCCTGAACACGCAATGCGCCTCAGAGATCAAGTTGGGTTCGCCAGAACTCCCACCTTCCCATGGCAAAAATGTCAAATGTGCTCCAAGATTTAGATAGCAGTGACTACCATCGCGCGAGCTTTGCACATTGAAGACGTGAACGACTGGCGCTTGAATTCGCCGCAGCGTCTGGCCGCTTCCTTTGAACCCCTCTGCACGTAGAACCGGATACAGATGCGTGGCCAGAAGCTTTAAAAATGCACTCTTATTCATTAAAAATGGTTCCCGAAGACACTTTTCCAGATATGAAAAATGCCGATTTCATTATGTCAACTACCTTATTGCGGAACTTGCTTTTGCTGCCGGGCCAACGAGGCAACGGTCTCTTCGCGACTGGAATGTTCGCGTCGGCATTGTAAGACTATCTAGGTCGGCTTGTGAACCATTTCCCACCACCTATCCGGGTCTCTTGATGTCTTCGAATCTGAGACTGAAGCGCGCCAGATATTTACTCAGGCGATCGGCGTCGTTGCTGCTCTTTTTCCCTAGTCGCGAGATCGCAAACAAGGCTCTGCCTGCCGCGCTTGCCGTGGCATGTTGACGGCAGGTATGAAGAACAGTGGCAAGCTGCGCTGCGTCAAAGCGATCGAGGCTAGCAGCAGTCTCTGCACCCAGCATTTCTTCGATGATCAGATCTACCCTGCCGTCGTCACTCGAGCTGCGCCAAAATGCATTCAGCCGTCGGACTTCATCATCAACGACGTCGGTCGTGATGCGCCCATGCGGCGCGAGGGTTGCCATGCGGGTAACCGAAGCCGACAGGTCGCGAAAGTTGGCGCTCCAGACGGCTTGCGGACCAGTTGCGAAAGTAAGATAGCGTTCGCGTGCTTCCTTGTTGAACGTAACATTTTCGCCTTCGCGTTCGAGATAGCGCCTGAACTCAAAGTCGAGATTGGGCTCTATGTCCTCCTTGCGCTCGCGCAGGGCCGGCAGCTGGAAAGTCCAGAGGTTCAGGCGGGCATAGAGATCCTCGCGGAACCTTCCTTTTCGGACATCCTCGCCAAGATCGCGATTGGTGCCTGCAAGCAGCTGAAAGTCCGCGGACGCCTCCCGATCAGCGCCCACGGGCAGGAACTTCTTTTCCTCGATCGCGCGCAGGCACATGGCCTGTTCGTCAAGGCCGAGTTCGCCAATCTCGTCGAGGAACAGCACGCCTTTGTCGGCGGACTTGAGCAAGCCGGCACGCTCGCCGGCAGCACCGGTAAAGGCTCCTTTCACATGGCCGAACAGGGTGGACATGGCCTGGTCGCCGCGCAGGGTCGCGCAGTTGACCTCGATGAACGGACCACTGACCTTGCGTTGGCTCTTCTTCAACTCGTAGATCCTGCGGGCGAGTTGCGATTTGCCGGCACCGGTCGGCCCGGTCAGGAGAACAGGCGCCGTTGAGCGGATCACCACCCTCTCGATCTCGCCGATCATTCTGTTGAAGGTGGCGCTGCGGGTCGAAATCCCCGACTTCAGGAAGGAAGCGGCGTCTTCACGCTCGGAGGCGAAGCGCTTGGCGATCTCGTCATAGCGGGAAAGGTCGAGGTCGATAATCCGATGCGTGCCGGCGAAATCCTGCTCCGGTTCCCGGTCGCGCGGCGGCGAGAGCTGCAACAATTGGCCGGGAATGATGCGGGCTTCGGTCAGCAAGAACCAGCAGATCTGTGCCACATGAGTGCCGGTCGTGATGTTGACGAGATAGTCTTCCGTGTCGGGGTCGAAGTTGTAGTTGCGGGCAAAGTCCCTGAGGCTCGTATAGACCTCCGAAAAATCCCAGGGATCTCGAAAGTTGATGACATTGCTCCGCACCTCCGTTGCCGGCGCCACGGTCTCGATGTCGGCAACGATGCGGTGACAGAGAGCTTGCGAGTGGTTGTCGTGGATCAGTTCCAGCCGGTCGATAAATAGGCCCGGTTGCTGGCAGAGCGCAACATTGGGCCGCCAGCGGCTCCAGCGATTTTCCCATTTCCCTGCATCCAGGGTGGTTCCCAATATGCTGATGGCGACGCGGCGCTTCATGTCTTATCCAAAATTATAAGGCACTATAATCTGCGATAATATAATCGGGATGCGGATTTTCGCAATTCATGATTGCCCGTGAAGGCGCGGAAAAATTTCATATTTAAAAACATATAGATAAGAGAAAAACACACACGGGGTGGGCACTTTTCTCCAAACTGGCACGCGTCTTGAAATGTATCTGGCACGAACCAACCAAGAGGTGCTGTCATGGTCAACAAGGCAATCTTCAAAACCTACCTCGGGAAACTGCTTCCGGGAACGGACACAAAAAATCATGAAGCCGCCCCGGCCTATCAGCTGACGCCGCGCGAGGCGCTCGCGCAATATGCCGTCACAGGCACGTTCAACGGCACCTTCTATGCGGATGGGGCCGAGCAGCTCGAAGCGGTAAAGACGCTTGCCCTTCAGGTCGAGCCGGAATTTCTCGCGAAGGTGGCTGTTTACGCCGCTGAAAAGGGTCACATGAAGGATATGCCGGTGACGTTGCTCGCCATGCTCTCCAGCCTTCAGAGTGATGCCTTCGCCCGTGCATTCCCGCGGGTGATTAAGAGTGGCAAGATGCTGCGCGGCTTCGTGCAGGTCATGCGCTCTGGCGCCACGGGTCGCAAGTCGCTCGGTACACGTCCGAAGAAGGCGGTGCAGGCGTGGCTCGAACGGGCCAGCACCGCGCAGATCCTGCGGGCGATGGTCGGAAACGATCCTTCGCTCGCCGACGTCATCCGCATGGTGCATCCGAAGCCGGCTACGGAGGAGCGCAAGGCGCTTTATGCCTGGGCGATCGGCAAGCCGCACGACTACGCGGCACTGCCTGAGCTCATCAAGGCATTGGAAGCGTTCCGACGCGACCAGACGGCACCGGTGCCGGACGTCCCGTTCCAGATGCTGACCTCGCTGCCGCTGACGCGGGAGCATTGGGTCGAGATCGCCCGCAAGGGCGGCTGGCAGATGGTGCGGCAGAACCTTAACACCTTTGCACGCAATGGCGTGTTCGAGGTCGAGGGTTTTGCCGAGGCGCTGGCGGCGCGGCTTGCCGATCCGGAGGAAATCCGCAAGGCAAAGGTCTTCCCCTATCAGCTGATGATGGCGTGGAAGATGGTCGATGGCCAGGTTCCGGATGTCGTTCGGGATGCGCTTCAGGACGCGATGGATATCGCCATCGCCAACGTGCCGTCCCTGATGGGCAATGTTGTGCTCTGCCCCGACGTGTCGGGTTCCATGGGTTCGCCCGTGACCGGTTACCGGAAGGGCGCAACGTCCTCGGTTCGTTGCATCGACGTTGCCGGTCTGATGACCGCGGCGTTCCTGCGGCGCAATCCGAAGGCGCGGGTGCTGCCGTTCGAGAATGACGTGGTGCACGTCAGCCTCAACAAGCGGGATTCGGTGATGACCAATGCCGGTAAGCTGGCGAAAATCGGCGGCGGTGGAACCAACTGCTCCGCGCCGCTGAAGAGGCTGGCAAACGAGAAGGCCAAAGTCGATCTCGTGGTGTTCATCTCGGACAATGAGTCCTGGGTGGATGTGCGCGGGAGCGGCCAGCCGACGGCGGTGATGACGGAATGGGCAAGGATCAAGCGGGTCAACCCGGCTGCGAAGCTGGTCTGCCTCGACATCCAGCCCCATGCCACGACACAGGCGCCGACGCGTGAAGACGTGCTCAACATCGGTGGCTTCTCGGATGCCGTCTATGGAGTGATCACGGCTTTCGCGGCCAATAGCAAAGGAGCGGATGGCTGGGTGAACGCCATCGAGGCGATCGAGCTCTGACGGGCTCACAGGAGGCAATCCCCTCGCGCCGTCGTGAACGGCGCGAGGGCCGTGACGAATGCCGGATGAAACTACAGGCTGTTACCCTCCAGGTCGCGGGTTCGAATCCCGTCGGGTCTTCCAGTTTATGGACCCGTAGCTCAGCGGATAGAGCAGGATGTTTCACCACACCTCGTCGTCACGGACGAATGGAATGACATGGCGAATGCATGGGGAACTACATCTGTGTCGCGAGTTCGATTCTCGCCAGGGCCTGGTCCTGTAGCTCAGTTGGTAGAGCAAGCTGTTTCCCGGACACTTGTCGCCATGGCTGAAATGAACGGCGAATGCAAAAGGAACTACATTGCCGCGGCAGGTTCGAACCCTGCGAGGGATTAAACGTCCCCTTGGTAGCGGGAAGTTTCTTAAACACTTGTCGCCATAGCCAAATGCAGCGGCGAATGCCGGATGGAACTACAGCCGCCAACGTTGGATGGTCTGGCAGGTTCGACTCCTCCTGGGCATACGCTCTCTGGCACGAGCGGGGCCATCCGGTTTCGTCCACCCTCGTCGCCGCTGCATGGCATGCACTATCCCTGTTCCACAGGGGCGGAATAACTCGGCGAATGCCGGCACGACTACAGGTAGAGCGGCCCATCGGATTTCCGGCGGGCAGGTCGGGTGTTCAAATCATCCCGCGCTTCCGAAAGGAGCGCGTAGCTCAGTAAACTGTCCTGCCAAATCTCGTCGCCGGGACGATGGTAAGGCCCTGGGCGAATGCCGCCGGTGACTACAGGGGCCGCATAGCGCCATGACCATGGAATGCGTGCGGTGAGATAGATCTCCGGCAATGCTCGTCGCTCAGGTGGTGTGAAGAAAAGCAACTGAACAAGAAGGACTGCAGACGCAGAAAAGACAATGATAGCGGTAATGAGCGGACAGGATTTGATCGATGCCGGCATGAGCCAGGGGAAGTGGTTTCGCCCGGCTCTCGACGCGGCCAATGCGGTTTTGAGCAAGGGTGGCTCGGTGGCGGATGCCCTGGAGGCGGCAAGGCGCTTCCAGCCGGGTCCGACGCTTGCCTTGAGGGCCGATAACGATATCGAGATCTATTCCAACATCCGTGCCGAGAACGCCTTCGAGCAGGACAATGTCGAGAAGGTCAACGCGACGATGCGGGCGCTGGTGCGTACGCCGGTTGTTCGCTCCGCGGCGATCATGCCTGACGCTTGCCCGGCGGGTCCTGTGGGAACGATCCCGGTCGGCGGCGTAGTGGCGTCCGAAGCGATTCATCCCGGTATGCATTCGGCCGATATCTGCTGCTCGATGGCGATCTCGATCTTTCCTGGCGTGGATCCGAAGTCGCTTCTGGATGCCGTGCATGCCGTAACGCATTTCGGTCCCGGCGGTCGTCCGCGCGGCGCGCAGTTGAAGCCTTCCGTGGCGACGCTTTCGGCCTTCGAGCAGAACCCTTATCTGCGCGACGGTGCGTTGAGCGCTGGCATCGAGCACTTCGCGACCCAGGGCGACGGCAATCATTTCGCCTATGTCGGGACGATGAAGTCGACCGGCGAAACCGCGCTTGTGACCCATCATGGATCGCGGGCACCGGGGGCGCGGCTCTACGACAAGGGTATGAAGGTCGCCAACCAGTTTCGGGAACGCATCTCGCCTGAGACGCATAGGGAAAATGCCTGGATTCCGGCGGATACCGAGGAAGGTGACGTCTACTGGTCGGCGCTGCAGACGATCCGGCAGTGGACCAGGGAAAACCACTATGTCCTTCACGACATGGCGGCGGAAAAACTCTCGGCCAAGGTCGCGGACCGCTTCTGGAACGAGCATAATTTCGTCTTCCGGAAGTCTGACGGGCTGTTCTACCACGGAAAGGGTGCCACCCCTGCCTTCGACAACTGGGCGCATGACGCGACCGATCTGACCATCATTCCGCTCAATATGGCGGAACCGATCCTGATCGTTCGTGGCTCGAACGCTGCCCATGGCCTCGGCTTCTCGCCGCATGGCGCTGGCCGCAACTTTTCGCGCAGCGCGCATATGAGGCAGCTGTCTGCGGACTATGGAGCGGATTCGCGAGGTCTGAGCCCGAACAACATCGCAGCTATTCTGGAGAAGGAAATAAGCGGTCTCGACGCGCGGTTCTTCTCTGGTTTCGCCGATGTGTCGGAACTGCCGAGTGCCTACAAGAGCGCTGCGAACGTGCGGGCGCAGATCGAGCACTACGGTCTCGCCGAAGTGGTCGACGAGGTGATCCCCTACGGGAGCATCATGGCAGGCGACTGGCAGAAGAGCGCGCCCTGGCGCAAGAAGCGCCAGTAAACACCGGGGAAGGCAACTAGGCTTGCCTTCCCTCGAATGCACCATGCGGGGCAGATAGTCCCCAGCTAGCGTTCGCCAACAGGTTTCAAGCCGTTGCCTGCACGCCGGTTTCCGCCTTCATCCACTCCGCGCGCTCGGCGCCTTGCAGTTCTTCCATCGCATCGGTGGCGAAGCTCGGGACGACGCCCGTCCAGAGCAGTGCGCCATCGGAATTGGAATGGCCGTCGCCTTCCAGCCGGTAGATGCTTTCGACGATGTACTGGCCGTCGTTGTTCAGGCCCTTGATCTCGGAAATCTCGATCACCCGGCGCCGGCCGGTGCGCTTGAAGCGGGCGATCTGCACGACGACGTCGACCGCCGAGGCGATCTGGGCGCGCAGCGGCCGGAGCGGCATGTCGATGTCAGACATCAGCGCAAGCGTCTCCAGCCGATGCAGGGCGTCGTAGGGCGTGTTCGCATGCACCGTCGAAAGGCTGCCGCTATGGCCTGAGGTCATCGCCTGGATCATGTCGAGCGCCTCGCCGCCGCGGCATTCGCCGACGATGATCCGGTCGGGCCGCATGCGCAGCGACGAACGGAACAGGTCGCGGATGCTGGCGCCGCCGCGGCCGAAACGGTCGGGCTTCGTCACTTCAAGATAGACCACGTGTTCCTTGCGGATCTGCAGTTCCGACGTGTCCTCGATGACGATGATGCGCTCGTGGTCGGCAAAGGCTTCCGACAGCGCGTTCAGCATCGTCGTCTTGCCGGTGCCGGTGCCGCCGGAGATGATGACGTTCTTCTGCAGGCCGACAGCCGCCTGTAACAGCGACAGCGACTCCTCGGTCAGGCTGCCCTGGGTGACGAGATCGCGGATGCTGCGATGTTCCTTCAGAAAGCGGCGAATGGAGATGCAGAGCCCGGTACGGGCGGCCGGCGGCTGGATCATCTGCACGCGTGAGCCATCCGGCAGACGGGCCTCGATGCTCGGTTCCTCCGGGGTCAGCCGCTTGCCGGAGAATTGCGCGATGCTGCGCGCGGCCGATTCCAGATCCTCGCGGCTGGCGAAACGCGTATCGGCGCGTTCGAGCTTGCCTCGCCTTTCGACGAAGATGTCGGATGTGCCGTTGATCAGGATTTCGGAAACGCTCGGATCTTCGAGGAGGAAACGGATCGGCCCGAGCAGCTTGTCCAGCGCCCGGGTCAGGACCTGGAAGGTTGCCTGTTCGGCAGCGTCGTCGGAAACGGCTTTCATCAGAGCGGCATCCCGACCAGGACCGAGCTCATGCCGAACAGTGTCGCCATCATCTGAACCGCGGTCGGAAAGAACATCATCAGTGGAATGAGGACCAGTGCAAGTATCAAGATGCTGCTCATCGTTTCCATCGTTTTCTCTCCGGATCGACTGGCGGGACCATACCCACGATTTCAGGAAAGCTTAATCCAGATCATCAAACAACGCCATGGCCGCGTCCCGCGCGGACGGCCATTCTGACCGCAATGCGCCGTTTCTTCTATCGCTTTGAAAGAATTGACCAATTATGGAGCAGTAGACGAGGACTCGGGAGGTCGTCCAAAACTTCATATCCGCAGGTAAAACTGTAGACGATTCAGGTGTTTAGTTGAAAAAATCCGGCGTCAACTCGGTTTTGTCAAACGATGCCTCCAAGACAATTGGAACCCTTCGTTTCGTTTGCTTGACGGAGGGCTGGCCTTGGGCGCACTCTTGGGTCTTAATGGTGTTGCTCAACAAACGTTGGCCGCCGGGGAAGTTAAGCTGAAGCAGAAAATATCATTGGAACGAGCAACGTGCTCGTTCGGAGCGATAGCGCATGCTTGGTTCATCTTCACCAGGGATTTGATCCGAAACAAACCTGAGAACGAGGAGTACTCACATGTTCGGCAAACTCAAGACTCTCGCAATTGCACTTCACAAGGACGAGCGCGGCGATATGGCCCAGATCGTTCTTGCCGTCGCCCTGATCGTCATTCCGCTGATGCTGCTTCTGCTGGCATTCGGCAAACAGATCGGCGAATGGTTCAACGAAAAGAACACGGCCCTCTCGGATGCCGAGAGAATTCCTGAGCCGGGCCAATAAGTGGGCCGGGATCATGGATACCACCTATGATCTGACCCTGATGCCTGCAGCGGCGGCTCTTGCCGTCGCCTGCACCATGACCGCGGCGGTGCTCGATCACCGCCATGGTCACATCCCGAACGCCGTGACCTATCCCTGCCTGCTTGCCGGCTTCATGCTGGCAGCCGTCAGCGGCGGTCTGGCAGGGATCGGCCTTGCCTTTGCCGGCCTGCTTGCGGCCGGCATGATCTTCTTCGTCGCCTTCGCAGCCGGAAGCTGCGGCGGCGGCGATGTCAAGCTGATGGCGGCGCTCGGCGCCATTCTCGGCCTCTGGCCCGCCATCGACGTCACCCTCGCATCGCTGATGGTCGGCGGCGTGATCGCCGTTTTCTCCATGGCGCGGCGTGTTCAGTGGGGCGTGTTGTTGCGGACGGTCGGACTGTTCGCGTTGCTCCTGCCCGCAGGTTTCCGCGATGCCGCTTCGGTGCTGAAGCCGCGCGAGACACATCATACTGTCCGCTTCGGCGTTGCCGCTGCCCTCGGTCTTCTCTGGTGCCTTTTCATGCCTGGTTTCACCCCTCTTTCACTCGTGAGGTAACGGCAATGCGCCCCGAACTCGAACGCCCCATCTTCGACGGTGCCTTCTGGAGTTCTATCCTGCACTCCCGCACCTTCTGGATTCCGCAGGATCACGGCGCGCTTCTCGGCACCTTATCGATCGCTATGATATTGCTTGCCTCGATGCTGCTGCTGCCGCGGCTTTCCGCCCGCCGGCGCCGGATATCGGAGCTGCACGGCGATATCTCGGGCAGCACGACGATGATGGATTTCGTGCTCGTCACGCCGGTCTTCGTCTTCTTCATGTTCGTGGTCTTCCAGTTCGCGATCCTCGCAAAAAACCACCTCTTCACCCATTATGCCGCCTATGCGGCGGCCCGCAGCGCCCGCGTCTATTTCTGCCCGGCCCTGCCGATCACCATCCGGAGCATAATCGACGTCAAGACCTGTGACGACGATGCCGCCGCCGGCAAGGCCGATCTCGCCGCCCGCCTGGCGCTGATCCCGGCTGCTCCTTACGACCAGCTGAAATGCGTCGGCGCCTGCCAGCCGCCGGAGGATGCGCTGAAAAACCTTGCCGATGCCTCGGGCCTTTCGAAGAACTGGCGCGCGATGCGCAACCAGGCCCGCTACATGTTCGATCCGCAGAACGTCACCGTGACCGTCGACCGCGCGCCGATGGCGCTCTATGCCGCCATCAATCGCTCGCCGCACGTACCTGTTACCGCCAGGGTGGAAGCGCGCTTCCTGCTGCTCGAATATGCCGGCTGGGTATTTGCCCGCGGCCAGAGGAAGGACGGCCGCTACTACACGATTTCGACGGCGGAGGTGAACCTGCTATGACCCCGACCTTCATCAAACGTTTGCACCGCGACGAACGCGGCTTCCTGTCACCGATCATCCTTTACATGACGATCGCGCTCGCCCTGATGATCGTCTGGATCCTCAACACCGGGCAGGTCATCTACGACAAGCAGCGCACGCAGGATACCGCCGATGCCGCCGCTCTCGTCCACGCCGACTGGGAAGCGCGCTATCTCAACATCATGGCGATGAACAACGTCGCTTCCTCGCAGGCAACCGTCGTCATGGCGACCTCGGTCGCCTTCCAGCTCACGACGGCGGAACTGGCGCTGCGCTCGGGTGTCATTCTGGCGAAACTGGCCGAATACTCCTTCACGGAGGGCTTCGGGCCGGCATCGCTTCTGCCGCCGCTTCCGCCGATGCCCTATTGCCCCGGCTGGCAAAAAGTCCCGATCGTCGGCGGCATCATCTACGGCGCTTGCCTGGCGTTTCAGGGGTTCCGGGCGACTGAAGCCACCAAAGCGATCGCATATACGGTCGCGGCGCAGGTCAAATACGATCCCTGGGGCCTCATCAACAAGTCCAGTGACATCATCGATGCGATGAACGACCTGAACGATTACCTCGTGGAAAGCTTCCCGCAACGCGTCGGCAACGAGGCCCTGCATCTGGTGCGCCTCAACAAATCTGACCATGTCGTGTTTCATCCGCCGTGCGAAAACTGCGGCCAGGCTGGAGAAGGTGCCGGCGGCAACCTGCCGGTGGACCGTGATGGCGTCAATCCAGCCGCTGCCTATACCGAAATGTGCCTTGCCATGTCTTATGGCACCCAGGGGCAGGATCCGCTCCTCATGCGCGGCGAGTTCGCCAATCGCGGCTTCCCCAACGGCAAGGGTCCGCTGACGGCGGGCGGTGTCGACGGCAGCCATATCCGCGACTGGGTCAACCACGAAAGCGGCATCGACAATCAACTGGTGGAATTCTACATCTTCTATGAAGCCTTCGGCCCGGCCTATCTGAGCAAGGTCCCGTTCAAGGCGATTGTCGAGCAATATGCAGGCGATCTCAGCTGGTGGCAGGAACTGGCGCTCGATGCCAGCTTCTGGATCGCCGACAAGGTCTTCGGTGTCGGCTTCGGCATCACCAACCCCTTCCAGCTGCCGATCGACGTGCCGCCGCGCTATTCCGACTCGCAGACGAAGGACGAGAACGACTTCACCCGCAAGTTCGACATGATCTGGAACCAGGTCTGCGGCCCGGCCGGTGGCGCGATCTCCGTGGCTGGTGCGAGCCTGCCGGTCGTCTCCTTCCCGAAGCCTTACTGGCTGAAGGGACGCGCGCCCTTCAACTTCACGCCCTTTGGCGGCGACCAGCTCACCGACTACCAGACGTTGGCGATCGTTTCACGCGCGCCCCGCGCCAGGCTCCAGGTCCGTATCTTCAAGGACAAGACGCCCTCCGCCTATGCCTTGGCGCAGAGCTGGGTGCACAATTACACGGCCTTCGACCTCTACACGCAGGACTGGCTCGCATCACTAGCGCCCGCCACGCTCGCCGACGACATCGGTGAGGTCTCGAACACTATCAAGCAGAGCCCGGCCGCCGACAGTTATACCGGCCTGACGCGCGTCTTCGACAAGGGAGGAGCCAATGCCTGGGCTGCCGTCAACACCCACTGAGCCTACGGGTGGCGGCCTCTTGATGAGGCTGCATCGCGACAGGCGCGGTCTCGCTTCGATCGAATTCGTGCTCGCCGCGCCGGTCATTCTGCTGATCGTGATTTTCATGATTCATGCAAACAGGATTTCCACCAAGAAAGTCGGAACCATGCTCGCCATGCGCAATGCGGCCTTTGCCGAGGCGAACGGGCTGGATTGCACCTCCGATTTCTCGAACGTCTTTCCGATCCCGGCGTTGCCGGCGCTCCCCGGAGGGGACGCCATGAACTGCTCGCGCACGCCGTCTCATGAAGGCGACGGCGATCCTCAGCGCACCTTTGTCTGGGACGACGTGCAGAATACCATCAAGAGCGACGGCCGCGATTTCGGCGATATCGTCGGCGACCTCGCCAATGAAAAGCCGCAGCTCGTCACCGCGACCGCCGACCGCATCTACAAGTTCAGGGATTCCGACGATCTCGATACGATCAGGAGCATCCGCTGGAAGGATGCGTTCACGGTGGACGATTCCACGCTGTTTGCCTCCCACAACAACGATACGACGAGCCGCGGCTACGATCCGACGCTGCGCCGGGAAATCCGCGATGTGGCGAGCGATTCCGGCGATCTCTTCGACGGCGTCTTTCCGGGAGCGAAGTGAGATGAGACAGGGTTCGCGCATCTTCGTTCATTTGACCGGCATGGCGCTCGTCATCGGGCTCGCCGTCGCGGTGGCCACACCGGGCCGCGCCGAGATCTACAAGGATTTCAGGGTGACGCTGAATTCGATGCTGGCAAGCATTCTCGGCGCGCCGGAACGCTCGCCGCGCGATCTCGTCATCAACGGCCAGCCGCTGGAGTTCACGCCCTACCAGAGCGACCGCAGCATCTCCGATATCACCGATGAATGGCTGCGGGTGCTGGCCGCCAATACCCGGCCTGCCCTTCCGAAGAGCAACAGCAAGGAAGAGCTGACAGCCGTCATCGCCGCCAACATGCTGATCGTGCCGAAGACCAGCCGCATCCGCGATGATCTCGCGGTGGTGGTGCGCTTCTTCGACGGCGACGGCGAGGCGGCACTCGACTATCTCAGACGGCAGGACCCGGCAAACCCCTCGGCAAAGCCGCCGATACCTGGTGTCTCGATCTTGATCCGTCGTCCCGCCGATGCTCCGATGACCGAGGTGCTGATGAGCCGCTTCGAGGATGTCGGCTCGACGCTGCCGGCCTTTGCGGCTCCGGCCGATGTCAGCAAGCTGCCTCAGTCGCTGCGTCCGCCGGCCGGTGTCGAGGTGCTGAGCGATATCGGCGATCATGACAAGGGCCACATGTCGCGCACGGTCGTATCGAAAGGCACGCTGTCCGCCGTGCGCTGGTCCGATCAGCGCGCCGATCTTCTTGCCCGTGACGGCTTCACCATCGAGGCACCGCCGGCTGAGCGCGGCGGGGTCACCGCCCTCTACGGCCGGCGCGGCAGCGTCGAGGCCAATGTTCTCTACACCAGGAGCAGGACCGACGGCAGAACCGTCGAGGTCGTTCAAATCAGGCAACCCTTCGTCGAAGGAATAACACCATGAACTGGAAGCTCATCGCGGCTGTCATCGTCGGGCTCATCACGGGCGTTCTGCTGTACTTCTGGACGGAGAGCGTCAAGAATGAGCAGGTGGCCTATGCCTTCATGCGCCTCCAGCCCGACAGGAAGGTGACGAGAGGTCAGGCGATCACGCCCGACATGCTCGCCGAACCGGTCATGCTGCCGGAAAGCTTCGGGCCGCTGGCCAAGCTCGCGGTTCCCGCTGCCAGCGCCTACAGGGAGTGGCTGAAGGACAGGACGGCGGCAGCCGACATTCCGGCCGGCTCGGTGCTGCTCTTCCAGTATTTCGACGATACCGACGGCGGACGCCTGACAACGATGATCGCACCCGGCAAGCGTGCGCTTACCCTTCCCGTCAACGCGACCGCGGCCGTCGGCCACTTCGTCGAGCCCGGCAGCTATGTCGATATCCTCGGCACTGTGGATGAACCGGTCGAGCCCGTGGCGCCGGCCGCCGCGACCCAGCCGGGAGCCCCCGGCCAGGCTCCCGCCGTTCCGGGGCAGCCTGCCGCGACCGCGCAGCCGGCCGCTCCGGCTCAGCCCGCATCGCCGGTCGAGCAGATGCTGAAGAACTATCTCACCCAATATCCCGGCGCCGACGAGAATGACGTCAACGCCTACCGCAAGCAGGCGCAGGACTATAAACTCGGCATCAGCTCACGCACCCGCGTCGTTACCCGCACCTTCCTGCAAAACGTCAAGGTTCTGGCCGTTGGCGCGGCGACGACTGCCGAAGGCGCCGTCACCAAGGCCAATAGCACTTACAACAACGTGACTGTCGAAGTGACGCCCTCGGAAGCCGAAATGCTGATCTTCGCCCTGGGTCAGTCGAACGGCAGCCTGAACCTCGTTCTGCGCAATCCGACAGATAATAGTGTCGAGGAACTGCCGAGCATCAACTGGACGCGCATGTGACCGTCGCGGGGGGAATGAGCCATGCTGTTGAAGATTTCCTATGAGGACGGCAGCGGCCGGGAAGTGATCCCGCTTTCGGCGAACGAGACCTATTTCGTCGGCGAAAGCAGCACGCTGACGCTGCCCGCCGGCGCGGGCGTCGTCCGTCTGCGCGGCAGCCATGTCTCCTCGCCGCAATTCGTGCTGCGGAAGTCTGGCCAGGGCTGGTCGGTGCAGCATCACGGCCGCAATCCGACGCGCGTCGATGATCAGCCGCTTCGAGCCGGCACGCCGGTTGCGGTGTCGGCCGGCATGTCGATCTGGGTGCCGAACGTCACGATCGAGTTGGTCGAGCCCGCCGCGGCCCCGGAAGCGGTCACGCAGTTTCCCGATCAGGAGCGCGTGCTCGCTTTGCAGATGGGAATCCACGAGCGCCTGCTGAAGGACACGCAGTATGACCGGCTGGTAAAATCCTCCGATTTCGGCCGCGAGGAAACGCGAACCCGCATCCGCGAGCGCCTCGACATGTTCATCAAGGAGGCGCTTGACGCGGCCCCCCAGGACCTCGTCGTCCTCGTCATCAAGAACGCCGTCTATCGGTGGCTGGCAAAACGCATCGCCCGCACCGGGCGGCGGGACGCCTCGTCGAATACCGCAAGCCTCGCGCGCGAGGACCAGGACAATCGCCGCCTCTTCGATGTCGGCAAGGCTTTGATTTCAACCTTGCAGCTCAAGTTGAACTTCGAATCCACCCGCTCGGATTTCGCCCAGCTCGACACCCGTTTCAGTGCCGCCTTCCAGGCCAGGCAGGCCCTTTTCAACGCCGGCGACCGTTACGAGATCGCCCATATGCACCTGCGCTCCAATATCGAGGAGCTGATGTATCGCTGGGGTACGATTTCGGAGCTGATGGATCTCGACGTCATCTCGGAAATCATGGTGACGCGCTATGATGAGATCTACGTCGAAAAATTCGGCCTGCTGGAACGCTATCCCTTCGCCTTCGCCAATGAGCGGCAGCTGATGAAGGTGATCGAGCGCATCGCCGTCGATTCCAACCGCTCGATCAACGAGAGCGAGGCGATGGCCGACTTCCGCATGCCGGATGGTTCGCGCGTCAACGCCGTCATTCCGCCGCTTGCGGTTAAGGGCGCCTGCCTCACCATCCGCAAATTCGGCGGTAAGTCGCGGCTCGATATCAGCAAGCTGGTCACCGCTGGTGCGCTGAGCGAGCCGATGCGCGCCTTCCTCGAAGCCGCCGTCCGCGCCCGCAAGAACATCGTCGTCTCAGGCGGCACCGGCTCCGGCAAAACGACGCTGCTGAACAGCCTGTCGCAGTTCATCCCTGTGGGCGAACGCGTCGTCGCTGTCGAAGACACGTCCGAACTCCAGCTCGACGGCATTCATGTCGTCTACCTGCAATCGCGGCCGAAGACGGCGGAGTCCGAAACCAGCGTCACCATCCGCGACCTCGTGCGCAACGCGTTGCGCATGCGCCCTGACCGCATCATCGTCGGTGAGTGCCGCGGCGCCGAGGCGATCGACATGCTGCAGGCGATGAACACAGGCCATGCCGGTTCGATGACGACGGCGCATGCCAATACGCCGCAAGACATGATGACCCGCCTGGAGGTGATGGTGCTGCAGGGCCAGAGCTCGCTGCCGGTCATGGCGATCCGCCAGCAGATCGTTGCTGCCGTCGAGCTCGTCGTGCAGCTGAACCGCCTGGCGAACGGCCGGCGTGCCGTCACCGAGATATCGGAGGTGATCGGCATCGATCCCGACACCGGCCTCATCATCGTCGAACCGATCTTCAATCTCGTCGGCCGCGCCGGCGGGCAGGCCGTGCATGCCTTCACCGGCTATCTGCCGAGCTTCGTCGCCGAACTCGTCGAGTTCAACGACGACGGCGAAATCGAAAAATTGGACATGTTCGTCTGAGGGGAAAACCATGAATATCAGCATTCTGCAGATTTTTACGGTCGCCCTCGGCGCCATAACGGCGGGGCTGCTCGTCTGGGGCGCGCCGGTGCGCTGGCCAGCGCCGCTGCTGCGCGCAACCGAACGCGACATCGCGCTCGCCAGCGAGGCGGCGCAGGTCTTCGGGCGCGACGCCGTTCCGCCCTATACGATGATCCTCGCCTACATCATCACGGCGGTCGTCGTTTTCACAGTGGTTTCGCTGATCTTCGGGCCGATCTTCGGCCTCGTCATCGCGATCCCGGTCGCCTTCTTCCTGCCCAAGGGCGTGATCCGTTATTTCCTCCAGCGTCGCTGGCTGCAGATCGAATCGCAGCTTCCCTACGCCGTCGACCAGATCGTCTCGGCGGTGCGCACCGGCAAGCCGCTCGCCATCGCCGTCAATGCGGTGGCCGATACAGGCCAGATGCCGGCCTCGCGCGAGTTCGAGCGCATCGCCCGCGAACAGAAGCTCGGCATCGGCCTGGTCGAGGCACTCGACCGCCACGGCCGCAATGTGCCGAGCCTGCATTTCAAGATGGTCGATGCGGCGCTCGGCCTCTTTGCCCGCCAGGGCGGCGACATTTCCGAGCCGCTGACGGAAATGTCGAAATCCTTCAAGGAAATCTGGAAGCTCGATCAGAAGATCACGACCTCGTCGTCGCAGGCGCGCATGAATTTCCGCGTCGTCAACGGCGGCGCGCTGTTCATGATCCTGATGATCTTCTTCGGCCAGCCGGAACTGATCGATAAGGTGTTCGGCAACGCGATCGGCATCGTCATCGCCATCGTCGGCGCCATTCTCTATGCCACCGGCTTCTTCTGGATGCGCGCGATGATGAAGGTGTCGGTATGATGTCGCATATACCTCTTGGCCCCATCGTCATCCTCCTTGCCGGCATTACGGCTGCCCTCTTCGTCTGGTGGATCGGCGACATGCTCGGCAGCATCCAGGTCGTGCGCCGCTCCCATGGAGGTGACGGTCCGCCGCCGAATATCGTCGACAGCATCGGCATGCGCACGCCGGTCGAATTCGTGCTGAAGCATTTCGAGCCGCTCCTGGCCGATTACGGCGCGCAGCTCGAGCAGAAGCTGATCTATGGCGGCCGGCCTTTCGGCGGTGTGACCGGGCGGGAATATATCGCGCTTCTCGTCGTTCTCAGCCTGTTCGGCTTCATCGTGCTCGGCCTGCTGTTCGGCATCGCCAGCGGCAGCGTGATCGGTGGTCTGGTGGCCGGCCTGATACTCGGCCTCGTCCCCGCTATCTATTTCTGGGTCGTCGCCGACGACAAGGCGCAGGATCGCAAGGAGCGCATCTCACGCGAATTTCCTTACTTTCTCGATCTCGTCGTGATGACGCAGCAGGCGCAGGCGACCCTGCCGGAAAGCCTTAGGCTCTATGCCGAAGCCGCACCCGGCACGGTCATGAGCGAGGAGATCGAACAGACGCTGAAGGATGTGGCGCTCGGCACCGGCATGATCGAGGCGCTGCAACGGCTGGAGCGCCGCATGACCGCCGAGGAGGTCGTGCGCGTCATCCGCGCCGTCATCCAGGGCGAAGTCGAAGGCAGCAACCGAGTCGAGCTGCTGCGCGAACATGCGCGCGACCTGCGCTTCCGCCGCTGGGAGAAGGCCGACAGGGCCAGTGAAAAGCTGAAAGCCAAGATCGTCATGCCGGCGATGATGATCGTCGTATCGATCCTTCTTCTGGTTCTGGCGCCGGCAATTGTCGAGATGATGTCGAGTGGGATGTTCTGATCATGGCCTTTTCCTTCTTTCGCGGAAACAAACCAAGCCTTTTGCAGACCGGTCCTGGTGGCCAGAGCCGCAGCCATGTGCTCGACCGGCCCGAAATGTCGATCGGGCGGGCGGCCAATGCCGATATCGTCGTCGACGATCCCTTTCTGGCGCCGATCCATGCACGCATCGAAAAGCAGAGCGACGGCGGCTTCATCATCCGCCGCATGGGTCTGAACCCGATTATGCTGCGCGGCGAAGCGCTGTTGCAGACGGCCTCGCTGAAAGCAGGCGACAGCTTCCGTCTCGGCAAGGACGTCGAATTCCAGTTCGTCGAAAAGGCGCCCGCCAAGGAGGCGCCGAAGAAGGTGGTGTCCAAGGCGAGCGACGGCAAGCCGAAAAAGCCACTGCTCAAGCAGCCGGCCTTCCTCGCCGGCATGGGCGTGGCATACCTCGCCATCGTCGGCATCATCGGCTACGTGATCCTCTCCGGTGGCGGTAGCGCTGAGAGCGGTCCGACGGCAGAGCGCATCAATGCGGAAGCCGGCCGCATCCCGACATGCATCAAGAATGCCCGGCGCATGCGCCAAGTCTCGGAAGCCAGTTTCAACGGCGCCGTCGGCGGCCGTGTCGGCAGGGATGGCGATGCAACCTATGCCGCTCTTTCCCTTGCGTCCGAACCCTCCGACGACGCGGCGCTCGCAAAGGCCGCCGAGCCGATTATCGAGGCTTACAAGCGCACGGCGCTCGCAGCCCTCGCCTCGGAAAATCGCGGCAATAACTCATTGGCGCAGAGTCTCTACCAGCAGACCTACGATCTCGTTCCCGACGTCAACTGCTCGGCCGCACGTTTTGCCCTGCAGCGGCGAGCCGCCACGAAGCCCCCCGCCCGTCGTTGATCGCCGCTTTTGCCTGAGCGCCCACCTAACCGCCGCGGAATCAGACCTGAGGTGGGGACAGAGCTCAGGCATCGTCAGCCAAACCGTTCCACCAGGAAATCTATCACCGTCCGCAACATCGCTGTCGGCCGCCGGTTCGGGGCATAGATGAGGGACATCGGTACAGGCTTGTAGGACCATTCCGGCAGCACCTGCTCGAGCCGTCCTTCGGCGATATCGGCGGCGAGCAGCAGTTCCGGCTGAAGCACGATACCCGCGCCGCTGAGCGCTGCCATGCGCAGCGCCGCCCCCTGGTTGGTCGAGAATTTTCCGGAAATCAACACATCGCGCATTTCGCCTCCCGGCCCGACCAGGTGCCAGCGATCCTGCAAGCGCCAATAGGAGTGGCCGAGGCAGAGATGGTTCGCCAGAGCCTCCGGCGAGACCGGCCGGCCATGGCGGGCAAGATAGTCCGGCGAGGCAGCGAGAATCCGCCGGTAGGGCGTGAGCGGGCGGGCGACAAGGCTACTGTCCGAGAGCGGGCCGATGTGGATGCCGAGCTCGAAACCCTCGCCGATGAGGTCATGGACATTGTTATCGAGTGACAACTCGATGCTGACGTCGGGATAGGCGTTCTGATAATCGATCAGCGTCGGCACCAGGACTTGGGTGCCGAAGCTGACGGGTGCCACCAGTCGAAGGCGGCCGCGGGGCGCTGATTGCAGTTCGCTCGCCGAAGCTTCGGCCAGCGCCACTTCGGAAAGCGCGCGCTTGCAGCGCTCGTAATAGAGCTGGCCGACCTCTGTGAGCTGATGGCGTCGCGTCGTGCGATGGATCAGCTTCGCCCCGAGCCGGGTCTCGATCGTCTTGATGTGCTTGGCAACCATGGCCGGCGATACCTGCGCGATCTCTGCGGCGGCCGCGAAACTACCATTGTCGATGACCCTGACGAACATCGCCATGCCGGCCAGCTTGTCCATAATTACCTACCTGCAGGTTTCGAATGACGAAACCCAAAGCTTATTTATCAACCTGAACATTTACAACATAGTCGTCATGCCCGCGCCAAGGCGACGGGCATTGCCAACGTGACCAAGGAGAAAACATGCCCATTCTTCACCTGCAGATGCATCCCGGCCGCACCGACGATCAGAAGCGCGCCTTCGCCCGCGAAGCGACCAAGGCCGCCGTCGAAACCCTGGCGTGCCCGCCCGAGTCGGTGGAAATCCTGATAACGGAGATCGCAAAGGACTCCTGGGCGGTCGGCGGCAAGCTGAAATCCGAGGCTTGAGAGACGAGCCGCAGTGTCGAAGGCTCGAGCTGCGGGACGCCGTCATGGTATTGGGTAGGGAGCCGGCACTCGGCTCCCGTGCTGGCCGGGCAGGCGGCCGGTTGACTTCACTGGCTGTATCACCCTGCGTGCAGGCCTGGGGGCAGCAAACTTCGCGCGGAATTTGCCTTTTCCTGTATCTGAGCCATGGCGGAGTTTGGCCCTAAGCGGTCTTTAAACATACTCAGAACTGGCCGCGCTGAAGGTTCATCGCGCTAATTAGGCTCTTGCAAACCCACAGCGTCTTGATTTGTATGTAAGCAAGCGCCTCAAGGAGAACCTGAATGATCGACCATGGAACCCTACTGACCTATTGCGCAATCGTTCTCGGCTTCGTTTTCATTCCGGGGCCAGCTACGCTCCTGACGGTGGCGCGAGCTACGACTTCGGGAACCAGAGTTGGACTTGCCACCGGAGCGGGTATCACGGCGGGCGACATCATCCATACGGCGTTTGCCGTTGTCGGTATTTCTGCAATCATTGCCGCGTCAGCGACCCTGTTTACTGTGATCAAATTCGTCGGCGCAGGTTATCTGGTGTATCTGGGAACCAAAGCTATTCTGACAAAAGATGCATCTTTGCTTGGTCCGATCGAACGTCGGCTGACTGCCAGCCAAGCTTTCCAGCACGGGGTTCTGGCTGAGGTTCTAAATCCAAAAACCGCGCTGTTTTTTCTTGCGTTTCTTCCGCAATTCGTTCGCCCGGAGAATGGGGCCGTGTTCCTGCAATTGAGCATCCTGGGTGTACTTTTCGCGTTCATCGGGTTCCTGAGCACGATTGTTTTCGCGTGTAGCGCGGGAAGCCTCGGGCGCCTCCTGCGCCGTTACCCGGCAGTGGCGAAGTGGCAAGGTAAAGTCGTAGGGGGCATTTATTGCGCTCTGGGCGTCAGGCTGGCTCTCCAGCAGCGCTGAAGAATCGGATAGCCGTCCGCTATTGGTGCAAACCTGACGTCGAAAAGCGGATGGCCCCTGGAAATAGGCCTATGTTTGCATCATTGGGGGAAGGTCCGGCCGCCGTTCTCCAATTCCCTGCGGGACGAGCGATAGAGCAGCGATACCCGCCTCATCGGCCGCACGCAGGAGCGCTTCCCGGAATTGTTCCGGAGCGATTTTCCCGCTCAACGCGTCGACGCAGGCTTTCACTGCAGCCACATATTCCTCGCCGTCATCGCAAGGCCAATCGTTGATCAGGAGACGCGCCGCGTCGCCCAGCGTCCATACGATCTTGCGAGATGCCGGCCGCCCTCGCAAAGCAAATCCGACCGGCGTGAATGCTGATGATGTATTCCAGCACATTGTCCTCGACCCCTCAAGGCACGGGTACCGCAGTCCCCACGTTCAATATACGCGCGTATTCTGTAATTTGGAATTGAAAACTATCGAGCCGCACCGCTTGAGCGCGAACTGCCGGATGAAGAATAAAGGGTGCTCTAGAACCTTATGTCGAGGCGCCCTGCGCTGCGTCGACAAGTGTTGCACTGATGGACGCATTACGGGTTAGCGACAGATTACCCCGCGCCGGTGTAAGCGGCACACCGCTCCCCTATTCCGTCTCCACACTTCAGATCGCTCAACGCAATTCGGCGGTGACGCGGAAGATGCCGCCGGCCGACGCATCGGAGCAGACGACGAAGGTCGAGCCTTCCTGCGCCATGAAGGCGACGTTGCCGCCGGCTTCGCAGGGGGTGGCGCTCCACTGCAGGATGATATCGCCGTTATCGGGCAATTTTTCCGTGGGGATCTTCGCTGCACTTGCCATCCATTCGGTCGCCGACGGCAGATGGACGGGCGCGTTCAACTGCTTTGACAGCCAGGCCGTATAGTTCTGCGCCACGGCAAGCGGCACGTCGTCGGCCGGCTGCTGCGGATTGTCGGCATAGGTCTGTGCTGCGGCGGGATCGGAATTGGCGGTGTAATATTCCGCCATCTCGGCACGGGTGACGGCCTTCGTCTGCATGCAGAAGGATTTGTCGATCTTCACTGCGCCATTGGCAACGCCGAGCATGCCGCCGAGCTCCTTCATCGAGGAGGTCATCAGTCGGACATTCTCCAGCGAATAGCTTCCCGCCGGGACGGTCTCGAAGGCGAGAGTTTGCGAAACCGGGCAGAAGCCGCGCGCTGACAGCGCCTCGAGATCGGCGAGGATCGGCTGGTAGGCTGCGATCGCAAGCTTGTAGGCCTCCGCGGTGTAGCGGCCATCGGCCTCGCCGAGCTTCGGTTGGATTGCCGCAAGGGTCGGATCGGCGGCGCCGGCGCGAGTCGTAATCGAGGCATAGAGATCGGTGACCTTTTGCTTCAGCGCCGTCGCCTCGCCCTTCGCCGCCATGACATTGGCGATCAGGGCATCGAACAACTTGGTTGCGTCGCCGTAACCCGTCATGGCCGCCGGCATCTGCCATTGCTCGGCCTTGGTTTTGGCATCGGCCATCAGACCGTTCGCCTTGGTGAAGTCGGGGCTGTCGCCGGCGCCGACGCGATTGGCGGTATCGCGCTTCGCCGCCGCGTCCTTTTCGGCTGCGGTCAGCGCGCTCAGAGACTTGGAGAGATCGTCGTAAGCCGCCTTCGCAGCGTCATAGTTTTCGACCGCGCCGTGCATCTGCTGAGCGGCGGCGCTGTCGGCGGCCGCCTTCATCTTCGTGTCAGCTTCGGCAAAACCGGGCGCCTTGTCGCCGCCGGCGGCGGAAGCCGCGGCCTTGGCCTTCTCCGCATTTTCCTTCGAAATGGCGATCAGCGTCTTGCCGAGGCTGATGGCGGCTTTCTGGAAACCTGGAAGAGCCTTTTTATAATCTTCGTCCTTGAGCAGCGCATTGGCCTCGGTCAGCGCCGAGGCGCCGACATCATAGGAAAGCTTCGCCTCGTCGCCGGAAGGGCGCTCCGGTGCCTTGGCGGCGATCGCTTTCTCCCTGCGGCTTTCGGCCTCTTTCTTCCAGACGCCGACGTCGGCGACGAGCTTCGGATCCGGGAGGAGGATTTTCGGGATGGTGACGACGCCCACACCGATGCAGATCAGGACAAGCGCGCCGATCATCGAGAGCCTGGCAAGTGTCCATTTCTTCGGTTTCGGCGGTTCCGGTTGCTGCGGCATGCCGCCGCGCGGATCCCACGACATCGGCTGGATACCCGTCGTCACGCGGGTGAATTCGCCCAGCGCATCGGCGCCCATGCGCGGGCGCTGGGCCGGGTCGCGGCTCAGCATCCTTTCGATCAGGCTTGCAAGCCCTTCGGGAAAACCGGGGATCAGCACGTCGAGCCGCGGGAAGATATTGGAAGGGTCGAGATGAATGTTCTTCCAGCTCTGCTCGCGCTGGTGTTCGTCCTCCCAGACCATGACGCTGTCGAAGACGCTGGCATAGGTCTGTCGCGGCAGGAAAAGCTTGTAAGCGATCATGCCCATCGCATAGATGTCGAGGGCTGAGGAGGCAGAGAAGGTGCCACTGGCATAAATCTCCGGCGCGCCGAATTCCGGCGCATAGGGCGGGATGATGTGCTCGCCGATTTTCGAGATCAGATGCAGGTTGCCGATCCTGACCGAAAGGCCGGAATAGTCCTCCGACACGTAGATGCACTGATCCGTCAGAGCATTGTGGGCGTAACCCGCGCCATGCAGCGTCGCCAGCCCCTCGAGGATGTGGCGGCCGATCTCAACCGCGCGCTCGTAAGCCACCATTTCCGTTTCGTCGAGATATTGGTGCAGCGTTTTCGACGGCCGTTTCTCGACGATATAGAAATTGTCGTCTTCCGGGGACGGCGGGATGAGGTCCTCGATTTCGACGAAACGCCGCGCGGTCAGCGATTTCGCTTCGTTGACAGAGGTCCAGACCCGCTCGAAGCGGGCTTTATCAAGTTTCAGCGCGACATCGGGCGCGACGATGAAGACCGAACGATCCATCCGCTTGTCCTCGGCGGGATAGACGATGAACTCGTTCTCGTAGATCGGCTCGCCGATCGTGTAGCGGGCGATCAGATCACTTCTCATGCACTTATCCCCCTGCGATTGCTGTACTTATAAAAACCGAATTCTATTCGCCCGCCAGAAGCGGATCCCCGATAAGGCCTGCGGCCAAGAGAAGGCCGGTCTTGGTATCCCGGAGCGCGAAGACGAAGCGGGCATCGGCGGTCACACGCACCAGATTGGGATCGATGCTCCGCTCGGTGATAGCAGCCGTTGTTGCCGCCGCTTCCGTGCCGTTTTCATCGATCTTGATCATCGTCTTCTGCAGGACGCGCGACAAGCTGATGTTTTCCCGCGTGAAACCCGGAAAGGCCGCATCCTTGGCCTTTTCAGGCGCCAGCCCCATCGCGTTGAGCACCGGCATCAAATCACGCCCGTCGTTCAGCGAAAAGCGGGGAAGGAAGATTTCGCCCTTGGCGGCTTCGAATTTCTCGCCCTGAAGCCAGGAGGCAAGCGCCTTCAGGTCGGGGGCGCCGATGCCCCCGCTGGAGCGCGCCGCGATCACCACCATGCGGTAGGTCTCGCCGCTATAGGGGAGGTCGACGGCGACGAAATTGTCATCGAAGCGGAATTTCTGCTCGTCGCCGGCGAGATGCATCATCGGCACCGAGATCGTCGAACCATCAGGCCGCCGGAAGGGGGCGGCCGGACTTTCCTTCTCGAACGAGGCCTTCCACCGGGCCTTGAAGGAGAGCGCGCAGAGACTGACGAAGCCGCCGCCGGGCGGTGCGTCGAGGATTGCCGGAATGGCGCCTCTCGTGGCGTCCTTGACCCAGCCGTTGATGTGCTCGACCGATTTCGGTCCGTCCAGATCCTCGATCGTGGGTTTGATGCGGTGGCTGGCGAGCATGGAGAGGGCATCGGGGACAAGCACCAGCTTGTCGTCGAAGACGATCGCCACGCCGGTCGCCAGCGGCGCATCCGCTGCCTGCGGCTTCTCCGGCGTCATCTCGTCGAGCACCTTCTCCGGTCCCTTCGCCGCGTTGCCGAAGCCGAGGCCTTTGGCGATCGTCGCCTTGCGTTCGTCCGACGCGCCGAGGCTTGCCAGACCGAGGGCCGCGGTAAGGCTTGCCGGCGAGACCACGATGTTTGCCGCCCTCTCCGTCGCCAGCGTGCGATCGATGAGGTCGACGGCAAGCCCGGCCTGCGCGGCAAGGATCGCCTTGCTGTCGGCGACATCGCCGGCACGGGCCGGCGCAGCCGCCATCAGGGAAGCGGCAAGGCCCGCCAGCAGAATGGATTTCGACATGGTTCGCTCCTGTTCAGCGGATGCGATAGAATTTGGAATCGAACGACCATTTGCCTTGTGCGCCGGTCTCGTCGTCGCCGACGATCCTGAGGCTTCGGGCTAGGTCGTAGACATAGTTGAAGGCGGCGCGCTGGCCGACGAGTGGCGTAGGGACATCGGGCAAGTCGAGGACTTCGATCGGCTTGTCGCTGAGGATGGCGACGACCATGCCGACGCCGACCGGCCCCTCCACCACATATTCGAAGCCGATATAGGGATTGCGCGCGTCCGGCACGACCACCGGCCTCGCCGGATCGAGCCGGTTGTCGCCGCCCTTGGCTGATGGTTTCAGGCCCATCGAGCGCTTGTTCGGGTAAAGCTGCGTCAGCTTGCCCGAGGCGTCGATATCGACCAGGATCAGGTAGCCGGGCTTCTTGGTGGAGACGCGCATCGCCACCTTGTCGCCGATGCTGACCGAGGTGCCGGGCAGCACGTCGACCGCCACACCCGCTTCGTTGTCGCTCTTCAGCGTGTTCTCGACGGCGGCGGCCGGCGTCTTTGCCTCCTCGCCGGTGACGACGTCACGGCCGAGCGCATCCGGCAGGCCGTAGAATTGCGGCACCGGCGTGAAGCGGCAATCTCCCGCATGCGCCTGGCAATATTCGTCCGATTTGCGCCGGACGTAATCGAGGAGGGCCGCATTGCTGACAACAGGCTTGTCGGCGGCGCGCGCCACCCCTTCCTCTACGCCTTCGATGAAGCGGCGGGTGAAGACGCCGAGCGGCGGTTTGGCTTCCTGGTCGACGAGCGCCCATTGCCCTGAATTGACGGCCGACCAGACCATCGCCGTTTCGCCGCCGAAGGAAAATTTCGCTTCCTTGCCCGATCGGTTCGGCGGCTCAAGCGATGCCAATGCAGGGCCGAGGCAACGCACGGTGCCGCCCGCAGGGGCCGCGACGGCACTGCGGCTGCCGGGGCCGACATGGCAGGCGTCGATCAGCAGCGTGACGCGGCGATCCTTGAGGCTGTTCAGTCGTGCGGCGATTTCGGTTTCACGGATCTGGTTGGTGACGGTCACCTTGCCGCCATCGCGCACCAGCTTGGCATCGGCTGCCACAAGCGTCGGGCTCGTCGTCGCCTCGGCGCCCATTTCTTCCGAGCCTTGGCCGCTGAAATAGAGGAAAACGCGGCTGCCCGATTGCGATTGGCGCACAAGCCAGTCGTCGATTTCGCCAAGAATCGCCTCGCGGGTCGCTCTGCGGTTGGTCAGGGTGTGGATCTGCTCCGGGCGGTAGCCGAGCGTCTTGACGAGGAAGAGCTGCATCGCCTTCACATCGCTGGCGGAGCCGGTCAGTTTCGCCTCGCGCATTTCGTAGTCGTCGATACCAATCAGGAGCGCGCGGTCGCCGGGAGAGCTCTCGACGGCGGGCGTCTGGACGACCGGTGCCTGCACCTCTGGCTGATTGCCGGCGGGCGTGTTGGCGGCCGGCGCCTCCGTGGTGTTTCCGGGCGGCGTGGTGATCGCAAGATTGGCCTCAAGCTGACCGGCCGGCGTCTGTTTCTGCTTCGTCCCCGCCGCGATGTCGCTTCCAGGAGACTTGCGCTTCGTATCAACCGCCGCCACCTGGTCGCCGTCGGCCGATATCGAGGCGTTCGGCACGTCGCCGTCGGTCTTTGCGGCGATCCAGTCGCGGAAGGCGGCGACGCGGGTATAGACGCCGTAATGTTCCGCCTCGGCGCAGCCCGCACCCCAGCTGACGATGCCGAGCTGGATCCATCTCTTGTCGGGGCGCTGGGCGACCAGCGGCCCGCCGCTGTCGCCCTGGCAGGCGTCCTTGCCGCCTTCGGCATAACCGGCGCAGACATTGCGCTCGTCGATCGGGTTCATGCGCATCGAGCTCTCGCGATAGGCGGCGCGGCAATCCTCGCGCGAGACGATCGGCAGCTCGACCTCCTGCAATTCCGTCGGCAGGTACTTGTCGTCCCAACCGTGATCGGCCTTGGTGTAGCCCCAGCCGGTGACGACGGCCGTGTGGCCGGCGGCTTCGACTGCGTCATCCGAGGTAGAGGCGAGGATTACAGGTTTCGAAACCGCGGGTTCTGCAAGCTTGATGAGGGCGATGTCGTTGGCGAAGACCTTGCGGTCAAAATCCTCATGGATAACAACGTCTTCCACCTCAAGGCCCGGCTTGTCGGGCCCGTCGACTGATATCACCTTGTCGATCTTCGACTTGCCCTCGACGATCAGGAGGTCGCGGGCGAAGAGATCCTGTTTGCCTGAGCGGCCGCTGGTGACGCAATGGGCGGCCGTCAATATCCAGCGCGGCGAGATCAGCGAACCGCCGCAATGGCCGCCGAAGCGGCCGCGCTGCTCGGGATCGGGCGCCAGGATCTTCACCTGCCAGGGCCACTCACCCTTTTTCGCCGCTTGGCCGCCGATGACGCGCCCGCCATCCTCGCCGGCAAAATCCGTATCCTGCTGCGCGAGCGCCGGAGAGGCGAGAAGAACCATGACGGCCGCAACGTTGAGGATCCTGCTGATCGACGTGCTCATAGCTTGGCTCCGGCGGAGGTATAGAGGACCGTGAATCCGACACGCGCGCCCTTGGGCAGGACTTCGCCGAGGCGCTTGGCGATGTTGCCGGCGGTGCGGCGCCTGTCGTTCTGCTTCAGGAATTCCACCAGATCAGGCATCGGGGTTTCGGAGGTGACGGCGACGAGCAGGTCCGTGCCGAACGGTGCGACGACGGAAAGATCGAGATCGAAGGCCGCCGGCATCGGCGCATCCGCGTCTTTTTCGCCGGGATAGAGGAACTGCACGGTTCCATCGCCGGTGATGTCGAAAAGCACGAGCTTGCGGCCCGATATATCCGAAACGGTGACGCCGACGCGCTCGCCTTCGCGATGGACGGTGTCGGAAGGCGTTACGCGCACGGTCTGCGGGTTCGTCTCCGACAGCCGCTTCAGCGTGTCGAGCGCGGCCATCCGGTCGACGACGAAAGGCATGTCGCCGGCGCCGATGCTGGAGGCGACGACATCGCCACCGGCAATCGCCTCGTGCTTTTCGGGATCGAAGACGAGTTCGGCATCCGCGCCTCCCGACAGCTTGAACGGCGTGACGGCCGGCTCGATCCCCTGCAGCACGGGATCGGAACCGAGGGCGCCGACGGTGATCGGCGCTGGCTCGGCCGGTGGCGGTGGAGAGCTGGATTTTTCGACGTCCGTCGTCGTGCCCGCTCCGTCGTAGTCATAGACGACGGCACGGTCGAGATCGGTTCCGGGCGGGCTCTGCGTGAAGATATTCTGCCGCTGATCGGTGAACTGATAGACCGACTGGCGCACATATTCGAAGAGTTCGCGGCGGCTGACGGCGCCGTCGCCGTTGCGGTCGGCGGCCCCTTCGAAGGCACGAGCCGTCGCATAGCTCAGCGCGCCGCGCTTCTGCGGAATGCCGGGAATTGATATCTCAGGCGATTTGGTGTTCTCGTCGACGGCGGCGAGGAAGGTCAGCCGTTTGTAATCAAAGCCGGTGGAGAGCGCGTCCGCCGTTGTCGAAATCGGCGCGAGGTCATCCTCCTCGATCGTATAGGAAGGCGCCTGGCGCCAGGTGATCCCGGCGCCGCGCGGATCGACGTCGCGGGTCATGCCGCCGGCATGGCAGGTATCGGCGATGAAGAGAACATCGGCTCCCTTGGCCTCCAGCTTGTGGATCAGCACCTTGAATTCGTCGCCGAAGATGCGCTCGCGCGATCCGGGCAGCCGGGTATCGAAGCCGGCGAGCACATAGACCTCGTCGCGGCCGCTGGGTTTCGAGCCCCTGACGCGTTCCGGCTCGCTCGACCCGTGGCCGGCAATGCCGAGCACGACGAGATCGCCGGAGCCGGCCCTTTCCGTGACGGCCTCGATCGCATGGAAGATGCCTTCGCGGTCGGCCGCGCCGTTTTTCAAGAGCGTCATGTCTTCGACGCCGACCGAGCGCAGCGACAGCGAGAGGTCCTCGGCATCGGCGACGGCGCCGTGCAGCGGCGGAACGTTACGGTAGAGATCGATTCCGATCAGGACCGCCCTCACTGTGCCGCGCTCCGGTGCCTCGATAGTCCTGGCCAGGCAGTCGGTGGTCGCCAGAGCAAGGAAGGCGAGTGTTGCGGCCATGGAAACGGATGCGGACATGGCCAAACCTCCCCTCGCCCAGCTATTCGCGCCGCCATTCGACGCGGCGGTTCAGCGCGTCGATATCGTCTTCGGTAAGGTTTGCGGTTGCGGTGACATCCACCGGCTCGGAAGCCCCGCGGCCTTCGGCGTCGATCGTGGCGTCGATGCCGTTGCTCTTCAGGAAATCGGCGACGGCCCGGGCGCGGCGCTCCGAGAGCTTCTGGTTATAGTCGTCGGCGCCCCGTCGGTCGGTATGACCGATCAGGATGATGCGGCCGGGCTTCTGCTCCTTCAGCGCTTCCAGCAATTCCTGGGCGGCCTCCGTGCCGATCGAGGTGAAGCTCGACTTGTCGAAGTCGAAGGTGATCGGCACCGGGATGGAAACCGGCACGATGCCGCGCACATTCTCAGAATAGATGCCGCCGAGCACGCCGCTGCGGTGATCCTTCTCGGCCGGCACGAAGCTGCCTTGCGGGTTGTCGGTCGTCGGGTTGGCGGCAAGGATACGAGCCTGGGCGGCGCGCTGGATGAGATCGGAAATCGTGTCGGCCGGCGGCGCCTTCGGCGTGCGGGTCTCGTTCTTGATGATCTCGATTGCCTGCTGATAGTCGGCGGCGGCATCGGCGAAGCGGCGGGCGGAGAAATAGATCTCGCCGAGCGTGGCCGAGGCCTGCCAGAGCACCTGCGGGCCGTCGGCGGCGATAAGCAGCGGCTCGTAATCGGCGACCGGCTTGTTGGCGGCCATCATCTCCTGGGCGCTGGCAAGCCTGAGGGCGGCGACACGGCGCTGGGCATTCACCTGGAACTGACCGCAGTCGGCGCTGACGGCGATTGCATCGGCTTCCGTCGCGGCAGCAGGAATATCCTTGGCGGCAACGGCGGTGTTCAGCTTGTCGAGAAGAGCGTTGCAAGCGGGCGTATCGGCATTGGCCGTCTCGATCTCCTCGCCGGCCTGGTCAGGTTCGGCCGAACGGCCGAGGTTCAGCTGCGGCATCTTGATGCTGAAACCGCCGGGGAGCTTGAATTGCGGCATCTTGAGCTGCGGCATCGGCAGTTTCGGCATCTTCGGCTGGGACGCCTGATAGGATTGGGACGACTGCGTCGGCCGGTTGGACGAGGTGCCGGTGGCAGGGCCGATCAACTCCAGCTCATCGGCGGCAAGCTCCTGGCCGGGCGCTAGATTGGTGACGATCTTGTATTTCTTCGGCGGTTGCGACGTCGCCTGCTCGACGGGCTTCGGAGCGGGCTTCTTCGGCTTTTCGATCACCGGTTCCGGCTCCTTGGCGACCTCCTGTTTCACGACAGGCTTCGGCTTCGGAGCGGCCGGAGGTTTCGGCGACGCAACGGGCGGCTTTGCAGCCTGTTCGACCGGTGCGGGTTTTGCCGCAGGGGCGGCAGCGACGGGCGGGACGGCGGAGGGCGGCAGGGCCGCCGGGCTGTCGACCGTCGTCAGCATCACCGTCTTGCTGCTGATCTTGGTGCCGAGGCTGCGGGCTTCTTCGAGACTACGGGAAACGGCCTCCATGCCGCCGTCGATCGAGCGGAACATGCCGCCGCCACTGCTGCCGAGATCGGCGAAGATGGTCAGCGGCTTGGAGGAATAGAAGACCTTGATCTGCTCCTGGCCGACCGGGCCGGAAACCTGCAGCCTGGCGCCGCTTGCCGGGTCCGGCACCTGCACGCGCTTGCCGGCGCTAACGAGCGCATCGGTCTGATATTTGTTCGGAAAAAGCTTCACCACGGAGCCGTTCGGCGAGACGTTCAAGACCGTGACATAGGCGTTCTCGGTCGATTGGATGAAGAGGCCGACGACTTCGCCAATGGCGTATTTGGCCTCCGCGCGATCGAAGGTGATGCTCACGGGTCCGGTCTGCGTCGGCGCTTCGGTCAGTGTGCGTTCGTTCTGCGCCTCGACGACGGGAGCCATCGGGAAAAGCGAAAGGAATGTGGCTGCGGCTAGGATGGCTTTACGGTTTGGCATTGGAAAACCTCCTCTTCGAACAATCTCACACTGTCTTGAAGATGAGAATAGCACTGACCGGCGAAATTGGGATGGCCGCGCCTGTCTTGCCGGAGGGAGGGTTACAAATTATTTGGAGCCACGAAGAAACCACCTAGGCAAAGACGTGAGCAAGACTCAGGCTCGGTAATATCCACCGGCTGATATAGTCCGTTCGACTGCGCGGAGGATGCTGTCAGTTCTTGGGTTTCTGCCCGGCCGATTTCAAAATCGAGATCAGATCGCTCATTCCCTCAGGCGAGGAATTGTAGAGCCAGAGAATATCCGGATTGTCGACCGTGAATTCCTTGCCGGGCGCCGAGCCCATGTCGCGCCCGGGCGAAGTCGTATCGGGAAGCTTGCTCTCGCCTGGTGTCAGACCGTTGGCGCTTTCGTGTTCTGTGATGATCGCGGCTGCGGCGGCAAAGGCCTTTTCATCGTGTTGGCGCAGCGCCGCCAGCGACGGGTTTCGCGCCGCCAGCGCATCCTCGGCCGGGCCGGCATAACCAGGTTCCGCGACCTGCAGCGCCAGCAGAAGGCCGATCGACAGGGATGTGAGCCAGGATTTCGTCATCGTCGTCAAGTCCGTCCTATTGGCACCATTACGCGACAAGCGCCCCGACAATAGGGAGGGGCCGGAAGGAAGGCAACGGCGATCGGCGCCAATCGATTGGGAGGGTTGAAATCGATTGGCAGCGGCGCTTTAGCTCTTTGTTTTATGTATGTCGTTGACCCCCCGCTGCACACTTCCGGGTGACATGCATTAGAGGATCTTCAATTCCTGCAGGCTGAGGCGGAGATTGCGCAGCATTTCACCGAAGATTTCCTCGATCTTGCCGGTCGACCAGACGACCATCGTGCCGTAGGGCGAGCGTGTGCGCTGCATGAAGCCCGCCATCTCGAAATCGATCAGCGTCTTGCGGCAGGTCTCGCTCGACATGACGGCGACAAGGAAACGGGCAAGGTTGGACTGGTCGATCGCGCCGGATTTATCAGCCCAGTTCTGGATCAGCCGCGGCTTGGTGTCGGCGGTGAACATCGAGGCGAGCGCGCGGTCCTGTGAAAGCCCGAGGCGCTGCAGCTTGGCGGGATCGCGGGTAAGCGACACCACATAGTCATTATGCAGATCGGCGAAGCGTTCGATATCCTCGGCGGTGTTGATGCCGAAGACCTTCATCGAATAAAGGAACTCGGCCATCAGATAGGTCGGCTCGGAGCGCAACTGCGCCAGGTGCTTTTCGTCCGCGCTAGCCGAGGCCGCGCAGACACGATCGGAGAAGTTTATCCTCGCTGCGCGAACCTGCTCCAGCAAGCTTATATCAAGCGCCAGTTCATCACCGTTCCATTCCAGCATAAGCATTCCCTGCCCGCAAAGCTTCGAGACGATGATCTTGTACTATTGACCGCGCAGATCTCCAAATCGTTTGGAAAGCAATAGCTTGCTGACAGGGCGCATCTATCCTACCATTTTTAAAGACTTGACGGTCTCTTTGAGGGTCGAGGCAATGCGTGGTTTGGGGTCGCATATTCTGTTTGCCGCGACACTTGCGGTCGCTTCGCCGGTTCTCGCCAAAGACACGACGATCATAGAGCTTCGCGGTGGCGACGGCGCGCGCTCGGTCGGCATCATCTCGTCCAGCGAGGAAGTGGAGGCATCAGGGCCTGCGGCGATCACCGTCGGTGACGACGGCACCATCTACATCCTCGACCAGAACAACGGCCGCGTGCTTGCCGTCGACGCCGAACGCTCGCAGGCCGATCCCGAGGTTCTGCCGCTGCCTGACAATGCCGCGCCGGAGGACCTCGCTGTCGTTCACAACGAACTCTACCTCTGGTCGGACGGTGTTGTGCCGCTCGAACGCTCCACCGACGCCGACGGCCGGTCGCAGACGCTGCGCGCAGTCGACGGCGGCGATGCCGACGACTATACCCGCTCTGTCTTCGCCTCCATGGGCTCGGCACCGCCGGGTCCGCTGAACAGCATCATCGACGAGATCGGCCGCAGCACCAGCCGGCCCGAAGCTCGCCCGCCGGTCGTCCAGTACGTGCCGAGCCGCGGGCTCGGCGACATCGTTGCGGAAGTCTCGGCGACAAACGACAAGGCGGAAATCCTGTTGCGGCGCAGCAGCTCGGAGGAGAATTTCCTCTCTTTGCAGCTGACTTCGGAAGGGCGCATCGGCACCGTCGAACTTCTCGACATCGACACCACGGGCAGGCCCTATGCGCTGGTCGAACTCGTGCCCGCCGACCAACCTGATCGTACCGGCATGCTGGTGGTTCGCTTCACGCCGAACGGGACGGTGGATCGCGTCTACGACCTGCCGATCGACCCTGGCACGGTGTTCTCGAGACGCTTCGTGGCGATCGGTCCGCGCGGCGACGTGCTCTATCTCCGCTCTCAGGAAAGCCGGGCACAGGTGCTGAAACTCGACGGACGGGAGCCCGGCCGCAAGCTCGCCGTCGCCAAGCCCGCCAAGCCGTTGAACATGGGCAAGCCGGGCAAGACGCCGAAGGTCGCGATCGTGCCGAAATCACGCGGTGACGTCATCGAGCGGGCGATCGGCTTCGAGACGCTGAACTGGCTGGTGACGCCGGCCGCCTACGGCAATGATCCCGGACCGGGCTGCGCCAACATGAACCGGCTGCGCCGCCCGATCTACCTGATCGGCAAGCGCGGGCAGACGGTGAAGGGCGTTCCCTATTGCTGGGGCTGCAAGACGCCGCTGGAGGATTTCGTCGGCGGCGTGGAAAAAGGCCAGACCGCCGGCAACGTCTGCACCAAGAGCGCGCCGCAATCCAACATCCTCGGCGTCGACTGCTCCGGTTTCGTCAGCGATGCCTGGGGCCTGAAAATGCATGTATCGACCCGCGCCATTCCCGGCATCGCCAAGCGCCTCTCCGACCCCTGGTCGATGCAACCGGGCGACGCGCTGAACAAGCCGGGCTCGCACGTCCTGCTGTTCATGCGCTTCACCGACGACCGCAAGGTGGAGGTGATGGAGGCCTCGCCGAACGCCTGCAAGGGCCGCGTCTGCCGCAACACCTATTCGCTCGGCAGCCTGTTGATGCGCGGCTACCAGCCGGTGCGTTTCAAGGGGCTCAACGGGTAAGTGGTCTCACGCCACGGGTCGCGAGCCAGCCGCAACCGGCGTGAATATCGAACGTAATGAGCTTCTCCGATCACATTGCCAGCCGGACAAGTTCTCGCGATATCGTCGTCGGAAGTTTTGTCAGAGGTTGTGCTTTTGCAGCATCCACCGCCAATGCAACGACAATGGCGCGTGCTTCTGCGGGAGCCAGCGAGATGTCCTCCGATATGGATATCATTTTGACGTCCAGCATATCGTAGTCCACCTTGTAATATCCAGTTGCGCCCTGAATTACTGCGTCGGGTCTGATCAACAGAAGATCCTGCGCCATTGTGCCGACGAAGAGTGGTCCGCCCCATATGTAACGAAACGCATAAATCGGAATGCCGGTAGGGGAAGTACCAAGACGACAAATATTCGTCTTCAAACGGCGATCTGAGTTCCACCCGGGATCGCTGCCGCCGGGATCACTACCGCCAGTGTCGCCACTGGAACTCCCGCTGCTAGAGCTGCTGCCGCTGGAACTGCCACCCATACCCGAAGAGCTGCCTGAGCCCGAACTTTTATCCGAACGAGCGAACGTCGTCTCATTACTCTTTGCTGCCACCTTTTTAACAGTTGGCGTTTTTTCGCGAGTCGGCTCTTGTTCGGCGAATAAAGTCTTGGCTCCCGGGTTAAAGATGCAGCCCTGCAGGGCTACGCCCGAACCAGCGATGAAAGTCGAGCACAGGAGTATACGGATGAAGAGTTTGCTGGTCATGTAGGGCGCCCCCAGATCGCCGTTTTAGAAGAGATCGTATCTCGGATTTCGCTTCACCCACGTCGCCTTCGCAAGAAGCGTCAGCCTCTCGTTCAGCGATTTGGTCTTCGGAAGGGCCTTGAGTTCTTGCGGAGTCAGTTCGCTCGAAAAAGCCTCTGCTGCCTTCTTCTTTGCAGAATCAGCTAAGGATGCGAGCTCTTTGTCCGACTGTTTCTTAGGGTCGCCGGTGCCAGGTCTGTTGAGCGCGCTTGCAAGAGCAAAATAATGAGCTGCGGTGACTAGGCTCTCTGTGTTTGAACCGTCGCCTTTGGCCATCTTGGCCCGCTCGAACGCACTCCAATAATCACCGCGCTCGGCGCCCATTTCCAACCACGTAATAGAAGTGGCCTCGTCTTTAGGCACTCCTAAGCCGTCTCTGTACATAAGGCCGATATTTCGCGGAGCATAAGGCTGGCCGCCTTCCGCCGCCTTTCTAAAAAGCTCGAGTGCCTTCTCGAGATCCTGCGGCACGGCTTTGCCCGCGCGATAAATCATCCCGAGGCTATTCATTGAATATATGTCGTCTCGCTTGAGACCCGACTCGTAGAAGCGAATACCACGGTCTATGTCGGGAGGAACGTTGACCCCATTGAAGAAGATGTAGCCAAGTTCGTTCATTGCGTAGGTATGGCCCAAATCGGCCGCCTGAAGCATTAGCTTCAGGCCTTCTTGGATATCAGCTTTGGCACCTCTGCCGTAGTAGAGGCTTTTCCCATAGGCATAGAGCGCATAGGGATCCCCCTTCTTCGCGCCCATGGCGGCTATCTCGCTAGATTTTTCGAGGTTCGCCGGTACAGACGCTCCGACGAGATAGAGCGCAGAGACCTCCGAAATCGCCCGCACATGCCCGGCATCCATCGCCTTCTTGATCGTCGCAAAAGCCGTCTTCGTGTCACGGTTGGCAAGCTGGGCGCGGCCGAGCTGGTAGACGAAGCGCGCGACTTCCGGGTAGGCCTTTATCGCCTCCGTGCAAGCCGGCAGCGCAACGTTCGGGTCGATTTCGTTCGGCAGTTTGCCTGCGGTCATGCCCTGCAGGTCGAGGGGGGCTGCGGCTGCTGTGTCGCAGGCGTCGAGCGTCGGTTTGAAAGTGACAGTTGCGGGCGCCAGGTCGTCATTGGCGGCCTGCAGCGTCACGGCGAAGGCCTGGTTTTCCGTGCCGATCTGTGGCTCATAGGAAAGGGCCGGAATATCGGCGGCCTCAAGCACATGTCCGAGGCCGATTACCCGGTCTCCGGCGCGCAGCGTGCCCTTGTCGGGCAGAGCGGCGACCTTGAAGGTCATTTCGGCGGTCGACGCCGGAACGATCGGCAGACCGGCCTTGACGGGGCCGACGCCGATCGTTGCGTCGATATCGCGCGGCAGTTCCTTCAGATAAGCGCCGGCATCGGCGAGCCGCACCTGCTTTTCCTGCTCGAGTTGGGCGAGCTTGACGCCGGCATCGGCCGAGACTGTGATCGCGACCACACCCTGGGTCGCCTGGCCGTAAGGATCGCTGACTGTATAGCCGATCAGACCGATGGTCCCGGCGGCAACGCCCGTGGAATCATAGGTCAGCGCCGTCAGCGCCGCGGCGGGAAGCTTCGCGCCCTGCTCGATCGGCTTGCCGTCGAAGCTGAGCTTGCCCGTCTGCGGGAGCTGGTTGATCGTCACGAGCAGGGCAGAGCCGGTCTCGTCATGCGGCGGGGCGATCGTCAGCTTCGTGGCCGCGGCTCCCTCCGGCACGCTCGCCTGCTGCATCGGCTCGACGCTCGGCGGCGGCGGCGCCGGAATGAAATAGAAGCTGTCCGTCAGCGAGGAATTTTCCCAGGGGATCTGCTTGCCGTCGGTCATGGCGATCACATCGCGACGCACATCGGTCAGGACCTGGCGGATTTCCTTGTTGGGCTCGCTGGCGCGCTTGATAAAGGATTCGGAATAGGGGCTCAGCGCCCCGGTGCCGTCGAGCGCCACCTGGCCCGGTTCTGTGGAAAAGGCGATCAGGCTGCCGAGATCGCTGTCGATGCGCGCAAGCCCTCGCGTGGCGCCGACCGGTTCCAGCTTTTCCGCCATCCAGAATTTCTGCGCGTTGAAGGGATTGTTGCGGCAGGCGTCGAGGAAGATCAGCTGCACGCGCGAATTCTGCTTGAGATGGTTCAGGATCAGGTCGAGCGGCATGGTCTGCGTCTCGACGTCATAGGGCGTCTCCAGCGTCGCATCGACCGGAACGATGAAATTCTGCCCGCCCACCTGGATGCCATGGCCCGAGTAATAAATGAGGCCGGCTTCCGCATTGTTGGTCGAACGCAGGAAGCGGCGCACGGTGTCTTCGAGCCCGATGCGGTCGACATTGACGCCGATCGTCACGTCGAAACCGGCCGCGCGCAGCGTGTTGGCGACCTCTTCGACATCATTGGCCGGATTGGGAAGCGAGGGCAGCGTCTTGTAGACCGAATTGCCGATGACGAGGGCAACGCGGCGTCCGCTCTCCTCGGTCATGGCGGCATGAGCCGTGCCGATCGACAGCAGTATTGCCGCGACGATCAGCAGATAGGCGTGTAGTCTCCTGACGGCGTGAAACTTGGGCATGGCTGGATCGCAAACATTCTATTGTTTCTGCTCAATAAAATTTGCTGGCCCGCTGGTGCCGGACCCCCTCCGCATTCACGTTTCAAAAATATTCCTCGGCGCCCTAAAAAGCAAGCTTCGCCGCCCCCAAGTGAATTGGAGCAGCCCCGTCAGATTGGAAGCCCGCCGGCCGCAGGAAAGACTGTAAAAATCAAGAAATTATCATGCGGCCGGCATTGGATACGTCAGCTCCGATGGCGGTTTCTTAGCCTCGAAACGTATAGTTGCCGATCGACGCCGGTTTCATCTCGATGGAGAAGCCCGGCAGGGTCGGCGGCATATAGGCCGCGTTCTCGATCCGGCAGGGGTCGAGGAAGTGTTCGTGCAGATGATCGACATATTCGATGACGCGGCCGTCCTTGGTGCCCGAGACCGCGATATAGTCGATCATCGACAGGTGTTGCACATATTCGCAGAGGCCGACGCCGCCGGCATGCGGCCAGACCGGTCGGTCGAATTTGGCGGCGATCAGCAGCACGGCGAGCACCTCGTTCAACCCGCCCATACGGCAGGAATCGATCTGCACGATATCGATCGCGCCCTCGGCGATGAACTGCTTGAACATGATGCGGTTCTGGCACATTTCGCCCGTCGCGACCTTCACCGGCGCGATCGCCTGGCGGATCTTGCGGTGACCGGCGACGTCATCGGGGCTAGTGGGTTCCTCGATGAAGAAGGGCTTGGCTGGGGAAAGCGCCTTGACCCAGTCGATCGCCTGGTCGACATCCCAGACCTGGTTGGCGTCGATCATTAGGTAACGGTCGGGACCGATCACCTCGCGGGCGATCCTGAGGCGGCGGATGTCATCTTCCAGGTCGCGGCCGACCTTCATCTTGATATGGTTGAAGCCGGCGTCGATCGCCTCCTGGCAAAGGCGCCGCAGCTTCTCGTCTTCATAACCCAGCCAGCCGGCCGAGGTCGTGTAGCAGGCATAGCCCTCCTTTTCGAGGGTGGCGATGCGTTCCGCCTTGCCCGCCTCCGCCCGCTTCAGGATCTCGATCGCCTCATCGCGCGTCAGCACGTCGGTGAGATAGCGGTAATCGACGATATCGGCGATCTCTTCCGGCGACATCTCGGCGACGAGCCGCCAGACGGGTTTGCCGGCCTGCTTGGCAAGCAGATCCCAGACGGCGTTGACGACCGCGCCGGTCGCCAGATGAATGGCGCCCTTCTCCGGACCGATCCAGCGCAGCTGGCTGTCGCTCGTCAGATGCCGCCAGAACTTGCCGGGATGGGCGAGAATTTCGGCGAGGTCGGCGCCGACGATGAGGTGGCGCATCGCCTCGATCGCCATGCAGCAGATATCGTTGCCGCGGCCGATGGTGAAGGTCAGGCCGTGGCCGGCAAGATCAGGCGCATCCGTATCGAGAATGACATAGGCGGCCGAATAATCCGGATCGGGGTTCATCGCATCGGAGCCATCAAGGCTTTGCGATGTGGGGAAGCGAAGGTCGAAGACGCGAAGGTCGGTGATGCGGGTCATGGTTGTTCCTCCCGATTATAATTATGGAGGGCCGATCATATGGGCCGATGGCCGTGGCCGGCCGGCAGGACTGCCGGCGGCATGATCGGCTGAAATCAGATCGTCCAGCCGCCGTCGATGGCGATCGCCTGGCCCGACGTGTAGGTTGCGCCGGCGAGATAGACAGCGAGATCGGCGATCTCCTCCGGCGTGCCGAGCCGGCCCATCGGCTGGCGGGCGATGAAGGCGGCGCGTGCTGCATCATAATCGCCTTGGGCGCGCATGCGGTCCTGCAGCGACGGGCTTTCCACCGTGCCGGGGCAGATGGCGTTGCAGCGGATGCCTTGAGCGACATAATCGGCGGCGACGGATTTGGTGAGGCCGATGACCGCCGCCTTGGTGACGCCATAGGCGAAGCGGTTCGGCACGCCCTTGATGCTGGAGGCGACGGAGGCCATGTTGATGATCGCCCCGTCCTTGCGCTCGAGCATGCCGGGCAGCACCGCGCGGATCGTGCGGATCATCGCCCTGACGTTGAGGTCGAAGGCGAATTCGAGATCGGAATCCTTCATCTCGAGGATCGAGCCCGCATGGACGAAGCCGGCACAGTTGAACAGCACGTCGACGGCGCCGATCTCGGTAACGAGGGTGTTGACCGCGTCCTCTTCGAGCACGTTGAGCTTGTGGGTGGAAATGCCGGTTTCGGCGGCAAGGGCGGCCAGCGCATCAGTGTTAATGTCGGTCGCGTGGACCTTGGCGCCGACCGCGGCAAAGGCGATTGCCGTCGCCCGGCCGATGCCCTGACCGGCGGCGGTGATGAGAACGGTCTTGCCGGAAAGTCTGTTTGTCATGTCACGGGCCTCTTCTTGGTTTGTCCACGCTGGACGATGGTATGCCAATGCGTCTCAGGCGAAGGCTCAGCCATGAAGCTCGCCCGTCGCCGTCTATCACTAAAGTGTATCGCGATCTTTCAGATTTCGCTTGCCACGCTTCAGGTCCCTGGTTTTGCGCGACATGCTTCAGCTTTCTTTGCGCGCTTCGACCGGATTCTGGCAAGGTCAGCGCAGCACGCCGCCTTGCGTTCGGGCCGGCTCCGGGGCTGATGGTCATTCCCATGCGTTGCATGGTCTTCCTCCCTGTCCACGGCTTGTTCGTGATCTCGCCGTTTGGACGTCTCCAGGCTTTCGCCTTCCCAGCATGTCTTCAGCTATGATTTGTCTGTTTATAGACAAACAGACGATTGGCCAAGGGTCAAGTGCGAAGTTTTCCTTTTCCGGCTGCGGTTCTGCGTATATGCAGGACGATATTCACAGGAGGAAGGAATGGAGATCGACGAGTCGGACCGCTACCGCGCTCCTGCCCTCGACAAGGGCCTCGATATTCTGGAGCTGCTTGCCGGCGTCGACAGCGGCCTCACCCAGGCGGAGATCGCCAAGCGGCTCGACCGCAGCCCCAATGAATTCTACCGCATGCTCGACCGTCTGGTGCGCCGCGGTTACGTCACCCGGCTGGACGGCGACCGTTATTCGCTGACCTTGAAACTCTTCGGTCTTGCCCAGTTGCACGCGCCGGTGCGCCGGCTTGCTTCCTATGCTACGCCGCTGATGCGCGATCTTGCCCAGCGTACGCGCCAGGCCAATCACCTTGCCGTCTTCGACCGCGGCGCGGCTGTTGTCATCGCCCAGCAGGAGGCGCCGGATTACTGGGGATTTTCGATCCGTGTCGGCGCTCATATCAGTCTCTTCGACACCGGCTCTGGCCATGTGCTTCTCGCCTTCCGCAGCGAGGAGGAACGGGAGATGATGATCTTGGAACATGTGCGCAGCCGTTCGGACGTCGAACTCGGCGCGGAATTCTACGACCGTCTCAACCAGATCCGCGAGCGCGGTTACGAGATGATGGCGAGCGCCCAGACATCAGGCGTCTACAATCTTTCCGCTCCCGTTCTCGGGCCGGACCGGCGATGCATCGCCGCCCTCACCTGTCCCTTCATTGCTCTCGTGAATGCGCCTTCGGCACCCGATATCAGCCAGACGATCCTGCTGGTGCAGAAGACCGCAGCCCAGCTTTCGCTGCTGGCCGGCGCCGACGTCGCCAACCCCACCGACAGCTGAGAATTTCTATTTGAACAATCCATTCACCAAAGATAGGTTGCCGGAAGGCCACTCCCCGGAGGAAAAGAGCGTGCTCATCGATACCCATCTGCATATCATCGACCGGTCGGCGCTGCGTTATCCCTGGCTTTCGGGCGAGCCTGACCTCGATCACGATTTCCTCTACGAGACTTATGCGGCCGAGGCCCGGCGCTGTGGCATCACGACGGTGCTGCACATGGAAGTCGACGTCGATCCCGCCGTCATGCAGGCCGAGACCGATCATGTCGCCGGCATTGCTAAACGGGCAGGCAGCATGATTGCCGGCGCCATCGTTTCCTGCCGGCCGGAAGACGAAGGCTTTGCCGCCTATCTCGAGCGGCAAAAGGCCGATCCCTTCGTCAAGGGATTCCGCCGCGTACTGCATGTTGTGCCCGACGATGTGTCCGAAGGGGCGCTGTTTCGCGAAAACATCAGGCGGATCGGCGGCAGCGGCCTGACCTTCGACCTCTGCACGCTGCCGCATCAGGCGGGCCGCGTGGCCGCCCTCGTCGATTTTGCTCCGGATGTGCAGTTCGTTCTCGATCATTGCGGCGTGCCCGATATCCGCTCGGATGCCTTCGAGCCCTGGAAGGCCGGTGTATCGGAGATCGCCCGGCGGCCGAACGTCATCTGCAAGGTCTCGGGCGTCGTCGCCTATGCCGATGCCGAGACATGGACGGCTGAGACGCTGAGGCCTTACATCGAACATGTGATTGCAAGTTTCGGCTGGGATCGCGTCGTCTGGGGCAGCGACTGGCCGGTCTGCACGCGCGGCGGCGGGCTTTCCACCTGGGTGGCCGCGACCCAAGCCGTGCTTTCCTCCAGCAGCGAGGCTGAGCGCTCCAAGCTGCTTTTCGCCAATGCGCAGCGCCTCTGGTCACTCTGATCTAGTTTACGCAATTCCTGACAGGAAGCCGCCGCACAATTTGTCGCGCAAACGCTCCGGCATCGCGAAAAACGTGATGTGCCTTACAAAAGTGCTACTTTGGCATGTTTTTTGCTGGATACTGAATGAAGCATTGCAGTGTTTCGGTTTGAGACGACTTACAACCAAGCAATTGCGAGCTTTATACATCTCGGGTAAAAGTTGTCAGGCAGGGATATGACGAATAACCTCATGTCCGCTGGCCTCAGGAGGGAAAATAAAATGAAAGAAGAACCGCATGCAGTGGACGTTCACGTCGGAAAGACCATCCGTATACAGCGTCTACTGAGGAAAGTTTCCCAGACGGAATTGGGAGATCGTGTTGGCGTGACGTTCCAGCAGATTCAGAAATATGAAAAGGGCTCCAATCGCGTTTCCGCCAGCATGCTGGTTGAAATCGCCGGCGCGTTGAAGGTCGATGTCAGGACGTTTTTCGACGATCTGTCGACGCCGGATACGGCCAACGACAACCCCGCTCCGAGCGAGGAATTCGTCATTTCGCGTGAAGGCGTTCTTCTCAATGCTGCCTTCTTCTCGATCAAGAACGAAGCTCTTCGCAAGAAGATCCTGAAGCTTGTTCAGGCGATCGCCCACACCGAACAGTTGGAAGCTGACGCGGCCGAATAGACCGGCAACCCGTCACGCGATTCCAACGGACCGCATAAGGACCAATAGCGACTGATCGGGATCAATTGTTATCGATCGAGATCAATGACGATCGATCAGGATCAGGTTCTCGCTGGCGTCCTTCATTGCGATCTTGGCCTTGCTGCCGAGCAGCTTCTCGAGATTGACGTCTAGCTCCCTGTCGGGATCTATGCCGTCCCAATCGATGACGACCTGCAGCAGCGCCATGTTCGTCAGGTGCATCAGATTACGCAGCTGAAGCTTTTCAGCCTCCTCCTTGGCTGCCGACAGCAGCCGGAAGATCCTTGCGTATTCACTGCCTGTACCTTCGGCATATTGTTCAAACATCGTTTCCGCCCTCTTGGTCGTGAAACCTACGATTCCATCATCAGTGCATCTTTCCGCTGCGACCGTTATTCTACCGTTACAGGAGTCACGCTGCGCGTGACTTCGGCGTGCAGAAGCTCCCAGTGGGAGGTGGCGGCGAAGCGCCAGTCACGGTTGACGGGGAGGAATTCGTCGCGGCGTAGCCACTCCAGCACCAGCCGCGCGTCGTTGCGCTTACGCTCGACGCGGTACTTGCGGATGGCTGCGAGGATATGGTCGCGGCGTGGTTTGCGGGCGAAGTGGCACTCGTCGACCACCTTCGCATAGGTTCGCTCCGAAAAATGCAGGAAACGGCCGGCAAGCAGCAGTTTCTTGCGTTCGCCGGGCGAAATCTCGCCATGGGCGTGAAGCGCTTCGATCGTCGGCTCGAAATCGACCCAGGGGACGGAAAGCGGCAGCCAGCCGAGCTCCTGCGGCGCATGCACCAGCGCGACGGCCTCGTCGTCGATCAGCCGGCCGGCCTCGTAATCCTCGAAGATCGCGCCGAGGCCGACCATGCCGAAGGGAGCGCATTCGGCCGCCCGCAACGCCCCCATGCTGGCGCCGCCGGCAACCGCGACGTCGCGTTCGAGGGCATAGAGGATTTCCTTGTGCCAGACCGAAGGCAGATCGCCGAAATAACCGTCGACGAGGCCGATCGCGGTCGCGCCATCTTCAACCGCTTTCAGGATGTCGCCGCAGGCGGCCGGCGGCCGGAAATCGATGCGGGGAGACATCGCTCTTGCCGCGGCGAGATCGATGCCAAGGCTCGGACCGACGAACATCACCTTCATGATTGGGCTCCTCTCAACGTGTTGACCGCACGCATCCCGAGCTGGATGTACTGGCCTGAAATATCGACCTCCAGGCCGGGCACGATCACCCTGACGACCGAGACCGGCAGGGTCCGGTGCGCAAATGGCACGACGACGATCTGCTCGATGCCGGTCGCCGTCAGCCGGCCGGCGATATGGCGGATGGTATCCTGGATCGTTGCCGGGCGGCGATCACGGGTCTGGAACGCGCGCATCCGGCCATCGCCCTCGCAGAGTTCGACCACTTCCTGCATGGCTGCACTGCGGTCGAGTCTTTGATAGATCCGGGGCGAGAAATCGTCACGGCTGCCGGCGATCGCGGTCAGCCGGCTCTGCGCCGCTTCGGTGATGGCGCGCAGCGCGGCGCGCACGGGATCGGGATGGCAGCCGCAGCCGCCGCAGACATGCGACCAGCGTGCATCGACACGGTCGGAAAGATTGCCCGGCATGATGACGGCCAGGAAGGCGGGAACGCCGATATCGGTCGTCATGTCGAGCAGCAGCAGCCGCATGCCGGCGCGTGCGATCCGGTCGGTCATGATGTCGATGACCGCATCGCCGAAGGAGGCCGGGTCGATGCGGCTCTCCTTCAGGCGTTCCGGCGATTTGAGCTGGGTCAGAGCCCAGGCGTCGCGCTCCACCAGTTCGCAAAGTCCGTGAAGGACCGCTTCTGCGGGCGTGTTGCCGGAGGCAAGCCCGTCGCTCGACTGCTCGAAGCCCGGCGGCCTTTCGCCGCGATGGTCGAGGCCGACTAGCCACCACGGCACGAAAACGCTGCTGCCCGAAAGGATATCGAGGCCGGAGCACCAGGGAATGGGGTGACTGCCGATCTCGTCGGGCGCGCAGCGGGCGACATTGTCGAGGTCGATCATGGCGGCACGCTCCGCCCGCATGCTCTCGACCGTCGCCTGCGTCAGGTCGGCCGGCGGAATTTCCGCGATCCGCGTCTCGATGGCCTCCATGGCCGCTGAGGTCATGGCGGCGTCGTTGTCGATGCCCTTGCCCTGGAAGACCGAGAGCGTATGGCTGTTCGGCCGCGTCGCGAAGGCGACGGGAATGTTCAGGACATCGAGCGCGGTCAGGAGACCGACGCGCGTGATGCCGAATTCGCGCAGGTGCGGCCTGATCGCCGCGAGCGTCTGGGCCGGTGTGACCGCGCGGTCGTGATAGTCGCTGACACCGGCCGATGATCGTTCCAGGTCACCGGCAAGCGTTTCAAGGTCGGTGAAAGCGGACATGCTGATATGGTCCTCAGCGGAACCTTAGCGCATGCGTCAGGCTCTCGAGTGCATTGGCGGAAACGTTGAGTTCGTCCTGTTTCAGGGCTGCCCTGGCAGCTGCAGAGAAGCGCAGCGACTGTGTCTGAACTGCGGTGGTTTCAGCATTCGTCTTCATGGTCCATCTCCGATTGGTGCTGGCAGCGCCTTGCTGCCGTTAACCATCGGAGGGAAACATTGCCTGCGTCATTTAAGCGTTACAGGCTTCGTTAAAAGGCCATGCAATTAGGGAAGACCAGCAAGTTGCAGGCCTTTTATCAACGGTTCCGTATAGGCGGGATCGCGATCGGGAACGAAATGGCGGATATCCTCGCTGCGGAAATCCGGGAAGTTTTCCAGCACCACCCGGGCGTAGTTCCCAGCCTTGCCGGTATCTCCCGCCATGGCATGCGAGGCGGCGAGCAGGCGGGCGGTCGCCTGCTTCGTCTTTACCGGTTCCAGCGCCTCGATCGCTTTTCCATACTCTTCGCGCATGAAGTGAATGCCGCCGAGGTTCCAGTAATAATAGTCGGGCGGCAGCGGATTGAGCTTGAAGGCCGCGCGGCTGAGTTCCAGCGCCCGATCGAAATCGCCGTCATGAGAAAGCGCGTCGGCGAAATCGGCAAGAATGTCGGCGTCGTTGGGATTGAGATCCTGGGCCTGCTGGAAATGCTCCAGGCTTTCGTCGAACCGGCGACGATAAAGCGCCACGAAGCCGAGCTCGCGATAGGCCCGGCCGCTGTTCGGGTCGGACTGCTGCGCGAGGCGGGCGGCACTGTTCGCCTCGTCGAGCAGTTCCGTGTCCTGCATGCCGCGGATCAGCCATTCCATGCCGAGCGCGCGTGAGACGCCGGCATGGGCGGCCGAGAAGTGTTCATAACGGTTGAGCGAGGATTTGAACCATTTGCGAGCCTGGCGCAGATGCTGCAGGTCGGTCTGGGCGATCAGCCGCTTGCCTTCCAGGTAGAGACGGTAAGCGGATGCCGGCGCCTCGCCGATCGGCATCGCCAGTTCATGGCGCTCGATCGTGTCGGCAAGCGAAGAGACGATCCTCCGCGTCAGATGCGCGAAGGATTCGCTGATCTTCTGCATGACGAGCGGCAGCTCGATGGCCCAGATCACTTCCGATGTCGTCGTCCGCGTTAGGCGGCAAGTGGCATAGACATCCTCGTCGCGGCCCTGGATGCTGACGTAAACAGCGTAGTCGAAGCTGAGGTCGAGCGGGCCGGGCAAGGCGCGCGTAGGATCGACCGCACGGCTGAGGATCTCAAGGCTCGTATGCGCGGCGATCACCTTGAAGCCGCGCTGCTGGCTGAGGCCGATGGTGACGTCTTCGAGAAGCGCCCTGCCGACGCGCTCCATCAGCGGATCGGTGAAGATGCTTTCCGGCGGCAGGATGATGATGCGCGGTTGGCCGACCGGATCGACGAACATGCCGGGCGCTGCCGGGCGCTCCGGTGCGGCGGCCTGCGCTGGGGGTATCAGGCCGAGCTCGCGAGCGAGCGCCGTAGTGCTCTCCTCCGGCTCGGTATCGAAATCGTCTTTCAGCTGGCTCTTGCACTTGAGATAGGCCTGACGCGCCGCCGCAGGATCGTTCATCCCGACGTGGAGGCGCATCAAGGCGCGGTACGCCGTCTCGCTGGCGGAGTCGAGTTCCAGGAGGCGCCTGGCAAGCGCGACCTGCTCTTCGTCAGATCTGTCGTCGGCGGCCTCGACCAGCCGGGTGAGGTGGGTAGAGCGCAGTTCGTCGACACGCTGGCGTTCGTAGGTCAGCCAGTCCTCGGCGCCCTGCGTCGGCGATTTGGCGCCTTCGAGCAACTCGCCGTTGAGGATTTCGCTGTCCCCAGGGGCAAGCGGCCCCTTCTGTTTCAGAATATGGACGTCGACCTCCCAGCCGTCCGCAAGCCCGATATGGGTTCGCGTTGCGGCAAGCAGCGGTGGAAGATCGGCTGGGATGCTCTGCTCGATGCGCGCGAGCAGCTGGCGCAGGCTGCCCGCCCGCTTTTCCGGCAATTCGGATTGCCAGAGCTGCCGCCTGATGGTTTCGCGGTCAAGTTCGAGATTGGCTTCGGCGGCGAGCATGGCGAGGAGAAAATACGACTTCTCTGGCAAGGGAAGTTCCCTCCCCGCTGCCAGCAATCGCGGTCTTCCGAGCAGGCATAGCCTGTTCGTCGACGTTTGCCCGGATGTCCGTTGCATCTCGGTTCTCACCCCTGAAAGCCAAGGCGCGCGAACGCACCTGCGGTCAAAAGCATGTTAGAGCTATAATGCCGCTACGCATAGCCGCTTTGCTTTAAAAAGAAGAATTTTCATCTAATATTTGCATATTCTCAAGCTGCCTTGCGAGGAAATGCTTTGCCGACACTTTCCGTCGAATGCGAATGCGTGCCATTTCGGCACGCTATTTATCTCACCGCGGTCCCCAGGCGGACGTCATCGTTCATATAGAGACGTTAAGTTACTGGCCGTCGATAGAGTGCCAGCCGGGAGGATTGCCGTGAAGCCTGAGGATTGCACCCTCGTCCGGCGAAGAGTGATCAGAGTACCTGCGCAATCCGTCTCGGAACCGCGTCCGTCGCCGCTTTGACGAAATCGAGCCCGATATCGAGCACCGGCGCGCTATGTGTCAGCCAGCCGACAGAAATGAGATCGACGCCGGAAGCCGCGATGGCTGCGGCCGTTGCCGGCGTGACGCGGCCCGATGCCTCGGTGATTGCCTGCCCGTCGACGATGGCGACGGCTTCGCGCAGCTGATCCGGCGTCATGTTGTCGAGCAGAACGGCATCGACGCCGGTCTCCATCGCTTCACGCAGTTGATCGAGCGTATCGACCTCGACCTCTATCTTCACCATATGGCCGACGCCGGCTCGCGCCCGGCGGATCGCCTCGGTGACGCCGCCGGCGATGGCGACGTGATTGTCCTTGATCAGCACCGCGTCATAGAGCGCGAAACGGTGGTTCATGCCGCCGCCCGCCCGCACCGCATATTTCTCCAGCGCTCTCAGCCCCGGCGTCGTCTTGCGCGTGCAGGCGACGGAGGCCTTGCTGTCCTGAATGGCGGCGGCAATCTCGGCCGTGACGGTTGCAATGCCTGAGAGGTGGCCGAGGAAATTCAGCGCGGTGCGCTCACCGCTCAGCAGGCCACGCGACGGGCCTTCGATGGTGGCGATGACGTCGCCCGGTTTGACCGCGTCGCCATCCCGGAGATTTCGCCGCATGACGATCTCGGGATCGACGAGGGTGAAGGCGAGTTCGGCAGCATCGAGGCCGGCGATGACGCCCGGCTGGCGAGCGGCCATCACCACGGTCGAGCGATGATCTTGGGGGATGACCGATGCCGAGGTGATATCGCCGGCAAGACCGAGATCTTCGAGCAGGGCTGTCCGCACCAGCGGCTCGACGATCAGGCGCGGAAGGGGAACGAGGCTCATCTCAGGCACTCCTTGCAAGGGCATAGGGCGGGGTCGCGCGGGCGATCTCCAGAACGTCGAAAAGGCACATGCGGCGCCGGTTGGCGTCGGCGAGCTTCAGCGGAAAATCGGTGCGGGCATGGGCGCCGCGCGATTCCATCCGCAGGCTGGCGAAGACGGCGATCAGCAACGCGACAGTGGCTGGATCGGCGGCCGGGCCATTGCCTTCGGCAAGCGGCAGAAGTGCTGCAATCGCTCCCTGAATGGCGCCGGCATTGCGCAGCACGCCGACATGGCGCGAGACGATCGGCCGGATAAGCGACGCATCGGCGGCCACCGGCAGTTTCTCGGCGAAGATGGTGCCTGCGGCACTTGCGGGCATGCCAGATATGTCGTGTGCTACCCGGATGCCCATGACAACAGCCTCCAGCAGCGAATTGCTGGCGAGCCGGTTGGCGCCATGCAGGCCGGTTGAAGCCGCCTCTCCGGCGACCCAGAGACCGGAAACCGAGCTGCGGCCGTTTGCATCCGTTGCAACGCCGCCCATGTGATAGTGAACGGCCGGGCGCACCGGAATAAGGTCATTGGCCGGATCGATGCCGGCCTCGCCGCAAAGGGCTGCGATGACGGGAAAGCGCGCGGCAAACCGGCTGCCGAGTGCATTGCGGGCATCGAGAAAGACCCTGCCGCCGCGGGCGATTTCGGCGCTGATCGCGCGCGCGACGACATCGCGCGGCGCCAGCTCTGCGCCTGATGTGCGGGCCATGAAACGTTCGCCTTGTTCGTTGACGAGCAAGGCCCCCTCCCCGCGCACCGCCTCGCTGACGAGCGCCAGTGGCCTGCGGCGCGAGTCGAGCGCGGTCGGGTGGAACTGGACGAATTCCATATCGGCGAGCGCGGCGCCTGCTCTTGCCGCAAGCGCGATCCCCTGGCCGAAATTACCCATCGGATTGGTGGTTGCGTCATAAAGCCCGCCGATGCCGCCGGTGGCGAGCACCACCTTGGAGGTCGGCAGGATGGCGGCGCCTTTCGCGGTGGCGCAGAGCAGGCCCGCCACACGCTCGCCGTCCATCAATATCCGCCGAGCCTCGAAGCCCTCGAGCACCGTGATCGCAGGCGTTTGCATCACCGCCCGCACCAGCGCGGCGATGATCGCCGCTCCGGAGCCGTCGCCTTCGGCATGGACGATGCGGCGGCGGCAATGCGCGGCCTCCAGCCCGAGCGAAAGCTCGCCCTCGGCATTCCTGTCGAAGCGCACGCCGGCTTGTTCCAGCGCGGCAATCGCTGCCGGCGCCCCGGCAATAATGCCGCCGGCGACCGCGGGATCGCAGAGGCCGTCGCCGGCGGCAAGCGTATCGGCAAGATGTAGTTCGGCGCTGTCATCCGCGCCCATGCTGGCGGCAATGCCGCCCTGTGCCCAGGCGCTTGACGTCTCGGTACCGAGGGATGCGCGGGTGACGAGGACGGAGGGTTCTGGCGCCAGCGTCAGCGCGGTCATCAAGCCCGCAAGCCCGCTGCCAACGATGACCGTGCGCCCGGCAAGGTGCTCGATGATCTCGGTCATATCGCCAGCATCCTCTCGACAGCACGGCGCGCGGCCACTGCAATCGCCGGATCGACGGTGACTTCGTGACGGTTTTCCTCCAGTGCTGCACGGATATTGCTGAGCGTGATCCGCTTCATATGCGGGCAAAGATTGCAGGGGCGAATGAACTCCACGTCGGGATGGTGCACGGCGACATTGTCGCTCATCGAGCATTCGGTGAGCAGCACGACGCGCGCCGGCTTCTGCCTGCCGACATAATCCGACATCACGGCGGTCGAGCCGGCGAAATCGGCTTCCGCCACCACGTCGGGCGGGCATTCAGGATGTGCGAGCACCGTCACGCCGGGATGGTTTTCACGCAGCTGGCGCACATCCTCGGCGGTGAAGAGTTCATGCACTTCGCAATGCCCGTGCCACGCGATGATCTCGACATCCGTCTCGCGGGCGACGTTGCGCGCCAGATATTCGTCCGGGATCATCAGCACCTTCGGTACGCCGAGCGATTCCACCACTTGTCTTGCATTGCCCGAGGTGCAGCAGATGTCGGAGGCGGCCTTCACCGCGGCCGAGGTGTTGACATAGGTGACGATGGGCACGCCGGGATGGGCATGGCGCAGCAGCGCGATATCCTCGGGCGTGATCGAATCCGCTAGGGAACAGCCGGCACCGAGATCGGGGATCAGCACGGTTTTCTCTGGGTTCAGGAGCTTGGCGGTCTCGGCCATGAAATGCACGCCGGCAAGCACGATGATATCGGCATCGACCTCGATCGCCTTGCGGGCGAGCGCCAGGCTGTCGCCGACGATATCGGCCACGCCGTGGAAGATCTCCGGCGTCTGATAGTTATGCGCGAGGATGACGGCGTTACGGCGGCGCTTGAGCTCGAGGATCGCGTCGACGTCGTTTTCGAACGTCATCCATTCGGCTTTGGGAATGACGCGGCTGACGCGATCGTAGAGCGAGGATGCGGAAACAGGGTGATTCATGACCGGCTCCTAATTATGCTCTCTTTGAGCATATCATAGGCAAAGAGATATTCTCACGGTGAGCATATGTCAATTGCGGGAGAGCGGTAATTTCGTTCCGGCCAGCGCCCGTTCCTCGAGCACCGTGTGGCGGAAGCGGAAAAGCTTGGCCGGCCGGCCGCCGGTTTCGCTTTCCGTCTCGCCGGTTTCCTCGACCAGTTCCTGCTGTTCGATGAGGCGGCGGAAGTTCTGCTTGTGCAGCGTCAGCCCGGCGAGCGCCTCGATGGTGCGCTGGAGCCTCAGCAGTGTGAAACTGTCAGGCATCAGTTCGAAGACGACAGGGCGGTATTTGATCTTGGCGCGCAGCCGGGCGATCCCGGTCGCGAGAATGCGGCGGTGATCGGCAAACATCGCGCGGCCGAGATTAGCGTCAGCCCCGCATCCGGCTTCCGCCACGAGCCTTGCTTCGTAAAGCAGTTCATAGCGCTGCAACGCCAGATCCTCGTTCCAGCCGCCGCCGTCGAGGCCGAAGGTGAAATCCGCCCGGCGATGGCGATGGTCGCGTCTGGCCGGATCGGCATCGGCCCAGATCTTCAGGCGCCCCATGATCTCATCGAGCACCGCCGGCCGTCCGTGCCGATGGTCTTCCCAGGGGAAATATTCGTACCAGCCGTGCCATCCCGGCCGTCCGGCGCCCGACTGCTCGTTGACGAGACCGAGATAGCTGATCGAGATCGTCCGTCCGCCCGGGATGTCGTTGTTCCGGTCGCGATCGGCGAAGGTATAGAGCTGTTCGAGATAGCCGACAGGGTGTGCCGTCTGCTCCTGCACCCATTCGCGCAGGCCGGATTGCAGGGTGCGGTGCCCCATCTCGAAGGGGCCTGAAGGCAGCGCGTCGCCGGAGCGGATGGTCATGACGCGCGGCTCGTCCCCCGTCACCGCGACGAGCACAGCAATCAATTCCGCATGCGCAAAGCCGATCGTCACAGGGGACTGAATACTCCGTTCCGAATGAATCGAACGGATCATTCCTGGCACAGGCTATGGCCGAAGCCAATGGAGGAGAAGCGCCTTGGCGGCGCTTCCCACATCATCCAGGCACGGAACGCGGTTGTGCTTAGCGATTGCCTGTCTTCAACTGGTCCAGAAAAATTTTCAGTTCCGCTTCATCGATGCCAACGAGATGGCGCTTTTCCGGATAGGCGCCGCTTCTGACGTCGTCGGCGAATTCCGTAAAGGCGGCGATGCGCTCGCGCTGCAGCCGGTCGTGTTCGGCGGCGAAGTTGCGATAGACCTTGGCATGGCGGGGATAGTGGTCGCGATTGGCACCGAGCACGTCGTCGGCGAAGAGATATTGGGCGTCGCAGCCGCTGCCTGCTCCCATGGAGATCATCAGCATGGAGGTGCTGGCGCTGATGGCGGCGGCGACCTCTCCCGGCACGACTTCGATTTCGGCGGCGAAGGCGCCGGCCTCTTCCAGCGCCTTGGTCTGGCGCCAGATCTCTGCCGAACTCGCCGCCGTCTTGCCGACGGCGCGGAAGCCGCCCGTCCAGGTCGCCTTCGAAGGGATCAGCCCGAGATGACCGCAGACGGGAATGCCTTCGTCCCGCAGGCGCCGGATCGTCTGCAGGCTTGCGGCGCAATAGACCGCATCGCCACCCGCCTTCAAGGCCGCGAAGGCGGCGCGGAGATAGTCTTCCGCCGAGACATGGTCGCCATATTCGAGCCCTGGAATGGCGAAAGGCGTGGGGGCGACCTCGCGAAAGACCGGCCCAAGCAGCGAGGGCGGCACGGAAACCATGTCGATCCCCGCTTTTTCGGCGGCTTCGGCCTCCTCCAGCGTGGTGACGCGCAACATGGTGAGCTGGCGCTTGCCTTTTTCCGCAAGCAGATCGGCGACCGTCGCGCGTTTATGTTTCTTCATCGTCAAATTCCTTTGAAAAATAGAGGGTGGCTCAGGCGGCCAACAGGGATTTCAGTTTGATATCGCTGGCTGCCAGCGCGGCCGGGTCTGGGTGGGCGCGCGCCGCGATCAGCATTTCGGCGAGCCTGATGTCGCGCGCCACGGCATTGCCCGGACCGATACCGCTTGCGGCGATCAAACGCCCGTCTGCATCGAGATGGAAGAGAATGAAGGCGCCTGCGCCGAGATCACGGCGCAGATGGGTGACGGCGCCTTCGGCAAGGCCTGATATCTGCAGCGTCATGTCGTATTGATCGGACCAGAACCACGGCACTGATGAAGCGGCTTCCTCGAGGCCGAGCATATTGGCCGCGGCCAATGTGCCCTGTTCCTGAGCATTGCGCCAGGATTCGAGCCGCACCCGGCGGCCGCCATAGATCGACAGCGGAAAGGAGCAGCAGTCGCCGGCGGCAAAGACATCAGGTGCGGAGGTCTGCAGATAGGCGTCGACGGCAATGCCATTGTCGATCGTCAGCCCTGCCCTTTCGGCGATCTCGACATTCGGCCGCGCGCCGATGCCGACGAGGGCAAGATCGGCTTCTATGACCTCTTCGCTCGACAATCGGATCCGGGCTTTGTCGTTTTCCTCGGTCAGCGCTTCGATGGAGACTCCGCACCGGATATCGACGCCCTCGGCGCGATGACGCTCCGTGAGCAGATGGGCGATCGCCTCCGGCACGCCGCGCTTCAATACGCGTTCCAGCCCCTCGATGACGGTGACGTCGGCGCCGAGCTGCCGAGCTGTTGCCGCAAGTTCCAGCCCGATAAAGCCGCCGCCGATGATGGCGATATGCCGTCCCGGCTTCATGGCATCGCGCAGCGCCGCCGCATCGTCATGCGTTCTCAGCGCGCGAATACGCGGGCTTCCCAAAGGAGCGCCAGGGAACGAACGCGCGGCTGCGCCCGTTGCGAGCAGGAGCTTGTCGTAGGAGAGCACGGTACCGTCCGAAAGCGTGATGGCCCTGGATACGGTATCGAGATCCCTCGCCTCCAGGCCGGTCAGCAGCCGGATGCCGCTGTCGGCATATTTTTCGAACGCGGCGATGAATTTCGGATCGCCGGCATCGGTGGGACCGGCCTTCGAAAGAGGTGGCCGCTCATAAGGCGGAAGGGGTTCGGCTCCAACAAGCGTTATCTCGCTGGCAAAGCCTTTTTCGCGCAGGGCGAAAGCAGCGCGCGCACCGCATTCGCCCGCACCCAGGATGACGAAATGAACCACCGTCCGCCTCCTTCAGACCGAGATGAAGACGGTGTCGCCTTCGACCTTCACAGGATAGGTCTTGAGATTGACGCAGACCGGTGCACCCTTGGCTTCGCCTGTCTTGTAGTTGAAGCGGCCATTATGCTTCGGACATTCGATGATCTCATCCATGACAAGCCCGTCGGCGAGGTGGATATGTTCATGTGTGCAGAGCCCGTCGGTGGCGAAGAATTCGTCGTCAGGGCTGCGATAGACAGCGAAGGTGCGCCCGTCATGATCGAAGCGGATGACATCCTCTTCGTCGATTTCGTCCTTGCCGCAAACCTCAATCCAATTGCCGCTCATCTTGTCCTCCCTTGATCGTGATTATTGTGCCGCCGGGGCCAGTTCGTTGTGGAATTCCTCGCGATAAGGCCGCGCGGTTGCCGGCAGCTCGCGCTTCAGGAAATAATCCTCGTTGCGCAGCTGGCGCAGGAAGGCCGGAATCATCTCGCGATAGCCCGACCAGATCGACGGGTTCGGTGCCGGCAGGTCATGCTTGATCATCTCGTGCAACTGGGGCAGCGCGTGGTAGGGCACCATCGGAAACATGTGATGTTCGACGTGGTAGTTCATGTTCCAGTAGATGAAGCGGCTGATCGGGTTCATGTAGACGGTGCGGCTGTTCAGCCGGTGGTCGATGACGTTGTCGGCAAGGCCGCCGTGCTGCAGCAGTCCGGTCAGCACATGGTGCCAGGCGCCGTAGAGGCGCGGCAGGCCGATCAGCACCAGCGGCAGGATCGAGCCCATGGCGATCGCCGTGGCAATCGTCGCGACATAGATCGCCAGCCAGATGCGGGCGAAACGGATCGCCTTCGGCTGCTCCATCTCGGGAATGAAGGTCTTTTCCGCCGCGCTGACGCCGCCGAAGGCATTGCGCAGCATGTCGATGACCGCATGCCAGGCGTCGAGGATGCCGAAGAAATTGAGGATCAGGCGGAAGAGATCCGGCGGCCGCATGACGGCGATCTCGGGATCACGGCCGACGATGACGGTATCGGTGTGGTGGCGGGCATGGCTCCAGCGCCAGGTCACCGGATTGCGCATGATCATGAAGCAGGCGATCTGGTAGACGACATCGTTCAACCAGCGCGTCTTGAAGGCGGTGCCGTGACCGCATTCGTGCCAGCGGCTGTCGGAGGCTGAGCCGTAGAGCACGCCATAGGCGAGGAAGAAGGGTATCGCGATCCAAGAGCCCCAGAAATAGATGCCGAGCCCGGCGAGCACCGCCATGCTGCCGAGCCAGATGATCGTGTCCCGGATCGCCGGCGCATCGGAGCGCTGCATCAGTGCCTTCATCTCCTTGCGCGGAATGTCGGTATGATACCATTCGGCTGCCGCCAGCCCCGTCTCGACGGCGGTGCGACCGCTTTCGCCGAGCAGGTCGTAGTCACGTTTCTTTGTCTGGATCGCCATCATCCGCCTCCCGCTATGCCTATTGCCGAGGAGGATAGGTTGACTTTGAAAGGCGCTCAATGCAGGCTTGATATAATCTATCAAAAGCCATCATGAATGGCTTGCATCAATGACTGAATCCATCAGGAACGTCCATGCGCCGCCCCACCATATCCGATCTCGCCCGTGCCTCCGGCGTCAGCGTCGCCACCGTCGACCGCGTTCTCAATGCTCGCCATCGCGTGCGGGAGGAGACGGCGCGACGGGTCTATGATGCGGCGCAGGCGATCGGCTATCATGCCGTCGGCCTCATCAGGCAGCGGGTCTTTGAGGATCTGCCGCAATACCGGCTTGCCTTTTTACTGCAGAAACCGACCCAATCCTTCTACCAGACCTTCGCTCGCGAAATCGAAGCGGCGGCGCGCGCGGTCACCACCGCCCGTCTCCAGATCCAGATCGAGTACCCCTCGGCGACGACGCCTGCCGCCATCAACGAAAAGATCAAGGCACTCGGCGCCCGCAACCAGGCCGTCGCTGTCGTCGGTCCTGATTATCCGGCGGTGACGACCGCGGTCGAGGAGCTGAAGGAGCGCAGCATCCCGGTCTTCTCGCTGCTCTCCGATCTCGCCACAGGGGTGCGCGACGCCTATGTCGGCGTCAACAACCGCAAGGCCGGACGCACCGCCGCATGGACGATTGCGCGGACGGCGAAAAAGCCCGGCAAGGTCGCGTGTTTCGTCGGCAGCCACCGCTTCCACGGCCATGAGCTGCGGGAGATCGGCTTCCGCTCCTATTTTCGCGAGAATGCCCCGGAATTCGATGTCGTCGATACGCTGATCAACCTCGAGACTGCCGAAATCACCCACGAGGCGACGCTGACGCTTCTGCAGAAACATTCCGATCTCGTTGGCCTCTATGTCTGCGGCGGCGGCATGGAGGGGGCGATTTCCGCCTTCCGCGAAGAGGGTGTCGCCGGTCGGATCGTGCTCGTGGTCAACGAGCTGACGCCGGAGAGCAAGGCCGGCCTTGCCGACGATATCGTCACCATGGTGGTCGCCACTCCGCTGCCCGCTCTCTGCAAGGAGCTTTTATCGCTGATGGTCGGTGCGATCGAGCATGGTGAGGCTGCCGTTCCCGGTCAGTCCTTCCTGCCATTCGATATCTATATCTCCGAGAACATCTGAGAATGATAGAATTCCATCATCTCGATTGAAATTCTCTCAGCAATGAAAGCAGGCGCCGGCGATGACGGATGGTTTGCCGGGCGAATTCGGATAGAGATTCGCTTGCCCATTCACGAGGAACCGCTCCGCCGTGGCGCGGAGACGAGGAGGATATTTCCGTCATGACTTCGATCCGCTTTGCGCTCAACCATATGGCCGCCCCGTCGCTTACTATCGATGATTTCTTCAAACTGGCAAAGTCGCTCGGCATCGACGCCGTCGAGATCCGCAACGATCTTTCCGGTAATGCGATTGTCGACGGCACCAAGCCGGAAACGATCAAGGACGCCGCATCCCGTCACGGCCTGACGATCATTTCGATCAACGCCTTGCAGCGTTTCAACGAATGGAATGAAACCCGCGCACGAGAAGCGCAGGAACTGATCGACTATGCCAGCGCATCTGGCGCCAAGGCGCTCGTCCTCGTTCCGAAGAACGATGGCACCGGCCGCGCCGATGGCGAACGGCAGGCTAATCTGCGCCAAGCCCTGTCGGCACTGAAGCCAATGCTGGATGAAGCCGGCATTATCGGTCTCGTCGAGCCTCTCGGTTTCGAAATCTGCTCGCTGCGCTCGAAGACCGAGGCGGCCGAGGCAATCAGGGAGCTCGGCGCGCAATCGACCTTCAAGCTCGTTCACGACACCTTCCACCATCACCTTGCCGGCGAAGCCGCGACCTTCCCTGAGCTGGCCGGCCTCGTGCACATCTCCGGCGTCAGCGATCCTTCCGTCTCCGTTGCCGATATGCGCGATTCCCATCGCGTGCTCGTGGACGGCGACGACCGGCTCGACAATGCTGGACAGATCAGGGCGTTGCTGCAGGCGGGCTATCAGGGTCCGTTCTCCTTCGAACCCTTTGCAGCGGAAGTGCATGCGGTCAAGGACCCTGCCGGTGCGCTTCGTACCAGCATGGATTACCTGTCAGCGCGGGTTTGAGAACCGGGCGGAGCGCCGCTTAGCGATTGTCGCGATGATTGGCCGCCCGCGGCGGCCAATCATCGGAAGTTATTCCCGGCCTCTGAACCGCCGCTGATAGGCCGGATCATAGAGCGAGCTCTCGCGGAAATCCTCCGCAGCGAGCGAAGGGCCGACGAAGATGATTGCCGTGCGTTCGATCGGCTCGGCCGCAACCTTTGCCTCGATATCGGCAAGCGTGGCGCGCAGGACGCGCTCGTCCGGCCAGGAGGCCTTGACGACGATCGCGACGGGGCAGTCAGCGCCGTAAAGGGGCGTCAGTTCCTCGACCACCTGCTTCAGCGCATGGATCGCCAGATGGATTGCCAGCGTGGCCCCCGTCGCACCGAATTTGGCGAGCGTCTCGTCGTTCGGCATCGGTGACGCGCGGCCGGAAACGCGGGTCAGAACCAGGCTCTGTGCTACCGCGGGGATCGTCAGCTCGCGCCCGAGGGCTGAGGCAGCAGCAGCAAAGGCCGGAACGCCCGGCGTCATCGTATAGGCGATGCCGTGTTTCTGAAGACGGCGGACCTGCTCGGCCACGGCACTCCAGACGGAGAGATCGCCGGAATGCAGCCGCGCGACATCCTGGCCGGCTGCAGCGGCGTTCAGATATTCCGCCTCTATCTCGTCAAGCGACATCGATGCGGTATCGACGATGCGCGCGCCCGGCGGGCAATATTGCAGCAGTTCGGGCGAGACGATCGAGCCGGCGTAGAGACAGACCGGGCATTGGGCGATGAGATCGCGGCCGCGCACGGTGATCAGATCCGCAGCACCTGGCCCTGCGCCGATGAAATGCACAGTCATCTCGTTATCCTTTCGTCCAGCGCCACTGCGTCACGGGCATGGCCGGCCGCCAGCCGCTCATGCCGCCGACGGGTTGTGCGCGCGATATTTCGATCCGCGTGAGGAAGCCGCCGCGTTTTGCATGTTCGCCGAGCAGCATTGCTTCCATCTCCAGTGTCACGGCGTTGGCAACGAGCCGCCCTCCCCGCTTCAGCGCGGCAATCGCAGCGTCGATAACACCCGCTTCGCTGCCGCCGCCACCGAGGAAGATCACATCCGGTTCCGGCAGGCCTTTCAGTACATCGGGCGCTGAACCCTCGACGATGGCGAGATGCGGCACGCCGAAGGCGGATGCATTGCGAGCA